>NZ_JBWXTH010000010.1:0-255946 GCF_056856075.1 Pseudomonas sp. FA-1
GGGGTTTTGTCTTTCTGGTCCTCGAAAGAATCGCGCTTCCTCCTGTAGGAGCGGCCTTGTGCCGCGAAGCGGGCGCGTAGCGGCCGCCAACCCTGCCACCTCGATCACCCTGGTGCACCGCGTCGCCTGGGCTTACGGCCGCTGCGCGCCCGCTTCGCGGCACAAGGCCGCTCCAAGGGGGCGCGTTTCATGCAAAAGCAAATCTCTTTTGCACCACTGGCCGCTTATCTTCCCGCCGACAGCTGCGACAATTAATGCCGATAATTAACGTGACTTTCCTGCACGCAGCCTACGTCAAGGCTTAGGTTCCGAGGATCCTTACCTGCGGACATAGCGATGCCAGCGTACCGTGCTGCGCATTTCTGGACTTCACCACCGTCCTATCATTTGAGGTAGCAAGCAAGATGGCCAAGGCCGCCGATGTCGTTGTGCAATGCCTGGAAAACGAAGGTGTCGAGTATGTGTTCGGCATTCCCGGCGAGGAGAACCTCGACCTGCTGGAATCCCTGCGCAAGTCGAAGATCAAGCTGGTCCTGACCCGTCATGAGCAATCCGCAGGCTTCATGGCCGCCACCTACGGCCGCCTGACCGGCAAGACCGGGGTCAGCCTGTCGACCCTCGGCCCTGGCGCCACCAACCTGGTGACCGCCAGCGCTTACGCCTACCTGGGCGGCATGCCGATGATGATGATCACCGGGCAGAAGCCGATCAAGAAGTCCAAGCAGGGTCGTTTCCAGATCATCGACGTATGCGGCATGATGGACCCCATCACCAAGTACACCCACCAGTTCGCGTCGGCCGACAACATCCCGGCCCGCATGCGCGAAGCCTTCCGCCTGGCCGAAGAAGAAAAGCCGGGCGCCGTGCACCTGGAGCTGCCGGAAGACATCGCTGCCGAGCAGACCGATGCCATGCCGATCCAGCCGAGCCTGCACCGCCGCCCACTGGCCGAGCACGTGGCCATCGAAGCGGCCATCGAGAAGCTGCGCACCGCCCGCAGCCCGATCCTGGTGATCGGTGCCGGCGCCAACCGCAAGATGACCGCCAAGGTCCTCAAGCAACTGATCGACAAGACCGGCATCCCGTTCGTCACCACCCAACTGGGTAAAGGTGTGGTGGACGAGCGCCATTCGAGCTTCCTGGGCAACGCCGCGCTGTCGTCCGGCGACTTCGTGCACCGCGCTATCGAAGCGGCCGACCTGATCATCAACATCGGCCACGACGTCATCGAGAAGCCACCATTCTTCATGGTGCGTGGCGGTACCGAAGTCATCCACGTCAACTTCCGCTCCGCCGAAGTCGACGCCGTGTACTTCCCGCAGATCGAAGTGATCGGCGACATCGCCAATGCCGTCTGGCAGATCGCCGAAGGCCTGGGCGACACCTCACACTGGGACTTCACCCGCTTGCTGGCCATCCGCGAAGCCAACGAAGCGCAGATCGCCGAAGGCAAGGATGACGACCGCTTCCCGGTCTACCCGCAGCGCCTGGTCGCCGATATCCGCCGCGTATTGCCGTCCGAAGGCATCGTGGCCTTGGACAACGGCATCTACAAGATCTGGTTCGCCCGAAACTACAAGGCTCACAAGCCTAACACCGTTCTGCTGGACAACGCCCTGGCGACCATGGGCGCTGGCCTGCCGTCGGCCATGGCGGCGCACCTGGTGTACCCGGACCGCCCAGTGATCTCGGTGTGCGGCGACGGCGGTTTCATGATGAACAGTCAGGAGCTGGAAACCGCGGTACGCCTGGGCATGCACATTACTGTGGTGATCCTGCGTGACGACGGTTACGGCATGATCCGCTGGAAGCAGGCCAACATGGGCTTCACCGACTTCGGCCTGGACTACGGCAACCCGGACTTCGTCAAATACGCCGAAGCATACGGTGCCAACGGTCACCGCGTCGAAAGCGCCGAAGGCCTGCTGCCGCTGCTCGAGCACTGCATCAAGACCCCGGGCGTGCATGTGATCGACTGCCCGGTCGACTACAGCGAGAACGACCGCATCCTCAACCAAGAACTGCGTGAGCGTGCGCTGGCCGTATAAAGCCGTCATGCGTTGATCGCCGGCAAGCCGGCTCCCACAAAGGATCACGTTATCCTGGTAGGAGCCGGCTTGCCGGCGATTGCTTTACCGCAGTTTATTTCACTATTGCCGGGTAATAGCTATTCACCGCTTCCTTTACTTGGTATCCGTCACTCTCGGTTCTCCCATTCGCCTAGGAGAATCGAAGGCCCATGACCATTCGACGCCTTTCGAAATGGGGCAATGCACTGACTGTTCATTCCGTTGCTTCAGAATTTTCCTACCTAATTGCAGGAGGTGCCTGGCTGTATTTGGCACTGACAACCCCGTTTTACTGGCGACCTTCCAATAACCACAAGAAGGAAGCCAGTAATGCCCGAACAGAACCCACCCGTGAGCCCCGTCCGTATCGCCGTCATCCAGTACGATCCCCAGGTAGGGGTCGAGCACTGCGACGGTAACCTCTGCCGAGGCCTGGCATTGGCTCGCCGCGCCGCGCGTGAGGGCGCCAACCTCATTGTACTGCCAGAGCTGGCCAATACGGGCTATACCTTCCAGTCCCGCGAGGAAGCCTATGCCCATGCCGAGACCCTGCAGGAGGGCCGCAGCCTGGAGGCATGGTGTACATTCGCCTGTGATTACAAGGTCTACCTGGCCGCTGGCTTCGTCGAACGCGAAGGTCTGAAGCTTTACGACAGTGCGGTATTGTTTGGGCCGGATGGCCTGCTGGGACACTACCGCAAAGCCCATCTGTGGAATCAGGAGAAGCTGTGGTTCACCCCTGGCAATTTTGGGTTTCCTGTATTCGAGACGCCGATCGGTCGTATCGGCCTGCTCATCTGCTGGGATATCTGGTTCCCGGAGGTTCCGCGCCTGATGGCCTTGCAGGGCGCCGACATCATCTGCAGCCTGAACAATTGGGTATGGACACCTCCGCCGCTGTTCGACGAAGCTGGGCGCTGCATGGCGTCCTACCTGACCATGACCGCCGCCCATGCCAACAATATCTACATTGCCGCAGCCAATCGCATCGGCAGGGAGCGGGGCGGGCGCTTCCTTGGCTGCTCGCTGATCGCAGGCACGAACGGCTGGCCCATCGGTGAGGTCGCCAACGCTGAGGAGGAATGCATTCTCTACGCGGATGTGGATTTGAGCTGCGCCCGTACAGCCCCTATCTGGAACAGCCTGAACGACTTACCCCGTGACCGTCGTGTCGACCTGTACGACGGCATGCTCGGTTATCGCCAGCATCCAGCATTGCCGCGCTGAGGAGACCGTCGTGGATAAACGTTTCTCCGACGGGCGGCCATGGCCCGTGATGCTGATCCTGCTTTGTCTATGGGGGCTGCTGACCGGCAGCTTGACGCTGGGCCATTGGCCGGACTATGGGCAATGGCTGGCTACCCTGGACGAGCCGCTGAGTCGATTGCGTTGGATTATCGGCGATATCAGCGAAGTTGCGTTTTACAAGCATGAACTGCCAGCCTTGGGGTTACTGCTGGGGGCTTGCCTGGCTCATTGGGCACATGCCGAGGGCTACCGTTGGCAAGGCTTCCCCATTTGTTACGGAACCGGGCTCTGGCCCTGGCTGTTCTTCAGTTCGCTGTTGGGGCTGTTATTGAGCCATGCCTTGTGGGGATGGACCTTGGCGGCCGGTATCTGGCAGCCAACGTTTGTCGCATTCGTATCGCTGCCTGCTGCCATGGTGCTTGTATTTGGTGGCGGCTGGCGTGTGTCGATCGTGGGGGCTGTGCTGGGAGCACTGCTGGTTACCCCGGCGAGCCTTCTGTTCGTCAACGTGCTGTGTTATCCGCTGAATCTGCCCCTGGTGGTCGGTAACGTGCTCGGCATGGCTGTTGCGAGCATTGCCGCCTTCGTACTGTGCAAGCGTTATCCACAATGGGTTCGACATGCACGAACGCCTTTCCAGCCCAAAGTCGCGGCACCGGCAGGCCAGGTTGGTCAGGGACTTGGCTGGACCTTGCGACGTGTGCTCGCGGACTTCAGCGAGGCTCCATTCTTTGGCAACGAGCTGGCGAGCCTTGGGTTGCTGCTCGGGGTGTTGCTCGCGTTTGCGCTGGGCCCTGGGGGGCCCGCCTATGGGTCGTATCTGGTTCTGGAACTGGTGGGCGGCCAGGCATTGGCTTCGTTGATCGGGGTCGTGATCTGGCGGCGTCAGTGGCGAGAAAGAGGTTGGTATCCGACCTACATCCCCATCGTCTCCATTGTGCCGGCTGCTGTCCTGACACTTGGAGGCAGTTGGCAGGTCATCGTCCTCAGCGCAAGCCTGGGAGCGTTGATCGCGCCACCACTGGCTGTGGCCATCACCCAGCGGCTGCCGGGGTACATGCATGGTTATATTGGCAACGTGCTATCGATGGCCATCAGCACCTTGGCGATCGTGCCGTTGCTCAGCCTGATTGCAGGAGGTCAAGGATGAAAGAAACGGACGGTTTTCCCAGGTTATCGATCGGCGGCCTGGGCGGCACGATCAGCATGCAGGCTACGATCATGGGGCAAGGGGTTACGCCGCAGCTGGACTGTGAGGCGTTGCTCGCTTTCCTGCCCCGGCTTGGCGAGATTGCCCAGGTCAGTACCGCTACGCTGGGACTGGTGCCAAGTGCCTCTATGGGATTCGCGCAGATGATCGACGTATTGCGATGGGCGCAGGAGGAAGTTGAGCGTGGTGCCCACGGTATAGTGATTACCCAGGGTACCGACAGCCTGGAAGAGAGCGCGTATTTCCTGGACCTGTTCTGGCCCTTTGACGTCCCTCTGGTATTGACGGGGGCCATGCGTTCGGCGGGTGAGCCAGGGGCGGATGGCCCGGCCAACTTGCTGGCGGCGGCGTACGTGGCATTGGCCAGAGAAAGTCGAGATCGAGGCGTATTGGTCGTAATGAATGATCAGATACATGGCGCGGCCCGTGTACGCAAGGGTGACAGCTTGTCGGTCAATGCATTCGAGTCTCCGAATGGCGGCCCTGTAGGTCAACTGTTCGAAGGCCAGGTGCACTATTGGCACATGCCAGGGCATCGCACCATTCTGCCTGAACCAGACCGTGTTCAGCATCAGGTCGCATTGATGGAAAGCTGTCTGGATGCTGACACGGGCTTGCTGGATGCAACTCTTGGCCTGGGCTATGAAGGGCTGGTCATTGCCGGGTTTGGTGCTGGACATGTTTCCGAACGCTGGGCGTCGAGCCTGGAGCGCATCGCGCGGCAGATCCCGGTCATCGTTGCGGCTCGTACTGGCAGGGGAACGACAGCCAGCGCCAGCTACGGATTC
This sequence comes from Pseudomonas sp. FA-1, assembly GCF_056856075.1. Classification (NCBI taxonomy): domain Bacteria; kingdom Pseudomonadati; phylum Pseudomonadota; class Gammaproteobacteria; order Pseudomonadales; family Pseudomonadaceae; genus Pseudomonas; species Pseudomonas sp. FA-1. Next base: position 5,316 of record NZ_JBWXTH010000010.1, read on the forward strand.
GTGGGTAGTGAAATCGATTTGCAGAAAAAGGGTATGCACATGGCCGGTCACCTATGCCCCCGCAAATGCCGGATACTGCTCTGGGCGTTGTTGGGTAATGGGTTGCAGAGCTCAGTGCGCGATTATTTGCGCTGAAAACCTTGCCCGCTCCGCCGAAGGGGTGGGCAAGGCAAGCGTTGCCTCGTTGGCTTATGTGCTAGGGTGCGACGAAGATTTCCATCAGGACTCACTTTATGCTCCCTGCCCTCAGCGAAAAAGAACTCGACCGCCTAGAAGACCTGTTGATCACGTACGGCAATGACTTCTCCGTGCTCAACCTGGCCGAACTCGACGGGTTCTTCACTGCCCTGGCCAGCTCTCCGGTCAATATCCTTCCCGAACAATGGCTGCCGGCCGTTTCCGGCGGCAAGGTACCCAAGTTCAAGAAGCCGGCCGATGAAGAAGCCTACACCGCTCTGATGCTGCGTTATTACCATCAACGGGCCGGCGAATTGGCCGATCATCTCGACCACTTCGAGCCGCTGTTCGAGGAGAGCGAAGGCGAGGAGGGGCCGGCGATCATTCTGGAAGAATGGTGCTTCGGCTACATGCGCGGTACACAGGTCGCGGGCTGGGACGAATTACCGCCCGAACAGGACCGGTTGCTCAAGGCCATTTCGCTGCATGGCCTGGAAGACAACTTCGAACTGCTCGACTCCATGAGCTTCGATGAGCACCAGGCGTGCGTGCCTCAGGTCGTGGAGGCCGCGCGTAGCCTGTATCGGTACTTCAAACAGCGCAACTGACACGATCAATCCGATACTTCCCGGTGTCGGCCGTTTCTTTCCTTGCTGTGAGACAAGTCCCATCTTGTGGGCTGTTCGCCCCAGCGCACTTGCTGGGGGAATGCTCATCCCGCTAACCTGCCAGCCCTGATTCCAGCAACGCTCCGGTCATCGCAATAGATGCATGGCCCTGGGAGGTGCTGTCCCGACCAGAGCGAAAAGGACCAACGCTCCAACCCCAAAGCATGTTTCATGCAGGCGGTGCTGATCGCTGCCTGCTTCGAACACTGACGTTTATCCATCACGCAAGGAGGCTCGACCATGCAACAGAACTCATCCCCAGCCACCGGGAATCTGCTCGGTACCTACGGTTATGGCAAGGCGCTGATCATCAGCTTGGTCGTCATCGGTATCGTCTGCCTGGGCTTGGCCGCCTTCGTCGGCTTCCTGGGCACGATGCTGCCAACGGATGTGTCTGCTCCCATTTCCGTCGAAACCCGCCGTGGCACCACCTTGCAGTTCGATGGTCCGCAAGGCTTGCTGAACTTCACCCTTGGCCTGCTGGCAGTGCTTGCCCTGTGCATGTTCGGCCTGGCCATGTGGCAGAAAAAGCTGCGCAACGCTCGCTATGAAGTGTATGAAAAAGGCATCTGCCAGATCATCGGCACCCAGCGTGACTATGTGCCTTTCAGCGAGATGAACGATCTCTACCTGTTCGCCTCCGGCCAGACAGCCGTTGCCGGCTTGCACAACAACCTGGCGTACCGCCGCAATGCCAGCGAGCCGTTCCGTCGCGTCAACCCCCACCTCAAGAACCTCTATGCCTTCATCGACCTGGTGCGCGACCTGCACCTGAACGAGCGCCTGCCCAGTGCGCTCGCCACCCTGGAAAACGGCGGCGCGGTGCGTTTCAGCTACATCGACAGCGCTCAAGTGTGGGGCAAGCGTATGAAAGGCGACTTCTTCGCGCTGAATACCAAGACCCTCACCATCACCCGGGATGCTCTCGATGTGGATGGGCGTCGGGTGCCGATGTCCAGCCTACGCAACCTCGACCTCAACGCCTGGACCGAGCTGGTGGTGATCAAGGACGAAAGCGAGCAGACGGTACTGTCCACCGTAGGCAGCGGGATCATGAGCTTCGACGTATTCATCAATACCCTGCATAGCTTGCTGCAGGCGCCGAAAGCTCAAGCAGGGGAGATGGCGCAGGCTTGATGTTCACCTTTGTGGGAGCGGGCGTGCGCACCACGTGCAGCGTCATTGACATGCTGGCGCAGGCGCTGAGGGCTCAGCAGCTGGACTGATTCAACGGAGCAGGGTGAATATAAAGCAGCCTGGGCACTGCTGTTCCAGCCACTCCTTGGCCCGTTCGCTCAGAAAGTACCCACGATAGACATCCCCTTTGAAGAAATCGGCTTGCTCGTCGACCTTGAGCACCTTGAGATACTGGCCGAGGTCGGCAGGGTCATGCTGCGGGTCCTTGAGCAGGTTGAGCTTACCCACCACGAATGCCTGCCAGTACTCCGGCATACGTGCGGCAAGCTCAGGGTCATGGGGCAGGGCGTCGATGATCGAGGTCGGCCCGCCTTCCAGATCGAGGTATTCGGTAATGGGTTTGCTGGTATCCCAGTGCAGCCAGTCGATGTGCACGACATGGGTTTTTTCCAGGTGCTCGTAACGCCCGACCCCCTTCAGGCCGCTTTTCTCCAGGGCTTCCTTGACCGGCTGGGTGAGCACCAGCGAACCCGACCGGATATACGCAGCCGGCGTGTACGGCCCGACGCGGTTGATGCTGTCCATGTCGGTATCTTCATCCCAGGCGATCACGCCCTGGATCAGTGCTGCGCCCCAGTCTCCCCAGGGCGTTGGCGCGTTGTCTAAATGGTAGATATTCATACCAGGCCCCCGAGCTCTTGCCGTTCGTGCCGTAGCGATATTCATGGATGGACCTTGGTCCTGGTTGGTCATTCAGGTGAACTGAATGAAGAAGAAACCGGCGTCGTCGCCTTGCTTGCCACGGCGCGCCTGCATGTCCACGAACAGATAGCCGATACCTTCGCCGAACAGCCCTGCATGCTGAGGGCTGGCTTCGGCCACGTCAGCATCTACCAGTTGCATCATGAACATGTAGCGCGCTGGTTCGTAGATCGGGTCCTGCAGCCAGCAGGGCCTGCCGCTGGGTTTGCTCAGGCCGATCCCGCTGTCCTCATCCTGATGTTCCTCGTCATGCTCCTCGTCAGTCATTTCTTCGAAATCGATGAACGCTCGCTCCAGCAGCAAGGGGGGATTGCCGGGCTCCAGTGGTTGGCTGGCAAGTTCGTGCAGGATGACCCGGGCAAAGCCGCTGCTGATGACGTCTTGCAGCTCTGCCTGTTGATTGACCGTATAGCGACGCTGGAGAGGGCGGCTGAAACTGCCATCCTGATGTTGCTCGACGGCGAGGAAAACTGTGATGGCCATGCCTGGCGGGACGAACGTGGCCGGTTGGAACCGCTCGCTCAGGGTCAGGATGGGCGTCATCAACATGCCGGTTTCCGGGTTTGTCGGCCACAAGGAGAGGTCCTTGAGCAAAGCCGCGCCACCGATCTGGCCGAAGCCGCGATCGTGTCGGGACAAGAGGATTTTCTTCATGCCTGATAACACCCTTTGCGCGTGCGAACGACCTGGCGTAGCGATGGGTAGCCCGCGATTTCGGTTACCACTCGAACAGCCCTACGAAGTTCTTCTGGTCCACAGGGCCGTTCGAGCAACTGGCGCCACGTGCCAGGATGGAAGGTTCGAGGCGGTTGCCCATTTGGCGAACAGCCTGGTACTGGCTGTCGCAATGTCCGGGCTGCGACGGGGCTGGTTGCACATGGCTGACGATGATGATCGGCACACCATTGAACTGTTCCACGCGAGGCTTGCTTCCATCCCGTTCCGGGCTGAATTGGCAAGGCCAGGGCATGTCCAGCTGTAGCAGTGATGCATCGGAGCTGCGCAGTGCGCAACGACCTTCGTGGTTCACAAGTGTAAGTTTGTGCCCGGCAAGGGTAACTTCAGGCCCCGCATTCGATGACGGAACGGGCGTCTGTGCGCATGCATTCAGGGCGATTGCAGCCAGCAGCGTCGGCAGGGTTTTGGACACACGATTCATTTTCAGTTCCCCAGAACCGGCCTGAGGGAACAGCGAGAGTAACGGCGATTCATTCACCAGAATTCGATCTCCTATCGGCCCTGGGTGAGGGCGTGTGCCTGTGCGGAGTTGCTGATATGCACAGGTGCGAAACCTACATAAAGTGCCGAATGATATCTCGCTGACAGGCACTTCGAAGTCGGCTTCTTATGGTTTATTCATTTGCAATTGTCAAGGTAAGCTATCCGCTAACCACGGTTTTCAAGGACGACAGTGCTCACTCATATGAAGGGATCGACGTTTCAAAAGGGTCAGGAGCTGCAAAGATTTCTTTCCCGCTATTTCGGCGTTTTTATCGCCGAGTTCCTGCTGTCCTGTTTTGCCATTGGCGGCTGTGTTTCACTGGTGTTCTCCACCTATCTGCGTAGTCCGGACCGGTCGCTGTCGGTGCTGGCACTGGCGCTGGCATGGGTGGTGAGCGCCGCTTCGCATATCGCGCTGGTGCGTGGATATGCCTGGGGCTTGCGAGGGCTGATCGGTCTGAACGGGCTGGCCGTGTTGGCCGCGCTGCCGAGCTACGCTTACCGGCCGCACATGGGCGGCTACGTCTCGGTTTTGCTGTTCGGGCTGCTGGCCTTGCTGGTCATCAATACCCAGCGCTATCGGGAAATGCGCGTGCGCCTGGTGGGCTACCGGGACATTCGCAGGGCCAACCGGGAGGCGGCGAAAGCTGCGAGGTAGCGTGTTGTCGCTGATGTAACGCGGCTTCTGTATGGATGTGCGGGCACCGGCTGCGCCAGTGTTCGCGGCCACGGCCGCTCCCACAGGAACAGCGTGAACCTGAAATCCGCGCAGTACCTCTGGGAGCGGAATTATCTACGAAGAGGCCCGCCCAAACGAAAAAAGGCTGCCAATCGGCAGCCTTCCCTATGCGTCGCTCGGATATCAATCCCAGCTCAACGCCCCACCCGTCTGATACTCGATCACTCGCGTCTCGAAGAAGTTCTTCTCTTTCTTCAAGTCCATGATCTCGCTCATCCACGGGAACGGGTTGGTAGTCCCTGGATACTCTTCTTTCAGACCAATCTGGGTCAGGCGACGGTTGGCGATGAACTTGAGGTAGTCCTCCATCATCGCCGCGTTCATGCCCAATACACCGCGAGGCATGGTGTCACGGGCGTATTCGATCTCCAGCTGGGTACCCTGCAGGATCATCTGGGTCGCTTCTTCCTTCATCGCGGCGTCCCACAGGTGCGGGTTCTCGATCTTGATCTGGTTGATCACGTCGATGCCGAAGTTCAGGTGCATGGACTCGTCACGCAGGATGTACTGGAACTGCTCGGCGACGCCGGTCATCTTGTTGCGGCGACCCATGGAGAGGATCTGGGTGAAGCCGCAATAGAAGAAGATGCCTTCCAGCACGCAGTAGTAGGCGATCAGGTTGCGCAGCAGCTCCTTGTCGGTCTCGACGGTGCCGGTGTTGAATTCCGGGTCAGAGATGGCGCGGGTGTACTTCAGGCCCCAGGCGGCTTTCTTCGCCACCGACGGGATCTCGTGGTACATGTTGAAGATCTCGCCTTCATCCATGCCCAGCGACTCGATGCAGTACTGGTAGGCGTGGGTGTGGATCGCCTCTTCGAACGCCTGGCGCAGGATGTACTGGCGGCACTCGGGGTTGGTGATCAGGCGGTACACGGCCAGGGCCAGGTTGTTGGCCACCAGGGAGTCGGCGGTGGAGAAGAAGCCAAGGTTGCGCATCACGATGCGGCGCTCGTCTTCGGTCAGGCCGTCCATGCTCTTCCACAGGGCGATGTCGGCGGTCATGTTGACCTCTTGCGGCATCCAGTGGTTGGCGCAGCCGTCGAGGTACTTCTGCCAGGCCCAGTCGTACTTGAACGGTACCAGCTGGTTCAGGTCGGCGCGGCAGTTGATCATGCGCTTTTCGTCGACGCGCACGCGAGCGGAGGAGCCTTCCAGCTCGGCCAGGCCTTCGGCGATGTCGAGTTCGTTCAGGGCAGCCTTGGCGCGCTTGACGGCATCGGAGTCGTCGGCGGTCGCTACGCGGGCTTCCTGGGCGGCGGCGTCGCCGGCGCTGTCCAGCTTGTCGAGGGTGGCGGCGGCAGCGTTGCCTTGTGCAGCGGCGTTGCCTTTGGCGGCGACTTCGCCGTCTTCCTTGTCGAATTCGTCCCAGCTCAGCATGGTTCCTGGCTCCTGCTAGAGGGTTGCGCGGGGCAACCGGTTGGATTTTAGAAAGGTGACGCCTGTACTACGCAAGGCCCTTAGGGCAATACGGCGGGCAATGAGCGCGGGCGCTCGTCACGTTTGGAATTGTCGGGGTCAGCGCCTGTCCTTGCCTCGCAGGAGGGGCCAGGTCGCTTGGGAACAGTGTGGCAACGATAAAACGTGCGGGCCGGCCAAGCGTTGGGGTACGGCTTGTGTCACGCAGTCGATCATTGGCTAAACCCTTTTTCGAGGGGGGCGAAGTATAACGGAATTCGCTACCGATCGGAGCGACGCTCAACCGGCCTGCTGTAAATTTTCGACCGGTGTGGGGCGCATCCGTTCACGAATCACGCGTCGTTTCCACGGGGAAGAAGTGTAGCGGAAAAATCGCAGATGTGGTGTCTGAATTTTTGACTTGGCACAAAATATTGTGTTTTTGCGCAGGGGGAGGGAGCGGCAAAAAGCCGCGCCCAGGAGGCCGGAACCACCCGGGCGAGGGCTTAGTGGCAGCGGTAGCGCAGCGTCTGGACGATATGCGTCTTCGGATGCTGGCGCGCCTCTTCGACCGTGGTGAAACGGCCGGTTTCGGCGTTGCGGCCAATCTTGCGTACTACTGTTTTCTTCCGAGCCATCGTTTGTCTTCCGTGTTGGGACAGAGGCCCGGTGCCTGGGAGCACCGGGTCTGGCTGTTTTATCCCTTGGCGAAACAGGTGTGCAGGGGGCACGACCTCTCGATGACGCGGATACAAAAATGCCGCAAGGGGCGCCCGAAGGCGCCTCCCGCGGCATGGGGTGTTACTGGCAGGCTTCGCAGTCTGGTTCGTCGATCGCGCAGGCCTTCGGCACCGGGGCCGGGCCCGCTGCCTGGACCGGGGCGCTGTCGCCGCCGCTGGAAACGGCGTTGAGCTTGCCGGTGTTGATGGTCGACTTCTCGGTGCTGGTGGCGGCCAGGGCACGGAGGTAGTAGGTGGTCTTCAGACCACGGTACCAGGCCATGCGGTAGGTCACGTCCAGCTTCTTGCCCGAGGCGCCGGCGATGTACAGGTTCAGCGACTGGGCCTGGTCGATCCACTTCTGGCGACGGGAGGCGGCATCGACGATCCACTTGGTCTCGACTTCGAACGCGGTGGCGTACAGGTCCTTCAGCTCTTGCGGGATACGCTCGATCTGCTGCACCGAACCGTCGTAGTACTTCAGGTCGTTGATCATGACCGAGTCCCACAGGCCGCGGGCCTTCAGGTCGCGGACCAGGTACGGGTTGATCACAGTGAACTCGCCCGACAGGTTCGACTTGACGTACAGGTTCTGGTACGTCGGCTCGATCGACTGCGACACGCCGGTGATGTTGGCGATGGTCGCGGTCGGCGCGATGGCCATGATGTTCGAGTTGCGGATGCCTTTCTTGACGCGCTCGCGGATCGGCGCCCAGTCCAGGGACTCTTCCAGGTTGACGTCGATGTACTTGGCGCCACGGGCCTCGATCAGGATCTGCTGGCTGTCCAGCGGCAGGATGCCCTTGGACCACAGCGAACCTTCGAAGGTCTGGTAGGCGCCACGCTCGTCGGCCAGGTCACAGGATGCCTGGATGGCGTAGTAGCTGACGGCCTCCATCGACTTGTCGGCGAACTCGACTGCAGCGTCCGAGCCATACGGGATGTGCTGCAGGTACAGCGCGTCCTGGAAGCCCATGATGCCCAGGCCGACCGGGCGGTGCTTGAAGTTCGAGTTCTGCGCCTGGGGCACGGAGTAGTAGTTGATGTCGATCACGTTGTCGAGCATGCGCACGGCAGTCTTGACGGTACGCGCCAGCTTGGCGGTATCGAGCTTGCCATCGACGATGTGGTTCGGCAGGTTGATCGAGCCCAGGTTGCACACCGCGATTTCGTCGGCGTTGGTGTTCAGGGTGATCTCGGTGCACAGGTTCGAGCTGTGGACCACGCCCACGTGCTGCTGCGGCGAGCGCAGGTTGCACGGGTCCTTGAAGGTCAGCCACGGGTGGCCGGTCTCGAACAGCATCGACAGCATCTTGCGCCACAGGTCCTTGGCCTGGACGACTTTGAACACCTTGATCTTGTTGTACTCGGTCAGGGCTTCGTAGTACTCGTAGCGCTCTTCGAAGGCCTTGCCGGTCAGATCGTGCAGGTCAGGCACTTCCGAAGGCGAGAACAGGGTCCACTTGCCGTCGTCGAACACACGCTTCATGAACAGGTCCGGGATCCAGTTGGCAGTGTTCATGTCGTGGGTACGGCGACGGTCGTCACCGGTGTTCTTGCGCAGCTCGAGGAATTCCTCGATGTCCAGGTGCCAGGTTTCCAGGTAGGCGCAGACTGCGCCCTTGCGCTTGCCGCCCTGGTTGACCGCCACGGCGGTGTCGTTGACCACTTTCAGGAACGGCACGACGCCCTGCGACTTGCCGTTGGTGCCCTTGATGTACGAGCCCAGGGCACGCACCGGGGTCCAGTCGTTGCCCAGGCCACCGGCGAATTTCGACAGCATGGCGTTGTCGTGGATGGCCTTGTAGATGCCCGACAGGTCGTCCGGCACGGTGGTCAGGTAGCAGCTCGACAGCTGTGGACGCAGGGTACCGGCGTTGAACAGGGTCGGGGTCGAGGCCATGTAGTCGAACGAGGACAGCAGGTTGTAGAACTCGATCGCACGGGCTTCCTTGTCCTTCTCCTGCAGCGCAAGGCCCATGGCCACGCGCATGAAGAACACCTGCGGCAGCTCGAAGCGCACGCCATCCTTGTGGATGAAGTAACGGTCGTACAGGGTCTGCAGGCCCAGGTAGGTGAATTGCTGGTCACGCTCGTGGTCGATGGCCTTGCCCATGCGCTCCAGGTCGTAGCCCTTCAGTGCAGGGTCCAGCAGCTCGAACTCGACGCCTTTCTCGACGTAGGCCGGCAGGGCCTTGGCGTACAGCTCGGCCATCTCGTGGTGGGTGGCGCTGTCGGCGACGTTCAGGAAGCCCAGCGCCTCGGCGCGCAGGGTGTCCATCAGCAGGCGGGCGGTGACGAAGGAGTAGTTCGGCTCGCGCTCGACCAGGGTACGGGCGGTCATCACCAGGGCGGTGTTGACGTCCTTGATGGCCACGCCGTCGTACAGGTTCTTCAGGGTGTCGCGCTGGATCAGCTCGCCGTCGACCTCGGCCAGGCCTTCGCAGGCTTCGCTGATGATGGTGTTCAGGCGCGCCATGTCCAGCGGCGCCAGGCTGCCGTCGGCCAGGGTGATGCGGATGCTCGGGTGCGGCTCGACCACGGCGTCGGTGTGGGCGCGGGTGGCGCGCTCCTTGGCACGTTGCTCACGGTAGATCACATAGTCGCGGGCGACTTTCTGCTCGCCGGCGCGCATCAGGGCCAGTTCGACCTGGTCCTGGATTTCTTCGATGTGGATGGTGCCACCCGACGGCATGCGGCGCTTGAAGGTCGCGGTGACCTGCTCGGTCAGGCGCGCGACGGTGTCATGGATGCGCGACGAGGCAGCGGCCGTGCCGCCTTCAACTGCGAGGAACGCCTTGGTGATGGCAACGGTGATCTTGTCGTCGGTGTAGGGAACGACAGTGCCGTTGCGCTTGATCACGCGCAGTTGGCCTGGAGCCGTAGCAGCCAGATCCTGGTTCGAATCGGCGGCCTGCGGCACCTTCGCCTGCGGGTTCTCGCGAGTTGTGTCGGTTTGCATGGGTGGGTGTCTCCACAGTTTCTATATGTTCAGGCGCCTTTTGGGCGCCCACCGTTCCATCCACTAGCCTGGTGCCGGGTGGGGGACGCACATGCACGCGCGTCCGCCCGCTCGGGCGTACCGACTTCGGGACAGACTCAGGAATAAGGGGCAATAACCTGCCGCTCCCTGGCCGAAGTCAAATGCTGTTGGCGCTGGGGCCAAAGCTGTTGCTCTCAATGCTTCCGCTGGAGCGGTTTGCTGGTGAAACCACGTTAAGTTCAGCCAGAAAAATCGCTTGAATTTCTGTGCCGACTGGTGTTGGCGATAGTGAGTCAAACCCAATATCTAGTGGTTCGCTGCGATGGGGATACAAGATAATGCGGTATTGGGGCCTTTGCAAGGCGAGCGTCTGTGGATAAGTTGTGCGTACTTTGTGTGTGATCCGTGGGTATGCGCTGTAGGCCTTGTCCTAGCTGGTCTTCACTTTTTTTCTGCGTCCCGATGCCCCATCGCAGATTTTTTCGGGTGCGAACCCTATCACGAAAAGTACGCCGATCCAGGCCCTGCGACCGGCGCCTTGGCATGGTTGGCAGGGCCGGGTGCGGCACGTAGTATCGGCAGGCATTGTTGCCTTTTGGTGACGCGGACACCGCCAAGCCATCGGCAGCACCAGAACAAGAATAAACAGCACAGGCGACTCATGGACCAGCCCAGCAACCGGATTTTGATCGTCGAGGACGACCAGCGCCTGGCGGAGCTCACCGCCGAATACCTGCAGGCCAACGGCTACGAGGTTGCGGTGGAAGGCGATGGCGGTCGGGCCGTGCGACGCATCATCGACAGCCAGCCTGACCTGGTGATCCTCGACCTGATGCTGCCCGGTGAAGACGGCTTGAGCATCTGCCGGCGTGTGCGCGGCCAGTATGCAGGCCCCATCCTGATGCTCACCGCGCGCAGCGATGAGCTCGACCAGGTGCAGGGCCTGGACATGGGGGCCGACGACTATGTCTGCAAGCCTGTGCGCCCACGCGTGCTGCTGGCGCGTATCACCGCCCTGTTGCGGCGCAGTGAGGCGCCGGAGGCCAAGCGCCAGGCGCTGGCCTTCGGCGCCTTGCGTATCGACAGCCGCCTGCGCGAAGCCTGGCTGAGCGAGCAGGCGATCGACCTGACCAGCGCCGAGTTCGACCTGCTCTGGCTGCTCGCCAGCAACGCCGGCCGGGTGCTGTCGCGCGAGGAGATCTTCACCTCCCTGCGCGGCGTCGGCTATGACGGCCAGGACCGTTCCATCGATGTGCGCATATCCAAGATCCGTCCCAAGATCGGGGACGACCCGATTCATCCCCGGCTGATCAAGACCCTGCGCAGCAAGGGCTACCTGTTCGTCGGCGAGGCCGCCCAAGGCGGGGCGCCATGAACTCGATCTTCCTGCGCATCTATGGCGGGATGCTGGCCGTGCTGGTGCTGGTGGCGATACTCGGCGTGCTCAGCCTGCACCTGGTCAACCAGGTACGTGCCGAGCAACACCGCGAGCGGCTGGCGCAGGGCACGTTCAGCCTGATGGCCGACAACCTGGCCGTGCAGGACCCGGTGGAGCGTAAGCGCTCGCTACTGATCTGGGAGCGTTTGCTCGGCGTGCCGCTGGAGCTGCAGCCAACATCGGCTTTCACCCTCGACGGCAGCCAGCGCGCGCGGCTGCGCCGTGGGCTGGTGGTGGTGGAGAAAACCGGCGCCCACGCGGTGCGGGTGCTGCGCCAGATCGGCAACGAGGCGCAGTTGTTGGTGGCCGAGGTCAAGCAGGTCAGCGAACAGCTCGCTCGCGCCACCCTTTACCTGCTGGCGGACGAGCTGGTGCGCTACCCGGTGACCGAGCAGCAACGGCGCCTGGCCGAACTGAAGGAAAGCAAAGGCTTCGGCTTCAATGTCGCCCTGCAACGGCTGGAGCGGGTCGGCTTGGACGATGACCAGCGGCGGCGGGTGGAGGAGGGCGATACGGTGATGGCGCTGGGCAGGGATGGCGATTCGGTGCGTGTCTTCTCGGGGTTGACCGGGTCGCCCTGGGTGTTGGAAATCGGGCCGTTGTACCAGCTCAACCCATATCCGCCACAGCTGTTGATCCTCATTGCCTTCCTTGGCCTATGCCTGATCGGTCTGGTGGTGTACCTGCTGGTGCGTCAGCTGGAGCGGCGCCTGTCGGGGCTCGAAGTCGCCGCCACGCGCCTGGCCCAGGGTAGCCTGGACACCCGCGTGCCGGCCGGCGATGCCGACTCGGTGGGGCGGCTGGCCGAAGCCTTCAACGGCATGGCCGAGCACCTGCAGCGGTCGTTGACCATGCAGCGCGAGCTGGTGCGGGCGGTCTCCCACGAGTTGCGCACACCCGTGGCACGCCTGCGTTTCGGCCTGGAGATGATCGAGAGCGCCGGCACCGAACAGGCCAGGGCCAAGCACCTGGCCGGCATGGACAGCGATATCCAGGACCTGGACAAGCTGGTCGACGAGATGCTGACCTACGCCCGCCTGGAGCAGGGCACGCCGGCATTGAAGTTCCAGGCGGTGGACCTCGACGCCTTGCTGGCGCGGGTGATCCAGGAGCTCTCGCCCCTGCGCGCCGAGGTCAAGGTGGTGCGTGGCGAGTGTTTGGGCGGCCAGGCGGACGGAGCCTGGGTCGATGCCGAACCACGTTACCTGCATCGAGCCCTGCAGAACCTGGTGGGCAATGCCATGCGTCACGCCGAAAGCCAGGTGCGGCTGAGCTACCAGTTGGGCCAGGAGCGCTGCCGGATCGATGTCGAGGACGACGGGCCTGGGATTCCGGAGGGCGTGTGGGATCGTATCTTCACGCCTTTCACCCGGCTGGACGACAGCCGCACCCGGGCCTCGGGCGGGCATGGCCTGGGCCTGTCGATCGTGCGCCGGATCATCTACTGGCATGGCGGGCGGGCGATGGTGGGCCGCAGCCAGGCGCTGGGCGGGGCCTGTTTCAGCCTTAGCTGGCCCAGCACCCGGGCGCCGTCCTGAACCCTATACGCTGATCAGGCTGAGCAATGTCCCGTCGCGGACGCTGAACTGGCCTTCGAGCTCCTGGCCGCTGCGCCACTGGGGCGACAGGTCGGTGAGCAGGCGCAGCCGGGCCTGCCCGTCGGCGGACCACGCCAGCAGTTCGGCGTGTTCGAAATAGAAGCGCTGCCGGGTCAAGGGGTAGAGCGCCTTGAACAGGCTCTCTTTGAGCGAGAAGGTCAAGGTCACGGCCAGGCCGAGCTGACTGCGATCCAGGCGCTGCAGCTCCGCCGGGGTGAGGATTTCCCCCGCCAGCCGCTCGGCGCGCGCTTCATCGAGCAGGGTTTCCTGATCCAGGCCCAGGCCCTGGGTATCGCCATCGGCAGCCACCACTGCCGCCGCCCAGCCCTTGCCGTGGGTGATCGAGCCGTGGATGCCGGTCGGCCAGATCGGCGAGCGGTCCTCATGGGTGCCCGGCACGTAGTCGCGTCCGTCCAGCTGCTGCAGGGCGGCGCGGGCGCAGACCCGGCCGGCCAGGTATTCGGCCTGACGCTTGGCCACCGAGCGGTGCAGGCTGGCGCTCTGCTCGACACCGGCACGCTGGAAATCGTCCGCGGCCAGGCGGGTGGGGTCGAAGGTGCAACTGACCAACACCGCCCCAGGGACCGGGCGGGGCAGAGGCCAGTGGTGTTGGAGTGGAGTACAGCAAGTGGGAAGTCTGGTCATGGCGGCTATTGTGCCAGCGCTCGGTCATTTTTGGGCTGCTTTGCAGCCCTTTCGCGGCACAAGCGGCCCCGGCAATCCTCAGTCGAACACTTTCTTCAAGAATGCTTGCATATCCGCCCACGAACTCTCATCGGCCGACTTGCTGTAGCCGATATCCGGCCCCCCATGCCCGCCATGGCTCAACCGATCAGCGTCGGGGTTGGTGAACCCATGCTTGGCGCCGGGAATGCTGACGAACTCGAAGCTCGCTCCCGCCGCGTCCATTTCCTTCTTGAACGCCTCCACCTGCTGCTCGGTGACCATGCTGTCGGCCGCGCCATGTTCGACCAGTACCTTGGCCTTGACACTGCCAGGTGTCGCCGGAGCCTGGGTCGCCAATGCCCCGTGGAAGCTCACCACTGCGGCCAGGGGCTCGCCGCGCCTGGCGGCGTCGAGCACCACCTTGCCACCGAAGCAGTAGCCGACAGCGGCCAGCTTGTCCTTGTCGGTGTAGGGCTGCAGGGCAAGCAGCTCGAGGCCTGCATCGAAGCGCCGGGCCGCAGCCTTGGGGTCTTTCATCGCGGCGGCCATGAACGCCTGGGCATCCTGAGGGTGTTCGGTGCTCTTGCCATCGCCGTACATGTCGATGGCCAGGGCGCTGTAGCCGAGGGCCGCCAGGTCCCGGGCGCGGCGCTTGGCGTAATCGTTCAACCCCCACCATTCATGCACCACGATGATGCCCGGGCGCTTGCCATCGAGCGCATCGTCATAGGCGTAGTAGCCCACCAGGCGCTGGCCGTCGGCATCCTGGTAGGGGATTTCGCGGGTCTGCACCGCCGCCTGGGCGAAGGTGGCGCTGCATAACAAGGCCAGGGCAAGCAGGGAGCGCATGGTCGGTACCTCCTTATTTAGGCAAAGAACGGGCTCGTTCAGCCAGGGTTCAGCCAGGGTTCAGCGGCGGTTCAGGGCGCCCTCCCTACTCTAGCCCCCAGACCGAAACAACGCATCCAACTGGAGTACCAAACCCATGAAAGCACTCAACACCCTGATGGTCGCCATGGCCGTTTGCGCCGCCAGCCTCACCGCCCACGCCGCAGACGACACCTTCGCCAGCCTGACCTACGGCCAGACCAGCGACAAGGTGCGCAAGTCCGGCCTGCTGCAACGTAACACCGGTCATCTGAACACCGACGGTATCATCGGCAAGGACAGCACCTGGGGCGTGCGCCTGGGCAAGATCAACGACGATGCCCGCTACTACATGACCTATGACAACGTCTCGGGCGACCACAGCGGTATCAAGCTGCGCCAGGAAAACCTGCTGGGCAGCTACGACAGGTTCCTGCCGGTCGGCGACACCACCAAGCTGTTCGGCGGCGCGAGCCTGGGCCTGACCAAGCTGACCCAGGAATCCACGGGCTACAGCCGCGACACCGACCTGGGCTATGCGGTGGGCTTACAGGCCGGAGTGCTGCAGCAGATCACCGACAACGCCTCGGTGGAACTGGGCTACCGTTACCTGCGCAGCAATGCCAGCACCGAACTGGCCGAGCACGGCGCACCCAAGGCCGGCGCCCTGCGCTTGACCAGCAGCGCCCAGACTTACCTGTCAGCCAACTACACCTTCTGACTTGGCTGGGGCTCGGACATTCACTGGTATGCTGTGCCGGCCCTGACACGGGACAAGCCCGCTCCCACAGGAATCGTCGTCGATCTTGTGGGAGCGGGCTTGTCCCGCGATAGGGGCTGTCAGGCAATGAAGCAAGGAGAGTGACATGAAATTGCTGGTGGTCGAGGACGAAGCGCTGCTGCGTCACCACCTGTACACGCGCCTGGGCGAAAGCGGGCACGTGGTCGAGGCGGTGGCCAATGCCGAGGAAGCGCTGTACCAGGCCGAGCAATACAACCACGACCTGGCCGTAGTCGACCTGGGCCTGCCGGGCATGAGCGGGTTGGACCTGATCCGCCAGCTGCGCAGCCAGGGCAAGCGCTTCCCGATCCTGATCCTCACCGCGCGCGGCAACTGGCAGGACAAGGTCGAGGGCCTGGCCGCCGGCGCCGACGACTATGTGGTCAAGCCGTTCCAGTTCGAAGAGCTGGAGGCGCGCCTCAACGCCTTGCTGCGGCGCTCCAGCGGCTTCACCCAGTCGACGATCTCAGCCGGCCCGCTGGTGCTGGACCTCAACCGCAAGCAGGCGACGCTGGGTGAGCAACCGCTGGCCCTGACCGCCTATGAATACCGCATCCTCGAATACCTCATGCGTCATCACCAGCAGGTGGTGGCCAAGGACCGGCTGATGGAGCAGCTTTACCCCGATGACGAGGAACGTGACCCCAACGTCATCGAAGTACTGGTCGGCCGCCTGCGGCGCAAGCTCGAGGGCGACCGGGGCTTCAAGCCCATCGATACGGTGCGCGGCCTGGGCTACCTGTTCACCGAGCGTTGCCGATGATCCGCTCGCTGCGCCTGCGCCTGATGCTGGCGGCGGCGCTGCTGGCCCTGCTGTTCATGCTGGCCCTGTTGCCGGCCTTGCAGAAGGCCTTCAGCCTGGCCTTGCAGGAGTCGATCGAGCAGCGCCTGGCCTCGGATGTCACCACCCTCATCTCTGCGGCGCGCATCGAGAATGGCCAACTGCAGATGCCCGAGCTGCTGCCCGACGAGCGCTACAACCTGCCCTATACCGGCTTGCGTGGCTACATCTTCGACCGTGACGGCACCCTGGTGTGGCGTTCGCGCGCGACCTCCGAACAACACATCAACTACCACCCACGCTACGACGGGCGCGGCAACGAATTCGACCGCATCCGCCAGGACGATGGCGAGGAGTACTTCGTCTATGACGTGGAGATCAAGCTGCTCGGCGGCAAGAGCGCGGCCTACAGCATCGTCGCCCTGCAACCGGTGCGCGACTACCAGCAGACCCTCGATGGCCTGCAGGAAAAACTCTACCTGGGCTTTGGCGCCGCGCTGCTGGTGCTGATGCTGCTGCTCTGGGCCGGCCTGACCTGGGGCCTGCGTTCGCTGCGCCAGCTGAGCGTGGAGTTGGACGAAGTAGAGGCCGGCGCGCGTGATGGCCTGAGCCGCGAACACCCCCGGGAGCTGTTGCGCCTGACCGGCTCGCTCAACCGCCTGCTGCGCAGTGAGCGCGAGCAGCGCCAACGCTACCGCGACTCGCTGGATGACCTGGCGCACAGCCTCAAAACCCCGCTGGCGGTGTTGCAGGGGGTCGGCGAGAGCCTCGGGCAGGGCAACAGCGAGCGCGAGCAGGCGCGGGTGCTGCAAAGCCAGATCGAGCGCATGAGCCAGCAGATCGACTACCAGCTGCAGCGTGCCAGCCTGCGCAAGAGCGGCCTGGTGCGTCACCGGGTGCAACTGCGGCCGGTGCTCGACAGCCTGTGCAGCACGTTGGACAAGGTCTATCGCGACAAGCGCGTGGCGGTCACCCTGGACATTCCCGAGCGTGCCTGGCTGCCGATGGAGCAAGGGGCTGCGCTGGAATTGTTCGGCAACCTGCTGGAAAACGCCTACCGCCTGAGCCTCGGCCTGGTGCGGGTGAGCCTGCAGCAGGCACCTGGGCAACTGACGTTGTGCGTCGAGGACGACGGCCCCGGTGTGCCGGCTGGCCAGCGTGAGCGCATTCTCCAGCGGGGCGAGCGGCTCGACCGCCAGCACCCGGGACAGGGCATCGGCCTTGCGGTGGTCAAGGACATCATCGACAGCTACGACGCCGAGCTGAGCCTGGACGATTCGCCCTTGGGCGGCGCGGCCTTCCGAATCGTCTTCCATCTGGACTGAGTGTCGCCTGCATCGCGGTGCAAGCCGAACCGCCGCTCCCATAGGGTTGGCAGTGCCCTTGCAGGAGCGGGCTTGTCCCGCGATAAAGGCAACACCCGCCGGGCGGATTCCCGCCATCTCCCGCGTTCCAAACCCGCCAGCGGGCGGAAATCCGCCAGCGTCCTCCTGCGCGACTGCCCGATCCTTGGGCATAAAAAGCCCTGAAACACGGCCCCTGCACCCATTGCGAGCACTTTGGCATCGGCCTTGCTATTGACCTGGCATCGGCCTGCCCAGGCAGCTCGACCACAACGACAAATCCCTCCAGGTGCAGGAGGGTTCGCGCTTTAGGTGCCGCAACACCCTGGGAAGGGTGGGCTTGGCACACTTGAGGAAATTGAGCCATGACGACACGTCAGCCGCTGTACAAATCGCTGTATATCCAGGTGTTGGTCGCCATCACCATCGGTATCCTGCTCGGTCACTATTACCCGGAAACCGGCGTCGCCCTCAAACCCCTGGGTGACGGATTCGTCAAACTGATCAAAATGGTCATCGCCCCGATCATCTTCTGTACCGTCGTCAGCGGCATCGCTGGCATGCAGAGCATGAAGTCGGTCGGCAAGACCGGCGGCTACGCACTCCTGTATTTTGAAATCGTCTCCACCATCGCCCTGATCATCGGCCTGGTGGTGGTCAACGTGGTCCAGCCGGGCGCCGGCATGCACGTCGACGTCAGCACCCTGAACGCCAGCAGCGTGGCCGCGTATGCCGCCGCCGGCGCGCAGCAGACCACCGTCGGCTTCCTGCTCAACATCATCCCCAACACCGTGGTCGGCGCCTTCGCCAACGGCGACATCCTGCAGGTGCTGATGTTCTCCGTGCTGTTCGGCTTCGCCCTGCACCGCCTGGGCAGCTACGGCAAGCCGGTACTGGACCTGATCGACCGCTTCGCCCATGTCATGTTCAACATCATCAACATGATCATGAAGCTGGCCCCGATCGGTGCCTTCGGCGCCATGGCCTTCACCATCGGCCAGTACGGCGTGGGCTCGCTGGTGCAGCTGAGCTACCTGATGATCTGCTTCTATGTCACCTGCCTGCTGTTCATCCTGGTGGTACTGGGCAGCATCTGCCGCTTCCACGGCTTCAGCGTACTCAAGCTGATCCGCTACATCCGTGAAGAACTGATGATCGTGCTCGGCACGTCCTCCTCGGAGTCGGCGCTGCCACGCATGCTGGCCAAGATGGAACGCCTGGGTGCGAAGAAGTCCGTGGTGGGCCTGGTGATTCCGACCGGCTACTCGTTCAACCTGGACGGCACCTCGATCTACCTGACCATGGCTGCTGTGTTCATCGCCCAGGCGACCGACACCACCATGGACATCACCCACCAGATCACCCTGCTGCTGGTGCTGCTGATCGCCTCCAAGGGCGCTGCGGGCGTCACTGGTTCCGGCTTCATCGTTCTGGCCGCTACCTTGTCGGCGGTGGGCCACCTGCCGGTTGCAGGCCTGGCGCTGATCCTGGGTATCGACCGCTTCATGTCCGAGGCCCGCGCCCTGACCAACCTGATCGGCAACGCCGTGGCCACTGTGGTCGTGGCCAAGTGGGTCAACGAACTGGACACCGACCAGTTGCAGACCGAGCTGGCCTCTGGCGGTGCACCGCTGGTCGAAAGCCGCCCGCTCGATGACCTGGGCGTGGCAGAAGGCCCGGCACGTTGATCCAGGCATGAACTGAAAAGGCGACCTTCGGGTCGCCTTTTTCATGTCTGTGTCTGGCTGTGCTTGTCCCGCGATAGAGGTGGTTCATTCGACGCGCGTCTCGCCGCTGTACACCAATATCTCCCGGCACCGCCGACACAGGTACCGCCGCCCCTGGCGCACCAGCTTGTGCCGCTGGGCCGTGAACGGGAAATCGCTTTCCGGGCACGGGCAACGGTAGATATAGCGTGTCACCACCCGCCGCTGCACTTCATAGTTGTGGCACCGGTTGGGCGGCAGCTCGTAGACCCCGCGCATGATCAACTGCCATTCCTCGCCATGGGCCTGGATGCGGTCGCCGAACACTTGGTGCGCGACCAGGTGCGCGACCTCATGGGCAACGGTCTGGCGCAGGAAGTCTTCCTGGTTCTCGCGATACAGCTGCAGGTTGAAGCGCAGCAGGTTCTCGTGCAGATGGGCGACGCCGGCCTTCTGGCCGCGCAGCTTGAAGCTGACTTCCGGGCGGGGGAAGGGGCGTTTGAAGAAGGCTTCGGCTTGCTGGTAACAGGTTTCGACGCGTTGTTTGAGCAGCTCGGGCATGGCGGGGTGGTTCTCCTGGCCGGGGCATTATGCCGCAAGCGCCCCATGCCTGCCGAGCCACCGGTCAGCGCACAGCCAGAGGCCGCCTCGATGGCGGCCCCTGGTCATGCTCCTGTGTCGCAATGTCTCTAATTGGTATAGACAGGCCCCACACCCAGCCCCCAGATGATCACCGTGGCGGCCATGATCGCCACCAACACCACCAGGCCCACCGCCAGTACGGAACTGGAGAACAGGAAGCCTTCGTCGGTGGGGATGTTCATGAAGGTTGGCAGGCCGACGTAGAGCAGGTAGACCGTGTAGCAAATGGCCGCCGTGCCCACCAGCATGCCCAGCCAGAGGTGCGGGTAGAGCGCCGCCAGGCCGCCGATGAACAGCGGGGTGGCGGTATAGGTGGCAAAGGCCACGCACTGCGCCATGGACGGCGTGGCATCGTAGGTACGGGCCATCCAGTGGATGAAGGCGCCCATCACTGCGACGCCGGCGAGCATCGCCAGGTAGGACATGATGCTCATCCATAGCGCGCTTTCCATGGTCAGCATCACCGCCGGTCGATCGCCGATGACCCAGCCGACCTGGGTGGTGCCGATGAAGGCCGACACGGCAGGGATCGCTGCCAGTATCAGCGTATGGGTCAGGTACATGTGGCTGATGCTTTCGTCCTCGCCACGGATCTCCTTCCACTCCTGGTCAGGGTGGGTAAACAGCCCCAGAACGTGATGGATCATGCCGGTCACTCCTATCGTCGTTGTCAAACGCCCCCCAAATGGAGCGCTTGCGGCCCGAGGCCTGGACACCGATGCAAGCGGTCGTGTGGCCTTATCAGGGAGTATAGGAAGCCGTTGCCGGCAAAAAACCGGCTTTTTAGAGCAAATTGCGCTGTCAGGCGCGCCCTTGATTCTTTATCGGAATGGCCTACGCCTGTGCTCGGTTTGTGCGTAAAATAGCCCGCTTTTGTCACACCTCGCGGATCCAAGCGCTATGGGCACCCTCTCGGTCAACCAGAACAAACTGCAAAAACGCCTGCGTCGTCTCGCCGGCGAAGCCATCACCGACTACAACATGATCGAGGATGGCGACAAGGTCATGGTCTGCCTGTCCGGCGGCAAGGACAGCTACACCATGCTCGACGTTCTGTTGCACCTGCAGAAGGTGGCGCCGATCAAGTTCGAGATCGTCGCGGTGAACATGGACCAGAAGCAGCCAGGCTTCCCCGAGCATGTGCTGCCGGCCTACCTCAAGACCCTGGGCATCGAGTACCACATCGTCGAAAAGGACACCTACTCGGTGGTCAAGGAACTGATCCCCGAAGGCAAGACCACCTGCTCGCTGTGCTCGCGCCTGCGCCGTGGCACGCTCTATACCTTCGCCGACGAAATCGGCGCCACCAAGATGGCCCTGGGGCACCATCGCGACGACATCGTCGAGACCTTCTTCCTCAACATGTTCTTCAACGGCTCGCTCAAGGGCATGCCGCCGAAGCTGCGCGCCGACGACGGCCGCAACGTGGTCATCCGCCCGCTGGCCTACTGCAGCGAGAAGGACATCCAGGCCTACTCGGACATGAAGGAATTCCCGATCATCCCGTGCAACCTGTGCGGCTCCCAGGAGAACCTGCAGCGCCAGGTGGTCAAGGAAATGCTGCTGGAATGGGAGCGCAAGCACCCGGGCCGCACCGAGAACATCTTCCGGGCCCTGCAGAATGTGGCGCCGTCGCAACTGGCCGACCGCAACCTGTTCGATTTCACCAGCCTGAAGATCGACGAGAGCGCCACCCCGCGTTTTCTCGACGTGCTGAATATCTGACCCATGCGTGACTACCAGTGGCTGCATGAATACTGCCTGAACCGCTTCGGCTCGGCCCAGGCCCTCGAAGCCTTCCTGCCGCAGCCGCGTACCCCTGCGCAACTGCGCGACATCGGCGATGACCGCTACCTGTCGACGCTGGCCCTGCGCGTATTCCGCGCCGGGCTCAAGCACAGCCTGGTGGATGCCAAGTGGCCCGCGTTCGAGCAGGTGTTCTTCGGCTTCGAGCCGCAGAAAGTGGTGCTGATGGGCGCCGAACACCTGGAGCGGCTGATGCAGGACGAACGGATCATTCGCCACTTGGGCAAGCTCAAGAGCGTGCCGCGCAATGCGCAGATGATCCTCGACATCGAGAAGGTGCACGGCAGTTTCGGCGCATTCATCGCCGACTGGCCGGTGACCGACATCGTCGGCTTGTGGAAGTACCTGGCCAAGCACGGCAACCAGCTAGGTGGGCTGTCGGCACCGCGCTTCCTGCGCATGGTTGGCAAGGACACCTTCATCCCCACCGATGACATGAGCGCGGCCTTGATCGCCCAGGGGGTGATCGACAAGCAGCCCACCAGCCAACGCGACCTGGCATTGGTGCAGCAGGCCTTCAACCAATGGCATGCAGAAAGCGGGCGACCGCTGTGCCAGCTGTCGGTGATGCTGGCGCATACCGTCAACCATTGAGCCCCACAGCGTTGAGGTCACGCAGATCCCCTGTGGGAGCGGGCTTGTCCCGCGATTGGGCTGCGCGGCAACCCTAGCGCTCAAAGCCCTTCGCCGGCCAGCCGTCGCTCATGCTGGAACTTCCAGCGCACATACAGCAGCGCACTGACGAACAGCCCCAGGCTCACCAGCACCTCGATCCAGCCGAACACTGCTCGCGCCGGGTCGAACGCCGCCAGTACACCTTTGATGAAATAGAGATTCACCACGAAGCAGGTCCAGGCATGCGCCCGGGCGCCGCCCATCAGCATGCCTGGCAGCAACACGAGCAGCGGCACCAGTTCGATCGCCAGGATCACCTCGACCCGCGCCCCGTGCAGGTCGGCGAACCACAGGTTGTTCACCACCAACAGGGCGATCAGGCCGAAGAAGAAGGCCAGGCTCGATGCTCGCGTCAGGCGCAGACGCGGAGCCAGCCACTCCAGTGGCGGCAACACCTTAGGCTTTTTAGCCACGCGCGGCCTCCAAGGCTTTGGCGGTGTTCGCCAGGCGTTGGCCGAGCGCGCGGCACAAGGCGATCTCATGCGGGTCGAGCTCACGCTTGCCATCGGCACCTGCATGATGGCTGGCGCCA
The DNA here is from genome assembly GCF_056856075.1 of Pseudomonas sp. FA-1. Lineage (NCBI taxonomy): Bacteria > Pseudomonadati > Pseudomonadota > Gammaproteobacteria > Pseudomonadales > Pseudomonadaceae > Pseudomonas > Pseudomonas sp. FA-1. The sequence goes on from NZ_JBWXTH010000010.1 coordinate 27,952, forward strand.
TAAGGCGTGCCGCCGCCACGGGTTTCGAGCAACGCCGACTCGCTGTAGGGCAGGCCCAGCACCAGCATGCCGTGGTGCATCAGCGGCAGCATCATCGACAGCAGGGTGGTTTCCTGGCCGCCGTGCAGGCTCGCGGTGGAGGTGAACACCGCTGCCGGCTTGCCGACCAGCTCGCCGCCCAGCCACAGGCTGCTGGTGCCGTCTAGGAAGTACTTCAGCGGCGCGGCCATGTTGCCGAAGCGTGTCGGGCTGCCCATGGCCAGGCCCGCGCAATGGCGCAGATCGTCCAGGGTGGCATAGAGCGCGCCGCTGGCCGGGATGTCCGGCGCCACGGCTTCGCACTCGGTGGAAATCGCCGGCACGGTACGCAGGCGCGCCTCCAGGCCGGCCATCTCGACACCTCGGGCGATATGCCGGGCCATCTCGCTGGTCGAGCCATGGCGGCTGTAGTAGAGAACCAGGACGTAGGGTTCGCTCACGGCAGGATCTCCAGCACTTTCTCAGGCGGGCGGCCGATCACGGCCCTGTCGCCGACGACCAGGATCGGCCGTTCGATCAGTTTCGGGTGCTGGGCCATGGCCTCGATCAGCTGCGCGTCGGTCAGTGCCGGGTTGGCCAGGTCCAGGGCCTTGTATTCATCCTCACCGGTACGCAGCAGCTGGCGCGGGGCGATGCCCAGCTTGCCGAGCAGGGCCTTGAGCGTGGCGGTGTCCGGCGGGGTCTCCAGGTAGCGCACGATGGTCGGGGCCAGGCCGCGTGCTTCGAGCAGTTCCAGGGCGCCGCGGGATTTCGAGCAGCGCGGGTTATGATAGAGGGTCAGATCAGTCATGACGGGTCGCATCCAGCTGGGTGTGGCGGCTATTCTAACCGCAGCGACTGTGTAGTTTGCTTGAATCTTCTAGAAGGATTGACCCATGGCAAGGCGTTTGGCAGCTGTACTGGCCATCACTGCGAGCCTGTTGCTCGGCGGTTGCGGTGCGGATTACGGCGTGGACCAGCACGGCAATACGGTAAAGGCCGAGCAGATCGATGGGCACTGGGTGGTGCTCAACTACTGGGCCGAGTGGTGCGGCCCGTGCCGCACGGAAATCCCCGAGCTCAACGCGGCGGCCAAGCAGTGGGAGGCCCAGGGCATCAAGGTGGTGGGGGTCAACTTCGACGGGCTGCAGGGGCAGGACCTCAAGCAGGCGGCCGATACCCTCGGCATCGCCTTCACCGTGCTCGCCCAGGACCCGGCCGAGCGCTACGAGCTGCCGCGCAGCGAGGCGCTGCCGGTGACCTACATCATCGACGACAAGGGCAAGGTACGCGAGCAGTTGATGGGCGAGCAGACCCTCGAAGGGCTGCAGGCCAAGATCAAGGCGCTCAAGGGCGGCGCCTGATCGATTCCGGGGCTGCTTTGCAGCCCATCGCGGCACAAGGCCGCTCCTACAAGCTGGCGCGAGGCGTGTAGGAGCGCCTTGTGCCGCGAAAGGGGCGCGAAGCGCCCCCGATCATTTCAGCCTTCCTCAGGCCAGAACCGCAGCGGCTTGCCCTCGGCCGGCCAGAAGCGGATCTGCTCGATCGGCGAGACGTCCCAGCGCTGCACGGTCTCCAGCGCCTGCAGGAAGCGTTTTTCCTGGTCCATCAGCGCCGGTGCGCACAGCTTGCGGGTCTTGCCGACCTTGCCGAAGCTGATGCGATCGCCTTCCAGGGTATAGGGCGCGAACCAATGGTTGCAGCCGGCATTGCCATAGGCGCGGCCGTCCTCGCCCAGAATCAGGGTCAGGTGGCTGTAGTCGATCAGTGGACGTTCGCCGATCCACTCCAGCACATAGCCGCGCTCCTGCTGCAGGGGCGAAGGTTCGGAGGCACAACCCACCAGTGCGGTGGCAGCCAGCGCGGTGCTCAACAGATGTTTCACTGCGCGCTCCCCTGGCAAGCCGGACACAGGTGCCGTTCGCCCTGGCTGCTCCAGCCCAGTTCGGCGATACGGGCGCTGGCCGCCGGTTGACGCGCCTTCTTGCCGAGCTTGGCGTCCACGGCGAATTCGAAGTCCAGTTGGGCCTGGCAAGCGTCGCACTTGACCTGCCAGTTGAGAATCTCCAGCTCGTTGAACACTGGGCCGCTGGCGACGGCGACCCACTGGCCGCGAGGGTTGATCAGGTGGCGCACGCTTTCCACGGTCAGGCGCATGGACAGGTCCTTGCTGCCCTTGAGGGTCACCAGCAGGACATCGTCCTTGTGCATCGAGCCACCGTTGCCGGTGACCTGGTAGCGGCCGGGCACCAGGGCGCGGCATTCGATCAGCGTGTGTTGCGGGTTGAATAGGGTGTAGCGGAAATCGTGTTCGACCATGGGTCCTCCAGAATTGCCGCGTATCCTAGCACTAACCCATGACCAGATTCTGCGCATCGCCTGCCGCCCAGCGGACGATATTGTCCAGGGTGGTGGCGGCGATGGCATCCAGGGCTTCGCGGGTAAGAAACGCCTGGTGCGCGGTGACGATCACGTTGGGGAAGGTCAGCAGCCGGGCCAGCACATCATCTTGCAGCGGCAGGTCGGAACGGTCCTCGAAGAACAGCTGGGCCTCCTCTTCATAGACGTCCAGGCCCAGATAGCCCAGCTGGCCGCTCTTGAGCGCGTCGACCAGGGCTGGGGTGTCGACCAGCGCGCCGCGCCCGGTGTTGATCAGCATGGCGCCGGGTTGCAGTTGCGCAAGGCTTTGCGCGTTGATCAGGTGGCGTGTCTGCTCGGTCAGCGGGCAGTGCAGGCTGATGATCCGCGCTTGGCGCAGCAGTTCGGGCAGCGGCAGGTAACGCGCTCCCAAGGCCAGCAGCGCCGGGTTGGGCGTGGGGTCGTAGGCGAGCAGCTGGCAGCCGAACCCCGCCATGATGCGGGCGAAGGCTTCGCCGATCTGGCCAGTGCCGATGACCCCCACGGTTTTGCCATGCAGGTCGAAGCCGGTCAGCCCATGCAAGGTGAAGTCGCCTTCGCGGGTGCGGTTGTAGGCCCGGTGCAGGCGGCGGTTGAGGGCCAGGATCAGGGCCACGGCATGTTCGGCCACGGCGTGGGGCGAATAGGCCGGCACCCGCACCACCGCCAGCCCCAGGCGCCGAGCGGCGGCCAGGTCGACATGGTTGTAGCCGGCCGAGCGCAGGGCGATCAGGCGAGTACCGCCTGCGGCCAGGCGTTCGAGCACCGGCGCGTCCAGCTCGTCATTGATGAAGGCACAGACCACCGCGAAGCCGTTGGCCAGCGGCGCGGTATCCAAGGTCAGGCGGGCGGACTGGTAATGTAGCTCCAGGCCATGGTTTCCGGCAGCCTGGTCGAAGCTTTCCTGGTCGTAGTGCTGGCTGCTGAACAACAGGACGCGCATGGGACACCTCTGGGTTTCGTGTTGCGCCCAGTGTAGCCAGTCCGAGCCCATGGACCTTGATCTATGGCGCTCTTTCGCGGAGGGAACAGGTGTCGCCAGTGCTGGCCCGATCGCCAGCAAGCCACAAGGGTTGTACCGCTGTACAGGTGGGAGCCGGCTTGCCTGCGATCGGGTCCTGAGCTCAGGCGCTCAGCCGCGCCTGGGCCGCCAGGCGGGTGATGGCCCGGTCCAGCTCATCCAGGGCCTGCAAGGCCTGGGGGCTGTCCTGCTTGAGCAGGGTCTCGCTGCGTTGGCAGGCAGCGCGCAGCTGCGGCACGCCACAATAGCGCGAGGCGCCGTTGAGCCGGTGCACCTGTTCTATCATGGCCGTGCGGTCGCCGCGCTCGCGGGCGTTGCGGATCGAGTCGCGGTCGGTCTCCAGCGAGGCCAGCAGCATGGCCAGCATATCGGCGGCCAGGTCCGGCTTGCCCGCCGCCAGGCGCAGCCCTTCGTCAGGGTCGAGCACTTTCAGCTCGGTGCTGTCGGGCAGGCGCTCCTGTGCGCGTTCCTGTTGCTGCGGGGCCAGGCTCAGCCCGGTCCACTTCATCACCACCTGGGCCAGCTGGCGCTCACTGATCGGCTTGGTCAGGTAGTCGTCCATGCCGCTGTGCAGCAAGGCGCGCTTCTCGTTGGCCATGGCATGGGCGGTAAGGGCGACGATGGGCAGCGGGTTGCCGCTCTGGCTGGCTTCCCAGCGGCGGATCTGCTCGGTGCAGGCGCGGCCGTCCATGCCGGGCATCTGCACGTCCATCAGCACCAGGTCGAAGGGCTCGTTCTGCACGGCCTGCACCGCCGCAAAGCCATTGTCGAGCGCCAGCACCTCGGCGCCCAGGCCTTCGAGCAAGGTTTGCACCAACAACAGGTTGGCCGGGTTGTCGTCCACGCACAGGATCTTCGGCGCCCGCTGGCTACCGCTGCTGCGTGGCTCGGCCAATGGCCGACGCGGCTGCACCAGTTCCAGCAGCAGACGGCGCAGCTTGCGTGTGCAGGCCGGCTTGGACAGCAACTGGCCATGGCCATTGGGCAGGTAGGGATGGTACAGCGCGTGTTCGGTGGTCGGGCACAGCACCACGCACAGGCAGTCGAGGCGCTCGAGTTGCTGGTGGTAATGACCGAGCTGCTCCGGCGAGAGGCTGCCCAGGTTGGCCCCGAGCACGGCGAAGTCGAATGGCTGGCCCGCCTGGGCGGCGGCTTGGGCGCCTTGCAGCAACTGGTCGAAGGACGCGAACAGGCTGACGCTCAGGCCACAGTCCTCCAGTTGATGTTCCAGCGCCTGGCGAGCCAGCTCGTGGCCGTCGACGATGGCCGCGCGGCGCCCGAGCAGCGGCTGCAAGGGCTGTTCCTCGGCATCGTCATGGGCCCGGGGCAGGCTCAGGCTGATCCAGAACTGCGACCCTTCGCCTGGCGTGCTGTCGACGCCGATCTCACCGCCCATCTGTTCGATCAAACGCTTGGAGATCACCAGCCCAAGGCCGGTGCCGCCGGGCTGGCGCGACAACGAGTTGTCGGCCTGGCTGAAGGCTTGGAACAGGGTGCGCACGTCCTGGGGCGACAGGCCGATGCCGGTGTCCTGCACGCTGATGCGCAGCTGCACGTTGTCTTCCTGCTCGTCCTCGAGCATGGCCCGTACCACGATGGTGCCTTCGCGGGTGAACTTGATCGCGTTGCTTACCAGGTTGGTGAGGATCTGCTTGAGCCGCAGCGGGTCGCCGACCAGCGACAAAGGCGTGTCGCGGTAGACCAGGCTGAGCAGCTCCAACTGCTTGGCATGGGCGGCCGGGGCAAGAATGGTCAGGGTGTCCTGGATCAGGTCGCGCAGGTTGAAGGGAATGCTGTCGAGCACCAGCTTGCCGGCCTCGATCTTGGAGAAGTCTAGGATCTCGTTGATGATCCCCAGCAGATTGTCGGCGGATTTCTCGATGGTGTTCAGGTAGTCGAGCTGGCGCGGCGTCAGCTCGCTGCGTTGCAGCAGGTGGGTGAAGCCGAGGATACCGTTGAGCGGCGTGCGGATCTCATGGCTCATGTTGGCCAGGAACTCGGACTTGATGCGGCTGGCCTCCAGGGCCTCCTTGCGCGCCATGTCCAGCTCGATGTTCTGGATCTCGATGGTCTCCAGGTTCTGGCGCACGTCCTCGGTAGCCTGATCGATGCTGTGCTGCAGCTCTTCATGGGCATTGTGCAAGGTTTCGGCCATGCGGTTGATGCCCGCGGCGAGCTCGTCCAGCTCGTGGCTGCCCATGGCCGGCAGGCGCTCCTCCAGGTTGCCGTCCTTCAGCTGGGTGACGGCGTGCTTGATGCGGCTGATCGGGTCGTTGATGGTGCGGCTCATGCGCAGGGCGAGCAGGGCGGTCAGTGCCAGGCAGCCGAGGATCAGCAGCACGCTGGTGAACAGGCTGCGGTAGCCGCGCAGCAAGGTGCCGTCGTGGGACAGTTCGATTTCCACCCAGCCCAGCAGGCGCTCGGCCTCGGCGGGCACGGCCTCGGTGGCCAGGTCGCGGTGATGGCCGAACACCGGCATCAGGTAACGGGTGGCATCGTTGCCGGTACGCTGCAGCAGCTGTGTGCCGGTGCCGCCGGTGGGCGCCAGGTTGAGCATGCTGGGGCCGGCATGGGCCAGGCGCGTGCGGTCCGGGGCAAGAAATGCCACGGCGCGCACGTCGGTTTGTTCCAGGGCCTGGGCGGCGATCCGTTCGAGCTGGGCCTGGGCCGGGTGGGCCAAGGCCGGCGCTGCCAGCGGGGCCAACTGTTCGGCAAGCATTTTGCCGCGTTGGAACAGCTGGGTGCGCAGCTCGTTCTGCTGCAGCCAGGTGAAATAGCTCCCCAGCACCAATGCCATCAGGCCGGCGGGCAGCAGGGCCAACAGCAGGACCCGGCTTCTGATTCCCAAGCGATCGAGCACATCTGTCTCCTGTCATGTGCCTGTATGCCGTCATCATAGGGACGGCTCCAGGCAGAACGTTACCCCGGCAGCCGGCCTGTTGCACTTATTTGTATCCGTTTTATGCAGCCAGGGGGGCAGTCGACGCGAATGCGAGCCCGCAGAGGGTGGCCAAAAGCCGTCACCGGTCGAAACCCGGTTGCCTTGGCGTGTCCGCATGGCCAATAATTGCGCAACTGAGAATCAATGTCACAAGCCAATGAATCCCGTAGCTGTTAACCAGTCCTCTATTCTCGCCATCGAGGACGACCCCGTACTTGGCGCCTACCTGAACGAGGAGCTGCAGCGTGACGGCTTCCAGGTGACCTGGTGCCGCAATGGCCTGGAGGGCCTGAAGGCCGCTGGTCGCCAGGTGTTCGATGTGGTCCTGATGGACATCCTGCTGCCCGGCCTCAATGGCCTGGATGCACTGGCCCAATTGCGCAGGCACAGCGCCACCCCGGTGATCCTGATGTCGGCCCTGGGGGCCGAGGCCGACCGCATCACCGGTTTCCAGCGCGGCGCCGATGACTATCTGCCCAAGCCCTTCAGCATGGCCGAACTGCGTGTTCGCATTGAGGCGATCCTGCGCCGCGTCGCCCTCGAGCGGCGTCACCAGGTTTCGCGCGAGGTGGCCAACGGTCAGCTGCGCTTCGACGATGCCGCCTGCGACGTCTGGCTCGATGGTCTGTGGGCTGGGTTGACACCCAGCGAATACCGTCTGCTCGATACCCTCAATCGCAGCCAAGACGAAGTACTGAGCAAGCCGTTCCTTTATCAGCAAGTCCTGCAGCGAGGCTATTCGCGTCACGACCGCAGCCTGGACATGCATGTCAGCCAGATCCGCCGCAAGCTCAAGGTGATCGGCTACCACGAACGGCAGATCCGGACGGTCTGGGGCAAGGGCTATATGCTCTGCGCCGGCGAGGCGGATTGACGGTGCTCGACCGTCACTCGCTGTTCTGGAAGCTGTCCATCCTCCTGGTGGGCTTCTGCCTGCTGATGATCGGCCTGAGCTACACCTGGGGCCGGCATATGGAAACCCGCAATGCCTACCTCGACGCATCGGCCCGAGAGGAGTTGCTGGCCTGGGCCGGCGAAGCCGAGCGTGCCTGGCGCGAAGGTGGGCAGGCCGGCGTCGACCGATGGCAGGCGCAGATGCGCGAGCAGGGGGCGGGCTGGGTCGGCGTGCTTGATGCCGAACTCCGGCCGTTGGGCAGCGCCAGCCTGTCTCTTGCTGAGGTTCAGCAACTGACGCACCTGCGGGGTGTCGATTGGCCCATGAGTCGGCGCAGCATCACCCAACCCTGGCTGCGCCTGCCGTTCCCCGGCGCACCGGAGCAGGGCATGTTGGTGATCGAGCTGCCGGAGCGCCTCAACCCTGGCCGCTACCGTCTGTTCTGGCAAGTGCTGACCAACGGCATCATCCCGGGCTTGTTCACCCTGCTGCTATGCGTGGGCCTGTACCGCATGCTGATCGTACCGCTGAACCAGTTGCGCGAGCAGGCCAATGCCTGGCGCGCCGACCAGCTCTCGGCACGCCTGGATTCGCGCACCATCGGCCGACACGACGAACTGGGCGAACTGGCCCGGGCCTTCGACCAGATGGCCGAGCGCCTGCAGGGCACCGTGGCCATGCAGCAGCAGATGTTGCGTGACCTGTCCCACGAGATGCGTACACCGCTCAGCCGCCTGCGCGTGGCCTGTGACGGCGAAACCGACCTGCAGCGCCTGGCCGAACGTGTGGGCCGTGAGGTGGACTGCATGCAGCAACTGGTGGAGAACACCCTGCAACTGGCCTGGCAGGATGCCGAGCGTGCGCCGATGAACCTCGAGCCGATCCAGCTCCAGGCGCTGTGGGACATGCTCGCTGAGGATGCCTGCTATGAAAGCGGCTGGGCGCCGGCGCGTTTGCGCTGTGAACTGCCGGCCGAATGCTGGGTGCAAGGCAACCTCAACCACTTGGCCCAGGCCCTGGAGAACATGCTGCGCAACGCGATCCGCCATTCCCCCGAACAGGGGCTTGTGCGCCTGGGAGGCCAGCGTGAGGGTGGGTATTGGCGCATCGTCCTGGAAGACCAGGGGGGCGGGGTGGCCGAAGAAGACCTGGAGCGCATCTTCGCCCCGTTCTCGCGCCTGGACGGCTCCCGCCCGGGCGACGGTGGATTCGGTCTGGGCCTGAGCATCGCCCGCAGCGCGATCCAGCGCCAGGGTGGCACCCTGTGGGCAGAGAACGGCAAGCAAGGGCTGCGTCTGTGCATGCGCCTGCCCGCCATCACACCCCCTGTAGGGCTTGCGCGATCGGCTGCGTAGGGCATGAGGTGGCCGCCGCCTGTGAGGCCGAGCGCCGCGCGGGCCGCGCTCGATCCCACAGGCACCGCTTCCTTATGTCTTATAGCTATAGAGACTGCAGATTGCGTGATATGGCGAGGAAACGTTTGCCGGTATGATAGTCGCCCCTGCCGTCCGGATTGTGAACTACGCCATGACCTTGCAGTACCCAACCATCGCCGATTGCGTCGGCAATACGCCTCTGGTTCGCCTGCAGCGTATCGCAGGCGAGACTACCAACACCCTCCTGCTCAAGCTCGAAGGCAACAATCCGGCAGGTTCCGTGAAGGACCGCCCGGCCCTGTCGATGATCACCCGTGCCGAACTGCGCGGCCAGATCAAGCCGGGCGACACCCTGATCGAAGCCACCTCCGGCAACACCGGCATCGCCCTGGCCATGGCAGCGGCGATCAAGGGCTACAAGATGATCCTGATCATGCCCGACAACTCCACTGCCGAGCGCAAGGCGGCGATGACCGCCTATGGCGCCGAGCTGCTGCTGGTCAGCAAAGAGGAGGGCATGGAGGGCGCGCGCGACCTGGCCGACAAACTGCAGGCCGAAGGCCGCGGCTTGGTGCTCGACCAGTTTGCCAACGGCGACAACCCGGTCGCCCACTACACCAGCACAGGCCCGGAGATCTGGCAGCAGACCCAGGGCAGCATCACCCACTTCATCAGCTCCATGGGCACCACCGGCACCATCATGGGCTGCTCGCAGTACCTCAAGGAGCAGAACCCGGCGGTGCAGATCGTCGGCCTGCAGCCGATGGAAGGCTCGGCCATCCCTGGCATCCGTCGCTGGCCCGAGGAGTACCTGCCGAAGATCTTCGACGCCAGCCGTGTCGACCGCGTGGTCGATATGTCCCAGGAAGAAGCCGAGCAGACCACCCGCCGTCTGGCCCGTGAAGAAGGCATTTTCTGTGGTGTGTCTTCCGGTGGTGCGGTAGCAGCCATGCTGCGCCTGTCCCGCGAGGTCGAGAATGCGGTCATGGTGGCGATCATCTGCGACCGTGGCGACCGCTACCTGTCCACCGGCCTGTTTGACGCAACCTGATGTCCAGAAAGAAAAGCAGCGGCGGCCTGCGGTTCCAACCGGCCGGCGGCAACCGTGCGCCCCAGGTGCCGGTCGGCAAGAAACAACGCCTGGACATCGAACGTCTGGCCGGTGACGGCCGAGGCATCGCTTTCCTGGAAGGGCGTACCTGGTTCGTCAGCGGTGCCCTGGCAGGGGAGGCTGTCGAAGCCCGGGTGCTCGGTGCGCGCGGCAAGGTGGTCGAGGCACGCCTGGAGCGGGTGCTGCAGGCCAGCCCTGAACGGCGCGAAGCCCCTTGCCGGTATTACGCCCGCTGCGGTGGTTGCAACCTTCAGCACCAGCCCCATGAGGAGCAGTTGGCGCTCAAGCAGCGCCTGTTGGCCGAGCAGCTGCAGCGCGTGGCGGGGATACAGCCTGAGCAGTGGGCCGCACCGTTGGTGGGCCCTGAGTTCGGCTATCGGCGACGCGCGCGGGTGGCGGTGCGGTGGGACCCCAAGGCACGCCGGCTGGACGTAGGTTTTCGCGCCGAGGCCAGCCAGGACATCGTCGCCATCGATGAGTGCCTGGTTCTGGTACAGCCCTTGCAAACGATTTTTCGCCAGTTGCCGGACGTGTTGCGCAGCTTGGGCAAACCCCAAGCGCTGGGGCATGTCGAGTTGTTCAGCGGTACGGCCGAGGCGGTGCTGGTGCGTCATGTCGCGTCGCTGCCGGCAGACGACCTGGCGCGTCTGGAGGCCTTCTGCGAAGCCGTCGGCGCCCAGCTGTGGCTGCAGGGCGAAGGCGAGCCGGCGCCGGTACGGGCAGGCCAGGCGCTGGGCTTTGTCCTCGAGCCTTGGGGGCTGGAGCTTGCCTGGCGGCCAGGGGACTTCGTGCAGGTCAACGCCCAGGTCAACACGGCGATGATCGAGCAGGCCCTGGCCTGGCTCGCGCCGCAACCTGAGGAGCGGGTGCTGGACCTGTTCTGCGGCCTGGGCAACTTCGCCCTGCCGTTGGCCCGGCAGGCCCGTGAAGTGGTGGCGGTGGAAGGTGTCCAGGCCATGGTCGAGCGGGCGGCGGCCAACGCCGGGGACAACAAAGTGCATAATGCACGCTTTTTTCAGGCCGATTTATCGCAGCCTTTGGATGGCGCCGGATGGGCCGCCGAGGGCTTTTCTGCGGTACTCTTGGATCCACCGCGCGACGGTGCTTTCGAGGTGGTGCAAAACATCGCACGCCTCAAGGCCAAGCGGTTGGTCTATGTGTCCTGCAACCCGGCCACGCTGGCGCGAGACGCCCAGGTGCTGGTAGGGCAGGGGTACCGGTTAACAAGGGCCGGGATTCTCGACATGTTTCCTCAGACGGCACATGTCGAGGCCATGGCGTTATTCGAAGCGGGCTAGCCAGGCTGGCCCCTTGGTGCGGTGTCCAGGGAATGGGCGTCGTACGGTGATTGCCAGCGCATCCGTGGGGTGCGCTGTATGGAAAGGTAAAAGAAAGATGGTACAGGTGAGAGTGCACCAGCCGGTCAATACCGACGGCAGTATCAATCTCGAAGCATGGCTGGATCATGTGGTGAGCGTCGACTCGGCGCTGGACCGCAAGGCGCTCAAGGAGGCCTGCGATTTTGCCCAGGAAGTCGAGAAGAAGGGCAACCCGGCCAAGCATTCCTGGGCCGATGGCACGTCCAGCTTCCAGGCGGGCCTGGAGATCGCTGAAATCCTCGCGGACCTCAAGCTCGACCAGGACTCCCTCGTGGCGGCCGTGATCTATCGCTCGGTGCGCGAAGGCAAAGTGACCCTGGCCGAGGTCGGCCAGCGGTTCGGCCCGGTGGTCTCCAAGCTGATCGACGGTGTGCTGCGCATGGCGGCCATCAGCGCCAGCCTCAGCCCGCGCCAGTCATTGGTGCTTGGCTCCCAGGCCCAGGTGGAGAACCTGCGCAAGATGTTGGTGGCCATGGTCGACGACGTGCGCGTCGCCCTGATCAAGCTGGCCGAACGTACCTGCGCCATCCGTGCGGTCAAGGCCGCCGATGACGAAAAACGCCTGCGCGTGGCGCGCGAAGTGTTCGACATCTATGCACCGCTCGCCCACCGTCTGGGCATCGGTCACATCAAGTGGGAGCTGGAGGACTTGTCCTTCCGCTACCTCGAACCCGATCAGTACAAGCAGATCGCCAAGCTCTTGCACGAGCGTCGCCTCGACCGCGAGCGCTTCATCACCGACGTGATGAACCAACTGCAGAACGAGCTGCTGGCCACGGGCGTCAACGCCGACATCAGCGGCCGGGCGAAGCACATCTATTCCATCTGGCGCAAAATGCAGCGCAAGGGCCTGGAGTTCAGCCAGATCTACGACGTGCGTGCGGTGCGCGTACTGGTACCGGAGATCCGCGACTGCTACACCGCGCTCGGTATCGTCCATACCCTCTGGCGGCACATCCCCAAGGAGTTCGACGACTACATCGCCAACCCCAAGGAAAACGGCTACCGCTCGTTGCACACCGCGGTGATCGGCCCGGAGGGCAAGGTGCTCGAGGTGCAGATCCGCACCCACGCCATGCACGAGGAAGCCGAGCTGGGCGTCTGCGCCCACTGGCGCTACAAGGGCACCGACGTCAAGTCCAGCTCCAACCACTACGAAGAGAAGATCTCCTGGCTGCGCCAGGTACTCGAGTGGCACGAGGAACTGGGCGACATCGGCGGCCTGGCCGAGCAACTGCGGGTCGATATCGAGCCGGACCGGGTCTATGTGTTCACCCCGGACGGCCATGCCATCGACCTGCCCAAGGGCGCCACGCCGCTGGACTTTGCCTACCGCGTGCACACCGAGATCGGCCACAACTGCCGGGGCGCCAAGATCAACGGCCGCATCGTGCCGCTGAACTACAGCCTGCAGACCGGCGAGCAGGTGGAAATCATCACCAGCAAGCACGGCAGCCCGAGTCGTGACTGGCTGAACTCCAACCTGGGTTATGTCACTACATCCCGGGCCCGGGCCAAGATCGTCCATTGGTTCAAGCTGCAGGCCCGCGACCAGAACGTCGCCGCCGGCAAGACCTTGCTCGAGCGTGAGCTGAGCCGCCTGGGCCTGCCTCAGGTCGACTTCGAGCGCCTGGCCGAGAAGGCCAACGTCAAGACCGCCGAGGACATGTTCGCCGCCCTGGGCGCTGGCGACCTGCGCCTGGCCCACATGGTCAATGCCGCCCAGCAGCTGCTCGAGCCCGAGCGCAACGAGCAGATCGAACTGATCCCGCGCAAGGCCAGCGGCACCCGTTCCGGCAAGCGTGGCGACATCCAGATCCAGGGCGTCGGCAACCTGCTCACGCAGATGGCCGGCTGCTGCCAGCCGCTGCCGGGCGACGCCATCGTCGGCTATATCACCCAGGGCCGTGGCGTGAGCATCCACCGCCAGGACTGCGCCTCGGTGCTGCAGCTGGCCGGCAAGGAGCCGGAGCGGATGATCCAGGTCAGCTGGGGGCCGATCCCGGTGCAGACCTATCCCGTCGACATCATCATCCGTGCCTACGACCGCCCGGGGCTGCTGCGCGACGTGTCGCAGGTACTGCTCAACGAGAAGATCAACGTGCTGGCGGTCAATACCCGCTCGAACAAGGAAGACAACACCGCCTTGATGTCGCTGACCATCGAGATCCCCGGTCTGGATGCCCTCGGGCGCCTGCTGGGCCGGATCTCGCAGTTGCCGAACATCATCGAGACGCGGCGTAACCGTACCCCTTGAGACCCCGGGGCCGCTTTGCGGCCCATCGCGGGGCAAGCCCGCTCCCACAGGGGTGCGCTGTACCTGTAGGAGCGGGCTTGCCCCGCGATCGCAGGCGAAGCCTGCGCCGTATGAGAGAACCCGATGTCCTACACCCTCGACGACCTGCTGCACCTCATGGCCCGTCTGCGCGATCCGCAACACGGCTGCCCCTGGGACCTGAAGCAGAACTACGCGAGCATCGTCCCGCACACCCTCGAAGAGGCCTACGAAGTCGCCGACACCATCGAGCGTGGCGACTTCGAACACCTCCAAGGCGAGTTGGGCGACCTGCTGTTCCAGGTGGTCTACTACAGCCAGCTGGCCCGGGAAGAAGGCCGCTTCGCCTTCGATGGCGTGGTCGATAGCATCACCCGCAAGCTGGTCCGCCGGCATCCACATGTCTTCCCCACCGGGGACCTGTACGCGCCACTGGATACGCCCAGCCTGAGCGAGGCCCAGGTCAAGTCGCGCTGGGAAGAGATCAAGGCCCAGGAGCGTGCCGAGAAGAGCGAGCCCGAGCAGTTGTCGCTGCTCGATGACGTGCCGGCGGCGTTGCCGGCCCTGTCGCGCGCGGCCAAGCTGCAAAAACGCGCGGCCACCGTCGGCTTCGACTGGCCTGACGCCTTGCCAGTGCTGGACAAGGTCCGTGAAGAACTGGATGAAGTGCTGCAGGCCATGGCCGACGGCGATGACGATGCCCTCGAGGATGAAATCGGCGACCTGCTGTTCGCCACCGTCAACCTCGCCCGGCACCTCAAGCACGACCCGGAAAATGCCCTGCGCCGGGCCAACCGCAAGTTCGAGCGACGTTTCCGCTTCATCGAACAGGCATTGCGCGACAGTGGCCGCCCGATCGAAGATTGTACTCTTGATGAGCTGGACGCCCTGTGGGGCGAAGCCAAGCGTCAGGAAAAGAACCTGCCCAGCTGCGGCTGAGCTGTTGCATAAGTGAGTGAATACATGAGCCTTTCCCTTCGCGACCAATTGCTCAAGGCCGGTCTGGTCAACCAGAAACAGGTCAAGCAGGTCAACAAAGCCGAGAAGAAACAGAAACGTCTGGAGCACAAAGGGCAGGTCGAAGTCGACGACACCCAGCAGCGCCAGGCCAAGGAAGCCATGGCCGAGAAGGCCAGGAAAGACCAGGAGCTGAACCGCCAACTGCAGGAAAAGGCCGAGCAGAAGGCCCGTGCCGCGCAGATCAAGCAGTTGATCGAGGCAACCCGGCTGCCCAAGCTCAACACCGAGGACTACTACAACTTCGTCGATGACAAGAAGGTCAAGCGCATCGCCGTCAATGCCCTGATGCGCACCAAGCTCAGCAATGGTGCTCTGGCGATCGTCTCCTTCGGCGGCGGTTACGAGGTGATCCCGCGCGAAGCCGCAGTGAAGATCCAGGAACGTGACCCGCATCGTATCCTGCTGCTCAACACCCATGTCGAGGAAGCGGACGAGGACGATCCGTACGCCGCCTACAAGATTCCAGACGACCTCATGTGGTAATTGGCCCGCTCCTACAGGACTCGCACGGTCCTTGTAGGAGCGGCCTTGTGCCGCGAAAGGGCCGCGAAGCGGCCCCTCTATGCTCTGAGGTCACTGCGTAGTGCGCTGGTTCTCCAGGCATTCCAGCTCGCTGCGATATTGCTGGGCCTCCTGTTCGGAGTGGAACATGCCCACCAGTTCGCCTTGCTGGTGCACGTCCCAGATCCGCAGGCCATGGGCCTGGCTTTCGTGGGACATTTTCGATTCGTCGCGTTCGGTTACTTGGACTGTCATCGGTAAACTCCACTTTCGATTGGCTGCGGCAACGTGTCGCAGGTCTCTTTTATAGAGTTTGTTAGCAGGCTAAGTAAATTAAAACGACGATGAAACAAGTTTCATCCTGGGCTGCCTACTCGCGGAACAAGCCCATAGGCCTACAGCGGCAAAATCTGTGGGAGCGGGCTTGTCCCGCGATAGGGCCGGCCCAGGCAGCGACAAATCCCAGGCAAAAAGAAGCCCCGCATCAAGCGGGGCTCTCGGGTATTGCAGGCAATGGTGGTCAGTTGCCCTTCACCGATTTGCCATCGACCGTACCGTCCTGCAGCACGATCACATATTCCTTGCCATCGGTCTCGACCTGGCGCAGTTGCACCAGCAGGTAGTCCCAGTCCTTGGCGAACCACAGCTCGGTGATGCGCTTGCTCTGGCTCGGATCGCGCACGCGCTCGACCTTCACGGCATCGACCTGGCCGGTCTTGGTGGTGACTTTCTCGGTGCCGAGCACGCGGAAGTCATAGGTGTCGATCTCGTCACCATCGACCACCTGGTAGGTCATGCTCTTCTTGCCGGCGGCCACATCATGCTGCAGGGCCAGCTGATAAGAGGATTTGTCCAGCACACCACGGTTGAGCGGCAGGCTGACGGCATCGCCACGGTCGGAGCCGGTGACTTTCTTGCTGTTCCAGTCGAAGGTCAGGTCGACCTTCTTCGCCTTGCCCAGGCCGCCACGTTCGAAGTGGTACTTCTGCGGCAGCAGGGTGTCGTTGTCCAGGCGCAGGGTGCTTTGTTCGGTCAGGCTGGCGATCATCATGGAAGCCTTGAAATTAAGGTCCCAGGTACCGTTGGCATTCTTCACCAGGCTGCGCTCGGCGGTGCCACTCATGGGCAGCTGCTTCCAGTCGGCGGTGTAGCTGGCCGAGAAAGGCTTCAGATCAGCTGCCTGGAGCGGCAGGGCGAGTACAGCGAGAGCCAAGAGCAGGGCGCGACGCATAAATTCTCCTAGGGTCGAATCAAATGACCGCTGGCCGCCAAGGGCTGGCCATCCAGTAATGCACCCTGTTCGCCCAGACGCAAGCGTCCTTCGGCGAACCAGCGCACCGCCAGCGGGTAGATCTGGTGTTCCTGGCGATGAACACGCTGGGCCAGGCTGTCGGGTGTATCGCCTGGCTCAACCGGTACCACTGCCTGTACGACCAAGGGGCCGCCATCGAGTTCCTCGGTGACGAAGTGTACGCTGCAACCATGCTCCGCGTCGCCCGCTTCCAGTGCCCGCTGGTGGGTGTGCAGCCCTTTGTACTTGGGCAGCAGCGACGGGTGGATGTTGAGCAGACGGCCCTGGTAGTGGCGGACGAACCCGCCGCTCAGGATGCGCATGAAGCCGGCGAGCACCACCAGGTCCGGCTCGAAGCCGTCGATCAGCGCCATCAGCGCAGTATCGAAGGCTTCGCGGCCCTCGAAGTCGCCGTGCGCGAGCACAGCGGTTTCGATGCCGGCCGCCTGGGCGCGTTGCAGGCCGTAGGCGTCGGCGCGATTGGAAATCACGCCGCGAATGCGTACGGGGCTAGCGTCGCCACGGTTGGCGTCGATCAGTGCTTGCAGGTTGCTGCCGGAACCCGACAGCAGTACCACGACATTACAGGTCTTGCTTGGCATCAGTGCGCCTTGAGGTTCTGCAGCTCGACCTGGGCGGCACCGGCCGGCGCCTCGGCGATCTGGCCGATGACCCATGGCTGCTCTCCAGCGTCACGCAGCACGCGCAGGGCAGTGTCGACCTTGTCTTGCGCCACGCAGATGACCATGCCGACGCCGCAGTTCAGGACGCGATGCATCTCGTGCTCGTCGACGTTGCCTTTTTCCTGCAGGAAGTCGAACACCGCCGGACGCTGCCAGCTGGCCACGTCGATCACGGCCTGGGCATTGGCCGGCAGCACGCGTGGGATGTTGTCCAGCAGGCCGCCGCCGGTGATGTGGGCCATGGCCTTGACCGCACCGGTGTCCTTGATCAGTTTGAGCAGCGGCTTGACATAGATACGGGTCGGCGCCATCAGCAGGTCGGCCAGTGGCTTGCCGTCGAGCTGGGTGTTCTCGATGTCGGTGCCGGATACTTCGAGGATCTTGCGGATCAGCGAGTAACCGTTGGAGTGCGGGCCGGAGGACGGCAGGGCAATCAAGGCATCGCCGGTGGCGACCTTGGAGCCGTCGATGATCTCGGCCTTTTCCACTACGCCGACGCAGAAGCCGGCCAGATCGTAGTCTTCGCCCTCGTACATGCCTGGCATTTCGGCGGTTTCACCACCGACCAGGGAGCAGCCGGCCAGCTCGCAGCCGGCGCCGATTCCGGTGACCACGGTGGCGGCTACATCGACGTTGAGCTTGCCGGTGGCATAGTAGTCGAGGAAGAACAGCGGCTCGGCACCGCAGACCACTAGGTCGTTGACGCACATGGCGACCAGGTCCTGGCCGATGCTGTCGTGCTTGTTCAGGTTCAGCGCCAGGCGCAGCTTGGTGCCCACGCCATCGGTGCCGGAGACCAGAACCGGCTGCTTGTAGCCGGCCGGGATCTCGCAGAGGGCGCCGAAGCCGCCCAGGCCACCCATGACTTCAGGGCGTGCGGTGCGCTTGGCCACGCCCTTGATGCGTTCGACCAGTGCTTCGCCGGCGTCGATGTCTACACCGGCGTCCTTGTAGCTCAGGGAGGGTTGCTTGCTCATTGATCCAGGCCTTTAGGAGGGAGGGATTCGGGAAAACGACCGCGACGGCCAAGGCCGGCTCGAAGGGCGGCGGCTGCCTGTACGTCACTGGTCTGCGAAGGCGCGCGATTTTATCAGGGTTGCCGGGCAGCGGCCATCCTCAGGCCGACGGGCAGGGCGTGAATCTGGCAAAAAACATCCTTTCACAGGCTGCGACTGGTTGCCGGGGCGGTGCCTGTATAAGGTAATAGGAATGGCGGTGGGACGAATCGGCTGGCACGGCGGAGCGTTTTGCGCCGTGCCGGGGTCACAACGGCAGGTCGGGGCCCGGCGCCCCTTGGTCATCTGGACAGGAATCCTCCATGCGTTTTCTCAATCACCTGGCGGTCGCTTGCCTGGTCGTGGGCAGTGCCGTTGCACAGGCCGAAACCGTCTCCGGGCTCTACCAAGTCCGTGAGCCTATCGACGGGCAGGGCAGCGAAGCCCGCGCCCAGGCCACCGGCAGAGCCCTGGACACCCTGGTACTGCGTCTGACCGGCGACCCCAAGGCGGCCCAGAGCCCAGGCCTTGCGGCGTTGCACAAAGATCCACAGCAAATCATCAACCAGGTCGGCACCGAGGCGGGCCCGCCCGAAACCCTGGTGGTGGAGTTCGACCCTGGCAGTACCGAGCGCGCCCTACGCCAGGCCGGGCTGGCCCTGTGGGGCAGCAACCGGCCATCGATCCTCGGCTGGTGGCTGAACGACAGCGTCGAGGGCAGCAACCTGGTGGGGGACGGGCAGTCGGCCGCCGGGCCGTTGCGCCGTGCCGCCCAGCATCGCGGCCTGCCGCTGCGCTTGCCGCTGGGCGACCTGCAGGAACAATTGGTGGCTGACGCCAAGCAACTGGAGGGCAACGACCCGGCGCCCTTGCGCGAAGCGTCCGAACGCTACAATGCCGATGCCATGCTGGCGGTGCATGCCCAGGAAGCGGACGGCAAGTGGCGGGGTAAATGGCAGCTGTGGCTGGGCGACCAGCGCGAGCAGGGGAGCGTCGAGGCCGCCGACCAGGCAGCCTTGGCCGATGCGGTGATGCTGGCGGTCAGCAGTCGGCTGGCCCCCCGCTACGTCACCCGCCCGGGGGCCAGCAGCCAGTTGCAGATCCAGGTGCAGAGCATGAACCTGCAGCGCTATGCCGAGCTCGGCCGCGTGCTCGAGCCTTACGGCCCACGCCTGCGCCAGGCCGAAGGCGACACCCTGACCTACAGCGTCACCGGCAACCGCGAACAACTGCGCGCCCAGTTGGGTCTGGCCAAGCTCCAGGAGCTGCCGCCCGAGCAGGCGCCTGCGCCGCTGCCCGATGCCGTTGCGGCGCCGCAGCCACCGGGCACGCCCCAGCCGGCTGCGCCCAAGCCGTTCGACGGCCTGCGCTTTCGCTGGTAGGGAGTGCAACGCATGATCGATATGCGCCGTTGGGCGTGGCTGGGTGTGGCGTTGCTGGTCGCCGTGCTCCTCTATTGCCTGCATAACATCCTGTCGCCGTTCCTGGTCGGCATCCTGCTCGCCTACCTGGCCGACCCGCTGGTCGATCGCCTGGAGCGCCTGGGGCTGTCTCGGACCTGGGGCGTGGTGGTGGTGTTCAGTCTGTTCGCCCTGCTGTTCCTTGCCTTGCTGCTGGTGTTGGTGCCGATGTTGGCCAAGCAGTTGGTGCGCTTGTACGAACTGGCACCGCAGATGCTCGACTGGCTGCAGCATGTGGCCCTGCCTTGGGTGCAGGGCCGGCTGGGCCTGGCCGATGGCTTCTGGAGATTCGACAAGATCAAGGCCGCCATTGGTGCGCACATGGGCCAGACCACCGATATTGTCGGCGTGGTGGTGTCCCAGGCCACGGCGTCGGGGCTGGCCTTGCTCGCCTGGCTGGCCAACCTGGTGCTGATCCCGGTGGTGGGGTTCTACTTGCTGCGCGATTGGGACGTGATGATGGCCAAGCTGCGCAGCCTGCTGCCTCGCCAGCGCGAAGCGCAGGTCATGGGCCTGGCGGGGGAGTGCCATGAGGTGCTGGGGGCGTTCGTTCGCGGCCAGCTGCTGGTGATGCTGGCGCTTGGCTTGATCTACGCCGGCGGCCTGATGCTGGTGGGCCTGGAGCTGGGGTTACTGATCGGCCTGTTGGCCGGGCTTGCGGCCATCGTGCCGTACATGGGGTTCATCATCGGTATCGGCGCGGCATTGGTCGCGGGCCTGTTCCAGTTCGGCGGCGACCCCTACGCGATGCTCGGCATCGTCGCAGTGTTCATGGTCGGTCAGGCGC
The DNA here is from genome assembly GCF_056856075.1 of Pseudomonas sp. FA-1. Lineage (NCBI taxonomy): Bacteria > Pseudomonadati > Pseudomonadota > Gammaproteobacteria > Pseudomonadales > Pseudomonadaceae > Pseudomonas > Pseudomonas sp. FA-1. The sequence continues at coordinate 48,102 of NZ_JBWXTH010000010.1, forward strand.
TCGAAGGCATGGTGCTGACGCCGCTGTTGGTAGGCGACCGTATCGGCCTGCACCCGGTTGCGGTGATCTTCGCGATCCTGGCCGGTGGCGAGCTGTTCGGCTTCACCGGCGTGCTGCTGGCCTTGCCGGTGGCGGCGGTGATCATGGTATTGCTGCGGCATGTGCATGACCTTTACAAGGAGTCGGACATGTACGCCGGGGATATCGACCCGAAGCTTTAGCAGGGCAGGGGCCGCGTCGCGGCCCTTATAGGCGCGGGCTTGCCGCGCGATCAAGGGCGAAGCCCTTGTCATGCAACCGTGCCGGCAAGGCCAAAATGTCATGCAACCCATTGATTTTACTTGCCCTATTACCCTCACAGATTGTGCCGTCCGCGTTGCGGGTATAGACTTTGCACACTGTTCACCAAAGGCCCCCTGTGGTCCTCGCGACCGCCAGCCAGCATGAAACCGATCCAGTTGCCCCTGGGTGTGCGTCTGCGCGATGACGCCACCTTCATCAACTACTATCCGGGCGCCAATGCCGCGGCATTGGGTTACGTCGAACGGCTTTGCGAAGCCGACGCCGGCTGGACCGAGAGCCTCATCTATCTATGGGGCAAGCAGGGTGTTGGTCGTACGCACCTGCTCCAGGCCGCGACCCACCGTTTCCAGCAATTGGGCGAACCGGCTGTCTACCTCCCCCTGGCACAATTGCTCGACCGTGGCGTGACGTTGCTCGATTACCTGGAGCAATACGAACTGGTGTGCATCGACGATCTGCACGTGATCGCCGGCAAGGCCGATTGGGAAGAGGCCATGTTCCACTTGTTCAACCGCTTGCGTGACAGTGGCCGGCGCCTGTTGCTGGCAGCGTCCAGCTCACCGCGCGAGCTGCCGATCAAGTTGCCCGACCTCAAGTCGCGCTTGACCCTGGCGTTGATCTTCCAGATGCGCGGCCTGTCCGACGAAGACAAGCTGCGCGCCTTGCAGTTGCGGGCCTCGCGCCGCGGCCTGCACCTGACCGACGAAGTCGGCCATTTCATCCTCACCCGTGGCGCTCGAAGCATGAGTGCGCTGTTCGATCTGCTCGAGCGTCTCGACCAGGCTTCTCTCCAGGCGCAACGCAAGCTGACCATCCCGTTCCTCAAGGAAACCCTGGGTTGGTAGCACCCTGAAAACAGCGCCCCAGAGCCTGAAAACAGAAAAGTCACATTTTTTTCGATAAAATTTGCAAATGGCCATGATAGAGGGCATAGTTTCCCCCTTCTAAAGGATTACAGACACGGTCGTGCCCATGCTGACGCGCTTCGCACCCCTCGTGCCATTTGCACTCGTGACCCTGCTTTTTGGCTGCGCCTCCCAAGGCCCTGTTTCCCAGCCACAGGATCAACAATCGCTCGCCGCGCATACCGCCGAGCTGATCAAGCCATCTGCCTCTTCCGTTTTCGGTGAAGAGCCGGTGGCCACTGAAGACGACCTGGAAGCCTTTTCCAGCAACAGCAAGCCCTATGAGCTGCCGGCCCTGGCCGACAGTATCCTGGAGCGTGGCATGTCGCTGATCGGCACCCGTTACCGTTATGGCGGTACCTCGGAGAAGTCCGGTTTCGACTGCAGTGGTTTCATTGGCTACCTGTTCCGTGAGGAAGCAGGCGTGAAACTGCCGCGTTCGACCCGCGAGATGATCAACGTCGACGCGCCAAAGGTTGCCCGCAACAAGCTCAAGCCAGGCGACCTGCTGTTCTTCAGCACCAACGGCCGCGGCCGAGTGAGCCACGCCGGCATCTACCTGGGTGACAACCAGTTCATCCACTCCAGCAGCCGCCGTAGCGGTGGTGTGCGCATCGACAACCTGGGCGATCGCTACTGGAGCAAGACCTTCATCGAGGCCAAGCGCGCCTTGGCCATGGCGCCGACCACGATCTCGCGCAACTGATATCAAAATGCTGTACCCTGCCGCGGCGGCGATGCTGAAAAAGCTTGCCGCCGTGCGCATTTATAGAAAGCGTCTAATCTAATTCCTCAACTCTTTTGGCTTCGGCTGCGGCCGGACGGTTCCAGACAGGATGTTCTGACCATGGCGATGTTGGCGCGCTTCGCATTCCTTTCCCTGGCGGCATTGCTCGCGGCCTGCTCGAGCCGGGCCCCGGTACCTGCACCGGTGGCCAAGCCGACGGTAACGTTCAACCTGCAACCTGCTTTTTCCCCCGTGGCGGAGGATGTATTGTTCCGCGCCATCGGTTTGGTGGGCACGCCATACCGCTGGGGTGGCAATACGCCGGACTCGGGGTTCGATTGCAGTGGGTTGATCGGTTATGTGTACCGGGATGCGGCGGGGATCAAGCTGCCGCGGTCGACGCGTGAAATGATCGTGATGCGGGCGCCTAATGTCGACATCAATGCGTTGCAATCGGGTGACCTGGTGTTCTTCGCCACCGGTGGCGGCTCGCAGGTCAGCCACGCGGGGATCTACGTGGGAGAGGGGCGGTTCGTGCATGCACCTTCCAGCGGCGGGACGGTGCGGTTGGATTATCTATCCAACAGCTATTGGGCGCGGGCGTACCTGCAGGCCAAGCGAGTGTTGACGGCGGGGCATTTGGCGCAGAATCCTTGAGGGCTGGCGTTGTTTATCCAACGGTAATGACCTCAGATTTGTGAGGCAGCTGTACAGCCCATCGCCGGCAAGCCGGCTCCCACAGGGCTTTCGCAAGTCTTGAGAGCGGCGCAACCTCGGTGGGAGCTGGCGACAGCCTGCGATGGGCTGCAAAGCAGCCCCAAGCTCTCAAACGCTGGAGCCCCTCCATGAAGCAAGCGGAGCCTGGGCCGTATTTGCACGGCTGAGACGTGCCCAAGCCCTCAAGACCCTCGACTGACCCGCCAAACCACATCCCCCACATCATCCGCCACCAAAACCCCGCCACGCCCATCATTGATCACGCCCACAGGCCGCCCCATCGCCTTGCCCTTGCTGTCGACGAACCCCGTCAACACATCCACCGGCTTTCCGGCAGGCCTCCCCTCATCACTGAACGGCACGAAAATCACCTTGTACCCACTGTGCGGCTTGCGATTCCAAGAGCCATGCTGCCCTACGAACGCCCCCTGTTCGAACGGCGCCGGTAACACCCCCGGCTGGGCGAACTCAAGCCCAAGCGACGCCGTGTGTGGCCCCACCGCATAATCCGGCACGATCGCCTGCGCGACTTTCGCCGGGTCCTGCGGCTCGACCCGCAAGTCCACATGTTGGCCGTAGTAGCTGTACGGCCAGCCATAGAACCCGCCATCCTTCACCGAGGTGATGTAGTCCGGCACCAGGTCGCTACCGATCTCGTCACGCTCGTTGACCGCTGTCCACAACACCCCTGTGCGCGGCTCCCAGGCCAACCCGTTGGGGTTGCGCAGGCCTGAGGCGAAGATCCGATGTTCGCCATCGGCCGGGTCAACCTCCCAGATCGCTGCCCGACCCTGTTCCTTGTCCAGCCCGTTCTCGCCCACGTTGCTGTTGGAGCCGACCGTGACATACAGCTTCTTGCCGTCGCGGCTGGCGATCACGTTCTTGGTCCAATGGTGATTCAACGGGCCGCCAGGCAGGTCCACCACCTTGCGGCCTTCCTGGCGCAGTTGCATGGCGCCCGGCTCATAATGAAAGCGCAGCAGCCGGTCGGTATCGGCGACATACAGGTCCTTGCCCACCAACGCCATACCGAACGGTGAGTTGAGCCCTTCGATGAAGGTCGTACGGATCTCCGCAACGCCATCATGATCGGCATCGCGCAGCAGAGTGATGCGATTGGCGCTGGGCACACCAGCGCCAGCGCGCTCCATGACCTTGCGCATCACCCAGCCGCGAATCCCCTTGCCATCCTCGGGCTTGGGCGGGGCGTTGGTCTCTGCCACCAGTACATCGCCGTTGGGCAGCACATAGAGCCAGCGCGGGTGGTCCAGGTTTCTGGCGAAGGCGACCACCTGCGTACCGGTAGCCGATTTGGGTTTGGCACCCTCTGGCCAGCCGATGGCGGGCGCGATGTTCACGGTAGGGAGCAGCGTCTTTCGTGGCTCCGGCAATTGTGGTGAAGGGCCACTGCCGGCGCTGATATCCAGGCGAGCGGACTCGCCGCAGGCGCCCAGGCTGAAGAACAGGGCCAGCAGTATCGAAGTTCGCATCCTGTCCATGCTCGGAATCCTCAACGGAGCTTGTGAAAATTGAGAGTCGGATGCGTCCGAGTAGGTTCATTCGCAGCATGCCGAGACCTATCTACCACCGGCTGAACGGGGCATTGACAACCCTGGTGGGCTCCAGACCACCACGGACCTTACCCCATGCATGACATCCAACAGGCGTTACTGCACAACCTCGAAGTGCTCGGCACCGGACGTGCGCTGGCACAGCTGGCTGACGATTTCCTGGACCACTTTCCCGACCCCTGTCGACTCGCCCGGCGCCACGCCGACAAGATCCTGCGGCGCCATACCGGCAAGGTATGGAACCCGGACCAGGTCTGGTGGCACCAATTCACCGATGCAGCCTCAAGCAGCCGGAGCTACACGGGCTGGGCGCACTACCAACGCCCTATCAAGACCAGGCGTTTCACTGAACTGATGATCGAGCGCTTCGATGTCGGCTTTCAGGACGCCACGGACGAGCTGGACTTGTACGGCGGTTTCTACTCCCAGGGACCGCATGCGCAGCGGTTCGACGAGCGCAACGAGGTGCCCATGCTGGCACGGGATGTCCAGAAGGACTTTTGGAATCTGGACTTCGCCCAGGTCGTGCGTGACGAAGTAGAGACGTTCTGGAAAGTGCGCACCGACGATTTCCGGGTATTGGCCAAGATCACCCTGTTGGCCCAATGCAAGGAGGCCGAGCGGGCCGGAAGACTCACGGCACAGGATGCCAGGCAGGTTCGTGCACTCGTTTCGAGCGTTCTTGCATCTGCCGAGCGAGCCCCGACGCTCGAGCTGCTGCGCAAGGCGGCAGGGGAAGGGGAGATGCACATCAATGTCTATCGCCCGAGTGTAGGGAGGGCCTGCCTGTACATCCTGCGCCCGACCAGCGGGCGCGTATGGCTGTACATGCCTTACGACGATCAGGCCTTGCGAGCGTTTGCCTCGGAGCAGGCCATGACGCACTGGTTGCGTGGTTGGGCCACCACTACCGAGGGCATGCAGCGACTCAGGGCAGCGGTGGTTGCCGATGAGCATTTGAGCGATGGCCATGAAGCGGCCGAGGACGCCCTGCGACAGCTCGCCGATAGCTCCAGCGATGCCGCAGCCTTGAAGTTGCTCCAGCGATACAGCACGCCGGGCAGCGGCAACCTGTTCAGTCAGCTGGTGGAGGATGCCAGGAGCGACATGCGCCACAACGCCAAGCTGATGGTCGACAACCAGCGATTACGCAAGGCCATGCTCACCGGTTATCTCGCAGCCTTTATCAAGGTTGGCGCCTTGCTGGTGCCGTTGTCGACCGGCATCAGCCTGGCACTGCTGGCGGCATCGGTGACCAAGGTCTGGTTGGAGGTGGATGCGGCTGCCCATGCGCGCAGCCGCCAGGCCCGGCAAGATGCGCTGCGCGGGGCGATCATCGATTCGATCTTCGCCGCGTTGAACATGATCGAACTCGGCTTCGGTGCCAGCCATGCCACCTTGAACTACCGCGCACCATTCCATGAAACGCAGGCATCGCTGGCCGACTGGCAGCCGGTTGCCCATCCCCAAGGCTTGCTCGAGGCCCGGGAAGCGAAAGAAACCCTGGATGGCCTGCAGCAAGGCCGCCAGGCGTTACGCGGTATCCGCCTGGATAGCAAAGGTGAATGCTGGATCGATCTGCAGGGTCGGCCCTATCGCGTGCGCTACAGCACTGAACTGAAAACCTGGCTTATCGTGCCGCCTGACAACCCATTCGCCTTCGGGCCGATACGCCCCGTGCGGCTGAACGATGTAGGCGAATGGGAACTGCTGGGCCCGCCGCGTCTGGCAGGTGGGGTACCGGGAGATGGGCTCGCCCCACAACCCTCCGCCTTTTGGGATGAATACATGCTCACCGATGAGCAGCGCAGCGAGGTCTTGTCCGATGCCGCGCTGGCACGTCAGACCAGCCTGCTCGAGCAGAGCGACATCCCTGAACTTGCAAGCGACGCCGAACCATTGGTCGATGAGGAGGGGTTCGACTATGTCGACGAGCATGGCGCATGCACCTATACCTACAAGCACGATGGACGTTTCAGGAATCACCTGATCGATCTCTACACCATGGATGACGGTATCAATGACTATCTGCGCCAGGGGGTACGGAATTTCAACTATGCGGATGAAGTCAGCTATCTGGACAAGCTCGCCGACGCCCTGGAAAGATTGCCGGTCGATGCCGAAGTCCCCCTGTATCGGGGGGGATGCGGTGAGCGCGGTACCAGTGGCATTCACTTTCGCAGCGGGCGTTTCAAAAAAGGTGACATCCTGGTCAATACCGACCTGACGTCTTTCACCGAAAATCCCTACATCATCCGTAAATTCTCAGCCGATACGAACAAGGTTTCGCCTCAAGGCCTGGAGGGTGTCTTCGATGATACCTCCGTGGTGTTCGAGCTACCGGCCGGACGCTACCACAGCGGCAGGCCGATCGCGCCGTTCTCGTCGCATTATGATGAAGCCGAGACCCTTTTCCTGCCGGGAGCGTATTTCCAGATCGATGAAATCAGTGAAATCACCGGCGTGGACTTCCGCTTCGTCAATGTCAGGATCAAACAGGTAGGCAAGCCTCGAAGCGGTCCGGTGTACGATCTGCGCAGCGGTGAGCCGTTCGACAGAGGTGCCTATGTAGAGCGTCTGGGGGCGCCTCATCTGGTAGATCGGTTCTTTGCGCCTTGAGTAAAGTGTCGGGAGCCTCGCTTCATTTGACGCTCCCGATCCAACCCTCTAACCTTCGCGACGTGTTTCAGGTGCCCTGCCAGCTAACGCTGGGCAGGGTGAAACTGGGAAGCCGGTGGGCGCCAGCAAAGGCGCGATTCCGGCGCTGCCCCCGCAACGGTAGGTGAGTCAAAAGCCGCGCAGGGCCACTGGGGACATGCCCCGGGAAGGCGCGCGGTACAGGGGTCCAAGGCCCCGCTCACGAGCCCGGAGACCGGCCTGTCACTGCCAACGGCATCACGGAGGGTGATGCGCGGTGCACCGTGGCGCGTCTGCCACGGCTCCTGCGCGTTCTCCGGCTGCCTGCCTATCGACCTGTCGTCGCCCCATGCGCGGCGACAGCCTGCGGAGAACCCTGATGAGCGATTCCACCGAGCGCGACGAACGTCACCTGGCGCGCATGCAGCGCAAGAAGGCGATCATCGACGAACGTATCGCCAATGCCCCCAACGAATGTGGCCTGCTGCTGGTGCTCACCGGCAACGGCAAGGGCAAGAGCAGCTCGGCCTTCGGCATGCTCGCCCGTGCCCTGGGCCACGGCATGCAGTGTGGCGTGGTGCAGTTCATCAAGGGCCGCAACAGCACCGGCGAAGAGCTGTTCTTCCGCCGCTTCCCCGAACAGGTGCGCTACCACGTGATGGGCGAGGGCTTTACCTGGGAAACCCAGGATCGCCAGCGCGACATCGCCGCCGCCGAAGCCGCCTGGGCGGTTTCGCGCCAGATGTTGCAGGACCCTTCGGTGCAGTTCGTGGTGCTCGATGAACTGAACATCGCCCTCAAGCACGGTTATCTTGACCTCGACCAGGTACTGGCCGACATCCAGGCGCGCCCGCCGATGCAGCATGTGATCGTCACCGGCCGTGCCGCCAAGCCGGAGATGATCGAGCTGGCCGACACCGTCACCGAGATGGGTGTGGTCAAGCATGCCTTCCAGGCCGGAATCCGCGCCCAGAAGGGCGTGGAGCTATGAACCAGGTCCGGCACTGCCCGGCGGTGCTGATCGCGGCACCGGCGTCCGGCCAAGGCAAGACCACGGTCACCGCCGCCCTGGCGCGCCTGCACCGCAACCTGGGCCGCAAGGTCCGGGTCTTCAAGTGCGGGCCGGACTTTCTCGACCCGATGATCCTCGAACGCGCCAGCGGCGCACCTGTGTACCAGCTCGACCTGTGGATGATCGGCGCCGAGGAAAGCCGGCGCCTGCTCTGGGAGGCGGCGGGTGAGGCCGACCTGATCCTGATCGAAGGGGTCATGGGGTTGTTCGATGGCACCCCGTCGAGCGCTGACCTGGCACGTCATTTCGGCGTGCCGGTGCTGGCGGTGATCGATGGCACCGCCATGGCCCAGACCTTCGGCGCCCTGGCCCTGGGCCTGGCGCGCTACCAGCCCGACCTGCCCTTTGCCGGGGTGCTGGCCAACCGGGTCGGCAGCCTGCGCCACGCACAATTGCTCGAAGGCAGCCTGACCGAGGGCCTGCGTTGGTACGGCGGTTTATCCCGCGAGCGCGGCATCGAGCTGCCCAGCCGCCACCTGGGGCTGGTCCAGGCCAGCGAACTCAACGACCTGGACATGCGCCTGGATGCTGCCGCCGATGCCCTGGGTGCCAGTTGTGACGCCGCCTTGCCGCCACCGGTGGCGTTCGACGCGCCTGTGCCTGCGGCCAGCGCCGCGACCTTGGCCGGCGTGCGTATTGGCGTCGCCCGGGACGAAGCCTTCGCCTTCACCTATGGGGCCAACCTCGACCTGCTGCGCCGATTGGGGGCGCAACTGCTGTTCTTCTCACCGGTACATGACCTTGAGCTGCCGCCGGTCGACAGCCTCTACCTGCCCGGCGGCTACCCGGAGCTGCACCACCGCACCCTGGCCGGCAACGCACCGATGCTGGAGGCGATCCGCGCCCACCACGCCCAGGGCAAACCTTTGTTGGCCGAATGCGGCGGCATGCTCTACCTGCTCGACGCCCTGACCGACGTGGCCGGCGAGCGGGCTGAGCTGCTCGGCCTGCTGCCGGGCGAGGCGGTGATGCAAAAGCGCCTGGCAGCCCTGGCCCTGCAAGCGGTGGAGCTGCCCGAAGGCACCTTGCGTGGCCATACCTACCATCATTCCCTGACCACGACCGCGCTCGAGCCGATCGCGCGTGGGCAAAGCCCCAACGGCGGGCGTGGCAACGAGGCGGTGTATCGCATCGGCCGCCTGACTGCGTCCTACGTGCACTTCTATTTCCCCTCCAACCCCGACGCGGCGGCGGCGCTGCTGCGACCATGAGCGAGCATGCCTTCTCCGATGCCGAGCGCGCTGCGGTCTATCGCGCCATCGGCGAGCGCCGCGACATGCGCCATTTCGCCGGCGGCGAGGTGGCTCCGGAGCTGCTCGCCCGCCTGCTGGCCGCGGCCCACCAGGCCCCCAGCGTCGGCCTGATGCAGCCGTGGCGCTTCATTCGTATCAGCGAACGCGCGCTGCGTGCGCGTATCCAGGCGCTGGTGGAGCAGGAGCGTGAGCGTACCGCCCAGGCCCTGGGTCAGCGCTCCGATGAATTCATGAAGCTCAAGGTCGAAGGCATCCAGGACTGTGCCGAAGTGCTGGTGGCCGCGCTGATGGACCACCGCGAAGCCCACGTCTTCGGCCGGCGGACCTTGCCGGAAATGGACCTGGCGTCCCTGGCCTGCGCCATCCAGAACCTGTGGCTGGCGGCCCGCGCGGAAGGCCTGGGCATGGGCTGGGTGTCGTTGTTCGACCCCCAGGCCCTGGGCGAGCTGCTGGGTATGCCGGCCGGGGCCAAGGCGGTAGCGGTGCTATGCCTGGGCCCGGTGGTGGAGTTCTACCCGGCACCGATGCTGGTGCTGGAGCAATGGGCGCAGGAGCGACCCTTGAGCGAAATGCTCTACGAGAACCAATGGGGAGAACGCCGATGAGCGTGGCCTTGCTGACCGTGGCCGGCGTGGCCCTGGATGCCTTGCTGGGCGAACCGAGGCGGCGTCACCCGTTGGTGGCCTTCGGCAACTTCGCTTCGCGCCTGGAACAGCGCCTCAATGCGGGCGGGCGGGGCTGGCGCAGCCATGGCGTCAGCGCCTGGTTCCTGGCCGTGGTGCCGCTGACGTTGCTGGTGCTGATCCTCTCCTGGCTGCCGGGTATCGGCTGGCTGGTGGATGTGCTGGCGCTGTATTGTGCCCTGGGTCTGCGCAGCCTGGGCGAGCATGTGCTGCCTGTAGCCGAGGCCTTGCGCCGCGGTGACCTGGGCGAGGCACGCCGGCGCGTGGGTTACCTGGTCAGCCGCGAAACCCGCGAGCTGGACGAGCCCGCCGTGGCTCGCGCGGCCACCGAATCAGTGCTGGAAAACGGCAGCGACGCGGTGTTCGCCGCCTTGTTCTGGTTCGTCGTGGCCGGCGCTCCCGGGGTGGTGCTGTACCGTCTGAGCAATACCCTCGATGCCATGTGGGGCTATCGTAACGAACGGTTCGAGCGCTTCGGCTGGGCCGCGGCGCGTATCGACGATGGGCTCAATTATCTGCCTGCCCGATTGGTGGCACTGACCTACGCGCTGCTGGGCAAGACCCGCCTGGCCTTGGCCTGCTGGCGCAACCAGGCACCGCTGTGGGACAGCCCCAACGCAGGCCCGGTGATGGCCGCCGGTGCCGGCGCCTTGGGCGTAGAGCTGGGTGGCCCGGCGGTGTACCACGGCGAGCTGCACGAGCGCCCGCGCCTGGGCGAGGGGCCCATGGCTGATGCCGACGCCATCGAGCGTGGCTGGAGCCTGGTCCAGCGGGGCGTGTGGCTATGGCTGTTGTTGATGTGCCTGGGAGCCTACTGGAATGCTTGAACACGGTGGTCGCCTGCTGCGCGCAGTGCGCCGATACGGCATCGCCCGTGAAGATTGGCTCGATCTGTCCAGTGGCATCGCGCCCTGGCCCTATGCGATACCACCGATTCCGCTGGACGCCTGGGCGCGCCTGCCGGAATCCGAGGACGGCCTGGAGCAGGCCGCGCGCGCCTATTACGGCGCGGCCGAACTGTTACCGGTCGCTGGCTCCCAGGCCGCGATCCAGGCCTTGCCCTGCCTGCGCCCGGCAGGGCGGGTCGGTGTGCTCTGGCCGTGCTACGCCGAGCATCCCCATGCCTGGCGACGAGCAGGGCATTCATTGGTCGAACTGGACGAAGGGCAGGTCGAGCAGATGCTCGACAGCCTGGATGTGCTGGTGTTGGTCAACCCCAACAACCCCACGGGGCGGCGCATCGAGCGCGAGCGCCTGCTCGACTGGCATTCCCGCCTGGCGCGGCGTGGCGGATGGCTGGTGGTCGACGAAGCCTTCATGGACAACACGCCTGCCCACAGTGTGGTCGGATGCGCCACGCGCCCCGGGCTGGTCGTGCTGCGCTCGTTCGGCAAGTTTTTCGGCCTGGCCGGCGTGCGCCTGGGCTTCGTGATGGCCGAGCAGGCACTGTTGCAGCGCCTGGCCGAGCTGCTCGGGCCCTGGACCATCAGCGGGCCCACCCGGGTGCTGGGGCAGGCCTGTTTCAGCGATGGCGCGGCCCATGCGCTGCAGATCGCCCGCTGCGCACAGGCCAGCCAGCGCCTGGCTGCACTGCTGGCCGATGCGGGCCTTGTGCCCGTGGGCGGCTGCGACCTGTTCCAGTACGTGCGCACCGAGCGGGCCGCGCACCTGCAGGATTTCCTCGCCCGCCGCGGCATCCTGGTGCGCCTGTTCGAGCAGCCAGCGGCCGTGCGCCTGGGCCTGCCTGCCAACGCTGCGGATGAGCAGCGCCTGCACCAGGCCCTGGCCGACTACCAGAAGGAATCGGCATGACCACGCTCATGGTGCAAGGCACCACCTCCGATGCAGGCAAAAGTACGCTGGTCACCGCCCTGTGCCGCTGGCTGTTGCGCCAGGGGATCGGCGTGGTGCCGTTCAAGCCGCAGAACATGGCGCTCAACAGCGCGGTGACCGCCGACGGCGGCGAGATCGGCCGCGCCCAGGCGGTACAGGCCCAGGCCTGCCGGCTGGCGCCGCATACCGACATGAACCCGGTGCTGCTCAAGCCCAACAGCGACACCGGGGCCCAGGTGATCGTCCATGGCCGTGCAGTGACCTGCATGAATGCGGTGGCCTACCACGACTACAAAGCCATCGCCATGCAGGCCGTGCTGGCCTCCCACCAGCGCCTGAGCGCCGTCTACCCGGTCGTGATGGTCGAGGGCGCGGGCTCGCCGGCGGAGATCAACCTGCGCGCCGGCGATATCGCCAACATGGGCTTCGCCGAGGCTGTGGACTGCCCGGTGATCCTGGTAGCTGACATCAACCGCGGCGGGGTCTTCGCTCACCTGGTCGGCACCCTCGAATTGCTGTCGCCGAGCGAGCAGGCCAGGGTGAAGGGCTTCGTCATCAACCGTTTCCGCGGCGATATCGCCTTGCTGCAACCGGGCCTTGACTGGCTGGAGCAACGTACCGGCAAACCCGTGCTGGGGGTGCTGCCCTACATCACCGACCTGCATCTGGAAGCCGAGGACGCCATCGATGTGCGCCAGTCCACCCAGCAAGGGCGCCTGCTCAAGGTGATCGTGCCGGTGCTGCCGCGCATCAGCAATCACACGGATTTCGACCCGTTGCGTCTGCACCCGCAGGTCGATCTGCAGTTCATCGGCCCCGGGCAGCCGATTCCACCGGCTGACCTGATCATCCTGCCGGGTTCCAAGAGCGTGCGCGGCGACCTGGCGCAACTGCGCGAGCGTGGCTGGGACGCTGCCATCGCACGTCACCTGCGCTACGGCGGCAAGCTGATCGGCATCTGCGGTGGCCTGCAGATGCTCGGCCAGCAGGTGCATGACCCGCTCGGCCTGGAAGGCGCCGCCGGCTCCAGCCCCGGGCTCGGGCTGCTGGACTACGCCACCGTGCTGGAGGCCGAAAAACAGTTGCGTAATGTCTGCGGCACCTTGGGCCTGGAGCAGGCCACGGTCAGTGGCTATGAGATCCACGCCGGCGTCACCCGTGGCCCGGCGCTGGAATACCCGGCGGTTCAGCTGACCGATGGCCGCTGCGATGGCGCAATCAGTGCCGATGGCCAGATCCTCGCCACCTACCTGCATGGCCTGTTCGAAGGCAGCCACTCGTGCGCCGCGCTGCTGCGCTGGGCTGGGTTGGAAGACGCCCAGGCCATCGACTACGAAGCCCTGCGCGAACGGGATATCGAACGCCTGGCCGACTTGGTGGAACGCCACCTGGACACCACGCGCCTGCGTGAACTGTGTGGAGTCGCCTGAGATGCGCAACCTGATCCTCGGCGGTGCCCGCTCCGGCAAGAGCCGCCTGGCCGAACAGCTGGCCGTGGCCAGCGGCCTGCCGGTCACCTATATCGCCACCAGCCAGCCGCTCGATGGCGAGATGAACGAACGTGTGCAGTTGCATCGCCAGCGCCGACCCAGCGAATGGGGGCTGGTCGAGGAACCCCTGGCCCTGGCCTCGGTGCTGCGTGCGCAGGCGGATACTGAGCGTTGCCTGCTGGTGGATTGCCTGACCCTGTGGCTGACCAACCTGTTGATGCTCGAAGACGACCAGCGCCTGGCCCATGAGCGCGATGCACTGCTCGACTGCCTGCAAACGCTGCCCGGCACCCTCATCCTGGTCAGCAACGAAACCGGCCTGGGCGTCGTGCCCATGGGCGAGCTGACCCGCCGCTATGTCGACCTGGCCGGCTGGCTGCACCAGGCCGTGGCCGAGCGCTGCGAGCGCGTGGTGCTGACGGTCGCCGGCCTTCCCCTCATGCTCAAAGGACCCGCCCTATGAACCAACCCTGGTGGAGCGCCCCCTGCCAACCGTTCGATACCGCCGCCATGGAGCAGGCCCGTGCCCGCCAGCGACAGTTGACCAAGCCTGCGGGCTCGCTTGGCCAGCTGGAAGGCCTGGCCGTGCACTTGGCCGGCTTGCAGGGCTGCGAGCGGCCATCCCTCGAGCAAGTCTGCATCGCGATCTTCGCGGGTGATCATGGTCTGGTGGAGGAGGGGGTTTCGGCCTATCCCCAAGCCGTGACGGGGCAGATGCTGCACAACTTCGTCGGCGGGGGCGCGGCGATCAGCGTGCTGGCGCGCGAGCTGGGGGCCAGCCTGGAGGTGGTCGACCTGGGCACCATCGATCTTGGCCTGGCGCTGCCAGGTGTTCATCACCTGCGCCTGGGCGCCGGTACAGCCAACTTTGCCCGTCAGCCGGCAATGACCGACGCACAGTTGCAGGCTGCTCTCGGTGCCGGGCGTGACAGCGCCCTGCGGGCAGCCGGGCAAGGTGCCCGGTTGTTCATCGGTGGCGAAATGGGCATCGGCAATACCACCGCCGCCGCAGCGGTGGCCAGTACCCTGCTTGGCTGCCAGGCCCGTGAGCTGAGTGGCCCGGGCACCGGCCTGGACCCGGTCGGCGTGCGTCACAAGGCCGAGGTGATCGAGCGTGCCCTGGTGTTGCACGGGCTGCGTGCCGACGACCCGCTGCAGGCGTTGGGCTGTGTCGGCGGCTTCGAGATCGCCGCCCTGGCAGGGGCCTACCTGGCATGCGCACAGCAGGGGGTGGCCGTGCTCGTGGATGGTTTCATCTGCAGCGTCGCTGCCCTGGTGGCTGTGCGTCTGAACCCGCAATGCCGTCCCTGGCTGCTGTTCGCCCACCAAGGCGCGGAGCCGGGCCACCGGGCGGTGCTCGAAGCCCTGGAGGCGAGCCCGCTGCTGGCCCTGGGCCTGCGCCTGGGCGAAGGCAGCGGTGCCGCGTTGGCGGTCCCGTTGATGCGCCTGGCCTGCGCCCTGCACGGGCAGATGGCGACCTTTGCCGAGGCCGCGGTGGCGGATCGCCCGGCATGATCATCGACCTGCTGCGCCACGGCGAGACCGAACAGGGTGGCGGCCTGCGCGGCAGCCTGGACGATGACCTGACCGAGCGCGGCTGGGCACAGATGCATGCGGCGGTGGCCCAGGCCGGCCCTTGGGATGCCCTGGTCAGCTCGCCATTGCGCCGCTGTGCCCGGTTCGCCGAGCAGCTCGGTGCCCGGCTGGCCTTGCCGGTGCAGTGCGAGGCAGGTGTCCGTGAGCTGCATTTCGGCGACTGGGAAGGGCGCAGCGCCGCGCAGATCATGCAGGACCAGGCCGATGCGCTGGGCCGCTTCTGGGCCGACCCCTATGCCTTCACACCGCCCAACGGCGAGCCGGTGGGCGCGTTTGCCGAGCGGGTGTTGGCGACCATGGAGAACCTTGGTCGCCAGCATGCCGGCAAGCGCGTGCTGCTGATCACCCATGGTGGCGTGATGCGCCTGCTGCTGGCACAGGCCCGAGGCTTGCCGCGCGAGCATTTGTTGCAGGTGGAGGTCGGGCACGGGGCGCTGGTGCGCCTTGTCCTGGCGGCCGATGGCCAGCTGCGCGAGGAGGCCTGACATGTCGCCGTTGTGGATCGCCCTGCAATTTCTCAGCAGCCTGCCCGTGCGCCTGCCGGGTATGCCGGAGCCCCGGCAGGTAGGCCGTTCGCTGCTCTGTTACCCTCTGGTCGGTCTGCTGTTCGGCGTGGTGCTATGGCTGGCCAGCCACCTGTTGCAAGGCACTGCCGCGCCGCTGCACGCGGCCTTGCTGTTGACGCTGTGGGTGATGCTCAGCGGTGCCTTGCACCTGGATGGCCTGGCCGACAGTGCCGATGCCTGGCTGGGCGGTTTCGG
The DNA here is from genome assembly GCF_056856075.1 of Pseudomonas sp. FA-1. NCBI lineage: Bacteria > Pseudomonadati > Pseudomonadota > Gammaproteobacteria > Pseudomonadales > Pseudomonadaceae > Pseudomonas > Pseudomonas sp. FA-1. Next base: position 63,650 of record NZ_JBWXTH010000010.1, read on the forward strand.
CGACCGCGAGCGTACCCTGCGAATCATGAAGGACCCACGCAGCGGCCCCATCGCCGTGGTCACGCTGGTGCTGGTCCTGTTGTTGAAGTTCTGTGCGCTGTGGGTGCTGGTGGAGCAGGGCGCCGGTGCGTCGCTGGTGCTGGCGCCGGTGGTAGGTCGGGCGGCACTGCTGGGGTTGTTCATGGGCACCCCTTACGTGCGCCCGGGTGGGCTGGGGCAGGCATTGGCCGATCACCTGCCGAAAGTGGCCGCGGCCTGGGTGCTGGCGGGCACCTCGCTGGCTGCGGTGCTGCTCGGCGGGTGGCAGGTGTTCGGGGTGTTGCTGCTGGCGGTGCTGGTCTTCGCGTGGGGACGGCGGCTGATGTGTCGGCGCCTGGGAGGCACGACGGGAGATACGGCGGGGGCCTTGCTGGAGTTGGTAGAGCTGGCGGTGGTGCTTGGGTTGGCATTTTTCAGCCGGTGAAGTGTTGGGGCGTCAAAGTGTTCGGCGTAGCCGTTTCGGTGCCGGTGAGATCGAGCGCCGCCCGCGCGGCGCATCGCGAGCTGCGCTCGCTCCTACGTTTTTTTCGGCCAGTAACGCCTGTGACAGGCGCGCGCGACCGCCTGGTTCGTACGGCACGATATTGCGTCATGCCCCAAGGCGCCCGCGCGAAAATCCCCCAGGAATAATTGGCCCGAAACAAACGTAGGAGCGAGCGCAGCTCGCGATGCGCCGCGCGGGCGGCGCTCGATCTTTCAGACACTGCCTTCTTAAACGCAGGCACCCTGCAACTTCCCGCAACGTACCTGAACGGTTTCCCAGCCAAGGCAGGCGTATGCTCACGGGCTTCTCAACCGACCAGGGAGCCTTCGCATGCGCCACTGGATACTCGCCAGCGCCCTCGCGCTGGCCAGCCTGCCCAGCGTGGCAGCCGACCTCATCGATTTCTGGGACACGCCACGTCACGGCGGCAACAGCTTCAACCGACTCCCGCCTGACCAGGCGTACTTCGAGGCGCTCAAAGGCTACGGCGCCACCTGGGTTCGGCTTTCCTACGACAAATGGAAGCCCGAGCGGCGTGACTTCCTGATGGGCGATGCCGATGCCTACAAGGGCCTCGTCGCTGCCGACCTGGCAAGTCTCAAGGCCACCCTGGACAATGCCCACGCCGCCGGGCTCAAGGTCGTGATCGCGCCGCTTTCGCTGCCGGGCATGCGCTGGGCGCAGAACAACCAGGGCACATTCGACGACCGTCTCTGGCAAGACAAGGCCTACTGGGCCCAGGCCGCCGATTTCTGGCGCGACCTGGCGCTTGCGCTCAAGGGCCACCCGGCCGTGGCGGCCTATAACCTGATCAATGAGCCCGCTCCGGAAATGCGAGGCGGCCTGGCCGAGCACGCCGAGCCCGGGCGCATGCGCCAGTGGTATGCCCAGGCGCAAGGCAGTGCGCGCGACCTGCCTGCGTTCTATCGTCAGGTGGTGGCGGCCATCCGTGAGGTCGACACCGTCACCCCGGTCATGCTCGATGCCGGTTGGTACGCCGCCGCCGACGCCTTCGGCTACTGGCCGGCGCCGCTGCAGGATGCCCGGGTGCTCTACAGCCTGCATATGTACGAGCCCTATCAAGCCACCAGTGCGCCGAACATGGCCCGCAAGCAGCCGATACCCTATCCGGGGCCTGCGCCTTTCGGCGGCAAGCGTGAGCACTGGGGGGCTGAACGTGTGGCCGAGTACCTGCAGCAACCCCTGGCCTGGGTGGATGCCATGAAGATTCCGCGGTCGCGCCTGGTGGTGGGCGAGTTCGGCTGCATGCGCCAGCTCGCGGGGTGCAAGCAGTACCTGGAGGATGTGCTCACCGTCCTGGACCAGAACAAGCTGCATTGGGCCTTCTACAGTTTTCGCGAGGACAACTGGGACGGCATGGACTACGAGCTGGGGTCGGCCAAGGTGCCCTGGCGCTACTGGCAGGCTATCGACAAGGGCGAGCCGGACCCGCTGGTGCGGCAGGCCACGGCTGAATTCGAACCGATCCGCCAACGCCTGGCTCGCTGACCGGACGCGCGAAATGCCTTGCAACATATTGGGTGCGGGTATATACACGTAACCATGTTGACCAGCGAATGCATCTGTACCCATCTGCGCCGCGCTGCCCGTGGGGTGAGCCGGCACTACGACGAGGCCCTTGTGGGTTTCGGCGTCAATGTCGCGCAGTTTTCCCTGCTTCGTCATCTGCAGCGGCTCGACCGGCCAAGCATCACTACCCTGGCCGAGGCCATGGGCCTGGATCGCAGCACCTTGGGGCGAAACCTGCGGGTGCTGGAGGCCGAAGGGTGGGTGGCCCTGGCCGATGGCGATGACCAGCGCAACCGCCTGGTGTTGCTGACCGCGGCAGGCAAAGCCTTGCTGCAGGCCGCGCATCCGGCCTGGGAGCAGGCCCAGCGCGAGCTTGTGGAGCGCTTGGGGGAAGGGCAGCGGGATGTATTGGTGCGGCTATTGGAACGTTTGGCGTAAAGCCCTTCGATTAAAAGCGGGTATATACCCGCATAACCTTGCGATGTGCTGGAGATAACCACAATGACTTCGGTATGGCGAACCAGCGGGTGGGTATTGTTGGGCGCGGCGCTGATCTTGGCGCTGTCCCTGGGGGTGCGGCACGGCTTCGGCCTGTTCCTGGCGCCGATGAGCGCCGAGTTCGGCTGGGGGCGTGAGGTATTCGCCTTCGCCATTGCCTTGCAGAACCTGATCTGGGGCCTGGCCCAGCCCTTCGCCGGAGCCCTGGCAGACCGCCTGGGGGCGGCACGGGTGGTGATCATCGGCGGCATCCTCTACACCGCAGGCCTGATTCTGATGGGGATGGCCGATTCGGCCTGGTCGCTGTCGCTCAGTGCCGGGCTGCTGATCGGCATCGGGCTGTCCGGCACCTCCTTCTCAGTCCTGCTCGGGGTCGTGGGGCGTGCGGTGCCGCCGGAAAAGCGCAGCCTGGCCATGGGGATCGCCAGTGCCGCCGGCTCGTTCGGCCAATTCGCCATGCTGCCGGGCACCCTCGGCCTGATTCAGTGGCTGGGCTGGTCGGCGGCCTTGCTCGTGCTGGGCTTGCTGGTGGCGCTGATCGTGCCATTCGTGGGCATGCTGAAAGACCGCCCGTTGCCCAGCCACGGTACCGAACAGAGCCTTGGCCAGGCCTTGCACGAAGCCTGTTCGCATCCGGGTTTCTGGCTGCTGGCCCTGGGTTTCTTCGTCTGCGGCTTTCAGGTGGTGTTCATCGGCGTGCACCTGCCAGCCTACCTGGTGGACCAGCACTTGCCGGCCACCACCGGTACCACCGTGCTGGCGCTGGTCGGGCTGTTCAACATCGTCGGCACCTACACTGCCGGCTGGCTGGGCGGGCGCATGTCCAAGCCGCGCCTGCTAACAGGGCTGTACCTGTTGCGGGCGGTAGTGATCGTGCTGTTCCTGTGGGCGCCGGTGACCCAGGCCAGTGCCTACCTGTTCGGCATCGCCATGGGCCTGCTGTGGCTGTCCACGGTACCCCTGACCAATGGCACGGTGGCCACGGTGTTCGGCGTCCGCAACCTGTCCATGCTCGGCGGCATCGTCTTCCTGTTCCACCAGCTGGGGGCCTTCCTCGGGGGCTGGTTGGGCGGCGTGGTGTATGACCGGACCGGCAGCTATGAGCTGGTCTGGCAGATCTCGATCCTGCTCAGCCTGATGGCTGCGGCCCTCAGCTGGCCGGTGCGCGAGCGCCCGGTCGCACGCCTGCAGGCCCAGGCCGCATGAGCCGTTCATGGGGGCGCTGGCTGCTGGCGGCGGCGGCGCTGCTGGTGCTGGCATTGGCCTGGTGGGGTTGGCACGAGGGCGGGCTGGCGTTGATGCAGTTGGGCATAGGCGCCTGTTAGGCGCTACCCTGCAAGGCAAGGATTTCATTTTGCAGGAGTACCGAACGATGCATGTACGCTGGCTTGCCTTCCCGTTGTTGGCCCTGGCCGCTGCCACCTCGAGCTGGGCGGCGGACTGCCCGGCGTTGTTGCAGGGCAGCCTGCCCGAACTGCGCGGCAGGGAGCAGGTCGACCTATGCCAGCGCTTCGCCGGCAAACCTTTGGTGGTGGTGAACACCGCCAGCTATTGTGGCTTCGCTCCGCAGTTCGAAGGACTGGAGGCCACGTACAAGCGATATCACGAGCAAGGCCTGGAAATGCTCGGCGTGCCGTCGAACGATTTCAAGCAGGAAGATGCCGACAGCGAGAAGACTGCCAAAGTCTGTTATGCCAACTACGGCGTCACCTTCACCATGACCAAGGCCCAGGCGGTGCGGGGCAAGGATGCGGTGCCGCTGTTCAGTGAACTGGCGCGCCAGAGCAGTGCGCCGAAATGGAATTTCTATAAGTACGTGGTCGATCGCCGGGGTAAGGTGATCGCCAACTTTTCCAGCCTGACCAAGCCTGACGACCCGGCATTCCAGGCTGCGATCGAAAAAGCCATCGCTTCCCAGCCATGAGCGATCAGGGCCGCTACGCGCGCCATCGCGGCACGTAGCAGCCCCGATCATTCAAACGAACAACTCAGAAGCGGTAGGTGAGCGAAGCACCGAGCCCGTGAGCACTGTTTTCATACTTGGCTTGGTAGGAGCCTTTGCTCGCACTGACTTGGTTCACCTTGGTGTCCTCTTCCCACAGATAGGAATAGGCCAGGTCAATGGTCATGTCATCGTTCGGGCTCCAACCCGCGCCGAAGCTGACCGCCTTGCGATCACCGGTCGGGATGCGTGGCGAACGGTCATGGTTGTTGGTCGGCGACTGGTCGACGGAGAAGCCTGCGCGCAGGGTCCACTCCTTGTTCACCTTGTAGGACGCGCCGATGGCGTGTGCCCAGGTGTCATGCCAGTTCTGCTCTTCGGTGATGGTATCGAATGGCGAGCCGGTCAGCGGTGGTGGAACGTCGTTCTCCACGGTGATGTTTTCCAGGCGGCTCCAGCGGGTCCAGGTACTGCCCGCGTAGAGGGTCCACTGGTCGTTCAGCTCGTGGGTAATCGAGAGGTCGACGGATTCCGGTGTCTTGATCTTCAGACTGGCGTCGAACTTGCTGCCATCGTAAGGGCCGATCAGCGGCGTGCTGACGCGGGTCTTGCCCTCGAGCTTGTAGTCCACCATCGAATGGTAGGTCAGGCCGACTCGGGTACGATCCGTGGCCTGGACCAGCACACCGATGTTGTAGCCGACAGCGGTGTCGTCGCCCTTGATCTTGACTTCGCCATCGTTGGCGCCGGGTGTGAACGGGTTGATCAGGTTGGAGCCCAACTCGCCCTTGATACGGTTGATGGTCGGGCCGAAACCGATCGACACCTTGTCATTGAAGGCATAGCTGACGGTCGGTTGGAAGGTGATGACCTCGACGTGGCTCTTCTTGCCCCAGTAGCGTGCGGCGTCATCGCTGCCATAGTCGGTGACCAGGCCGAATGGCACATAAACACCGAAACCTACGCTCCAGTGATCATCGATTGGTTTGACGTAGTAACCCATCGGCACACCCACGGTCGGCACCATGTCGCCGTCGGTTTCCCCACCCAGGTTGCTCCCAGGGCCGGAAATATCGGTTTTGGCGATGACCGCTGCACCCCCAACGGTGATCTGCTCGCGCTTGAGGCGCGACATGCCGGCAGGGTTGCCGAATACAGTGCTGGCATCCTCGGCAGAAGACGAGCGCCCCGCGAAACCGGTCCCCATGCCGCTGACACTCTGTTCGTTGAGGGCGAAGCCCGCGGCGAACAGTTGGCTGGATGCGAGGGCGACGGCTACACCGAGGGAGGTTTTGAGCATTGCTTTTTTCATTATTGTGAAACTCCTTGGGATCTCCGGGGCGAAAAGCTACCAACAAATGACGCGCGGCGCTATAGCGGTAATCGCAGCATTTCACGCGGTTTTGTAGGACAATCCGACCAAAATTCCCTTTTTTCCGGTTATTTGTAAGACGCGTCTTAAGATGCCTGGGATAAAATCGGATCCACACACAAATGCCAGGCTTGGGTGAAATCCCGCAGGCGCCCTTGAGGGTGGAAGATCTGTCGCCAGACCCGCGCCAGGCCCAACAGGTCGTTCGGCGCAGGTAATGGCATGGCCTGCTCTTCGATGAGCATCCAGGCGATAGCTGTGGAATAACGCAGGTTGACCGCGAGCTCCAGGTGCGGCCCGCGCAGAAAGGCGTGTTGGCTGGCCAGGCCGCGGACCAGGCTGGCAAGGTCCGGGTCGCGTGCCAGGAAGTCGTCCCAGAGCGCCTGGTGACGGGTTTCGCCTATTAGATAGAGACCATGACCCCGTCGGTCGTGCAGCGCTGAACCCAACGCCGATTGGCTGGCTGCAACGCCCAGCAGCAAGGCCTCGGCGCTTTGGCTGTGACGGCCCAGGTAGATCAGGGTCGGACGGATCACATACTGACACAACTCTTTAGCCGCGATACCCATGGTGCCCTCGATCAGTTAAGGGCCGACGGGCACTGGAGCTTGGCAGCTGGTGAATTGATCAGGCCCGCCGGAAGCGGCTCGCACCGCTCGAGTTGAAGTGTAGTGTGATAATCGTGGTGTAAAGGGCTGTTTTTAAATCGATTGCTGCCCGTCGCCCTGGCGCATATGCCTTGAAGCAATTACGCCAAGAACGATCAGGAAGCGAAGGGAAGGGGCTATCGTGCGCCTGAATGCGCCGGAATAGGCCGCTCACGCGGCCAGCGACTGGCGGGTCCGTTCGATGACAGCCTGCAGCGGGGCGACGCGGCTGTATTGTTCCGGGTACAGGCGTTCGGTGTGGCAGGCGATGCCATGTTCGTCGACCAGGGTGAAGCTGAAGTTGCCCTTACGGGGGGCGACGATAACGCATTTCAACGGCGCGAAGGCCTGGGACAAGGTGCCGATAGCGGCTTGGATCTGATGATGAGTATTCATATTGTTGGATGTTCCTGCTTTAAACACGGATTTCGATCCGTGCATTTTAGAAACGTTCCAGTGACGCCTTTATTAAGGGACGAAGAACCTGACTGGAACAGGGCAGCCAGATGAGGCGCAAGCAAATGTGGGCGCTGGGCTGACTGGTAGGTACTTCAGAAGGCGGGCAGGCACGCCAGGGCAAAGGTTCAATGCCTCTGGGTGAAGATCCCGATCAATCTGTCGCGTGATTCGCGCTGGGGCAGGTTTGCTGCCGAGTGAATCATCGAAGGGGCCGGTCCTGGTTTCAGCAATGGCTCGTGTGGGGCGAGACGCATTGCAAGGACATATTGGCCAGAATTGACTTTCAGCTGGGTACTAACGATGCGCACCCTACAGGAAAGAATACTGCCTGGCAAGCAATTTAGGTTTTTGTCAGGCGAGCCGAGCAGTATGGCCTTTATTCGCCGTGCTGTGAAGTGGGGCGGTTCTGCGGTCGGGTTCGACGATCTTGCGCTTTTCCTATCCAACTGGATGTCCCTGGCGTACTTGTACACACGACGAGTGTGACTTGTAACGGTTTGGCAACGTGCGGCAGCGAGCTCGCCAATGCCTTGACTGAATCCTTAAGTCAATGAAAAAAAACACTAATTTTTACTGGTGAAAAAATCGTCAGTTTGACCGAAAGCCCCATTCCATCGGGGTTTGAAGACGTGTCGAGGCGGTTGTCCACTGAGTTATCCACAGCTTCTGTGGATTGTCCCGAGCGCTTGCTCTAGGACGGGCGTGCCAGCGGTTTTTGAATTGTCCGACGATCAGCCATCCGGGGTCGGCAAGAGGTCCATCGAGCGAAAACGTCAAGAAAAGATCATCGAAATTTTTTTACATCTTTAGGATTTGGCCGGGCTATGAGCAAAAAAATGCAGTAGAGTGCGCGCCTTTCGAATTGCCTTCGCTGTTGCTCATGAAGTTTCGCGGTAAACCCCTCGCAAGCCCCACTGCACATTCGCCCGTGTCTTCCTCCAAGCGCTTTTCCCTGAAGGTGGCCCTTTGGCTGCTCGACAGCCCGCGCCTGGGCGACAAGCCCAGCGTCAAGCACCTGGCCGGCCGCCTGCTCAAGCAGCCCGCGCGTCAGGGCGTGGTGGTGGCCCAGAGTCGCTTGGGGCAGATGCTATGCCGCGATTGTGGCAATGCCCGTGACCGGCGCATCGGCCATGAACTGCTGCGCCAGGCTGCACGGTCGGGCGACCGTCGTGCCCAGCTGGAGTTTGCGCGGTTGTGCCAGCACAGTGAGCCGGATCAGGCCCGTTACTGGCTGGAACTGGCGGCGGGGCAGGGCTCGCAGGAAGCGCGGCGGTTGCTCAAACAGCTGAGCTGACGCGGTTGTCGCAGCGGCTGCGGTGCCTGTGAGATCGCGCGTCGCGCGGGCGGCGCTCGATCTCCAACAACACATCACCCAAGCCCCTCACCTGATAAGCTGCACAGCATTATCGAACACCGATCGGAGTCGCTATGGCAGTGGATCTTGCCAGTATCCTGCTGGGCCTCGTGGCCGCAGCCATCCCTTGCCTGGGCTGGGCCGTGCAACTGCAGCGGCGCCTGTCTGCCCGGCAATCGGAACTGGCGCTGCTCGAAGAGCGCCTTGGCAGTGCCCAGCTCGCCCAGGAAGGCCTGCAGGCGCAGCTGGACGCCAGCCGCGACGAAATCAGCGACCTGAGCGAAGCCAATGTGGTCAAGCAGACCACCCTGGCGGCCCAGGCCCGCGAACTGGAACTGTTGCAGATCGACCGCGACAACGCTCGCGATGCCGCCCACGCCTGGCAGCTGGAGCGGGCCAACCGCGAGGCCGAACTGCGCCGCCTGGAAGCCCAGGCTGCCCGCCTGGAAGCCGAGCTGCGCGAACAGCAGGAAAGCCACCAGCAACGCCTCGAAGACCTGCAGCAAGCCCGCGACACCTTGCGTGCCCAGTTCGCCGAGATGGCCACCAAGATCTTCGATGAACGCGAACAGCGCTTCGCCCAGACCAGCCAGCAGCACCTGGGCCAGTTGCTCGACCCGCTCAAGGAGCGCATCCAGGCCTTCGAAAAGCGCGTGGAGGAAAGCTACCAACAGGAAGCCCGCGAACGCTTCTCCCTGGGCAAGGAGCTCGAGCGCCTGCAGCAGTTGAACCTGCGCCTGTCCGACGAGGCCACCAACCTGACCCAGGCACTCAAGGGCCAGAAGACCCAGGGCAACTGGGGCGAGCTGATTCTGGAGCGGGTGCTGGAGCATGCGGGCTTGGAAAAGGGCCGCGAGTACCAGACCCAGGTCAGCCTCAAGAGCGCCGACGGCGAGCGCTACCAGCCCGACGTACTGATCATGCTGCCAGGCGACAAGCAGGTGGTGGTCGATGCCAAGGTCAGCCTGACCGCCTACCAGCAATTTGTCGGCGACCCCAACACCGAGAGCGCCCAGGCGGCCCTCAAGCAGCACGTGCAGTCGCTGCGCAGCCATGTCAAAGGCCTGTCCAGCAAGGATTACAACCGCCTCGATGGCCTGCACAGCCTGGATTTCGTTCTGCTCTTCGTGCCTATCGAAGCGGCGTTCTCCGCCGCCCTGCAGGCCGAGCCGAACCTGTTCCAGGAGGCCTTCGACCGGCAGATCGTGATCGTCAGCCCCACTACCTTGCTGGCCACCTTGCGGGTCATCGACAGCCTGTGGAAGCAGGAGCGCCAAAGCCAGAACGCCCGGGAAATCGCCGAGCGCGCCGGGTGGCTGTACGACAAGTTCGTGCTGTTCATCCAGGACCTGGACGAACTGGGCAGCCGCCTGCAGCAGGTGGACAAGGCCTATGCCGCAGCGCGCAACAAGCTCTGCGAAGGGCGCGGCAACCTGGTCAGCCGCAGCGAGCAGCTCAAGCTGCTGGGTGCCCGGGCCAGCAAGAGCCTGCCGGGCGACTTGCTCGAGCGGGCCCTTGCCGATGGGGTGATGGCCGACGAAGCGCTTACTGAACCAGGCTCAGATGGCGATTGAGCAGAGCCCGCAGGGCCGCCGGCTTGACGGGTTTTGCCAGGTAGTCGAGGCCGGCGGCATGGACCAGCGCGATGGTCTCGTTGCGCCCGTCGGCACTGATCACCACGCCAGGCACCGGCTCGCCCAGGCGGGTACGTAGCCAGGCCATCAGGCCCGTACCGGTCTCGCCGTCGTCCAGGTGGTAGTCCACCAGCGCCAGGTGCGGGCGCATGCCCTTGCCCAGCAGCGCCTCGCATTCCTCGCGGTTGCGCGCGGTCCAGACCCGGCAGCCCCAGCGGCCGAGCAGGCTGTTCATGCCCACAAGAATGCTGTCTTCGTTGTCGACGCACAGCACCTGCAGCCCGGCCAGTGGTTGGCTGGCCTGTTCCACCGGCGCCTTGGCCGGGGCGACGGCGCTGCGGGCGATCGGCACGCTGACGCGAAACACGCTGCCCTTGCCGGGCCAGGACCGCACCTCCAGCGGGTGGCCGAGCACCCGGCACAGGCCGTCGGCGATGGCCAGGCCCAGGCCCAGGCCTTTCTCGGCACGGGTTTGGTGGCTGTCCAGGCGCTTGAACTCCTGGAAGATCACCTGCAGCTTGTCGTCGGCGATGCCCGGGCCGCGGTCCCACACCTCCAGCCACAGGCGCTCGCCCTGGCGACGTGCGCCCAGCAGGATCGGGCTCTTGCCATAGCGCAGGGCGTTGGTCAGGAAGTTCTGCAGCACCCGGCGTAGCAGCTTCATGTCGCTGTCGACCCGCAACCGGCTGCCGCGCAGGCGGAATTCCAGTCCCTTTTCCGCGGCCAGCACCCTGAACTCGGTGCCCAGGGTATCGAACAGCTCGTTGAGGGCGAACGGCTTCGGGTCGGGAGTGACCTTGCCGTTCTCCAGGCGCGAGATATCCAGCAGATCGCTGATCAGCTCCTCGGCGGAGCGCAGCGAACTGTCCATATGCTGCACCAGTTGTCGGGCCTCGTCGGTCATGCCCTCGTCCTGCTGCGCCAGTGCGGCGGAGAACAGCCGCGCGGCATTGAGCGGCTGCATCAGATCATGGCTGACCGCAGCCAGGAAGCGGGTCTTGGATTGGCTGACGGCCTCGGCTTGGCTCTTGGCCTCCGACAGCGCCTGGTTGAGCTGGGACAACTCGTGGGTGCGCTCGGCGACCCGCTGTTCCAGCCCCTCATTGGCATCCTTGAGTGCCTGTTCGGCCTCGCGGAACGGGGTGATGTCGGTGAAGCTCATGACGAACCCTCCACCGGGCATGGGGTTGCCGATCAGCTCGATGACCCGGCCATTGGGGAACAGGCGTTCGGAGGTGTGCGCGCGGCCTTGGCGCATCCAGTGCAGGCGCCGGGCCACATGGACTTGGGCTTCACCGGGGCCGCACAGGCCACGTTCGGCGTTGTAGCGGATGATGTCGGCGATCGGTCGGCCGACGCTGATCAGCCCGTCGGGGTAGTTGAACAGCTCCAGGTAACGACGGTTCCAGGCCACCAGGTGCAGGTTCTGGTCCACCACGCTGATACCCTGGTTGATGTTCTCGATGGCCCCCTGCAGCAAGGCACGGTTGAACTGCAGCACCTCGCTGGCTTCGTCGGCGATGCGCACCACGTCTTCGAGCTGCATTTCGCGGCCTTCGATGGCTGCCTTGACCACCGCGCGGGTCGAGGAGGTGCCGAGCACGCCGGCGAGCAGGCGCTCGGTGTGTTCGATCCAGTCGCCGTCGGCGTTCTGGTTGGGGTTGAAGCCCTTGCCCTGGCGATAGGCGAAGCGGATGAAGCTCTGCCGAGCGCGCTCTTCACCGACGAAGCGCGCGGCCAGCTTGAGCAGGTCGTCGATCTGCACGGCCAGCAGCGAGCGGCTGCTGGGCCGGGCGCTGCTCTGCTGGCCGATGAAGCGGCCGGCCTGCCAGTGCTCCGATACCCGCGTGCGAGAAAGGATCGAGACCCAGGCGAAGAGGATGAAGTTGCCCGCCAGCGACAGCACCACCCCTTGGGTCAGCGGCGTGATGGGCAGGTCCAGCGGGTTGCCATGCAGCCAGGCCAGCCCCGGGAACAGTTGCAACGACCAGCCAAGGCTACGGGCAGCAATGGGCAGCACCAGGGTGTAGAACCACAGGAAGATCCCCGCTGCCAGGCCCGCGAACACGCCGCGGCGGTTGGCCTGCTTCCAGTAGAGCGCGCCGAGCATCGCCGGGGTCAGCTGGGTGACGGCGGCGAAGGCGATCTGGCCGATGGTCGCCAGGCTCGCGGTGGAGCCAAGCAGGCGATAGCTGACATAGGCGAGCAGCAGGATGACCACGATGGTCACCCGTCGTACCGAAAGCATCCAGTGACGGAACGCCTCGAACGGGCGCTCGGCGTTGTTGCGCCGCAGCAGCCAGGGCAGCAGCATGTCGTTGGAGACCATGGTCGACAGCGCCACCGCCTCGACGATGACCATACCGGTGGCTGCTGAGGCGCCGCCGATGAAGGCCAGCAACGCCAGGCTCGGGTGGGCCTCGGCCAGGGGCAGGCTGATCACGAAGGAGTCGGAGATCACCGTGCCGGGCAACAGCATCTGCCCGGCCAGGGCGATCGGTACCACGAACAGGGCGGCCAGCGCCAGGTACAGCGGGAATACCCAGCGTGCCAGGCGCATGTCCTGGGGTTCGATGTTCTCTACCACAGTCACGTGGAACTGGCGCGGCAGGCAGATGATCGCCATCATCGCCACGGCGGTCTGCACCACCATCGACGGCCAGTTGACCGTCTCCTGCCAGTAGCTTTCCAGGTGCACCGAGTGGCGCGCCTGATTGAACAGGTCGTCGAAGCCATCGTACAGATTGAACACCACGAAGGCGCCCACGGCGAGAAATGCCAGTAGCTTGACCAATGATTCGAAGGCGATGGCCAGGACCATGCCACGGTGGTGCTCGGTGACGTCCAGGCTGCGGGTGCCGAAGACGATGGCGAACAGGGCCAGCACCAGCGAGACGACCAGCGCGGTGTCCTGCACCCGGGTGCCTGTGGCGTCGGCGTTGGCGCCGATCAGCAGGTTGACGCCCAGCACGATGCCCTTGAGCTGCAAGGCGATGTACGGCAAAACCCCGACCAGGCAGATCAGCGCCACCACCACCGCCAGGGATTGCGACTTGCCATAGCGGGCGGCGATGAAGTCAGCGATCGAGGTGATGTTCTCTTGCTTGCTGATCAGCACCATCTTCTGCACCACCCAGGGTGCGAAGACCAGCAACAGCACCGGCCCCAGGTAGATCGGCAGGAAGGCCCACAGCTGTTCGGCGGCCTGGCCGACCGCGCCGAAGAAGGTCCAGCTGGTGCAGTACACGGCCAGCGACAGGCTGTAGACCCACGCGCGCAGACGCGGCGGCAGCGGCGTGCTGCGGCGGTCGCCGTAGAAGGCGATGGCGAACATGATGGCCATATAGACCAGGGCGACCACGGCGATCAGCCCGCTGGACAACGACATGCAAACTCCGGAGCAAAAAAGAAAACGCGGTCCCGATCAATCAGTCTGGCACGGCCACTGAGGTTCGTCAGCGCCGACAATGGTCGCAGTGGCAGGACGTCGCACGCCCGTATCGGCCCGATCGCGGGTCAAGCCCGCCGCGGCAGGCCCGCACCGGCAATCTCAAGGCCTGCGTGTGCCCAGCCAATAGAACACCCCCGCCAGTATCACCGACATCACCAGCAGGTAGAAGGTCGCCGCCGGCACCCACTGCCCCAAGGCAAAGCCGACGATCGCCGGCCCCAATCCCGCCCCCAGGTTGGACAGGTTCTGCGCGCCATAATAGACACCCCGCAGATGCTCCGGCGCGATCAGGTCGATGAACATGTATTCGGCTGGGATCACGATGATCTCGCCGAGGGTGAACACCACCATCGCCAGGCACCAGGCCAGGGCGGAGCCGGCCATGGAAAACCCCAGCAAGCCGAGGATGAACAGCGCCATGCCGGCCAGCAGCCAAGGCATCAGGCGTTGGCGGTCGATGCGTCGGCCGATCAGGTACTGGAGCCCGATCACCGTGACGGCGTTGGTGGTGATCAGGTAGCCCACCAGCCGCGCCGCCTCCTTGGCGTTGGTGGTCACCACCAGGTACTGGGACAGGTAGGCGCCGAACTGGCCGAACACCACGGCGCTCAGCATCCCGCCCACGGTGAAGCAGATCAACCGACGATCACTTACCAGACGCAGGGCGACCTCGGTGAACCCGGCGTTGTGCTGGGCGTTCTCACCGACCTGCAGGCGCCGGTCGCCCAAGCCGTGATAGAGCCCACCCATGCCCAGGCCGATCAGTGCGGAAACCAGGAAGGGCAGGTAGGCACCTTGTTCGAACAGGGCCACCCCAAGCAGGGGGCCGACCGCGTAGGCGATATTGTTCAAGGTGTATTTGATGGCGAACACCTCGGCACGCTCGGCCACCGGCAGCAAGGCGCAGAAGCCCGACTTCACGGCGATGTCGACCACCGCCAGGGCCAGGTTGATCACCACCAGGCAGAAGAAGAACAGCGCGGCCGAGCGGCTGGCGATCGCTCCGACGAAGGCCAGGGCGAATACCGAGATGGCGCCTAGCAACAGGGTATGGTTGCGCACGGTATCGACCAGGTGGCCGCCGTACAAGCTCAGCACAGAGGCGAGGATCACGGCGCTGCCGACCAGCAGGCCGATGGGGCCGACCGCCAATTGGAAGGTATCTGCCATGTACACCACCAGATAGGGCAGGGTGATTGCCCGGGCGAAGGTCAGGACGGCCGCGGTCGCCAGCAGCAGGCGCACGGAGCGGGGGTAGCGTTTGAGGGCGGCGAGCATCGGACATCCTTGTGGTCGGGGTGGTGCCGGAGTCCAAGCATAGGAGCGTGCGTGAATAATGTCGTGGTATCCCTTAAGCACCCATGGACGCGGGGCTGCCTCATGGCGAAACAGTTACGGGTTGCCAGCCAGGCCCATTCCCATGCAGATTTGTGGCTTTGCGCGCTGTGCGTGCCTCCAATTGAAAACGCCCAACCAGGTACACGGACGATGAGCCACCCCTCGCAATTCACCCTGCTCGGCAAGCGGCGCTTCTTGCCGTTCTTCATCACCCAGTCGCTGGGCGCCTTCAACGATAACCTGTTCAAGCAGTCGCTGATCCTGGCGATCCTCTACAAGCTGAGCCTGGAAGGCGACCGCTCGATCTGGGTCAACCTCTGTGCGCTGTTGTTCATCCTGCCGTTCTTCCTGTTCTCGGCGCTGGCTGGGCAGTTCGGCGAAAAGTTCGCCAAGGATGCGCTGATCCGGGTGATCAAGCTGGCCGAGATCGTCATCATGGCCATCGGCGCCACGGGCTTCGTCACCGGCCACCTGCCGCTGATGCTGCTGGCTTTGTTCGCCATGGGCACCCACTCGGCGCTGTTCGGCCCGGTGAAGTACTCGATCCTGCCCCAGGCGTTGCAAGAGGAGGAACTGGTGGGCGGCAATGGCCTGGTGGAGATGGGCACCTTCCTGGCGATCCTGGCCGGGACCATCGGTGCCGGGGTGATGATGTCCTCCACGCACTACGCCACGGTGGTCGCTACCGGTGTGGTGGCGACCGCGGTAGTCGGCTACCTGGCCAGCCGCTGGATCCCTCGCGCTGCCGCGGCCGCGCCGCAGATGACACTGGACTGGAACATCCTCAAACAATCCTGGGCCACCCTGCGCCTGGGCCTTGGGCAGACCCCGGCGGTGTCCCGCTCGATCGTCGGCAACTCCTGGTTCTGGTTCGTCGGCGCCATCTACCTGACCCAGATCCCAGCCTATGCCAAAGACTGGCTGCACGGCGACGAAACCGTGGTGACCCTGGTGCTGACCCTGTTCTCGGTGGGCATCGCCCTGGGTTCGCTGTTGTGCGAACGCCTGAGCGGGCGCAAGGTGGAAATCGGCCTGGTGCCGTTCGGCTCCTTCGGCCTGACGCTGTTCGGCCTGCTCTGGTGGTGGCACTCCGGCGATGTGCCGGTGGGCGCCGTGCCCCATGACTGGCTGGCGCTGCTGGGGATGGGCCAGGCCTGGTGGATCCTGCTGTCGATCGTCGGCCTGGGCGTGTTCGGCGGCTTCTACATCGTGCCGCTGTATGCCTTGATCCAGGCGCGCACCCCTGAAGACCAGCGGGCCCGGGTGATCGCGGCCAACAACATCCTCAATGCCTTGTTCATGGTGGTTTCGGCCATCGCCACCATCGTCCTGTTGAGCCTGGCCGAACTGAGCATTCCGCAGCTGTTCCTGGTGGTGTCGCTGCTCAACATCGCGGTCAACGCCTACATCTTCCGCATCGTGCCCGAGTTCACCATGCGTTTCATGATCTGGCTGCTCAGCCATTCCATGTACCGCGTGGAGCACCGGGACCTCGAGCGTATCCCTGACCAAGGCGCGGCGTTGCTGGTGTGCAACCACGTGTCGTTCGTCGATGCGCTGCTGATCGGTGGTGCCATTCGCCGGCCGATACGCTTCGTCATGTACTACAAGATCTACAACCTGCCGGTGCTCAACTTCGTCTTCCGCACCGCCGGGGCCATCCCCATCGCCGGGCGTGGCGAGGACGAAGCCACCTACGAACGCGCTTTCGCCCGTATCGCCCAGTACCTGGCCGATGGCGAGCTGGTGTGCATCTTCCCCGAGGGCAAGCTCAGTGCCGATGGAGAAATCGATGTGTTCAAGGGTGGGGTGAGCCGCATCCTGCAGGAAACCCCGGTACCGGTGATTCCGCTGGCGTTGCAGGGGCTTTGGGGCAGTTTCTTCAGTCGCGACCCGAACAAGGGGTTCTTCAAGCGTCTGTGGTCACGGGTGACCCTGGTGGCTGGCGCCGCCGTTCCGGTGGACGCGGCGCAGCCCGAGGCGCTGCGCGAGAAAGTCTGTGCCCTGCGCGGCGACGTGCGTTGAGAAGGGAAGGAAGAAAGGTCAGCTGGTGCTGACCTTCAGGCCGACCAGGCCGGCCACGATCAGTGCGACGCTGGCCAGGCGCATGAACGCCATCGATTCGCCGAACAGGATGATCCCGGCGATCACTGTGCCCACGGCGCCGACGCCAGTCCAGACCGCGTAGGCGGTACCCAGTGGCAGTTCCTTCATGGCCAGGCCCAGCAGGCCCAGGCTCACGGCCATGGCGGCGACGGTCAAGGCAGTGGGCAGGGGGCGGGTGAAACCGTCGGTGTACTTGAGGCCTACGGCCCAGCCCACTTCGAACAGGCCGGCGAAGAACAGGATGATCCAGGACATGATGAGTCTCCATCGTTGCTAAGGATGGGGCCGTCCCCGGAATGGTCACGCGTTGCGTCGTGAGGCCGTCCTCACAGTGCGCACTATACTGCACATTTTGCTGTGAGTCGGCAAGCGTGTAGGCGTTATCCGGGCCCACGCAATCGCGGGGCAAGTCGGACCGCCGCACCGCCGCTCCCACAGGGCCTCTTTCCATTTTGGTAGAGCGGAATACCTGTGGGAGCGGCGGTGCGGCGGTCCGACTTGTCCCGCGATAGGGCCGGTGAGGCGATCGGTATCTCAGACCCCCTGCGGAATCTCCTCGCCCCCCAGCGCCTCGAACAGCGCCGGCAGGAACTCGGTGAAGGTCATCATCATCAGGGTAAAGCTGGCGTCGAACTGCTGCTGGGCTTCCTCGCCGCCGTCCTGCTCGGCCTGCTCCTGCAGCAGCTCTTCGAACTTCAGGCGCTTGATCACCGTCTTGTCATCCAGCACGAACGACAGTTTGTCCTGCCAGGCCAGGGCCAGCTGGGTGACCACCTTGCCGGTGCCCAGGTGCAGCTGGATCTCTTCGCTGGCCAGGTCCTGGCGCTTGCAGCGCACGATGCCGCCATCTTCATGGGTGTCGCGCAGCTCACATTCATCCAGGACGAAGAAGTCGGCAGCCGGCTCCTGGGTCTTGACCCAGTCGGTCATGGTCGCACTCGGGGCGGTCTTGACCGTGACCGGGCGCACCGGCAGCGAGCCCATCACTTCACGCAGGGTCGACAGCAGGTCCTCGGCACGCTTGGCGCTGGCCGAGTTGACCAGGATCAAGCCCAGGCGCGGGGCGATGGCGGCGAAGATCATCGAACGGCGGATGAAGGCGCGGGGCAGGAATGCCTGGATGATCTCGTCCTTGATCTGGTCGCGTTCCTTTTTATAGACCTTGCGCATCTGCTCGGTCTCGATTTCCTCGACCTTTTCCTTGACCGCGTCGTTGACCACGCTGCTGGGCAGGATGCGTTCCTCCTTGCGCGCGGCGATCAGCAGGAAGTCACCGCTGACGTGCACCAAGGGAGCATCCTCGCCCTTGCCGAACGGGGCGACGAAACCATAGGTGGTCAGCTCCTGGCTGGCGCAGGGGCGGGCTGGCTTGCTGGCCAGGGCGGCTTCCAGTGCCTCGGGCTCGAACGGGACGTCCTGGGTCAGGCGGTAGGTCAGCAGGTTCTTGAACCACATGAGGGGGAATCTCTCCTTAATGCATAAGGCGGGCATTATTCTCCGAGGGGTGGTCGCAGGCCAACCCTGTCAGAGCGCCACCAGTGACTTAATTCAGGAGAAAAGCGCTATTGCGCTAGGTCTTTGAAAGGCCTGAAAAATTTTTTTTAAAAAGTGCTTGCCAGGGTGGCAGGTCCTCCGTAGAATGCGCGCCACACCGAGACGTTGGGTGATTAGCTCAGCCGGGAGAGCATCTGCCTTACAAGCAGAGGGTCGGCGGTTCGATCCCGTCATCACCCACCACTTCTCGATGTTTAGCGCAGCGGTAGTTCAGTCGGTTAGAATACCGGCCTGTCACGCCGGGGGTCGCGGGTTCGAGTCCCGTCCGCTGCGCCATATTCCAGCTTCCAGGGCCCACTGAACACCCGGAAGCACAAAAAAAGCGACCCTAGGGTCGCTTTTTTTGTTTCTGCTGCTTATTGAGGTCGTCAGTGCCACCGATTGGTGCGAACCCAATGGTTCAGTGCCATTTCTGTGCCGGCCCAATCTCGGGGCAAGTTCGCTCCCATACTGTTTCTGTTCCTCAAGGACACTGAAGTCCCTGTGGGGGGGCCGATGTCTGCAGTTGGCCCAGTACTTGCTGATGCTCTTGCATCCAGGCCATCAATGCCGATGGCCCCCACGACAAAGGCGCCGTGCTGCTCCTCCTGCTTCTGCAGGGCGGGGCGGCCGGCGCCTTTTTTCGTTCATGCGGCCAGGAGATCGACCGATGAGCAGCAGCGAAGTGCGCAGTGTGTGCCCGTATTGCGGGGTAGGGTGCGGCATCGTCATGACCGTGACGGACGGCAAGGTCACCAAGGTCAGCGGTGACAAGCAGCACCCGAGCAACTTCGGTCGCCTCTGCACCAAGGGCCTGACCGCTCATCTGCCACTGACCGCCGCCGGGCGCATGACCCACGCGTTCATGCGCCGGCAGCGCGGTCATGAGCCCATGCAGGGCACTCTGGACAGCGCCATCGAACAGGCCGCCGACCGTCTGCGTGGGATCATCGACACCCACGGCCCGGACGCGGTGGCGCTCTATGTGTCCGGGCAGATGTCGCTGGAGGCGCAGTACCTGGCCAACAAGCTGGCCAAGGGCTTCATCCGCACCCGGCACATCGAGTCCAATTCGCGCCTGTGCATGGCCAGCGCCAGCAGCGGCTACAAGCAGTCCCTGGGCGCCGACGGGCCACCGGGCAGCTACCAGGATTTCGAGCACGCCGAGGTGTTCCTGGTGATCGGCGCGAACATGGCCGATTGCCATCCGATCCTCTTCCTGCGCCTGCTCGACCGGCTCAAGGCCGGCGCCAGGCTGATCGTCGTCGACCCCCGGCGCAGTGCCACCGCCGATAAGGCCGACCTGTTCCTGCAGGTGCGCCCGGGTACCGACCTGGCCCTGCTCAACGGCCTGCTGCACCTGTTGCACCGCAATGGCCATACCGACGCCGACTTCATCGCCCGTCACACCGAAGGCTGGGAGGCGATGCCCGCTTTCCTCGAGGCTTACACCCCGCAGCGGGTCGCTGCCATTACCGGCCTCGCCGAGGCCGACATTCACCAGGCCGCGGACTGGATCGGCCGAGCCGGCAACTGGATGAGCTGCTGGACCATGGGCCTGAACCAGAGCATCCACGGCACCTGGCACAGCAATGCCCTGTGCAACCTGCACCTGGCCACCGGCGCCATTTGCCGCCTGGGCAGCGGCCCGTTCTCGTTGACCGGCCAACCCAATGCCATGGGCGGGCGCGAAATGGGTTACATGGGATCCGGGTTGCCCGGCCAGCGTTCGGTTCAGGTCGCCGCTGACCGGGCCTTCGTCGAACAGCACTGGGGGCTCGCCCCGGGCAGCCTGCGCAACGAGAGCGAGGCAGGCACCGTGGCCTTGTTCGAACAGATGAAAGCCGGCCGGATAAAGGCCTGCTGGATCATCTGCAGCAACCCGGTGGCCAGCGTCGCCAACCGCCAGCAGGTCATCGACGGCCTGGGCCGGGCGGAGTTGGTGATCACCCAGGATGCGTTCCTCGATACCGAGACCAACCGCTACGCCGACATCCTGTTACCTGCCGCCCTTTGGGCCGAAGGCGAGGGGGTGATGGTCAACAGTGAGCGCAACCTGACGCTGATGCCCAAGGCGGTCGAGCCGCCCGGCCAGAGCCTGCCGGACTGGCAAATCATTGCGCGCATCGCCTGTGCCATGGGATATGCGCAAGGCTTCGACTACCCCGACGCCGAAGCCGTATTCGATGAGATCCGCCGCTTCTGGAATCCCCGAACCGGCTACGACCTGCGCGGCATTGGCTACTGCGAGCTGCGCCAGCGCCCGCGCCAATGGCCCTGTGCCCCGGGCCGCGCCGATGACCGCAGCCCGTTACGCTACGTCGACGCCAGCGCCGCCGCCGCACGGCCTGTAGTGGTCTTCCCCACCCCTAGCGGCAAGGCTCGCTTTTTGGCACGCCCCTGGCTGCCGCCCGCCGAGCAGCCCGATAGCGACTTTCCGCTGGTGCTCAATACCGGGCGTGTGCAGCACCAGTGGCATACCCTGACCAAGACCGGCAAGGTTCCCAGCCTGAACAAGCTCGACCCGGGCCCCTTCGTCGAGCTGCACCCCGCAGACGCGGCACGCCTGGGGATCGTCGAGCGCGACCAGGTGGCCATCCGTTCCCGTCGCGGCCAGGCCGTGCTGCCGGCGCGGGTCAGCGACCGGGTGCAGGTGGGCAGCTGCTTCGCCCCGTTCCACTGGAACGATGTGTATGGTGAGCAGTTGGCGATCAACGCGCTGACCTGCGACGCTGTCGACCCGACTTCGTTGCAACCGGCTTATAAACAGTGCGCCGTGGCCGTGGAGCGGGTCGGTGGGGCGCGTATCGATGTGTTCGAGCTGAACCCGGCGACCGCTGTCGGAACACCGTCCGGTGCTCCTCTCCACCGCGTGCTCTGGGCCTCGCAGACCGGCAACGGCCAGGCCCTGGCCGAGCGCTGTGGCCAATGCCTGCGCGAGGCGGGGTTGGCCGTGGAGGTAAGCTGCATGGAAGCGGTCAGCCCGCGCCAGTTGCAAGGTGCTGCCAGCGTGATGCTGATCGCCAGCACCTTCGGCGACGGCGAAGCCCCCGCCAGCGGGGCTGGCTTCTGGCAGGCGTTGCTAGGGGAGGAGGGCAGCCACTGCGCCGAGCTGCCTTATGCGGTGCTGGCCTTGGGTGATTCGAGCTACGACCAGTTCTGCGGCTTTGGCCGCAAGCTCGATGCGCGTCTGGCCGCGTTGGGTGCCCATCGGTTATTGCCCCGGGTCGATTGCGAACCTGACTTCGACGACGCCTTCACCGCCTGGCTCGAGGCGCTGCTGCCGGCGTTGGGCGCGGCCCCGGCGGCGGTATTGCGCGGCAGTGTTTCCAGCGACGTGTTCGACAAACAGCGTCCATTGCCGGCCAAGCTGGTGGAAAATCGCCTGCTCAATGGCCCGGGCGCCAGCAAGGAAACCCGCCAGCTGGTATTCGAACTGGGCGACAGTGGCTTCGCCTACCAAGCCGGCGATGCCCTGGGTGTCTGGCCTCGCAACTGCCCGACGCTGGTTAAGGAGTTGCTCGGCTTGATGAAGCTGGACGGCCAGGCCTCGGTCGAGCTCAAGGGCAACGCCTCCATGCCCTTGGCCGTAGCCTTGGAGCGGCACCTGGACATCACCCGGGTCACGTCCCGCCAGCTGGAGGTCTTCAGCCAGGCGAGCAGCGACCTACGTGGCATGCTGCTGCCCGAACGCAAGGCCGATCTGAGAAGCTGGCTGTGGGGGCGGCAACTGGCCGATGTGTTGCGCGAGTTCCCGCAGGCATTGTCACTGGCACAGTGGCTGGACCTGCTCAGGCCCTTGCAGCCTCGGTTGTACTCGATCAGCTCGAGCCCCACCGTGCATCCCGGCCAGGTTCACCTGACCGTCTCCACGGTGCGCTACGGCACGCGCAAGGGCGTGTGCTCGACCTTCCTCGCCGACCGCGCCGAGGGGTACGAGGTGGCGATCTTTCCCCAGGTGACGACCCATTTCCGCTTGCCCGACGACGACTGTACGCCGTTGATCATGGTCGGCCCCGGCACGGGCATCGCGCCGTTCCGGGCATTTCTCGAAGAGCGCCAGGCGCGGGGGGCGAGTGGGCGCAACTGGCTGTTCTTCGGCGAACAGCACGAAGCCTGCGATTTCTATTACCGCGACCAGTTGCTGGCCTGGCAGGCCAGCGGCCACCTGCAACTGAGCACGGCGTTCTCCCGCGACCAGGCGCGCAAGGTCTATGTCCAGCAGCGCATGCTGGAGCAGGGGGCGCAGCTGTGGCGCTGGTTGGAGGAGGGCGCCTACTTCTACGTGTGCGGCGACGCCCTGCGCATGGCCAAGGATGTCGAGGCCGCCTTGCACCAGGTCATCGCCGAGCACGGCGGTATGGGGAGCGAGGCCGCTCAGGGGTACGTGGACGCCTTGAACAAGGCCGGGCGCTACCGGCGCGATGTGTACTGAGTGCCCCAGGATGAGCAGGCGTGCACTGGATTGGAGCTTTGCGTACCCCTGAGAACTGGCGTGATCCTTGTAGGAGCGGGCTTGTCCCGCGATTAGGCCGGCCCCGATATCACCGTCGTCTGGCAAGGGCTTCGCCCTTGATCGCGGGACAAGCCCGCTCTTACAGAAAGGGGGCAACGCCTAATGGTGAGTTGGCACACTCCCTGCTTCTGAACCCTTACAACCTGCCCTGCTGATCAACGGCGACCAGCCCGGGCCCACTACTGATGAGAACAGGCAAAGGCGCCTGGAGCTTCGGCTCCAGGCGCCTTTTTTTTCGCGAGGATCGGCTATGAAGGCAACAGCGAACAGCGGGCAACGAGAGCGACTGGTCATCGTCGGCAATGGCATGGTCGGCCACCACTGCGTCGAACAACTGATCGAACGCGGCGCCCTGGCGCGTTTCGAGCTGCGCGTGTTCGGCGAGGAACGCCAGCGCGCCTACGACCGCGTGCACCTCTCCGACTATTTCGGTGGTAGCGATGCCGAGGCTCTGGCGATGTGCGAGCGGGACTTCTACGACCGCCACGGCGTGCACTTGCACCTGGGCGAGGCCGTGCTGGGCATCGACCGCGAACGCTGCGAGGTGCACACGGCCGAAGGGCGCTACGGCTACGACCAGTTGATCCTCGCCACCGGTTCCTACCCCTTCGTGCCGCCGATCGAAGGCTCCAGCGGCACCGCGCGCCTGGTCTATCGCACCCTGGACGACCTCGACGCCATCCGCGCGGCAGCCGGCAACGCCCGCCGTGGCGTGGTGGTCGGTGGTGGCCTGCTCGGCCTGGAGGCGGCCAATGCCCTGAAGGCCCTGGGCCTGGAAGCCCATGTGGTGGAGTTCGCGCCACGGCTGATGCCGGTGCAGCTCGATGGCGAGGGTGGTGCTGCCCTGTGCGCGCAGATCGAGGCGCTGGGCGTGGGCGTGCACCTGTCCCGGGCCACCCAGTCGATCAGTGCTGGCGAGGCCTACCGCTACCGCATGAACTTCGACGGTGGCGAGCACCTGGAAACCGACCTGATCGTATTCTCCGCCGGAATCCGCCCCCAGGATGCCCTGGCCCGCGCCTGCGGCCTGGATGTCGCCGCCCGGGGTGGCGTGGTGATCGACGGCGATTGCCGCAGCAGCGACCCACGCATCTACGCCATCGGCGAATGCGCGTCGTGGAACGGCAGCGTGTTCGGCCTGGTGGCGCCAGGCTACGGCATGGCCCGCAACCTGGCGGCGCTGTTGGCAGGCGAGCCTGCCCAGGCCTTCACCGGCGCCGACATGTCCACCAAGCTCAAGCTGCTGGGTGTGGATGTCGGCTCCATCGGCGATGCCCACGGTGCCACCCCCGGCGCGCGCAGCTATCGCTTCATCGACGAGGCCAACGCGGCCTATCGCCGGCTGGTGGTGGATGCCAGCGGCAAGCGTGTGCTCGGCGCGGTGCTGGTGGGCGACAACAGCTATTACGACACCCTGCTGCAGTACGTGCAGAACGGCATCGCCCTGCCGGCCGACCCCGCGGCGCTGATCCTGCCGCAAGGTAGCGGGGCTCCGGCCCTGGGCGCCGATGCACTGCCCGACAGCGCGACCATCTGCTCCTGCCACAACGTCAGCAAGGGCGCGGTCTGCGCGGCGATCGACAGCGGCTGCGCCGACCTCGCCGCAGTCAAGGACTGCACCAAGGCCGCCAGCGGTTGCGGTGGCTGCACGGCGCTGCTCAAGCAGGTCTTCGAGCATGCGCTGAGCGCCCGTGGCGTGGCCGTGGACAAGAGCCTCTGCGAACACTTCGCCTATACCCGCCAGGAGCTCTACGCATTGGTCCGGGTCGAAGGCATCCGTACTTTCGCCGACCTGCTCGCGCGCCACGGCAAGGGCCAGGTCGGTTGCGACATCTGCAAGCCCACCGTGGGCTCGATCCTCGCATCCTGCTGGAACCAGCCGATCATGGACCCCTCCCTGGTGCCGCTGCAGGACACCAACGACACGTTCATGGCCAACATGCAGAAGAACGGCACCTACTCCGTGGTGCCGCGCATTCCCGGCGGCGAGATCACCCCCGACAAGCTGATCGTGATCGGCCAGGTGGCGAAGAAGTACGACCTCTACACCAAGATCACCGGCGGCCAGCGCATCGACCTGTTCGGCGCCCAGCTGCACGAGTTGCCCTTGATCTGGGGCGAGCTGATCGAGGCCGGTTTCGAGACCGGGCATGCCTACGGCAAGTCGACCCGCACGGTGAAGTCCTGCGTGGGCAGCACCTGGTGCCGCTACGGCGTGCAGGACAGCGTCGCCATGGCCCTGCGCCTGGAAGACCGCTACAAGGGCCTGCGCTCGCCGCACAAGCTCAAGTTCGCGGTCTCCGGCTGTACCCGTGAATGCGCCGAGGCGCAGAGCAAGGACATCGGCGTGATCGCCACCGACAAGGGCTGGAATCTGTACATCTGCGGCAACGGTGGCATGCGCCCGCGCCATGCCGAGCTGTTCGCCACCGACCTCGACGACGAAACCCTGGTGCGCCTGATCGACCGGGTGCTGATGTTCTACATCCGCACCGCCGACAAGCTGCAGCGCACTTCGGTCTGGCGCGAGAGCCTGGAAGGCGGGCTGGACTACCTCAAGCAGGTGATCATCGACGACAGCCTGGGCCTGGCCAGCGAGCTGGAGGCGCAGATGCAGCATGTGGTCGAGCGCTACGAATGCGAATGGGCCAACGCCCTCAAGGACCCGGAAAAGCTCAAGCGCTTTCGCACCTTCGTCAATGACCAGCGCCCCGACCCGGACGTGCACTTCGTTCGCGAGCGCGAGCAGCGCCGGCCCGGTGCACCCTTGCATTTGATTCCCACCACCCAGGAGGCTATCTGATGAAAACGTCCAACGCTGCTGTGGCAACGCAACCCGGTTGGCAAACGGTCTGCCGGCTCCAGGACCTGGTCGCCGACTCCGGCGTGGTGGTCTGGCATGAGGGCGAACAGGTGGCGCTGTTCTACCTGCCCGACCAGGCCCAGCCCGTGTACGCCCTCGACAACCGTGACCCGCGCTCCGGTGCCAATATCATCGGTCGAGGCCTGGTCGGCAGTCTGAAAGGGCAGCTGGTGGTCGCGGCACCACTGTACAAGCAGCATTTCAGCCTGCACGACGGGCACTGCCTGGAGGATACGGCGCAGGCCTTGCGCGTGTGGCCGGTGCGCGTTTGCGGCGATGCGGTGGAGCTTGCGGCGTGCGCTTGAAGCGTGCGCGGTGAAGTTGCAAGCGGCCGGGCAGGACGATTCGCTTCAGCTACGGGGAAATATCCGTGAACTTATCGGACTTTCCTGGCTCTCATGCCGGTAGCCATTGGTCATGGCCGCCTGATAAGCTCGCGGCTTTACCTGATTGCCCTTATGGCGCATGAACAAGGAACTAGCATGAAACAGCATCGTTTGGCGGCTGCGGTTGCCCTGGTTGGTTTGGTCCTCGCGGGCTGCGACGCTCAGACCAGCAGCGTCGAGCTGAAGACTCCGGCACAGAAAGCCTCCTACGGTATCGGCCTGAACATGGGCAAGAGCCTGGCTCAGGAAGGCATGGAAGACCTAGATTCCAAAGCGGTGGCCCTCGGCATCGAGGATGCGGTTGCCAAGAAAGAGCAGCGCATCAAGGACGAAGACCTGGTAGCGGCCTTCACCGATCTGCAGAAGCGCGCCGAAGAGCGTCTGGCCAAGGCCAGCGAGGAAGCGGCCAGCGCCGGCAAGAAATTCCTCGAAGAGAACGGCAAGAAGCCAGGCGTCGTCACCACCGCCTCGGGCCTGCAGTACGAAGTGGTCAAGAAGGCCGACGGCCCGCAGCCCAAGCCGACCGACGTGGTCACTGTCCACTACGAAGGCAAGCTGATCGATGGCAAGGTGTTCGACAGCTCCGTCGAACGTGGCAGCCCGATCGACCTGCCGGTCAGCGGCGTGATCCCGGGTTGGGTCGAAGGCCTGCAACTGATGCACGTCGGCGAGAAGTACAAGCTGTACATCCCGGCTGACCTGGCCTACGGTGCCCAGAGCCCGAGCCCGCTGATTCCGGCGAACTCGGTACTGGTCTTCGACCTGGAGCTGCTGGGCATCAAGGACCCGGCCAACGCCCAGGGCGAGGCGCCGGAAGCCGAAGCGCCAGCGGCTGAAGAGCCTGCCAAGTAATACCGCGTCAGATCCAAACAAAGGGGCCGCTTCGCGCCCCATCGCGGCACAAGGCCGCTCCTACATCAGCCGTGCCACCCGCACGTCCCCTGTAGGAGCGGCCTTGTGCCGCGATGGGGCGCGAAGCGGCCCCTTTAGTTCTGAACGAACCCCATAAACCCCGGAGTGTCGAAGAAAGGGCAGCCCACCGACGCAAAACGTTTGCGGTTCTGAAACAGCTGTGTAAAAAACGCCCGATCTGAGCCAGACCCTTGCCCTGTGGGCACCTCGCGTCGGAAACTGCTCCCTGTTCACAAGGTTATCCACAATAAATGTGGATAACCTTCCCTGCCGATATGGAGGCCCCATGAGCGCACCCTGGAATTTCGCCCGCTTCCTGCCCCTGGCCGAGCGCCTGCTCAGCCGTGGTCGGCTGCCGGCCTTGCTGTTCGCCGTGGCCCGCAAAGGCCCCAAGCTTGGCCAGCTGCGGGAGGACGTCCGTTTGCTCCAAGGCCTGTGCCTGGCGTGGTGGCGGGGCGAATACCGCGCCATCAGCCCCAAGGCGCTGGTCACGGTGGTGGCGGGCCTGCTGTATTTCGTCAGCCCCCTGGATGCCATTCCCGACTGGCTGCTGGGGGTTGGCTTCCTCGATGACATCGCCGTATTGGGCTGGGTACTCAAGGCCGTGGGCGATGAATTGAACCGCTTCAAGGCCTGGCGCGACAGCCAGGCACCCGAGCGCCTGCAGGTGGTCGAACGCCTGCCGGACACCCCCGAAGCCCTGCGCCTGGAGCGCGGAGCGCCCTGAAATCGCCCCGGCCGCGCATACGCCCGCGCTTGGACATATAATTGGCATAAGGATTATGCCTACGGATTACATGCAGTAATCCTACGTAAGGGGGTTGTATGGGTATTCAGGTCATCAGCCGGGACGGTCAGCCCGAGTATGCCGTGGTTCCGTGGGAACAGTACCAGGCACTGCTCAAGGCCGCGGGGCAGGCACCTGCCGAGGCACCAACGAACGAACCTGCAGTCGCCGCCGAGGCCCCGGCCTTGGTGGCATTGAGTGAATTGACACGACTGCGCCAGGCCAAGGGCCTGGCGCCCGAGCAATTGGCGCGCAATGTCGGCATCAGCCCGGCCTACCTGGCGATGATCGAGGCCGGGGAGCGCCAGCCGGATGCGGCGATCCTGCGCAGCCTGGCCTGGCACCTGGGCATCGCTGGCTGGAGCGAGCCGTCATGAGCCAGGTCAGGATCAGCCGCCAGCATTGGGACAACCTGTTGAACGAGCTCGATCTGGCCCGTCGCCAACGCCACCTGCTGACCTACCGCGCGTTGATCGAACGCCTGCAGTTGCCCAGCCCGGCGATGCAGACCCTTACCGCTGCCCTGGAATACCTGGCCGTGCTCGACGCCCGGGCCGAGCAGCCGCTGCGCAGCTCGCTGGTGATCAGCCAAGGTGCCAGCCGCTTGCCGCGTACCGGCTTCTTCGAGTGCGTCGAGCGCCTGGGGCGCTTCTCGGGGCCGGTCGATGGGCTCGAGGCGGCATCCTGGCATGCCTCGGAAGTGGTGCGGGTGTTCGAGTACAGCTATTCGGAAGAGCGCTGAGCGCGCTCTTTGCAAGTTGCAGGCTTCTCCAGTCACCTTGGCCTCTGGCCCAAGGCAGGTTGTAGAGCTGCTCCCCCTCTGGCCGGCCACCGGTGTGCAAGGCTCGTGCGCTGGCGTGTGCTGTCGCATAGAACCGCTTGTATAAATAATGTTGAATTGCCATCACTGGCTGTGATGAAATCCTCTCACTATCCCATGCTTTTTAAACACTTCTCGTTCAGGGACGAACGTTAGCCAGCGCATGCTCCCTGGTGGTCGACCTGAGTGCGAATTTCTCAGGAGCCAGATTTGTCGCCTTTATCGCTTTCCCCGCGTGAGATGCGCAGCAGCGCCTTGGCTATCGCCATTGCCATGACGGTTACCGGTTGCGCCAGTATCGAAGAGTTTTCGCGTAATCACAGTCGCACAGCCAACTGCCTGATTGGCGGTACGGTGGGGGCCTTGGCGGGGGCGGCTGCCGGCGCCCTGAGCAACCAGGGCGATGGGGCGATCATCGGTGGTGCGATCATAGGGGCTGCCGCAGGTTGTGGCGCGGCACTGGCCTACAAGGAGCGTATCGATCGCCTGCAAAAGTTGGCTCAGGAAGAGAACCTCAAGCTTCAGGTAGAGCCCCTGAGTACGCCTGGCAATACTCAGAACGCCGCCCCTCAGGATGCAGGCTTCGTTGCCCAGGTACAGGACCAGGGCATGTTCGCGGTCGGCAGTGCACACCTCAGTGTCGACGGCGAGCGGCAGGTACGCAAGCTAGCCAGCGCCTTCGTCGGACAGCGTGATACGGCGATCCTGGTGGTTGGCCATACCGACGCCACAGGCAGTGCCCGCGGCAACCAGCAGCTTTCCGAGCGTCGTGCCCGCGCGGTGGCCAGCATCCTCGCCGAGCAGGGCATCGCTCCCCAGCGCATGTACTTCCAGGGTGCTGGTGCCTCCCGGCCCGTAGCGGACAACGCCGACCCCCTGCAGCGTGGAAAGAACCGTCGTGTCGAAATCGTCGAAGTCAACGACACTGCCACGCTGGTCAAGCGGGTCAACGCTGAACAGAACAACCCCAAATACCTTGCTCATGGCACGGCGATTGTCGCTAAGGCACCTGCCGTGCATACCCCGCAAGTTGTTGGCAAGCCTGTTAAACAGACCACGGCCAAGCCGACCATTGCCAGCACCACCTCGAAGGTTGCGGCAAAGGCTGCTGCACCAATCGCCCATTCCGGCGCGCTGGTCGACTTCGGCGGCCAGGCCGTGACCGGCAGCGAATGGACGCTGGGGCAGACCATCACGCCGAAAACCGGCGGTTTCTCGCTGATCTCCCCAGCCTATGCCAACAGCATCCCGATGAGCAGCTGCGAAAGCGATCAACCCCGTGAAAGCGGCAGAGTATTCAACCTGGCCAGCGGCCAGAGGCTCGATACCCATCAAACCACCGACTACCTCCCAGGCTATAACAACCGGGTGTGGGCACAGACCGTCAACGGCCACCTGGTAACCATCTCCCCAGTCTCCATTCTGCGGGTCGATGCCGCTGTCGATCGCCAACCGTTCATCCAAGTGGTCAAGGACTACGCCGATGGCAACCGCAAGGCGTTGATCAAGGCCGACGCGGTGGCCAACACCTACGAAGGCGAGGACCGGGTGCTGTACCGAGTCTTCCTGAAGGATCCGCAAGCGCCGGTCTCTTGCATGGATGTCGTGTTCAGCAAAGGCAGTGCGCAAGCCACCGATGGTGCGCTGTTCTACCCGCGACGCGATGGTGAAACCTTTACCGCCCGGTTCGTGCCGGTCCGCACCTGACACAAGGGAATACAAATGGAAGAATTCAGCTTCAATGCCTTGATGGCCCTCGCATGGGCCAACAAGTTGATCAGTGGAGTGGTGATTTCCACGCTGCTGGCGATCATCGCTATCAAGATTTATTGGGACAAGGTCGGTTACTTCGCGATGCGGGTCTGGCACGGGATGCCGTTGGTCGGTACCGTCGCACGCCTGGCCCGCGGCAGTACCAGCGCCGACAATCGCAAATGGCTGCTCAGCGAGACCTCGCTGTGCAATGCCTACTACGACTATTACCAGGATGTCGGTGAGAAGAACGCCGACTACTACAACAAGTGCGAAGCCTATCTGGATGCCATCGGCGAGAGCGATCGTCGTGAGCGACCGCTCTGGGTGCTGGTGCTGATCTTCCTGTTGATTCTCTTCGAGGCGGTCGGTTTCGCCTATGTGCTGGTGCCATTCATCAACCAGAATCTATCGAGCAACGACCAGACCTATCTCGGCTGGATGGCGGCCTTCCTGCTGTCGATTATCTCCGCGGGCTTTGCTGAGGCCGCAGGCCGTGCGATTCACCATAACACCCTGGTGAGCAAGGCGCGCCACTGGTGGGAGAGCGATCCGGAGCGCGGCAGTAGTGCGCTCAAGCAGCAACCCACCCTGCGTATCAAGGACACCTACAAAGACATGGGCGCCAAGGATTACAACCGTATCCTGGCCCGCCTGAACACCAACCATACCGTAACGCCCAAGCGGGGCTGGATCGTCGGCTGCGCCTTGGTGGTGGTCATCATGGCCTGCGCCGCTTTTGGCATTCGTGCCTACCAGCTCAAGAGCATCGAGACCGAAATGGTTGGCAACCCCGATGTCTTCGCCCAACAGAGCTTCGAGGGCAATGCCAGCCCTTTCGAACTCCCTGAAGAATCGGCCACGCTCAATCAGGAGGCCAACGACAGCACCCTGACCGACAAGATGGATGCCATTCGCAGCGCTTCGCTGATCACTTTCGTCGTGCTCTCGGTGATCTATGTGGCCATTCAGGCGGTGAGTGTCTGGCTGGCGTCGATCTTCGGCTTTGCCGGGGTGGAGTCGAAGAAAGCCTGGGAGTACACCCACGCCTTCAACAACGCCGCGGAGCTGGAGCGCTGGATGGAGAACCAGCGCATCAAGATCAGTGCCCATGCCGATCACAAGCTGCGTATGCTGCAGATGAAACTGTCGCGCCGCCCGACCACCGACCCGGATGTCGCCCTTGCCATCAGTGGTGCTCAGAGCCGTGACTTCAATGCCTACGTGCGCCGCATGCAGGAAGAAAACATCACTCACAAGTCGGTGGAAGTAGATGCCGCACCGACAGCGCCTGCTCGCCCGATGGTCGCGCAGGGTGGCTCGGCGCCTGCAGCCGTGGGCATCGTGGCACCGGCCGTGGCCAAGGAACCGGCCATTGCGTCGCCGCAGCCGGCAGGCGCCAGCACTCCGCTGGATGCCCTGCGCAGCAAAGACCTGACGGTCTATAGCGAAGAACAATTGCGCACTGTGTGCCAGAACAAGGGCTACGATGTGGCCGCCGTGTTGGCCTTGCGTGCCGAACAAAAGCTGCTCAAAGACTTCGAAGGCGTCTGAATGAAACTCAAATCGCTGCTGGCTCTGCTGCTCTGGCTGCCTGCCCTCATCCAAGCGGGGGAGCGCAACGACGTGCCTGACTGCTACGCATATGCCAAGATCGATGCATTTCGCCAGGCTGGTTCGGGGCGAGAACTGACCGTAATCGTCGACCAGACTGTGCCCATGCCGCAAAGTATCCAGAAAGCCACCTGGGCGCAGATCAATCGCTTTGTCGGCCCTGGTGACAAGCTGCGCTTGTACAGCTTCTCGGCCTTCCTGCCCGGGCAGTTCATGCAGCTGCGCTTTGCCGGCGAGTTAAACGCGCCCCTGCAAGGCGAGATACGCGACGATGTCGGCATGCAGTCGTTGCGCGCGTTCGACAAGTGCGTGGCGCAGCAACAGGCGTTCATGCAGAAGAAGTTCGGCCAGATATTCGTCCAGACCCTGCGCGAGGCGAACGAGGATATTCCCCGCAGCGAGATCTTCCACTCGCTGCGCGACATCGGGAGCGATCTGGCGAGCCGACCGGCGAACGACCGGGTCATCCTCCTGCTCTCGGACATGCTGGAAAACAGCGACTTCGGCAGCTTCTACGCCAACAGCCGGATCCGAAATCTTGACTCGTCTGTAGAGCTCAAGCGAGTGGGCGACAAGCACCTGTTCGCCGACCTACAAGGTGCCAGGGTGTATGTCGTTGGCGCTGGCCTGGTGACCAAGGATGTCAAGCAGGCCTATCGATCCGGCAAGACCATGGAGCAGTTGCAAGCATTCTGGAAAGGCTATTTCGAAGGCTCCAACGCCTCCCTGGCGGCCTTTGGTACGCCGAGCCTGAATGTCGACCTGCAGTAGTCCCGCGGCATCATGAAAAAGGGGCGAGCACCTATCGTGTTCGCCCCTTTTTCATGATGACGCGGGTGCGTCATAGGCCTCAGTGCTTGGCCACCTGCGAATTCAAGCTCAGGTAGTCGAGCAGGATGCGCCCGGTCTCGGCCAGGTAGGCATCGTCCTCAGGCTTGGTGTCCTCGTCCTCGATCGGCAGGGCATCCTCGTCTTCTTTCTTCAGTTCCTTGAGCGGCTCCTCGCCCTTGGCCTTGCGACGAACGTTCTCCAGCGCCAGTTGCTTGGCCTCGATTTCGTCGTGGCGTGCGCGGCGTTCCTGCTCGTTGAGGCTGACGGTCTTCTCGTTCATCAGCTTCTGGGTCAGGGCCAGGCGGTCACGGATGTAGGCGAATTCCGGGTCCTTGGCGCTGCGCGCGTCATGACGGGCCTTGAGTTCGGCCAGGAACGGCTTGAACGGATCGACCGCAGGGCGTACCACGGGGCGGATGGTATCCCATGGCATGGCCTCGGGCAGGGCGCTCTCGCCGATCTCCTTGGTGTCGATGATCGACGGGTAGTCGATGTCCGGCAGCACGCCCTGGTGTTGGGTGCTCTGCCCGGAAACCCGGTAGAACTTGGCCAGGGTCAGCTTCAGCTCGCCATGGTTGAGCGGCTGGATGGTCTGCACGGTGCCTTTGCCGAAGGTCTGGCCGCCGATGATCAGCGCGCGGTGGTAGTCCTGCATGGCGCCGGCGAAGATCTCCGAGGCCGAGGCCGAGAGGCGGTTGACCAGCAGCGCCAATGGGCCCTTGTAGAAGGCGCCGGGGTTCTCGTCTTCGAGCACGTCGACGCGGCCATCGCTGTTGCGCACCAGCACCGTCGGGCCTTTCTCGATGAACAGGCTGGTCAGTTCGGTGGCTTCCTGCAGGGAGCCGCCGCCGTTGTTGCGCAGGTCGATGACCACGCCGTCGACCTTTTCCTTCTGCAGCTCGGTGAGCAGTTTCTTCACGTCGCGCGTGGTGCTCTTGTAGTCAGGGTCACCCGCGCGGTAGGCCTTGAAGTCCAGGTAGAAGGCCGGGATCTCGATGATGCCCAGCTTGTAGTCGCGCCCGTCTTGCTTGAGCTTGAGCACCGACTTCTTGGCAGCCTGCTCCTCGAGCTTGACCGCTTCGCGTGTGATCGATACCACCTTGCTGGTCTGGTCGTTCGGCGCGTTGCTGGCCGGGATGATTTCCAGGCGGACCACCGAGCCTTTCGGGCCGCGGATCAGCTTGACCACTTCGTCCAGGCGCCAGCCGACCACGTCGACCATTTCCTTGTCGCCCTGGGCCACGCCGATGATCTTGTCGGCCGGTGCCACCTGCTTGGTCTTGGCCGCCGGGCCTGCCGGCACCAGGCGCACGATCTTGACCTGGTCGTTATCGCTCTGCAGCACCGCGCCGATGCCTTCGAGCGACAGGCTCATATTGATGTCGAAGTTTTCCGCGTTGTCCGGCGACAGGTAGTTGGTGTGCGGGTCGTAGGACTGGGCGAAGGTATTGATATAGGCCTGGAAGATATCCTCGGCACGGGTCTGGTCCAGGCGCGACAGCTGGTTCTTGTAGCGCTTGGTCAGGGTTTCCTGGATCTGCTTGGGATCCTTGCCGGCGAGCTTCTGGCGCAGCACTTCGTCCTTGACGCGCTTGCGCCACAGGTCGTCGAGCTCGGCCTCGTTCTTCATCCAGGGCGCATCCTCGCGGTCGACCAGCAAGGTTTCCTTGGTGGTGAAGTCCATCTTGTCGACGCCCTTGGCCAGCTCGGCCAGGGCGAAGTCCAGGCGCGATTTCACGCGGTCCAGGTAGCGCTTGTAGATGGTGAAGCCGGGTTCGAGGTTACCGCTCTTGAGGAAATCGTCGAACTGGGTCTTCCACTTGTCGAACTGGGCGATGTCGGCGGCGGTGAAGTAGCTGCGCGAGGGGTCGAGCAGCTTGATGTAGCTGTCGTAGATGATGATCGAACGGGCATCGTCCAGCGGCGGCTTGCTGTAGTGGTGGCGCTTGAGCAGCTCCACTACGTTCAGGCTGGCGACGATCTCGTCACGGTCAGGCTGCAGGCTGTCCCACTTGTTGGCGGCCGCCGCATTGCCACCGAGCGTGAGGCTGCCGAGGCCGATCAGGAGGGCGAGGGCAGTGCTGGGCAGGAAATGCTTCATGCTGATTCGACGTAAAGGCAATTGATCACGCATAGTAGGCCGTCTTTTCCGTTCGCCGGTTCCACAAGAGCCGGACGCATACTGCAAAAAGCCCGGGACATGGCGATCCCGGGCTCAGTCATGACTCAACTATGGAGGCACTGTGAAGGCATTGCAAGGCGTTGACGGACATGTGGCCTGGGTCGAAGCCGAGCGCCCGACCTGTGACGCAGGCCAGGTGCGTATTCGTGTGGCCGCAGCGGGACTCAACCGCGCCGACCTGCTGCAGATGAAAGGCCTGTACCCGCCGCCGCCCGGCGCGAGCCCCTACATGGGCCTGGAGTGCGCAGGGGTGGTCGAGGAAGTGGGCGCCGGGGCCGACTGGCGCGTGGGCGACCGGGTCTGCGCGCTGTTGGCCAGTGGCGCCATGGCCGAGGAAGTGGTGGTCGATGCCCGCCACGTGCTGCCGGTGCCCGAGGGCTTGAGCCTGCACGAGGCGGCGGCGCTGCCCGAGGTGTATGCCACGGCCTGGCTGAACATCTTCCAGCTGGGCGCGGTGAAGGCCGGCGAGAAGGTGCTGGTGCACGCAGGCGCCAGTGGCGTCGGCTCGGCGGCGATCCAGCTGTGCAAGGCATTCGGCAACCCGGTGTGGGTCAGTGTCGGCTCGCAGGATCGCCTGGCCTATTGCCAGGCGCTGGGGGCTGCCGGTGGCGTGGTGCGCAACGAGAACCTGGACGAGCTGAAGGCGTTCGGGCCGTTCGATGTGATCCTCGACCCGGTGGGCGCCAGCTATGGGCAAATGAACCTCGAATTGCTGGCCCGCGACGGGCGCTGGGTGATCATCGGCCTGATGGGCGGGCGCAAGGTCGAGCTGGACCTGGCGCAGGTGCTGGCCAAGCGGGCACAGGTCACCGGCTCGACCTTGCGTAATCGCACTGATGAATTCAAGGGCGAGCTGCTGCGCGAGCTGGTGCAGCAGGTGTGGCCGTTGTTCGGCGAAGGGCGGCTGTCGCCGCAGTTGGTGGACACCTACCCGGTGGCGTTTGCCGAGGCGGCGTATGCGGAGCTGGCGAGCAACCAGGTGTCGGGCAAGCTGGTGCTGGTGATCGATCCTGGTTTGGCTTGAGATCGCTGGGGCTGTTTTGCAGCCCTTTCGCAGCACGAGGCCGCTCCTACAGGGCGACGCGATTCTGTGTAGGAGCGGCCTTGTGCCGCGAAAGGGGCGCAAAGCGCCCCCGGGATCTCAGCTCCAGCTCAGAATCGGCCACCCATTGACCTCGGCATGCTCACGCAGCACCGGGTCCGGGTTGACCACATGGGGGTGGTCCACCTTCAGCAGCAACGGCAGGTCATTGCGCGAGTCGGAATAGAAGCTCGCCCCTTCCAGGTTCTCCTGCTCCTGGTCCAGCCACTCCAGCAAGCGGGTGATCTTGCCCTCGCGGTAGGTCAGCACCCCATGGGTCTTGCCGGTATACACCCCGTTCACCGCCTCCAGCTCGATCGCCAGGTATTCGTCCACCCCCAGGCGTGCCGCGATCGGCCCGACCAGGTGGGTCCCCGAGGCGGAGATGATCAGGATCCGGTCACCGCGCTTGCGGTGCTCGGCAATGCAGCGGCAGGCGTCGCCATAGATGATCGGCTCGATCACATCCTCGACCCAGGGCTCGACCAGGTGCTCCACCTCCTCGAGGGTGCGCCCGGCGATCGGTTCCAGGCTGAAGGCCATGTACTCCTCCATCTTCAGGTGGCCCTTGCCGTAGGCCTCCATCAGCTCCTGGTCGCGGCGCAGGAATTCCTTGCCGTCCACCCAGCCCAGCTGGGCCATCTGCTTGCTCCACAGCGAGGCGCAGTCGCCGTGGATGAGGGTTTCGTCCAGATCGAAAATTGCCAATGCCATTGCGTTGTTCTCCTAGGCCACTTCTCGTAGCGCCGTGGGGTCGATCGACAAGGATACCCGCTGCCCGTCGGCGTGCAGGTCGGCCGACGAGCGATTGAGCACGTCCACCACCAGCTCCACGCCACGCACCTCTACCCGGTAGCGGATGACGTTGCCCAGTAGGCTGTGGCTGCGTACCTGGGCGTCCAGCTCACCTTCCAGGCGCAGGCTGATGGCTTCCGGGCGAATCGCCAGGCGACTGGCCACGGGGCGCTGCAGCAGGCGGCTGGCGGTGTCCGGCTCGAGCAGGTTGTAGTTACCGATGAAGCCTGCGGCGAACAGGTCCACGGGCGCGGTATAGAGGGTTTCGGCATCGCCGCTCTGGACGATGCGACCCTGGTTCATCAGGAAGATGCGGTCAGACATCGTCAGCGCTTCCTCCTGGTCATGGGTGACGAAGATGGTGGTCAGGCCCAGCTCGCGCTGGATGGCGCGGATCTGTTCGCGCAGGTGCTTGCGGATGCGTGCATCCAGGGCCGACAGCGGCTCGTCGAGCAGCAGCAGGCGCGGGCGGGTCACCAGTGAGCGCGCCAGGGCCACGCGCTGGCATTGCCCGCCCGACAGCTGGTGCGGGTAGCGCCCGGCGAAGCTGGAAAGCTCCACCAGTTCCAGGGCCTCGCGCACCCGCACCAGGCTCTCGTCGGCCTGGGTCTTCTGCATGCGCAGGCCGAAGGCGACGTTCTGCTCCACGGTCATGTTGGGAAACAGCGCATAGCTCTGGAACACCATGCCGATGCCGCGTTTCTGCGGGCTGAGCGGCACCAGGTCCTGGCCGTCGAGCAGGATGCGGCCGCTGTCCACCGGGGTCAGCCCGGCGATGCAGCGCAGCAGAGTTGACTTGCCGCAACCGGAAGGGCCGAGCAGGGTGACGAACTCGCCGCGTTCGATCTGGCAGTCGATGTCATGGAACACCGGGCTGCCGGCGTAGCTTTTGTGCAGTTTCTGTACGCTGACGAAGCTCATGTCAGGATTTGTCCTTGTTCAGGCGATTGGCGACCCAGGTCAGCACCAGCACGAAGGCGAAGTAGGAGATTACCAGTGCGCTGTTGAAATGGCCGCTGCTGTTGCGCATGTTGTTCAGGTAGACCTGCAAGGTCTCATAGCGGGTCCCCACCAGCAGGTTGGCGAATACGAACTCGCCGAACAGGAACGAGAACGACAGCAGCAACGCCACCATCAGGCCCTTGCGCAGGTTCGGCAGCACCACCAGCAAGGCCGCCTGCCAGGTGCTGGCGCCCAGCAGTTGGGCGGCGTCCATCAGGTCGCGCAGGTTGATCGCCTGCAGGTTGTTGGTGATGGCCCGGTACATGAACGGCAAGGCGATGGTGAAGTAGCAGCCGATGAGGATCCATGGTGTGCCGACCATGGCCATCGGCCCGCTGCCGTACAGCTGCAGCAGGCCCACCGAAGACACCACCGGCGGCACGGCGAAGGGCAGCAGGATGAGGATGTTCATCAGCGCATCCAGGCGCGGGAAGTGGTAGTGCACCACGAACAACAGCGGCAGGATCAGCACCACCGACAGCACCAGCGCGCCGACGCATACCAGCAGTGACTGGCCGAAGGCCGCCAGGAAGCGCGGTTCGCTCCATAGCGCCAGGTACCATTTGAAGGTCAGGCCGCTGGGCAGCAGGCTCGCCGACCAGCTGGTGGCCAGGGAATAGAGCAAGGTGCCGGCCAACGGCAGCAGCAGGATGATGAACAGCAGGTACACCACCACCCGGTGGTAGAGGTTGCCGCGAGGTTCAGCGCGCATGGTAGCTCCTCTTGAGCAGCCATTGATGGACCACCGTGACCAACGTCATCAACCCCACCAGCACCATCGCCAGGGCGCTGGCCAGGTTCGGGTCGAGGGTGATGTCGCCGGCCACCAGGGCGGCGATGCGGATCGGCAGCACGTTGAAGTTGCCGGTGGTCAGGGCATAGACCGTGGCATAGGCGCCCAGGGCGTTGGCCAGCAGGATGACGAAGGTGCCCAGCAGGGCAGGGGCCAGCACCGGCAGGCCGATGTGCCGCCAGTACTGCCAGTGGTTGGCACCCAGCAGTGCCGCGGACTCGCGCCAGTCTTCACGCAGGGCGTCGAAGGCCGGGTAGAGCAGCAGCACACCGAGGGGGATCTGGAAGTAGGTGTACACCAGGATCAGACCGCTCCTGGAGTAGATGCTGAAGTCTTCCAACAGGCCGGCCTGCTTGAGCAGCAAGGTCAGCGCGCCGTTGAAGCCCAGCAGGATGATGAAGGCGAACGCCAGCGGTACCCCGGCGAAGTTGCTGGTCATGTTGGCGAAGGCGCTGACGAAGTCGCGCAGGCGCGAGTCCACCTGGCGCAGGGAGTAGGCGCCGAGGGTGGCGATGACGATGCCGAACAGGCTCGACCAGAAGCTGATCTCCAGGCTGCGCTGCAGCGCCTGCAGGTAGAACTTGGAGGCGAACACCTTGTTGAAGTTGGCCAGCCCCCAGCCGCTTTCGCTCTGCAGGCTGTTGATGGCCACCCAGGCCAGCGGGGCGATCTGGAACACGATGAAGAACAGGGCGAACGGCAGCAGGCAGAGCAGGGCCAGGTAGCGGCCGCGAGGGCGGGTATTCACTTGAGCAGCTCCCGGCAGACCGGCTTGTCGTGGGCTGCGCCCAGCAGTTCGCAGATCGTGCCGCACAGCTCGGTCTGCAAGGGTTTGGCTGCAGGGTCGAGGCTGAACGCCTCGCCGAACACGAACAACGGCACTTCACGCTCCTCGGGCAGCAGGCCGTTGTGCGAGCGGTCGTTGTTCATGCCATGGTCAGCGGTCACCAGCACCTGGTAGCCCTCTTCGAGCCAGCGTGGCAGGTAGTCGGCCAGGAGGATGTCGACGCTGCGCGCGGTGTTGCGGTACTGACTGCTGTCCAGGCCATGGCGATGGCCGGCGTCATCGATGTTCATCGGGTGCACGAGCAGGAAGTTCGGAGCATGGCGACGGCGCAGGTACTCGGCGTCGGCCAGCAGGTGCGAGTCGGGGTAGTGGTCGGCGTAGTAGAACAGCCCGTGCTGGATGGGCAGCTTCGGCGCATGGGTATGACGGTCACGTAGCGGGTCGAAGGGCGAGCGGTTGTACAGCTCGCTGATCCAGTGGTAGGCCGCCGCCGCGGTGCCCAGGCCCGCTTCGCGGGCGTAGTGGAACACGCTGCGTTGGTTGGACAGGCGGCTGACGTTGTTGTGCACGATGCCGCTGTCGATAGGGGCCACGCCGGTGAGGATGCATTCGTACAGGGGCCGCGACAGCGACGGCAGCTCGCATTCGATGCGGTACAGCGCGGCGCGGTCAGCCTCGACATAGGCGTGCAGGTGGCCCATGGCATGGTGGGCGACCTGGTGGTTGAGGCCGTCGAGCAGGACCAGGATGACGTTGTGGTTCATAAGCGCTCCGCAGGGGGGGCGACGCCCCCTGTGGGAGCGGGCTTGCCCCGCGATGGCGTCAGTCGTGCAGACGCGGTTGTCTGACCTGACGCCATCGCGGGGCAAGCCCGCTCCCACAGGGCGTGAGTCGCCTCATTCCATCTCGATGATCACTTGCTCCTGCCACATCTGCGGCAGTTTCTTGGAGGTCGCTTCCCAGGCCTCGGCATTCTTGATCGGCTGCGCCGCGCTGTATTGCTCGTTGGGCAGCAGCTTGGCCTGCACCTCGGCCGGCAGCTTCAGGTGCTCGGCGCGAATCGGTCGGGCATGGCCGATGGCCAGGTTGGTCTGGCCGGCGTCGCTGAAGATGTATTCACGGGTGAGCTTGGCGGCGTTGGGATGCTTGGCGTACTTGTTGATGATGGTGGTGTAGCCGGAGATCACCGAACCGTCGGAGGGGATCAGCACCTCGAAGCGCTTGGGATCGATCTGCTCGCGGTAGCTCAGGCCATTGAAGTCCCAGACCACGCCGACCTCCACTTCGCCCTTCTCGAGGGTCTGGATGGTCGGGTTGGCCAGCGACAGGCGCTTGTCCTGGGCCAGCTTGGTGAACAGCTGCAGGCCCGGCTCGATGTTGCTTTCGTCCCCTTTATAGGCGATGGCGGCGGCCAGTACGCCGTTGGCAGCCTGGGCGGCGGTACCGACGTCACCGATGGCGACCTTGTACGTGCCTTTTTCCAGGTCGTGCCAGGTTTTCGGGCGCTCGCCTTCCTTGACCAGATCCTTGTTGATGATGAAGGCGATGGTGCCGGTATAGGCCAGGGCCCAGTGGCCGTCCTGGTCCTTGGCCCAGGCGGGCACCTGGTCCCAGGTGCTTGGCTTGTAGGGCTGGGTCACGCCCTTGGTCACGGCGATGGGGCCGAAGGCGGCGCCCACATCGCCGATGTCGGCGCTGGCGTTGCTCTTCTCGGCGTCGAACTTGGCGATTTCCTGGGCAGAGCTCATGTCGGTGTCGCTGTGCTTGAGGCCGTACTTGCTGGCCAGGTCCGCCCAGGTACCTTTCCAGTTGGCCCAGGCATCGGGCATGCCCACGCTGTTGATCACACCTTCCTTGCGGGCGGCCTCTTCCAGGGCCTTGAGGTCGGTACCGGCGGCCATGGCCGCAGTGCACAGGGCGATGGTCGAGCCGAGCAGTGACGCCATGAAGAACGTTTTCATCCGAAGCTCCTTTGGTAGGGCCTTGCAGTGTTGTGATGTGAGGAAACCCATGCTTGCGAACGTGTGGTCTAGGTCAGCAAACCTCGAGCCAAGGTAGGCCGGTTGCGTGACAGTTTGATGTAAGGCCTGGGCGTGAAAATGCGCTCCGGGGCCCTGGCACTACAGCGTAGACCAGATCCCAGGCCTTGAATTCCGGGGCCTGGGCCTGTCCTGCCAGGAGCGGGACGAGGGCTTTGTCACAGGATGTTCATGGGCTGTGCCTAGGCTTGCGCTAATCTCCAATGGCCCTGTTCTGGGGCTGGACTAGTCCAGATAGGTAACCTTCGATGCAATCGACGCCACCGCGCGCGGTAACAGCCATCTGCCATGCGTTGCAGGAGCAGATCGAACACGGCCTGCTGGCCCCGGGGGGTAAGCTGCCGGCCGAGCGCAAGTTGAGCGAGGTGTTCGATACCACGCGTATCACCTTGCGCGAGGCGCTGGTACAGCTGGAGGCGCAGGGGTTGATCTACCGGGAGGAGCGCCGGGGCTGGTTCGTGGCGCCCGAGCGGCTGACCTACGACCTGGTCGAGCGCAGCCATTTCCATGCCATGGTGCGTGCCCAGGGGCGGGAGCCGGGCACCGAGCTGTTGTCGGCGCGGTTGCAGCCGGCGCCGGCGGCGATCTGTGCGCGGCTGGGGTTGACGGCGCTTTCGAGCGTGGTGCGTATCTGCCGCTTGCGGCGCATCGATGGGCGGGCGGTGCTGTATGCCGAGCACTACCTCAACCCGCGGTATTTCCCCGGCATCCTGGACCAGGACCTGGGGCAGTCGCTGACCGAGATCTATGCCCGTGAGTTCGGCATCCGCTACGGGCGGGTGTGCTTCGAGATCCTGCCCACGGCCTTGCCGGGGGCGGCTGCGGCGGCGCTGAAGGTTTCAGCGGGCAGTGCGGGGTTGCACGTCACGCGGGTCAACAGCGACCAGCATGGGCATGTGATCGATTGCGACCTGGAGTATTGGCGGCATGATGCGATTCGCATCCGGGCAGAGGTGGGGTAGGGGCGCGAAGCGGCCCTAGCTGGCAGCCCCGCCAGCCTCGCTCATGCCACCCCCGCCGGCTGTCACCACCTGCACCGACAACCGCGGCGTCGCCAGGTCCAGCCCCGCCTCATCCAGCTGCCGCTTCAAGGCCAGGTTGAACGCCCGCGACACCTCCCACTGCTTGATCGGCGCCGTCTTGAACCGCGCCCGCAGGATCGCCGACCCCGACTCGAAACTCTCCACCCCCTGCAGCTCCAGCGGCGACCAGATATTGCGCCGCATCAGCGGGTCGTTGCGCAGCTTCTGCCCCACCTCGCGGATCAACGTGATGGCCTGGTCGATGTTCATGCTGTGCGGGATCGCCACGCGAAAGATCGCGTAGCCGAACTCGCGCGAGTAGTTCTTGATGCTCTTGATCTCGCTGAACGGAATGGTATGCACGATGCCGTCGATATCCCGCAGGCGCACGGTACGGATGGTCAGGCCCTCTACCGTGCCCAGGTGGCCACCGACATCCACGTAGTCGTCGATGGCCAGGGAGTCCTCGATGATGATGAACAACCCCGTGATCAGGTCCGCCACCAGTGACTGGGCACCGAAGCCGATGGCGAGGCCGATGACACCGGCACCGGCCAGCAACGGGGTGACGTTCATGCCCATGTTGGCCAGGGCGACGATCACCGCGATGATGAAGATCGCCACGAACATCACGTTGCGGATCAACGGCATCATCGTCTGCGCGCGGGCATTGGCCAGGCCTCGGCGCGAGCGCACCAGAGCATGGTGCACGGCGGTGTCGGCCAGGATCCAGACCAGCCAGGCAGCGATCAAGGTCCCGGCCAGGCCCAGCACGCGCACGCTGACTTCATGCCCGCTGCCCTCGGCGAAATTGATCATCGACAGCCCCCAGACCCGCAGGCCCAGTTCGATGAATACCAGCCAGATGAACAGGTGCACCAGCGCATAGGCAAAGTTGCGCAGGCGCTCGGCGTAGACCTCCTGGCGCCGGTTGGCCCGCCTGGGGTTGGCGGCGTGGCGGCGCACCAGGCCGTTGAGCACCATGCACACCACCACCAGCACCG
Organism: Pseudomonas sp. FA-1; assembly: GCF_056856075.1. Lineage (NCBI taxonomy): Bacteria > Pseudomonadati > Pseudomonadota > Gammaproteobacteria > Pseudomonadales > Pseudomonadaceae > Pseudomonas > Pseudomonas sp. FA-1. The sequence goes on from NZ_JBWXTH010000010.1 coordinate 107,223, forward strand.
TGCACATCAGCGACTGGCGCAGGGCTGTGCTGGTGTCGCCGGCGGACACGAAGGTGGCGAACAGTGAGATCGCTACCAGGATCAACGCCGGCACGAACCAGAAGCTGCCGAGGATCTCGATGGTGTCGCTCAGGGTGCGGCGGGTCAGGCGGCGCGACAGGGGCTGGTTGCGGATCAGATGGGCGATGGGGCGGCGGAAGCGCAGGATGAACAGGCCCGTGCATATTGCCGCCACCACATTGGCCAGGGTCGCCAGGGCGTGGGCCAGGTGGCTGCCCAGGGCGGTGGTCATGCGCGGGTCGCTCATCGCCTCGCCGAACGCGGCGAAGCTGCCGATCAACCACAGCGGGCGGAACGCCTGGCGCCGCAGGATGTGCAAGGCCTGGTGGCGATGGGGGCCGTCGAGCAGGGAGAAGGCGATCACGCAGATCGCCGAGAACAGCGTGCCCACCACCAGCGCATAGGCCAGCACCATGGCCAGCGATTTGCCCAGCGAGGAGGGCAGGGCGAAGCTCAGGTAAACGGTGAATACCAAGGCGACCAGCCATGGCCCCAACTTGCGCAAGGCGAAGCGCACCAGGTCCCAGGTCCGTGGGTGCTGCGGCAGCTCTTCGCTCAGGCCGAAGCGCAGGCGCACGCGGTGGCCGATCCAGTTGAAGGTGTAGGCCAGCAGGCTCCAGACCGCGATGATCGCAGCAAAGCCGAACAGGATCGCCGGCCATTGATGCACCGGCACCACCAAGGCCGCCAGTTCGTCCTGGGCCTGGTCGATCTCCATCGACCAACGCCGGAACGGGCTGGCCTCACCGCTGAACTGCTTCTCCAGGTCATGCAGGGCACCGCCGATCAGGCCCAGTACGCCTTGTTCGGCGCTGGGCTGCGACTGTTTGGTGGCATCGCGCAGTTTCTTCAGGTCGTTGAGCAACTGGGTGCGCTGCTGGTCGTTCTCCAGGTTCTTGATCACCTCGTCCAGCGACTGGCCCAAGGGTTGCGTCGCTTCCGGTTGCGCAGGCTTGCCCGCACCGAGCAGGCCGGGCAGGCCGGCGGCCTGGGCGGGAGCGATGAAGAAAAACAGCAGCAGGGCAAGGCAACGCAGGAGGGCAGGCACCGAAAATCTACCTCAGGGCAAACGATTGCCGCAGTGTAGAGGATTTTTCAGGCCAGTTTCGCGAGGATCTTCCAGCACATGATGCCGAAGATGCCGAGGGTGCCGATCCACATCATCAGCACGCCGACATTGCGTTCGCGCAGGCTGAAGCCGATGGTCAACAGCAGCAGGCCGATGAACACCGGCAGGAACAGGGAAAGGAACGGCGACATGAACAGGCATCCTTCTACATGATGTCAATGTAGTAAGCATAGCGGGTTGAGCAGCCGTGGGCATTGATCCGGGTTAGGTGTTGTCCCCATCGCCGGCAAGCCGGCTTCCACCGGGATTACGCCGCTCTCAAGACTTGCGAAATCCCTGTGGGAGCCGGCTTGCCGGCGATCGGGCGGTGTGGTTTCAGGGCAACTCGCGGCTGCGATAGAACGCGGTCAACACCTTCACCAGGTGCGCCAGGTCGTGGCTGCCGCACAGTTCGCGAATCGAATGCATGGCGAAGGTCGGCAGGCCGATGTCGACGGTGCGCACGCCCAGGTGGCTGGCGGTGATCGGGCCGATGGTCGAGCCGCAGCCCATGTCGCTGCGTACCACGAAGCTTTGCACCGGCACTTCCTCGGCCATGCACAGGTGGCGGAAGAACCCGGCGGTCTCGCTGTTGGTGGCGTAGCGCTGGTTGTTGTTGACCTTGATCACGGGCCCGGCGTTGAGCTTGGGCCCATGGTTGCCGTCATGCTTGTCGGCGTAGTTGGGGTGCACGCCGTGGGCGTTGTCGGCCGACACCAGCAGCGAGCGCTGGAGGGTGCGCACGTAGTCGTCGCCGTCGGGCAGCAGGCGTTGCAGGGTTTGTTCGAGCATCGGGCCATCGGCGCCGCAGGCCGAGCAGGAACCGACTTCCTCGTGGTCGTTGCATACCAGCACGCAGGTCTCATCGCTGTCGGCGGCCAGCAGCGCCTGCAGGCCGGCGTAGCACGACAGCAGGTTGTCCAGGCGGGCACCGGCGATGAAGTCGCCGTTCAGGCCGACCAGTGCGGCGTCCTGGGTGTCATAGAAGCTCAGCTCATAGTCCAGCACCACGTCGGCGTTGAGGTCGTGCTCGCGGGCCAGCTGCTCGGTGAGCAGGGCGCGGAAGTCGACGCGCTCGTCACCGGCAACCTGGGCCAGGATCGGCGGCAGCTCGGTCTGCGGGTTGATTGCCCAGCCTTCGTTGGCGGTGCGGTTGAGGTGGATGGCCAGGTTGGGGATCACCGCGATCGGCAGCTTGAAGTCCACCAGCTGGCTCTCGACCTTGCCGTCGCGGCGGAAGGTGACCCGGCCGGCCAGGGACAGGTCGCGGTCGAACCAGGGGGCGAGCAGGGCGCCGCCATAGACTTCGACGCCCAACTGCAGGAAACCATGGCGCTGCAGTTCTGGCTGTGGCTTGACCCGCAGGCAAGGGCTGTCGGTATGGGCGCCGACCATGCGGATGCCGCCGATCAGGGGCGATTGCCTGCCCAGCTTGATGGCGATGATCGAGGAGTCGTTGCGGGTGACGTAGTAGCGGCCACCGGGCACCGTGGCCCAGCTGTCGCGTTCGTCCAGGCGCTGGTAGCCGGCGGCCTCCAGGCGCTGGGCGAGGCTCGCGGTGGCATGGAAGGGCGTCGGGGAAGCCTTGAGGAAATCGATCAGGCCAGCATTCAGGGAATCGCGCATAACTCACTCCAGACAGCAGTGGCGCGAGTTTAGCGCAGTTGGACGGCAAATTGGGCTGACACAGGGGGCACGCGCCTCAGAACGGCGCCGGGCACTCGAACTTCAGGCGCTCCCCGGACACCGGGTGGGTAAAGCTCAGCATCGAGGCATGCAGGCACAGCCGCTCATGGGCCGCCAGCGCCTCGGGGTTGGCGTACAGCCGGTCGCCCAGCAGCGGGTGGCCGATCGACAACATGTGCACGCGCAACTGGTGCGAGCGACCGGTGATCGGGGTCAGCTCCACCCGGCAATGGTCGGCGCAACGCTCGAGCACGCGCCAGAAGGTCAGGGCATGCTTGCCGTGCTCATGGTCCACCACATGGCGCGGCTTGGTCGGCGGGTCGTAGCGCAAGGGCAGGTCGATGCTGCCGCTGTCCAAGGCCGGCTGGCCCCAGCACAGGGCGGTGTAGGCCTTCTCGGTCTCGCGGTCATGGAACTGGCGCGACAGCTCGCGATGGCTGTCGGCATCGCGGGCCAGCAGGATGATGCCGGAGGTCTCCCAGTCCAGGCGATGGACGATCAGGGCATCGGGGTAGCCGTTTTCCTGCAGGCGGGTGATCAGGCAGTCCTTGTTGTCCTCGGCGCGGCCCGGCACCGACAGCAGCAGGGTGGGCTTGTTGACCACCAGGACGGCGGCATCCTCGAAGAGGATCTGGATGTTCGACAACGGCATTATGGTGTGTTCTCAAAAAACACTGTGGGAGCGGGCTCGTCCCGCGATTGCGTCAGCCGGGGCTTGCACAATCGCGGGACAAGCCCGCTCCCACAGAGGTGGTCCGAGAGGACCGGATCAGCGATCAGGCAGGGTGATGTTCAGCTCCAGGATGGAGCAGCTACCCTGGTTCTCGAGTTCGATATGCACGTCGTCGCTGCCGATGTTCACATACTTGCGGATCACTTCCAGCAGCTCTTTCTGCAGGGCAGGCAGGTAATCCGGTTCGCTGCGCTGGCCGCGTTCGTGCGCCACGATGATCTGTAGACGCTCTTTCGCTACCGACGCGCTGCTTTGTTTCTGTCTGCCACGAAAGAAGTCAAAAAGGTTCATGGTTTACTTGCCTCCAAACAGGCGCGCGAAGAATCCTTGCTTCTGCACATCGATGAACCGCAGTGGCTTCTCTTTGCCCAGCAGGCGGTCGACGGTGTCGCTGTACGCCTGGCCGGCATCGCTCTGGTCGTCGAGGATGACCGGGATGCCCTGGTTGGAGGCCTTGAGCACGGCCTGGGATTCGGGAATCACACCCTTGAGCTTGATCGCCAGGATCTCTTCGACGTCGGCGATGCTGAGCATCTCGCCTTTCTCGACGCGCTCGGGGTGATAGCGGGTGATCAGCAGGTGTTCCTTGATCGGCTCCTCGCCGTTCTCGGAGCGGCGCGACTTGCTCGACAGGATGCCCAGCATGCGGTCGGAGTCACGGACCGAGGACACTTCCGGGTTGGTCACGACGATGGCCTCGTCGGCGAAGTACATCGCCAGGTGGGCGCCTTTCTCGATACCGGCCGGGGAGTCGCAGATGACGAAGTCGAAGGTTTCCTTGAGCTCCATCAGCACCTTCTCGACGCCTTCCTGGGTCAGGGCGTCCTTGTCGCGGGTCTGGCTGGCGGCCAGCACGAACAGGTTCTCCAGGCGCTTGTCCTTGATCAGGGCCTGCTGCAGGTTGGCCTCGCCGTTGACCACATTGACGAAGTCGTACACCACGCGACGCTCGCAGCCCATGATCAGGTCGAGGTTACGCAGGCCGACGTCGAAGTCGACGATGACAGTCTTGTAGCCGCGCAGAGCGAGGCCGGTACCGATGGCGGCGCTGGTGGTGGTCTTGCCCACACCCCCCTTGCCGGAAGTAACCACGAGAATCTTGGCCAAGGTGTTTCACCCCTAAATAAATGGGACAGCGGTCCCTGCAAATACGAAAAACGGCAACAAGAAAAAAGTTGCGCTAAAAATGCCGGCAAGTATCCGTTAAAGACGGGTGATGTTCAACACATCGCCAGACAGGCTGATCTGCACGCCAGCCCCCCATAGCGGGTCGCGACGCAGGTCCTCGCAGACCTTGTACTGGCCGGCGATGGATACCATCTCCGCGGTCATCTGCTGGCAGAAGATGCGCGCCCGGGTATTGCCCTTGATGCCCGCCAGTGCGCGGCCACGCATGGCGCCGTACACATGGATGTTGCCATCGGCGAGAAGTTCCGCACCCGGGCTGACCGAGGCGGTCACCACCAGGTCGCCGCCCTGGGCGTAGATCTGCTGGCCGCCGCGCACCGGCGCGGTGATGATGCGGGTTGGGCGCACTTCGGGTTCGGCCGGCGTCGGTGGCGGCGCAGGGGCGGGTTCGGGCTTCTTCACCTCGGGCTCCGGTTCCAGCGGCCGCTCACGGGCACCGGAGGGGGGCAGCACCGGCAGGTCGATGGCGATCGCCGCGGCGATGTCCTCGATGCGGCTGGCGCGCACGGCCAGGGTGCGCAGGCCATGGTGGCGGCAAACGCGCATCAGCCCGGCTAGGTCAATGGCGCCGCCGTCGGCCGACAGCTTGTCCAGCGCCAGTACCAACGGCGTATTGCTGAAGAAATTGGGGGCCTGGGCCACTTTCGCCGCCAGTTGCAGGTCGAGGGCTTCGAGGTCGTTGCGCGCCAGTTCCAGCACGGTGATGGCAAGCATGCTGCCTTTGAGCTGGAATACGGGGGCGGTGTCGGAGGTCTGGTTGAGGCTCATGGTCTGCATAGACGGCTTGTTGCGAAAAAAGTGCCCTGACTTATAACGATAAGACCCGTTGGCCGCAACCGCGGGCGAACCGATGTAGAATGCCCACCTTTGTCTTTCCGGAAGCTTCAATGGAACGCCCGCGTTTTCGACTTTATTTCCTTCACCCTCGGTTCTGGGGCCTGTGGCTGGGCCTGGGCCTGCTGTGGCTGGTGTCGCAGCTGCCGTACCGTGCGTTGCTGTGCCTGGGCCGTGCCCTGGGCGCGCTGATGTACCGGGTCGCCGGTGAACGTCGGCGCATCGCCGCGCGTAATCTGGAGCTGTGTTTCCCCGAGCTTTCCGGCGACGAACGGCAGCGCCTGCTCAAGGAAAACTTCGCCTCCACTGGCATCGCCTTCTTCGAAATGGCCATGAGCTGGTGGTGGCCCAAGCCACGCCTGGCGCGCCTGGCTCACATCGAGGGCCTGGAGCACCTGCAGGCCGCCCAGCGCGAAGGCCAGGGTGCGATCCTCATGGCCGTGCACTTCACCACCCTGGAGATCGGCGCTGCACTGCTGGGCCAGGCCCATACCATCGACGGCATGTACCGTGAGCATGGCAACCCATTGTTCGACTACATCCAGCGCCGTGGTCGCGAGCGTCACAACCTCGACTCGCTGGCCGTGGAGCGTGACGACGTGCGCGGGATGCTCAAGCTGCTGCGCGGCGGTCGGGCGATCTGGTACGCCCCGGACCAGGACTACGGGGCCAAGCAGAGCCTGTTCGTGCCGCTGTTCGGCATCCCGGCGGCGACCGTCACCGCCACCACCAAGTTCGCCCGCCTGGGCAAGGCCCGGGTGATCCCCTTCACCCAGAAGCGCCTGGAGGATGGCAGCGGCTATCGTCTGGTGGTCCATCCGCCGCTCGAGGACTTCCCGGGCGAGACCGAAGAGGCCGACTGCCTGCGCATCAACCAATGGGTGGAGAGCGTGTTGCGCGAATGCCCCGAGCAATATCTGTGGGCGCACCGCCGCTTCAAGTCGCGCCCGCCAGGAGAGCCGCGGTTGTATGACAAGAAAAAGCGCTGACAGGTGATTCGTCTGCCTTGCCCCTATCGCCGGCAAGCCGGCTTCCACAGAAGCCTGGTTAAAACCCGTGGGAGCCGGCTTGCCGGCGATAGGGCCAGGGCAGGCAGCGCATCCCTTCCAGGAGAACTTCATGGCTCCACCCCGCACCACCGGCCTGATACTCTCCGGCGGCGGCGCCCGGGCCGCCTACCAGGTAGGTGTACTGGCGGGCATCGCCGAGCTGTTGCCGCCGGGTGCAGCCAACCCGTTCCCGGTGATCGTCGGCACCTCCGCCGGCGCAATCAATGCTGTCACCCTGGCCAGCGGCGCCACGCGTTTCACCGAGGCGGTGCAGCGCCTGACCACCTTCTGGCAGCACTTTCGCAGCCACCTGGTATTGCGCAGCGACTGGCCGGGGGTGATCCGCCAGGCCAGCCGTTTCGTCAGTCACAACCTGCTGGGCGTTGGCGGCCAGGTGCCGGTGGCGCTGCTGGACAGCAGCCCGCTGCGCACCCTCCTGCAGTCGCACCTGGACCTGGACGGCATTGCCCACTCCCTGGCGGCCGAGCAGTTGCGTGCGGTGGCCATCACCGCCTTCGGCTATGAGTCGGGCCAGGCGGTAACGTTCTACCAAGGGCGCGGTGCCATCGAGCCCTGGCTGCGTCATCGGCGCATTGGCGTGCCCACTTCGTTGACCATCGACCATCTGCTGGCCAGCTCGGCGATCCCGCTGCTGTTCGCCCCGGTCAAGCTCGACGAGGAGTACTTCGGCGACGGTGCGGTGCGCCAATCGGCACCGATCAGCCCGGCGCTGCATCTGGGAGCCAGCCGGGTGCTGGTGGTCGGCGTCAGCGGCAACCCCCAGCGGCCGTCGGCACCCATGCCGACCCAGCGCGTCTTCAGTGGCCAGCAGCCGAGCCTTGCGCAGATCGGCGCGCACATGCTCAACAGCACCTTCATCGATAGCCTGGAAGACGACATCGAGCTGCTCCAGCGGCTCAACCACCTGAGCCACCTGATCCCTGCGCACCTGGATGCCCGGCGCCTGGGGCTGGCGCCGATCGAGGTGCTGGTGGTGGCGCCTAGCCAACCGCTGGACGAAATCGCCGCCCGCCACCGGCGCGAACTGCCGGCGGCGCTGCGCGTGTTCCTGCGCGGCCCGGGCGCCACCCGCACCAGCGGGGCAGGGGTGCTCAGCTACCTGCTGTTCGAAGCCAGCTATTGCAGCGAGCTGATCGAGCTGGGACGCAAGGATGCCTTGGCCAAGCGACGGGAGTTGTGCCAGTTCCTGGGATTATGAGGGTGTTTTCGCGGGCCCAATCGCCGGCAAGCCGGCTCCCACAGGGATCGCGCACATTGCAAGACAGATGCTCCCACCTGCCCGGCACGGTTTTCACAGGCACCGCCGAGCCTGTGGGAGCCGGCTTGCCGGCGATTGGGGCGTAGGGCGGCCCCGTCACTCGGCAATCTGCAGCTTGCGCGCCTGGGTATACACGTACCGCACCTTCTCGTACTCGAACGGCGAATTGAGCTGCCCATAACGGAAGTTGGTGCTGTAGCGCTTGTCCACTGCCCGCAGCACGGTGATCTCCGGGTGATCGCTGCTGGCCTCGGCCACGTTGAGGAAGTTCGCCTCGCGTTCGCCCACGTAGTCCACCGCCAGCCCAGCGGTATCGCGCAGGTTCGAAGGCCCAAGGATCGGCAGCATGATGTACGGCCCATCGGGCACGCCGTAGAAGCCCAGGGTCTGGCCGAAGTCCTCGCTCTGGCGTGGTAGGCCCATCTTGGTCGCCGGGTCCCACAAACCGCCCACGCCGATGATGGTGTTGAACATCAGGCGGGCGGTGATCTCTGCCGAACGCTTGGCCTTGAGCTGCAGGATACTGTTGAACAAGTTGGGCACGTCGCCCAGGTTGTTGAAGAAGTTGGTCACCCCAGTGCGCACGAAGCGCGGGGTGACGTAGCGGTAGCCGTCGACCACTGGCAGCATCACCCATTGGTCGAAGCGGTAGTTGAAGTGGTAGATGCGCCGGTTCATCGACTCCAGCGGGTCGTACACGTTCAGGGCGGTGAGCGTCGAGCGCTCGAACTCGCGCTGGTCCAGCCCGGGGTTGAATTTCAGCTCGCGCAACGGGTCGAGAAAACCGTCGGCTTCGGCCGTAGGTGCGGGCTTGTCGGCTTCGACCACGCTGGTGCGTGGCGCGGTTTCGGCCGCCAGGGCATTGCCGGCGGCGAGCAGGGCGGTGACGAGCAGCAGTTTGTTAACCACGGAAGAACTCCAGCATCGCGTCGCTGTTGACGCGGTAGTTGAGGTTGCCGCAATGGCCGCCATGGGGATACAGGGTCAGGCGATCGCCGAACACCTTGCGCAGGAAGCCGATGTCGCCAGGGCCGAGGATCACATCGTCGGCGTTGTGCATCACGGCGACCTTCGGACTCTCGCGCAGGTAGTCGGCCAGGGCGTACAGGCTGACCTGGTCGATCAACTGCAGCACGCTGCCACCGTCGGTGCGGGCGCGCCACATGGGGATCACCTGCTCGGTGATGTAGCACTCGAAGTCGCATTGCAGGGCGCGCTTGAAGAACGGCGTGAGGCTGCTGCCTTCGGTGATCGGGTACTTGGGTGGGGTGATCAGGCCACGGTTGTTGACCAGGTCCGAGGTGAAGGCGATGTCGGCCGCCGAGAAGCGGAACGAGGTGCCGATGAGCATGGCCATCTGTTCGTTGGACAGGTGCTGGCGCGACTTCTGGAAGTCATAAAGCAACGCCTCGTTGAGGTCGATGTAGCCCTTCTGCTGGAAGTACAGGGTCAGTTTTTCCAGCATCAGTTCGTAGAACGTGGTGCTGTGGTCGATGCCCTTCACGCGGGTCTGCACCAGTTTGTCCAGGTTGCTGACCGAGGTGTAGAGGTTGACCGGCGGGTTGAGCAGCAGCACACGCTTGAAGTTGAAGCTGCGCCGGGTTTCGTCCAGGTGGCTGACGAAGGCGGCATCGAGGGCGCCGAGGCTGTAGCCGGTGAGGTGGAACTCGCTGACCGGCAGGCGTGGGTGCTGGGCGCGCACGGCCTGCATCACCCGGTACAGGTCCTCGGCATCGTCCTGGGTGATGCCGGGGGTGGCGAAGCGCGAGGCGGCGCTCATGAAGTCCCAGCTGGTGGGCGAGGACAACTGCACCACATGGAAGCCCGCCTGGTAGAACAGCTTCTTCAGGTATTCGTTGATGGTGCTGGAGTAAGGGGCTCCGGTGCCGGCGATGATGAAGATCAGCGGAGCCTCGTGGTCTTGGTAGGCCAGGCGGTACTTGAGTTTCTTCACCGGCCAGAAGTTATCGGGCAGGGTGAAGGCCCGCTCCGGGCGCAGGTTGAGGCTGTAGTCGGACTGGCTGATGTCCTCGTCGCTGGGCAGGGTAGGGCGCTGCTCCGGCGGCGTGGTGGCGATGGTCGCCTCGAACGGGTTGGTCAGCGGGTAGCCGTAGCTCGCGGCGTCAATATCCTGCGCCGAAGCGGCCGCAGCCAGGAGCAGGCCACCGAACAGGGCAGCGAGGCGCAAGGGTCGAAGCATGGGATCCCCCAAAAAGTACATAAGGCAAAGCGCTATCTAGGACCATGGTTGGCCCGGCAAAGTTGCCTGGCACCCCACTGTTTGTTGCACAAGATAGTGCCGCGACTGTCTACGGCGCGGCAATGGAGTTCATTCGAACATAGCTGCAACTCACGGATTTTGCCTTGCGTGGCGCTGCAGGCCGATTATGCTGGCGGCACGTTTCGACCTTTGGAGGCTGTCATGTCCCGTGCGTTGCCCATCGTTGTCATGCTGCTGTTCCTGGCATTGTGGCTGGCGGCCAGTTATGGCGTGCGCTATGGGTTGATGGAGGAGGGCCGTTGGGTCGGGCTGTGCAGTGTGCCGGGAGAACATTGGCAATGCCAGGCCCGTTCGCTGTTGGGCCTGGGGATCCATTATCAGGTGCTGGGGTGGGCCGCGTTGGGCGCCTCGCTCTTGGCACAGGTGATACCGGGACGCGGCGGTTGGTGGCTGGCGCTGCTGGGGCTGGTCTTCGGCCTGCCGGCGCTGGTGCTGTATACCGCGAGCCTTGCGGTGTTCGCGGTGGTGCTGTCGGGGTTGCGGTTGGTCAGGCAATCGGCCTGATACGGGGGTTGCCTGTGAGATCGAGCGCCGCGTGGGCGGCGCTCGATCCTCACGCCTTGCGCAAGCTTCGCCACAACGCCGCGACCATCATCCCGCTCACGACCGCCCAGCCCCACGCCTGCTGGCTCGTCAGCCCTTCGATGAACAACTGCGGCGCGATCCCCGCCCCGACGATGAACGCCAGCAAGGCCACCTCCGCCCGGGGCGCCGCCACCGGCCGCAGCAGGTAGACCAACGCCGGCAGCACCAGCGCTGGGGTAGGGAAGCTGCGATAACGTGCATCGAACACCATCGCCAGCATGCTCACGGCTGCCGCGAAACCTGTGGCCAGCAGCCACCAACCCGCCCGTTGCTCGAGCCAGGCGAACAAGCGTTGACGCCAGCCATCACGCGCCGCCAAGGCCAGCGCTCCATGGGCCAGCACCACCAGGTTCAACCCCGCCAATCCTGCTGCCCACGCCCATTCGGCGGCAAAACGTGCATGGGTGCGCATCAGCTCGCCCCACAACCCCAGGCTGGCTGCGCCTACTCCCGCCAGCAGCGGCAACGCCAGTGCTGCGCGTTGGTTCGCGGGCTGGCCGGCCAGCAACAAGGTGAGCACCATCAAGCCGGCGCCTGCCAGATACCATTGGCGCCAGTAGGGCAGGTTGCTCACTGGGCCTTCGAGTACGCCCTTGTCCTGTCGGTCGGCATCGTACAGCCCCCAGTAGCCGCCCACGGCACCTTCGCTGGCGCGTTTCCATGGCTGGTCGAAGGCTTCGATCAGGTTGTAGCGCCAGCCATTGGCCTCCGCCAGGGCCACGAAACCGCGGATGAACCGTGCCTCGTTGGCCCGGCTCGGCACGGCGGTCTCGCGCTGGCGGCCTTCGCTGGGCCAGCCGGTTTCACCGATGAGAATGTCCTTGGGGGCGAAGCGCTCGCCGAACACCCGACGCACCTGGGCCACGTGGGCGAGGGCGTCATCGATGCCGCGCGGGTCGTCCTCCCAGTAGGGCAGCAGGTGGATGGTCAGGAAGTCCACCGCCGGGGCCACCTGGGGATGCTGCAGCCAGAACTCCCAGACATCGGCGTAGGTCACCGGGACCTTCACCTGGCTTTTCACCCGGGCGATCAGGGCGGCCAGGCGTTCGCCGGTCACTTCCTTGCGCAGCAACGCCTCGTTGCCGACGATCACCGCAGTCACCACGTCGGGGTTGGCATTGGCCGAGGCGATCAAGGCATCGACTTCCTTGTCGGTGTCCACCGGGTTGGCGTTGACCCAGGCGCCGAGCATCACCTTCAGCCCGTGCTTGCGGGCCAGGGCAGGGATGGCCTCAAGGCCTGTCATCGAATAGGTGCGGATGCACTGGAATCGCTCGGCGAGCAGGGCCAGGTCGGCATCCATGCGCGCCGGGCGCAGGCGAAACGGCTGGTCGAACGGCGACTGGTCCTTGTCGAACGGGGTGTAGGAGGCGCACTGCAGCTTGTGTGTCGAGCTGGCCGCGTCGGGTAGGTGAACCGGCCTGCCGAGCCCGTACCAGAGCGCGCCGAGCCCGGCCAGGGCCAGCAGGCAGGCGAGCAGGTACACAGGCAGCAGGCGGGTGGCACGGGGCATCGGGCGGTCCATCATCGGCGGCAAAAGGCTAGATGATAGCTGCAAACGCTCTAGATCAGGCATCTACCATGCAAGGATCACGCAGGGTAGGGAAAAGCTGGCGCACTGATGGCGAAGTGCTGTCGCTGATCGTTCGATAAAGGTCGCGCACAGAGCAGGTCAGCTATTGTGTGAAGTTGATGATGCAACTTCCGAGACCTGACGAGGGGATGCTTTGATGAAAATGCGACGTTTCCTGGGAGTGGGTGCAGCCCTGGTATTGGCCATGAGCGCTGCGCAGGCAATGGCCAAAGAAGTAAGCATTGGTTACGTGGATGGTTGGTCCGACAGTGTGGCAACCACCTTCGTGGCCGCCGAAGTGATCAAGCAGAAACTCGGTTATGACGTGGACCTCAAGCCAGTCGCCACCGGCATCATGTGGCAGGGTGTGGCTACCGGCAAGCTCGATGCCATGCTGTCGGCCTGGCTGCCGGTGACCCACGGGGAGTACTGGGGCAAGAACAAGGACAAGGTGGTCGACTACGGCCCCAACTTCAAAGATGCGAAGATCGGCCTGATCGTGCCTGAGTATGTCAAGGCCGCGAGCATTGCCGACCTCAAGACCGATGCAAGCTTCAAGAACAAGATCGTCGGCATCGACGCCGGCTCCGGTGTGATGCTCAAGACCGACCAGGCCATCAAGGACTACGCCCTGGACGGCTACAAGCTGCAGGCGAGCTCTGGCGCGGCGATGACTGCGGAGCTGGGTCGTGCCTATGCCAAGCAGCAGTCCATTGCCGTGACCGGCTGGGTGCCGCACTGGATGTTCGCCAAGTGGAAACTCAAGTTCCTCGAGGATCCGAAAGGCGTCTATGGCGCCGCCGAAACCGTCAACAGCATCGGCAGCAAGGAGCTGGCGAGCAAGGCACCGGAAGTGGCCGAGTTCCTGAAGAACTTCCACTGGAACTCCAAGGATGAGATCGGCGAAGTCATGCTGGCCATCCAGGAAGGCGCCAAACCCGAAGCCGCCGCCAAGGACTGGGTCGCCAAGCACCCTGACCGCGTGAAGGAATGGACCGGCAAATAATTGCCCTGTAGCCCAATCGCGGGGCAAGCCCGCTCCCACAGGTCCAGCGATTGCACTGGCCCTGTGTGGGGCTTGTCCCGCGATTGGGCTACTTGGGTTGTTACCGATCCTGTAAAACACTTTCTCATCTAAGACTAAGGTCGTCTGGTTGGCAGCCTTCGGCAGCATAAAGTAAGGGCGGGTTCTCCCTTATTTGTGCTGCTGCTAGGACAACAACAATGAACGACAGCATCTACCAATCGATACAGAACAGCCCCCGCTTCAAGGAGCTTGTCACCAAGCGCGAGCGCTTCGCCTGGATTCTCTCGGCGATCATGCTCGGCCTCTACTGCGGCTTCATCCTTCTCATCGCCTATGGTCCTCAGGTACTGGGCGCCAAGCTCAGCCCCGAGTCGTCGATCACCTGGGGCATCCCCCTGGGCGTCGGCCTGATCGTCGCGGCGTTCGTCCTCACCGCCATCTACGTACGCCGTGCCAACGGCGAGTTCGATGAGTTGAACAAGGCCATCCTGAAGGAGGCGCAGCAATGATCCGCCACTCAACCAAAGCCCTGGCCGTCCTGGCCTGCGGCGCTTTCGCACCCGCCGTGTGGGCCGCCGATGCCCTGACCGGCGAGGTGCACAAGCAACCGCTCAATGTCTCCGCGATCGTCATGTTCGTGGCCTTCGTCTGCTTCACACTGGGCATCACCTACTGGGCCTCCAAGCGCAACAAGTCGGCCTCCGACTACTACGCCGCCGGTGGCCGCATCACCGGCTTCCAGAACGGCCTGGCGATTGCCGGTGACTACATGTCGGCAGCGTCCTTCCTGGGGATTTCCGCCCTGGTGTTCACCTCCGGCTATGATGGCCTGATCTACTCGATCGGCTTTCTCGTCGGCTGGCCGATCATTCTCTTCCTGATCGCCGAACGCCTGCGCAACCTGGGCAAGTACACCTTCGCCGACGTCGCCTCGTACCGTCTCGGGCAGAAAGAGATCCGCACCTTGTCGGCCTCAGGCTCCCTGGTGGTGGTGGCGTTCTACCTGATCGCCCAGATGGTCGGTGCCGGCAAGCTGATCCAGCTGCTGTTCGGCCTGGACTACCACGTCGCGGTGATCCTGGTGGGGATCCTGATGTGCCTGTACGTCCTGTTCGGCGGCATGCTGGCCACCACCTGGGTTCAGATCATCAAGGCCGTGCTGCTGCTCTCCGGCGCCAGCTTCATGGCGCTGATGGTGATGAAGCACGTAGGCTTCGACTTCAACACCCTGTTCTCCGAAGCGATCAAGGTGCACGCCAAAGGCGAGGCGATCATGAGCCCGGGCGGCCTGGTCAAGGACCCGATCTCGGCGTTCTCCCTGGGCCTGGCCCTGATGTTCGGTACCGCTGGCCTGCCGCATATCCTGATGCGCTTCTTCACCGTCAGCGACGCCAAGGAAGCGCGCAAGAGCGTGCTCTACGCCACTGGCTTCATCGGCTACTTCTACATCCTGACCTTCATCATCGGCTTCGGCGCGATCCTGCTGGTCAGCACCAACCCCGACTTCAAGGACGCCGCTGGCGCCCTGATCGGCGGCAACAACATGGCGGCGGTGCACCTGGCCGATGCCGTGGGCGGCAGCGTGTTCCTGGGCTTCATCTCGGCAGTGGCCTTTGCCACCATCCTGGCGGTGGTCGCCGGCCTGACCCTGGCCGGCGCCTCGGCGGTGTCCCATGACCTGTACGCCAGCGTGATCTGCAAGGGCAAGGCCAACGAGAAGGACGAGATCCGCGTCTCGAAGATCACCACCATCGCCCTGGGCGTGCTGGCGATCGGCCTGGGCATCCTGTTCGAGAAGCAGAACATCGCCTTCATGGTCGGCCTGGCGTTCTCCATCGCGGCCAGCTGCAACTTCCCGGTACTGCTGCTTTCGATGTACTGGAAGAAGCTGACCACCCGCGGCGCCATGATCGGCGGCTGGCTGGGCCTGGTCAGCGCGGTGGGCTTGATGATCCTCGGCCCGACCATCTGGGTGCAGATCCTTGGCCA
Source organism: Pseudomonas sp. FA-1 (assembly GCF_056856075.1). Lineage (NCBI taxonomy): Bacteria > Pseudomonadati > Pseudomonadota > Gammaproteobacteria > Pseudomonadales > Pseudomonadaceae > Pseudomonas > Pseudomonas sp. FA-1. The sequence continues at coordinate 122,615 of NZ_JBWXTH010000010.1, forward strand.
CGAGAAAGCCATCTACCCGTACGAATACCCGGCGCTGTTCTCCATGCTCATCGCCTTCGTCGGTATCTGGTTCTTCTCGGTCACCGACAAATCCAAGGCTGCTGAAGACGAGCGTGCACTGTTCTTCCCGCAGTTCGTGCGTTCGCAGACCGGCCTGGGGGCCAGTGGGGCGGTGTCGCACTGACCTGTGCTTGCTGTAAAGAAAACGCCCCGCTCGCCGGGGCGTTTTCTTTTGGCCTAGGACGTTTCGTAGCAAGGTAGGAGGTTTCGCCGATTCATTGGGAGCCGTCTCATTCACGCCAGGGCTTGGGCTCATCACGCTTTCCCATTCGGGCGCGTATAGGGCGATAGGAAATTTCATCAAGGTGCCAGGAAGCATCCTATTCGAGTAGCTCGGCGTTTTCCTCATGCTGTTGGTTTTGCTGTGTCGGGCGGTGCCCGGGGCAGGCGAACGGTCGTGAGGAGTCATGAGAAACATGAAGCGACGTGTGGGCGCCCAGGTCGCCAAGTGGTTGCGTGGCGGTTTGCTGGCCTGGCTGGCGATATTCGGTGCGGGCCTGGCCGAGGCCGCGCAGGTGCAGATCAACGTGGTCTACCGTGATGGGAAGCTGCTGTTCGATTCGCCGCCGGCACCTTATTGCAGCCTCTGGCCGGAATTGTGCACCAACGGCCAGACCGTGGCATTGCCGATCAACTACTACAAGACGCTCGATTACAGGGGAGGGCAACGGGACCAGGTGTACTACCAGTTGCCACCCAAGCAAACAGGAACGCTGACAGGCATGACGGGCGACGCCTACCCGTTCGATTTCCAGTTCCTGAACTTGGGCGTGTCGGTAGAAACATCTCGCATTGAGGATAACCCGGCCCATTTGCCTTTTTATGGTAGTTGCTCAGTACTTCGCCGGGGGCCACCCAACGTGACGTGGGCGAAGGTCGTCCTGCAGATCGATAGCAACAGTGGGGGGCCTTGTTACGCCAGCACTCCGCCGCGATCCTACACATACAGGGGGACGGTACGGGATATCGGTGCGTCCTACCACCTGGGCTTACCGCCCCTGCAGCAGCTCAAGCCCGGGCGATACAGCGGCAAGGTTTCCTATCGTGTCGGCGACCGCGGCGACATCGACTTCGGGAACCGGGTGACCATCGCTGATAGCCAGCTGGATGTCTGGGTCGAACTGACCGTCAGCCGCGATATCCAGGTGGACTTTCCGCCAGGCACCGACCGCGCGATCCTGGAACCACCTGGTGGCTGGAACAACTACCCCGGTGGCAAGCCCCCTAAGCTGCTCGCACGCGATATCCCGTTTCGTATTTCCATCGACGGTCCCGTCGGCGTGTACTTGAGTTGCCAGTACACACTCACCGCCGAAAGCTGCGGCTTGCGCAACCAGAATGACCATGAGGTGCCGGTCACGGTGCAGATGACCTTGAACGGGACGACCTCCGAGCGTCGTGGGGCGGTCAGGGTCCCGTTGCCCACTGTCGAGAGCGACAAGCGTCTGTTCGTTCCCAGTCAGCCTTTGCGCAACCAGCCCGGCACGCTGCACTTCAAGGTTGACGGCGAGGACGTATCGCGCATGCTCGAACATCCCGGCAGCACCTACAAAGGGTTCGTCAACGTGATTTTCGACGCAGCCATATAGCGTTTCGATGCTCGTACGATTCGGCACTACGCCGCTGCGACATGCACCTATTGGCTGTTCGAGTGCTGGAAGTTGTCTGACGTAATCATGGGAAATTTCTTACTTAGTTTAGGAGGTGTCCGACTATTCATGCGCATCAATCGGCGAACAATAGTTCCTTGGTAGTCAATTGGCCACTATCAGATTCCTACAAGGCCAAATGCTGATTTGTAAAGGATGACACTCCATGAAAGTTTTGATCGTGGACGACCACCCCTTCATTCGTTCCAGCGTGAGCACTCAGCTGCGCCAGGACCGTCTGGAGGTGGTCGGCCAGGCGGACAACGGCGTCGATGCCGTGCGCCTGGTTCGCGAGTGCTCGCCGGACCTTGTGGTGCTGGACCTTGTCCTGCCGGACATGGACGGGCTGCAGGTACTGGTGCGTATCCGTGAAATGCCGCGGCCGCCCAAGGTGTTGGTGCTCACCTCCCAGTTGGCCGACTACTTTTCCTTGCGCTGCATGCGCGCCGGTGCTTCGGGGTTTCTGTCCAAGAGCGACAACCTGCAGGAGTTGAGCAAGGCAGTGCGAGCCCTGCGTTCGGGCTACAGCTATTTCCCGGACGTGTCGTTCAGCTCCGTCAACCACGGCGACATGGTCGCCAGCGAGGCCCAGCTCATCGCATCGCTGAGCGATCGCGAAATGATCATCCTCCAATACCTGGCCCGTGGCATGAGCAACAAGGCTATCGGTGACCTGATGCTGCTCAGCAACAAGACCATCAGCACCTACAAGACGCGCCTGCTGGAAAAACTCAGGGTGGGCTCGGTGATCGAGCTGGCCGACCTCGCCCGTCGTAATTTCCTGATCTAGAACCCCTCCCGTGCCCTTACGTCTCTTATTGGCGGCCTTGCTCTACAGCATCGCCGTAGCGTTCGCTCATGGCGGACCACTGCTCACCCCGCCCACCCTCCCGGCGGGGGCCAGTCTCGATCTGGACAACCGGCAACTGCGTTGGCTGTGGGAGCACCGGGCCTTGCGCCTGGGCGTGATCGACCAGGAAAACCCGCCACTGGATATCCTCGGCACCGGCTTGTCATTCGAAGGCATCACCGCCGACTATGCCGGCCTTGTGGCTGCGCAGCTGCGCTTGCAGGTGCAGGTCGAGGTGTTCCGCAGCTTCGAGGATGCCGCCACGGCCTTGCGCGCCGGGCGTATCGACCTGCTCGGCTCGGTGACTGCGCAGCGCGCCCTGGAAGCCGGCCTGCGCCTGTCCCGGCCCTATGCCAGCGACCAGCCGACATTGCTTGGCCCGACGCCGAACGGCCATGCCGTGGCCAACGCCGACATGCCGTTCCGCCTGGCGATGCTGGAGGGCTATCGGCCCGTGGCGCAAGTCCGCGCCCGCTACCCCAAGGCGCAGATCCAGACGTACCCATCGCCGGCCAGCGCCCTGGCCGCGCTGGCGCTCGACCAGGCCGACCTCTACCTGGGCAGTGCCTTGGGCGTGCGCTACGTGCTGGGGCGCAACCAGTCCGGGAGCATCGAGGAAATCGGCCGGGCAGGGCTGCCTGAACAGGGCGTCGGGTTTGCCATGGCCGATGATGGCAGCCCCTTGGCGCAACTGGTCGACCTGGCCCTGGAAGGCCTCACGGTGCCCCAGCACCTGGGCGTGCGCAGGCGCTGGCGGCCCATCGTGATCGATACCCACCAACCCGAGCCGCTGCAACTGAGCGAGGCCGAGGAGCGTTGGCTGCATGACAACCCCCGTGTCACGGTGCTGGCGGACGAGCAGCTGCTGCCCTTGAGCTACCGGGATGCCAATGGCAAGTGGCGCGGCATGAGCCTGGATATCCTGCAATTGATCGGTCGCCGCACGGGCTTGCATTTCGATGTACAACCCGGTGGCACCATCGAACAGATGATCAACCGCCTGCGCCAGGGCCAGGCACAGTTGATCGCCGGCTTGCCGGACAGCCCGGGGCGCAGGCGCGAGCTGGCCTTCAGCCGTGCCTACCTGAGTGCATCGCGGGTGCTGGTCACCCGTGACGAACCCGACGCCCCGGTCGAGCTGGCGCAGCTCGAGCGCCGGCGCTTGGCCCTGGTCAAGGGCAGTGCCGTCCAGGATGAGCTGGGGCGACGCTACCCGCTGATTCGCCAAGTACCGATGGCCACGCCGCTGGAGGCCCTGCATGCGCTGGCTCGTGGCCAGGTCGAAGGTGCAGTGCTGACCTTCGATGATGCGCGCCCCTTGATCACCCGCTGGTACCCCGGGCGCCTGAAGATAAGCGCCAGCCTGGCCCTGCCGCCAGTTCACTTCGCCCTGGCCAGCGTACGCGGCGCCACCGAGCTGCAGGGGATCATCAACAAGGCCATGCTCAGCCTGGCGCCACAGGAAATCGACTCGCTGGTGCGCCGATGGCGGAATCCGATGATCGTCGCCGATGGCTTGTGGCCGCGCTATCGCGCCAAGGTCATGGTCGGTTTCGCCGTGGCGATGACCCTGTTGGTCATGGCCATGCTGTGGATCCGCTACCTGCGACGTCTACAGCTGCAACTGCGCAGGGCCAAGCAGGAGGCCGAGCAGGCCAACCAGGCCAAGACCCATTTCCTCACCACCATGAGCCACGAGATCCGTACCCCGCTGCACGCCGTGCAGGGCATGCTCGAGCTGGCCCAGCGCAAGGCCGCCCATGGCGTGCTCGACCGCCTGGCCATCGAAGTGGCCAGCGATGCCGCGCGCGGCCTGCTCGAGCTGATCGGTGACATACTCGATATCGCGCGCATCGAGGCCGGGCACCTGCAGTTGGTGCTCGAGCGCGTACGCCTGTATGACCAGGTGGCGCGGGTGGTGCAGTTGTTCGAGCAGCAGGCCAAGGGCAAGGGGCTGGAGCTGCGCTTGGAGACCCACGGGCAGGTCGACGCCCATGTCATGCTCGACCCGCTGCGTTTCAAGCAGGTGCTGGCGAACCTGCTGAGCAACGCCATCAAGTTCACCCAGCAGGGGCAGGTACGGGTCGTGCTGCAAGCCAAGGCACAGGCGCAACGGCTGCAGGTGGAGCTGCATGTGCAGGACACCGGTATCGGCATCGACGCCTCGGAGATCGAGGCGCTCGGACAATTGTTCCACCAGGCCAGCAACCAGCGCCAGTCCGCGCGCAGCAGCACCGGCCTGGGCCTGGGGATCAGCCGTAGCCTGTGCCAGATGATGGGCGGGGGGCTGCGTCTGCACAGTGTGCTGGGGCAGGGGACGCGGGTAGAAGTGAACCTCGACCTGGCGTTGTTGCCCGAAGGCGAGGCGAGTGAACCTGCCGATGCCCCCTACGTCGCTGGCACCGAGATGCGCCTGCGGATCCTGGTGGTGGACGATTATCCGGCCAACCGGCTGCTGTTGGCCCAACAGCTTGACTTCCTCGGGCACCAGGCGCGGGTGGCCGAAGATGGGTCGCAGGCGCTGCGCTTGTGGCTGAAGGAGCATTTCGACGTCGTGATCAGCGATTGCAATATGCCGCGCCTCAACGGCTATGCCCTGGCTCGGGCGATTCGCGAGCACGAGCGGCGTAGCGGCCGGCCGCGGTGTCGGTTGATCGGCCTGACGGCCAGCGCCATGACGCGCGAGCGACGACGTTGTCGTGCCGTCGGCATGGATGATTGCCTGTTCAAGCCCCTCGGGCTGGACAGCCTGCAACGCACCCTGGCCAGTTGCATGCAAGCGGCAAGCGAGGAGCAACCGATGCTCGATCTTGCGCACCTGGATCATCTGGTGGGCAAGGACCAGGCCGCACTCAAGGCCTTGCTGCGTGACCTGCGCAGCAGCAACCGGGAAGACCTGCAGCGCCTGGAGTCGCTGGGCGACGATGCGGTGGCCTTGGCGGAGTTGGCGCATCGGGTCAAGGGTGGCGCGCGAATCGCCCGGGCCGACCGTTTGTATGACCTGTGCGAGCAGCTCGAGCGCAGCTGCGCGGCCAAGCCTGTGGTCATCACCACGTTGCGTCGGGATGTGCAGGCGCTGCGACGGGTGATGATGCGCCTGGAGCGGCAGCTGGCGCGGGAGGCCGCCCGTGGCGCACCCGGCCAGGGTTGAATGATCTGGCATGGGAAATTTCCACAAAACGCTCGGAGCGGTCCTGTATTTGTGGCTGCGGCCCTTGCTGATAATTCTCTCCGTCAGCCACCAAGTGCTGATTGAAATTTTCAGTTTTTCAAGGAGATGAATGAATGAAAGCGCGTTTTCTGGCTATCCCTTTCCTGGCGTTGGCTGCGGGCTCGGCATTTGCCGCTGAAACCATCGAGAAGCAGGTCCAGGTCATCGCCACGGTTCCGACCGCGCAGTTCTATGTCGAGCCGGTCGGAGACTGGATGAACGACCCGCAGGAGCTGCGCTTCAATTCCCAGCGCGGGGACTTCGGTGAGGTACGCCGCCAGTTCCAGGCCAAGAGCACCATCGGCCCGATCAAGGCGTTCCTGACCACCCAGCCGGAAGTGGTCAGCGGTATCGACAAGTTCAGCCTGAAGGTCAGCATGGCTGGCAAGGACCTGGGCCTGACCCCGGTCGAGCTGCTCAACCAGGCCCAGGCCAGTGCAGGCACCACGATGGACTTCCTGATCAGCGCCGAGAAACCTGCAGGGGGCTATGTGCCTGGCAACTACATGGGCATGGTCAACATGATGTTCGAAAGCGCAGCACCTGGCGGCGCCTGATTCTCCTCGCTTCCATACCCCCTTCAACATCCATAGTCTCCCTTGGCTGCTCGGCACCTGCCGGGCAGTCGGGGGCGGGCATTGCCTATGGAAAAGGTCATGTTCCACTTTTCTGCACGTTACCGTCGCCTGCGCCATTGGCTGGCCTTGGGTGCTTGCCTGGCGCCCTTGCAAGGCTGGGCCCAGGCGCCAACCCCGCCGTCGGTGGTGCATCAGTTCGAAGGCCTGCCCCGGGAGTTCGAGGCGCATTTCTTCGATGTGCCATTGGCGGTCCGGGTCGAGCTGGATGGGCGTTACCTTGGGGACGCCATGGTTATCCTGACCCGTGACGAGCGTGTGCAGATGCTCGAGTTCACCGATGTCATGGACAGCCGCGAACCCCCTGCGCTGCGCCGCGTCTGGCAGGAGCGGCTGGCCGCCGGGCGCCTGTTGGGCGATTGCACGAAAAACTGCCCGGACGGGTTGCAGGCCATCCACTACAGCCTGGCCAATTCCCAGCTTTCCTTGCTGACCTCCAACGCCGAGAAGGAGGGGCAGCAGGTGCGTTATCACCGCATGCCTGAAGGCGGCAGCCTCGGGTTGTTGCTGCGCAACCAGCTCAACCTGGTGCATGACGGCACCGACACCACTGGCCGCGTCGCTTTCCAGGGCCAGGGCAGCCTGGGCAACTGGACCACCTACGCCGATGCCCAGGCCGACCGTGTCAGCCAGGGCGAGGATGGCACGCGTTATCGCATGGACCAGCTCTACGTCGAGCGCTTGCTCGAACAGCATTTCTTTCGCCTGGGCTATTTCACCCCGGGCGCGCAAGGCCTGACCCGCCAGCCCACGCTGTTGGGCGACAGCCCCGACACGACCCTTGGCGTGATGTTCGGCAGCAGCGACAGCCTGTTGATCGACAACGGCCAGCCCAGTTCCACGCCGATCTACGTCACGCCCAACCGCCAGGGCATCGCCGAGATCTACCGCAACGGCGTGCTGATCAACAGCCAGCCGGTGCAGCCGGGCCTGCAGACCCTCGACACCCGGGTATTGCCCGGCGGGATCTACCAGGTGGAGGTGCGCCTGCTGGAGGACGGCCAGGAGACCTCGCGCACCGAGGCCTTCATCTACAAGCCGTCGAACTGGAGCAACCCCGAGAGTCGCTGGCGCTACAACCTTTACCTCGGCCAGCAGACCAGCCTGCTGACCAACTGGGACTACGAGCGCCGCGATGGGCTTGGCGCCGGGGTGATGTCCAATTACCTCCTGCATCCGCGCGCCGTGCTCGGGCTTTCGGCGCAGCATGTGGACGAGAGCATGCAGTACGGTACGTCGCTGGACTGGGATGTGCTCGAACGCCTGAAGTTCTACGGCAACATCAACTACACCGAGGAGCGGGGTACCGGGTACGACCTGCAAACGATCCATACCTATGACCAGGGCTCGCTGGTAGTGAGCCATAGCCAGTCGTGGCTCGAGACCGGGCGGCGGGTGCGGGGCGAGCCGTCCGTGCAGGAACAGCGCAGCCAGTCGAGCCTTTCGCTCAACCATCGGGTCACCCAGCGCAGCAGTGCGACCCTGCGCCTGTCCCACAGCAGCGGGGCGGCCAGTGGTACGGGCATCGACCTGGGCTGGGTGTTCTACGGCAAGATGTTCGGTACCGACACCAACTGGCGGCTGTCGGTGTTCGACCGGCCGGGTACGTCCAGCAGCGGCGATGCACGCAGCCGTGGTGTCAACCTGAGCCTTAGCATGAACCTTGGCGGCCCCGGCAAACGTATCGCCGCGACCCTCGGGAGCCGTACCTCGCGCGACGGCGGCAACGACCGGCATGGGTCGCTTTCCTACCAGCAAGAGGTCGACTTCGGCCCGCTGCAAAGCGTCGGTGCCAGTACCACCTTCGACCGCTACGGCATCGGGTTCGGTGGCAATGCCCAGTTCCTGGGTGAAAGCCTGCAAGGTGATGCCTATGCCCAGACCTCGACGATCGACAACGCGCTCAGCGGAGGCCTGAACCTGCAGAGCATGGTCGCCTTCGGCGCAGGCAAGCTGGCCGTGAGCGGCCAGTACCTGTCCCATGAGGCAGGCCTGATCGTCGATGTGGATTCCGACATGCAAGGCCTGAAGCTGCGTGCCGACGACTACCAGGGCACCAGTGCCGTCCTGCATCCAGGGCGCAACATCATCCCGGTCACGGCGTTCAAGTCCGGTTACGTGCAGTTCGATTTCGAGGGCGCCGATGCCCCGGCGGCGGTGATCCAGCCTTCGAGCCTCGACTACCACCTCAACCGCGGTGGCGTGGAGTACCGCCAGGTGCACGTGATGCGCACGGTCACCGTGCTGGGCCGGTTGATCGACGAAAAAGGCCAGCCTATCCGCGGGGCCCATGTGATCAACCATGCCAGCCGAGGCGTGAGCGAAGTGGATGGCTATTTCTCGGTGGAGATGAGCCAGACGACACCCACCCTGGAGATCCGTCAGGCCGGCGCCGTCAGTTGCCTGTTGAGCCTGCCGCTGGACACCTTGGTGCATGAAGGGGATGTGGTGATGGCCGGCGACCAGGTCTGTCGAACCGCCAGCCTGGCCGACCGGGGCGATACCGGTCGAGGCTGATACGGCCGACAAGCAGATGCCCGGCCTGCAGGCCAGGGTTGGATAAACACGAATAGGGAGGTTGATGATGCAACCCTTCAAATCACTCTGCCTGGCGTTGCTGCTGGCACCGCTGGTGGCCCAGGCCGGGCCGGAGCTCAACGTTGGCGCGTTGTACGACTACCTGGATGAAGGCAAGAGCACGGTGCTCAAGCGCATCTACAACGCAGGCGATTCCACGGCCTTCGTCAAGGTCAGCGTTGCTGAGTTGATCTATGGGGCAGACGGCGAACCCCGCGAGGTGGACCTCGAAAAGCAGCCCCTCGACCAGCGCGGCGTGATCGCCAGCCCCGCGCGGCTGATCGTGCCGGCCAGGGGCATGCAGTCGGTGCGCCTGCTCTACCGGGGCGAGCGGGACAAGGAGCGCTACTTCCGCCTGCGCTTCGTGCCCGTGCTGCCGGAAACGAACGACGGTTTCGCCATCAGCGAGGAAGAAGCGAAGGACTACAGCGAGAGCCTCAAGGCGGGCGTCCAGTTGCTGGCAGGCTATGGCACGCTGCTGTTCGTGCGCCCCAAGGGTAGCCATTTCCGCACGCCGCTGCTGCGTGAAGGCGCCGATTTCGTGGTGAGCAACCAGGGCAACGCCACCGTGGTGCTGGATAACTTTCGCCACTGCGACCGTGATGGGCATGAGTGCGGGGCGGCGACCAAGTACCACCTGTTGCCAGGTGTCACCCGCAAGTTCCCCCAGCAGCCCGGGCGCGAATACCGTTTCGAGCTCCAGGAGGGCGGCCAACGCCAGGAACTGGCATTCAAGGATTGACCCGCCCAGCCATGTTTCGGCCTCTCAGGAGGGATCAGAAGATGCGATTGTGTTACCTGCCCGCAACCGTACGCGCTGCTGTCGCCTGGCTCGTACTGGGCCTGCTGCCGACGGCGCAGGCAGCCGACGTTACCATCGGCGCACGCTATCGGGCCGACGTCGGCAACCAGTATGCGCGGTTCGGCTCGTCCAATGAGTGGATATGCCGTACTTGGTCGGCATTGTGCAAAAGTGCATCGGAAAATGCAGTGGACCTGCCGTTCGGCACCTATTACAAAATCTCCAAGAAGGATGCGGGCACGCGCGATCAATACTATGTCAGGGTCCCGCCGCCACGCACCCTGCAAGTGCGACGCGAGGGAGGCAACGAGGTTTTGGACCTGGTGTTCGAGATCACCCATGTCAGCCAGTATGCAGTCGTGACGGCCGCCAGCCCGGTGCAAAACAACAGCCCGATCGCCACATACGATGTTCGTAACTGCAGCGTTGCCCGTGCTCCACTGCCGCCTGCGGGGCTTGGAGGCGTTTTTCAGTGGAAGTTCGTGAGTGGTAAATACTGCTATTCCAGCAGTTCACTGGGCAGCATCGGTGATTGGAGGGAATCGCTCGTAAGTCGAACGGGTATTGGCTACAAGCTGAGCTTGCCCTCGCCGACCAAGGTTGCGTCGGGCATATACCGAGGAAGCATGACATTCACCGTGGGGGGCGTCGGTGCCGACATTGATTTCGGCGAGGGAGTCGATCGGCTTGGCAATAGCTTGACGATCGATTTCGAGGTGGATCTGCGCCACGAGCTGAAGGTGGATTTCCCGCCCGGCTCCGACCGGGCCGTGCTCGAGCCGCCAGGCGGATGGTTGGCCTGGCCGGGTGGGCGTGTCCCACCGCAACTGGCCCGGGACCTTTCGTTTCGGTTGACCACATCCGGCCCGTTCACCGTATATGCAGCCTGCGAGTATCCGCTGGGCGGATCGGGCTTTTGCACGCTCAAGAACCATCAAAATGGGGAAGGGGTTGTGCTGGACCTGGCGATGTCGCTCCCTGCAGGTGTGAAGTACAACAATGGGCCAGTGCAGCGGATGAGAATTCACGCTAATACCGGCCGCCGCATGAGGCTTGTACCGGACTCGGCGACCAGTGCTTTGCCCGGTACAGTGCATTTCTGGATCAGGGAGTCATGGGTAGCATCCATGCTCCAGAAACCGCCGGGCACCTACCGAGGGGGCGTTACCCTGCTCTTCGATGCTGAAGTGCTCTAGCGGGCTCATATCATGCCCAGGAGCAGCAATATGAGCAGGATCACCAGTACCACACCGATGATGCCGGACGGGCCATAGCCCCAGCTGCGCGAATGGGGGAAGACCGGTAAGCCGCCGATCAGCAGCAGGATCAGGATGATGATGAGGATCGTGGTCATGGCGGAGTCCTTGCGTTGTTCGAGGGTTAAGGGCTCGGAAAGGCTGGCCTCTTGATCATTCCGACTGGCGCGCCAGGGGAAAGATTCCATCGGATGGTGCGGCGCTTGCCCCGGCGCGCCCCTCAGGTATGCTGGCGTCTTTTCGCTGGCAGGGTGCCTGGGTGATCAACTACGTCTGGTTCTTTACCGCCGCGCTGTTCGAGATCGGTGGCTGCTACGCCTTGTACCTGTGGCTGCGCCTGGGCAAGAGTGCCTGGTGGGTGGTGCCGGCGCTGGCCAGCCTGATGCTCTTCGGTTTGATCCTGACCCGTGTCGAAGCGGCCTATGCCGGCCGTGCCTATGCCGCCTACGGTGGAATCTACATCGTCGCTTCGCTGCTTTGGCTGGCGCTGGTGGAGCGTGCCAGGCCGCTGGGCAGCGACTGGCTGGGGGCGTTGTTGTGCGTGCTGGGGGCGACCCTCATCGTATTCGGTCCGCGCCTGCAACAAGGCTGAATTTGTAGGGAAAATTACCGCATTGTGTAGGAAGTATCTAAATACTGGTCGATGCATTGTGCGGCCGAATGTACCCCAGGCAGTCTCTGGTTTTCCGTTGGGTTGGAGGATCGGAGCATGCTGGTGTTCACACGCGATATTGGAGAAGGCATCGTCATTCGCGATGACATCTACATCAAGGTAGTGTCATCCAAGGACAAGGCCGTTCGCTTCGGCATCAGCGCGCCGCACGAGGTGCAGGTGCATCGGGAAGAGGTGTACCGGCGCATCAAGGCCAACCAGGCAAACGAAGAGGGCGCCTGCCGGCCTGGGCGCCGGGCCAGGAACACCTAGTCGAGCAGTTCCCGGGGCACCTCATGCCGGGCCAGCAGCTGGCATTGTTGGCTCTCCAGGTCGAAGAGGATGAACGCCTGCCCCTTGGCCAAGGCCTGGCGCACCCGCAGCACGCGGGTTTCGAGGGGGGTGTCGTCGCCATTGTCGGTACCGTCGCGGGTGACGAAGTCTTCGATCAGGCGGGTCAGGGTATCGGCTTCGAGTTGGTCGTAGGGGATCAGCATGGTCGCACGGTCTTGGCTGGGAAGCGGCATGCTCCCATAGATTGATGCAAAGCTGTAGCGGGTTTAAGGTGTCCGGCGCAGTTGCTTTAGCGCCTGGGAGACCGAGCGCCGCCCGTTCTCCCAGGCGCCTCTCTTCTCAAGACCTCCCCACCAAACTGTCCACCGGCGGCACGCGCGTCTCGCTTTCCATCTGCGCCTCGTGCTCCAGCTGGTGGCTGAAGCGCTCCAGGGAGGCGTTGGCCGGGTGCGAGTCGCTGGCGAACACAGGCGGGCTCAGCAGGTAGCTGGCCAGCAGCTTGCTCAGGGCCGCCAGGCTGTCGATATGGGTACGCTCATAGCCGTGGGTGGCATCGCAACCGAAGGCCACCAGCGCGGTGCGGATATCGTGGCCTGCGGTCACGGCCGAATGGGCATCGCTGAAGTAGTAGCGGAACAGGTCGCGGCGCACCGGCAGGTCGTGGTCACCGGCCAGTTTCAGCAAGTGGCGCGAGAGGTGGTAGTCGTAAGGGCCGGAGGAGTCCTGCATGGCCACGCTCACCGCATGTTCGCTGGACGCCTGGCCCGGCGCCACCGGCGCGATATCGATTCCAACGAACTCGCTGACATCCCAGGGCAGGGCCCCGGCGGCGCCGGAACCGGTTTCCTCGGTGATGGTGAACAGCGGGTGGCAGTCGATCAGCGGCTGGCGGCCGCTTTCCACCACGGCCTTGAGTGCGGCCAGCAGCGCCGCCACGCCGGCCTTGTCGTCCAGGTGACGAGCGCTGATATGGCCGCTTTCGGTGAACTCCGGCAGCGGGTCGAAGGCCACGAAGTCACCGATGGCCAGCCCCAGGGCCTCGCAGTCGGCGCGGGTGGTGCAGTAGGCGTCCAGGCGCACTTCCACATGCTCCCAGGTGATCGGCATCTGGTCGATCGCGGTGTTATAGGCGTGCCCGCTGGCCATCAGCGGCAACACGCTGCCACGGAACACGCCGGTGTCGGTGAACACGCTCACCCGGCTCCCCTCGGCGAAGCGGCTGGACCAGCAGCCCACCGGGGCCAGGGCAAGGCGGCCGTTGTCCAGCAACTGGCGCACGCTGGCGCCGATGGTGTCGACATGCGCCGAGACGGCGCGGTCCGGCGAGTTCTGTCGGCCCTTGAGGGTGGCGCGGATGGTGCCGCGGCGGGTCAGCTCGAAGGGGATGCCCAGCTCTTCCAGGCGCTCGGCCACGTAGCGCACGATGGTGTCGGTGAAGCCGGTGGGGCTGGGGATGGCGAGCATTTCCAGGAGCACGCGCTTGAGGTAGTCGAGATCGGGTTCGGGATGTCGGTCGGACATGTCCTGGCCTCCGTTCTGGGTCAGTGAATGGGGTGGTGCCCCATCGCCGGCAAGCCGGCTCCCACCTGGGCTGCGTTGTTTCAGAGACATCGCGATACCAGTGGGAGCAATTGTTTCCGAGCGCTGGCGTGCGCCCTGTGGGAGCCGGCTTGCCAGCGATTGGGCCGGTACGGCGTCGCTCAGACCAGCGCCCGGCTATGGGGGAACAACAGGTCAATGAAACGCTCGGCCGTGGGTTGCGGTTCGTGGTTGGCCAGGCCGACCCGTTCGTTGGCCTCGATGATCACGTAGTCCGGGTGCTCGGCATCGCGCACCATCAGGTCCAGGCCCACCACCGGGATATCCAGGGCCCGGGCCGCGCGCACCGCTGCATCGGCGAGCACGGGGTGCAGGCGCTCGGTGACGTCTTCCAGGGTGCCGCCGGTGTGCAGGTTGGCGGTACGCCGCACTGCCAGGCGCTGGCCGGCCGGCAGCACACTGTCGTACCCCAGGCCTGCGGCGCGCAGGGTGCGCTCGGTTTCCTCGTCCAGCGGGATACGGCTTTCCCCGCCCGTGGCGGCCTGGCGCCGACGGCTCTGGGCCTCGATCAGTGCCTTGATGCTGTGCTCGCCGTCACCCACCACCTGGGCGGGGTGGCGGATCGCCGCTGCCACCACTTCGAAGCCGATGACCACGATGCGCAGGTCCAGCCCCGGGTGGAAGCTTTCCAGCAGCACTCGGCTGTCGAAGCGGCGGGCCTGCTCGATCGCCTGGCTGATCTCTTCGTGGGTGGTCAGGTTGACCGCCACGCCCTGGCCTTGCTCGCCATCGACCGGCTTGACCACCACCGCGCCGTGCTCTTCGAGAAACGCCAGGTTGTCGTCGGCATTGCCGGCCAGCTGCTGCACCGGCACCCTCAGCCCGGCATTGTGCAGGACATGCTGGGTGAGGCGCTTGTCCTGGCACAAGGTCATGGTCACGGCGCTGGTCAGGTCGCTCAGCGACTCGCGACAACGCACCCGCCGCCCGCCCAGGCTGAGGGTGAACAGACCCACGGCGGCATCGTCCACCTGCACCTCGATGCCACGCCGGAAGGCCTCGTCGACGATGATGCGGGCATAAGGGTTGAGCTTGGCCTCCGGGCCAGGGCCAAGGAACAGCTGCTGGTTGATGCCGTTCTTGCGCTTGACGGCGAAGGTGGGCAGGTTGCGAAAGCCCAGCTTCTTGTACAAGCGCTTGGCCTGGCGGTTGTCGTGCAGCACCGACAGGTCCAGGTAGGCCAGGCCACGGCTCATGAAGTGTTCGATCAGGTGGCGCACCAGCACCTCGCCAACGCCTGGGCGGCTGCATTGCGGGTCCACCGCCAGGCACCACAGGCTGCTGCCGTGTTCGGGGTCGTCGAAGGCCTTGCTGTGGTTCAGGCCCATGACGCTGCCGATCACCGCGTTGGTGTCTTCGTCCTCGGCTAACCAGTACACCGGGCCACCCAGGTGGTGCGGTGTGAGCAGGTCAGGGTTGACCGGCAGCATGCCGCGGGCCTGGTAGAGTGCGTTGATCGCCTGCCAGTCGGCTTCGGCCTGGGCGCGGCGGATACGAAAGCCGCGGAATACCCGTTGCGCCGGGCGGTAGTCGGTGAACCACAGGCGCAAGGTGTCCGAGGGGTCGAGGAACAATTGTTGCGGCGCTTGCGCCAGCAACTGTTGCGGGGCCGCCACGTAGAGGGCGATGTCACGTTCGCCGGGGTGCTCGTCCAGCAGCGCCTCGGCCAGCACCGCCGGGTCCGGGTAGGTGTGGCCGATCAACAGGCGACCCCAGCCGCAGTGCACAGCGCGCGGCTGGTCGTGGGGTTCGCTGCCGTCGCCTGCCAGGCGCGCCTGCAGGCGCTCGTAGGAGGGCGCTTGTCCGCGGAGCAGGCGTTGGCCATAGGCTGTTTGGGCTTTCATCGGTCAGATTCCTTGTTCGCTGAGCCACAGGTTCAGGGCCGCCAGCTGCCACAGCTTCGAGCCGCGCAGCGGCGTCAGCTGGCCATGTGGGTTGCTCAGCAGGCGGTCGAGCATCGCTGGGTTGAACAGGCCACGGTCCTGGCTCGGGTCGGTCAGCAGTTCGCGCACCCAGTCCAGGGTGGCGCCTTGCAGGTGCTTGAGGCCGGGCACCGGGAAATAGCCCTTCTTGCGGTCGATCACCTCATGGGGGATGACCCGCCGCGCCGCAGCCTTGAGCACCTGCTTGCCGCCGTCGGGCAGCTTGAAGCGGGCCGGGATACGTGCCGACAGCTCCACCAGGCGGTAGTCCAGGAACGGCGTACGCGCTTCCAGGCCCCAGGCCATGGTCATGTTGTCGACGCGCTTGACCGGGTCGTCCACCAGCATCACCGTGCTGTCCAGGCGTAGGGCCTTGTCCACCGCCTCGCTGGCGCCGGGGCGGGCGAAGTGCTCGCGGACGAACTCGCCGGCCACGTCGGTCTCCAGCAGCCAAGGGGCCTGGACGGTGTCGCGGTATTCGGCGTGGCTGCGGTCGAAGAAGGCTTCGCGGTAGGCGGTGTAGGCATCCTCGGCGCCGTCGACCTGTGGGTACCAGTGGTAGCCGGCGAACAGCTCGTCGGCGCCTTGGCCGCTCTGCACACCCTTGCAGTGCTTGGCCACTTCCCGCGAGAGCAGGTAGAAGGCGATGCAGTCATGGCTGACCATCGGCTCGCTCATGGCACGGAACGCCGCGGGCAGCTGTTCGATGATCTCGCGCTCGTCGATGCGCAACTGGTGGTGGCGGGTGCCGTAGTGGCGGGCGATCAGGTCAGAGTACTGGAACTCGTCGCCGCGCTCGCCTCCGGCGTCCTCGAAACCGATGGAGAAGGTCGAAAGGTCGTCCACGCCGACGTCGCGTAACAAGCCCACCAGCAGGCTCGAGTCGACGCCGCCGGAGAGCAGCACGCCGACATCCACTGCCGCACGCTGGCGAATGGCGACGGCGTCGCGGGTGGCGTCGAGCACGCGGGTGGTCCAGTCATCCAGGTCCAGCTGCTGTTCGTCGGGGTGCGGGCCGTAGTGCAGTTGCCACCAGGTCTCGCGCTGCACTTCGCCATGGCGGTCGATGCGCATCCAGGTGCCGGGCTCGAGCTTCTGCACGTTGGCCAACAGGGTGCGCGGCGCGGGGACCACGGCATGGAAGTTGAGGTAGTGGTTGAGCGCCACCGGGTCGATAACCGGGTCGATGTCGCCGCCCTTGAGCAGGGCCGGCAGGCTCGAGGCGAAGCGCAGGCGCTCGCCGTTGCGCGACAGGTATAGCGGCTTGACCCCGAGGCGGTCGCGGGCCAGGAACAGGCGCTGGTTGTCGCGCTCCCAGATGGCCAGGGCGAACATGCCGTTGAGCTTGGGCAGCAGTGCCGCGCCCCAGGCATGGTAGCCCTTGAGCAGCACTTCGGTGTCGCCGTCGGAGAAGAAGCTGTAGCCCAGGCCTTGCAGCTCTTCGCGCAGCTCGGGGAAGTTGTAGATGGCGCCGTTGAAGGCCAGCGACAGGCCCAGGGTGTTGTCGATCATCGGCTGGGCCGAGCCGTCGGACAGGTCCATGATCTTCAGGCGTCGATGGCCGAGGGCGATCGGGCCCTGGCTATGGAAGCCCCAGGCGTCGGGGCCTCGGGGTGCCAGGTGGTGGGTGATGCGCTCCACCGCGGCGAGGTCCGCCGGGCGAGGGGCTTGGTCGATGGGGGTGAAACGTAACTCTCCTGCTAATCCGCACATAGGTCCTTACCGGTTTTGCCGTTGGGGAATATGTGCCTCCGAAATGAGGCACATAAGGAACTGACCCATGGGGATTGTGAGAGTTTTAGATCGATCTGTTATATAGGCTGTGAGATCGTGCGCCGCCGATCTCAAACTTGGATTATCGACCGCGAATCAACCGGCGTAACGCAAACCGGTTCGGATGGCATGCTTCTGCCACTGCCCGAGGCACTGGCAACGGTTCGCCGCACACCCAGGCCGCGACCAGTTCGCCGCAGAGCGGTGCGGTGATCAAACCCCGCGACCCATGGCCGCTGTTCACATACAGCCCATCCAGCCACGGGCAGGGTGTGTCTGGCACCTGGCGGGCATCCTTGGCCAGCACCGCATACGCCTCGGCGAACGCTTGCGCTTCCGCCACCGGCCCGACGATCGGCAGGTAGTCGGGGCTGGTGCAGCGAAACGCCGCCCGGCCTTGCAGCTGCTCAGGGTCAAGCTCAGCGGTGTGCAGCCGCTGCGCCAGGTCGGTGGAGATCTCGTCCAGCAGCGCCAGGTTGCCCTGGTGCTCGGCGGTGGTCGGGGTCAGGTCGTCGTTATGGAAGTCGAAGCTTGCGCCCAACGTGTGCTCGTCGCCCCGTGGCGGTGCCACGTAGCCCTCGGCGCAGACCACGGTGCGCAGCGCTCGGCTGGCCTCGGTAGCCGGCAGCCGGGTGATCTGCCCACGAATGCGCTTGAGCGGCAGCGCGCTACAGGCGTCGAAGCGGCGCACCTCGGCGGCGCCGGCCAGCACCACCACCGGTGCGCTGGCCAGCAGGCGTTGGCCATCCCAGGCTTGCCACTGGCCATCGACCTTGCGCAGCTCGATCACCTCGCGGTGCGTCAGCAAGCGGATGTTCGGGTGGCGCAACTGCGCCTGGCACAGCGCGGGTGGATGGACCCAGCCACCTTCGGGGTAGAACAGCCCGCCGGTCGGCAATGCCACGCCGGCCACGGCTTCGGCCTGGGCCTGGTCGAGTACCTGCAGCAGGCTGCTGTCGAAGGCTTCGGCTAGCTTGGCCTGGCGCTGGGCTTCCTGGTCGTCGAAGGCCAGCTGCAGTACACCGCAGGCGTCCCAGTCCTGGCCGGGCTGCAAGCGTTGCAGCCAGCGCCGGGTGTAGCCGAAGCCGGCGAGGATCATCTGCGACAGCGCCGTGCCATGGGCCGAAAGCTTCAGGTACAGCACGCCCTGGGGGTTGCCCGAGGCTTCACGGGCCGGCGCGTCGTGGCGCTCCAGCACGCTGACCTGCCAGCCACGGGCGGCCAGGCTCGCGGCCGTGGCGCTACCGGCCAGGCCTGCGCCGATCACCAGGGCCTGGCGTGGGCCCTGGGGCAGGGTGGGGCGGGCGTACCAGGGTGCAATGCCCGGAGGCAGCGGTTGCTCGGCCGGCCAACCCTGGAACTCGCCGTGCATCACCTCCCACTTCTTGCCGATACCGGGCACCTTGCGCATGGCAAAGCCGGCAGCGATCAGGGCGCGGCGTACCCAGCCGGTGGTGGTGAAGGTGGCGAGGGTGGTGCCCGGGCGGGAAAGCCGGGCCAGTTGCGCGAACAGCTCCGGCGTCCACATGTCGGGGTTCTTGGCCGGAGCGAAGCCGTCGAGGAACCAGGCATCGACTGGCGCATCGAGCTGGGGCAGCTGTTCGAGCACATCGCCGAC
Organism: Pseudomonas sp. FA-1; assembly: GCF_056856075.1. Taxonomy (NCBI): domain Bacteria; kingdom Pseudomonadati; phylum Pseudomonadota; class Gammaproteobacteria; order Pseudomonadales; family Pseudomonadaceae; genus Pseudomonas; species Pseudomonas sp. FA-1. The sequence continues at coordinate 141,513 of NZ_JBWXTH010000010.1, forward strand.
CAGCAGGGTGAGGGTGACGCGGCCGTCTTCGAAGCTGAACGGCTGGAAACCGCCATGTACCGCCACGTATTGCTCCAGCAGTGGCCGCCAATAGGGCGCCAGGTGCGGCCACAACTGCACGGCACGGGCCAGGTCATCACGGGTCAGCGGGTATTTCTCGACGCTGACGAAGTGCAGGCGCGCTTCGGGGGGCGCGTGTTCGGCGAACAGCTGCCAGGCGCTGTAGAAGTTCATGCCGGTGCCAAAGCCCGTTTCGCCGATTACCAGGCAGGTGCCGGGCGCGAGGTTGGCGAAGCGCTCGCGCAGGCGATTCTGTTCGAGGAACACATGCTCGGTTTCCTCCACGCCTTCGTTCTTCGAGAAGTAGACGTCGTCGTACTGGCGCGAATGGGGGCGGCCCTGGTCGTCCCAGTCGATCTGGGCGTGGGTGATGTCAGGCATGGGTGGCTCGGGTTGCGGTGAAAGGCGGCGATTTTAAGGCATCTGGCGGTTTTTCGCTGGCTGTACCGGCCCAATCGCCGGAGCAAGCAACTCAAGACAGTTGCGCCCACACATTCAGCGCTTATGGGGGCGATTGATACCTGAAGCCTGGCGCGCAATCCGCTAGTCTTGCTTATCCATTGAAGGAGCCAAGGCCACCCATGTTCGAATCCGCCGAAATAGGACACAGCATCGACAAGGAGGCGTACGACGCCGAAGTGCCCGCGTTGCGCGAGGCGCTGCTCGAGGCCCAGTACGAACTCAAGCAGCAGGCGCGCTTCCCGGTGATCGTGCTGATCAACGGCATCGAAGGTGCCGGCAAAGGCGAGACGGTCAAGTTGCTCAATGAATGGATGGACCCGCGCCTGATCGAGGTGCGCACCTTCGACCAGCAGACCGACGAAGAACTGGCCCGCCCCCCGGCCTGGCGCTACTGGCGGGCCCTGCCGCCGAAAGGGCGGATGGGCGTGTTCTTCGGCAACTGGTACAGCCAGATGCTCCAGGGGCGGGTGCACGGCCTGTTCAAGGACGCCGTGCTCGACCAGGCCATCACCGGTGCCGAGCGCCTGGAGCAGATGCTCTGCGATGAAGGTGCGCTGATCATCAAGTTCTGGTTCCACCTGTCCAAGAAGCAGATGAAGGCCCGGCTCAAGGCGCTCAAGGACGACCCGCTGCACAGCTGGCGCATCAGCCCACTGGACTGGCAACAGTCGCAGACCTACGACCGTTTCGTGCGTTTCGGCGAGCGCGTGCTGCGCCGCACCAGCCGTGACTATGCGCCCTGGCACGTGATCGAGGGCGTCGACCCGTACTACCGCAGCCTGGCGGTGGGGCGCATTCTGCTGGAGAGCCTGCAGGCCGCGCTGGCCAGCGCACCGAGCACCAAGCACCAGGGCAACGTGGCCCCGCTGGGCCGCAGCATCGACCAGAAGAGCCTGCTCGGTGCCCTGGACCTGAGCCGGCGCCTGGACAAGGCCGACTACCAAGAACAACTGGTGACCGAGCAGGCGCGCCTGGCCGGCCTGCTGCGCCACAAGCAGATGCGTCGGCACGCCCTGGTGGCGGTATTCGAAGGCAACGACGCGGCAGGCAAGGGTGGGGCGATCCGCCGCGTGGCGGCCGCGCTCGACCCCCGCCAGTACCGCATCGTACCGGTGGCCGCGCCCACCGAGGAGGAACGCGCCCAGCCGTACCTATGGCGTTTCTGGCGCCATATCCCGGCGCGCGGCAAGTTCACTATCTTCGACCGCTCCTGGTATGGCCGGGTGCTGGTGGAGCGGGTCGAGGGGTTCTGCACGCCGGCCGACTGGATGCGTGCCTACGGCGAGATCAACGACTTCGAGGAACAGCTGACCAATGCCGGCGTGGTGGTGGTCAAGTTCTGGCTGGCGATCGACCCGCAGACCCAGTTGGAGCGCTTCGAGGAGCGCGAGCAGATCCCCTTCAAGCGCTACAAGATCACCGAGGAGGACTGGCGCAACCGCGACAAATGGGAGGTGTATGCCGAGGCGGTGGGGGACATGGTCGACCGGACCAGCACCGAGATCGCGCCATGGACGTTGGTGGAAGCCAACGACAAGCGTTGGGCGCGGGTGAAGGTGCTCAGGACGATCAACCAGGCGCTGGAGGCGGCGTTCGCCAAAGACAAGAAGTAGGCCCAATCGCCGGCAAGCCGGCTCCTACAGGTACTACGGTGCCTCTAGCCGGCTTGCCGGCGATTGGGGCATGACAGGCACCCATGCCTCCCCGGAATAACCCGATGAATTATTTTCCCGCCACTTTTCCCCAGCCCGATACTCCAAACCCCGTAGAATTTCCGCACCCTTCCCATGGGCCTGATTCGAGGACGCTATGCACATTTCTTCCGGACGCTGGGTCTATGGCCTGTTCCTGGCACTTCTGACCGCGCTGCTCTGGGGCATCCTGCCGATCAAGCTCAAGCAGGTCCTGCAGGTGATGGACCCGATGACCGTCACCTGGTACCGCCTGCTGGTGTCGGGCGGCCTGCTGTTCGCCTGGCTCGCGGCCAACCGGCGCCTGCCCTCGTTCGACAAGCTGGGGCGCAAGGGCTATGGCCTGGTGGCGGTGGCCGTGTGCGGGCTGGTGGGCAACTACGTTCTGTACTTGGTCGGGCTCAACCTGCTCAGTCCCGGTACCGCGCAACTGGTGGTACAGCTCGGCCCGGTATTGCTGCTGGTGGCCAGTGTGTTCGTGTTCAAGGAGCGCTTCAGCCTGGGGCAGGGCATGGGCTTGCTGGTACTGCTGGCCGGTTTCGGCCTGTTCTTCAACCAACGCCTGGAAGAACTGCTGACCTCGCTGGGCACCTACACCACCGGCGTGCTGACCATCATCCTGGCCACCAGCATCTGGGTGTTCTACGCCCTGAGCCAGAAGCAACTGCTGACGGTATGGCATTCGCAGCAGGTGATGATGGTGATCTATCTGTGCTGCGCGGTGCTGCTCACGCCCTGGGTGCATCCACTGGAAGCACTGCAGTTGAGCCCGCTGCAGGGGTGGTTGTTGCTGGCGTGCTGCCTCAACACCCTGGTGGCCTATGGCGCCTTCGCCGAGGCGCTGGCCCATTGGGAAGCTTCGCGGGTGAGCGCGACCTTGGCGCTGACGCCGCTGGTGACCTTCGTCGCAGTGGCGCTGGCGGCCTGGTTGTGGCCGGCGTATGTGCATGCCGAAGACATCAATGCCCTGGGATATGTGGGGGCGGTGACGGTGGTGCTGGGCTCGGCGCTGGTGGCCCTGGGACCTTCCTTGGTGGCCGGGTGGCGTGCGCGACGGGCCAGAATGCGCGCACGCGCCCTCTTGTAGGAGCGGCCTTGTGCCGCGATCGGGCGCGAAGCGGCCGTAAAACCTGCGACCCGCGTTCTGCCAGGAGTGCCGTGCAAGCAGGGTCTATGGCCGCTTCGCGCCCGATCGCGGCACAAGGCCGCTCCTACAGGGGGCATGCGTGTATTTGAGGATCAGCCTTTGGCCCCCGGAGCCAGCATGTTCTCCGGCCTCACCCACTGGTCGAATTGCTCGTTGGTCAGGTACTTCAGCTCCAGCGCCGCCTCACGCAACGTCTTGCCTTCGCTATAGGCCTTCTTGGCGATCTCCGCGGCCTTGTCGTAGCCGATATGCGGGTTCAGCGCCGTCACCAGCATCAGCCCCCGCTCCAGGTGCGCGGCCATCTGCTCGGCGTCCGGTTCGATGCCCGCCACGCAGTGCTGCTGGAAGTTGTGGCAGCCATCGGCCAGCAGCTCGATCGACTGCAGCAGGTTATGAATGATCACCGGCTTGAACACGTTCAGTTGCAAGTGCCCCTGGCTGGCGGCAAAGCCGATGGCGGCATCGTTGCCCAGCACCTGGCAGGCCAGCATCGACAGCGCCTCGCACTGGGTCGGGTTGACCTTGCCCGGCATGATCGAGCTGCCCGGCTCGTTGGCCGGCAGGCGTACCTCGGCCAGCCCCGCCCGGGGGCCCGAGCCGAGCAGGCGCAGGTCGTTGGCGATCTTCATCAGGGCCACGGCGAGGGTCTTGAGGGCGCCGGCCAGGGTGGTCAGCGGCTCATGGCCGGCGAGGGCGGCGAACTTGTTCGGTGCGGTGACGAAGGGCAGGCCCGACAGCGCTGCCAACTCCGCGGCGATGGCCTCGGCGAACCCGTGCGGGGCATTCAAGCCTGTGCCCACCGCAGTCCCGCCCTGGGCCAGTTCGCACACCGCCGGCAGGCTGGCGCGGATCGCCCGCTGGGCGTAGTCGAGCTGGGCGACGAACGCCGACAGCTCCTGGCCGAAGGTGATGGGGGTGGCGTCCATCATGTGGGTGCGGCCGGTCTTGACCAGGTGCTGGTGACGCGCCGACAGTTCCGCCAGCCCTGCCGACAGCTCGGCGATCGCCGGCAGCAGCTTGTGGTGCACCGCCTGGGCGGCGGCGATGTGCATGGCGGTGGGGAAGCAGTCGTTGGAGCTCTGGGAGCGGTTGACGTGGTCGTTCGGGTGCACCGGCGTCTTGCCGCCTCGACCCTTGCCGGCCAGCTCGTTGGCGCGGCCGGCGATCACCTCGTTGACGTTCATGTTGCTCTGGGTGCCGCTGCCGGTCTGCCAGACGACGAGCGGGAACTGGTCGTCATGTTCACCGGCGAGCACTTCGTCGGCAGCCTGCTCGATGAGCCGGGCGATGTCCGCCGGCAGGTCGCCGTTGCGGTCGTTGACGCGCGCGGCGGCCTTCTTGACCAGGGCCAGGGCGTGCAGCACGGCCAGGGGCATGCGCTCCTTGCCGATGGCGAAGTTGATCAGCGAACGCTGGGTCTGCGCGCCCCAGTAGGCGTCCTCTGGAACTTCGACCGGGCCCAGGCTGTCTGTCTCGATACGGCTCATACTGCGTTCACTCCTTTGTCTGTCCGAAACCGCAGTTTAGGCCTTGAATCGACAGAGCGGTTCCGTCGCTCGTCGCGCCACTTGAGCACTGTGCCCGCTGCGGCGCAGAATGCTCTTCTCTGAGGTAACCCCTCCCTCTCTTGAAGGAAATGCAATGACCCGTCTCCGTGCCCTTTGCGCCGCCGCTGCCGTTACCCTGGCCTTCGCCAGTGGCCAGGTCCTGGCCGCCACCGCCAGCCACAACGCCGCCGCGGAAAAATTCCTGACCCTGGCCAACGCCGACAAGCTGGGCACCCCGGTCTACATGCAGGTCCAGCAGATGTTCGCCCAGCGCTTCGCCCAGACCAAGGCGCCGACCTCCAAGCAAGCCGTGCTGGAGAGCTACCAGGCCAAGGCCAACGCCGCCCTGGACAACGCCATCGGCTGGAACAAGATCAAGCCGGACATGGTCAAGTTGTACACCGACACCTTCACCGAGGCCGAGCTCAAGGACCTGGTCAAGTTCTACGAGTCGCCGCTGGGCCGCAAGGTCATGCGCGAGATGCCCAAGGTCACCCAGCAGTCGGCCCAGATGACCCAGGCCAAGCTCGAGCCTGCGGTGCCTGTGGTCAACAAGCTGCTCGACGACATGACCAAGGAACTGGACCCCAACGCCGGCAAGGCCGCACCCGCGAAGAAGTGAGTAACGCCCGATGAGCATGCAGCAACGCATCGAACAGCAGCTGGCGCCGCTGGCCACGCAGCACCTTGAAGTGCACAACGAAAGCCACATGCACAGCCGTGGCCAGGAGACCCACTACAAGGCGGTGCTGGTCAGCGAGCAGTTCGCCGGGTTGAACAGCGTCAAGCGCCACCAGAAGGTCTACGCCACCATGGGTGAGCTGATGGGACAGATCCATGCCCTGGCCATCCACACCTATACCCCGGAGGAATGGGCGGCGGTCGGTGTCGCACCGGCCTCGCCGGTGTGCGCCGGCGGCGGGCACTGAATCCTTTCGGTCGTTCTGATACAATCCGCGACATTCCCTGGGGGCCGCTGCGCGGCCCATCGCCGGCAAGCCGGCTCCCACAGGTACAGTGCAGCGCTTGATGGCTGCGCCGAACCTGTGGGAGCCGGCTTGCCGGCGATGGGCTGCGCAGCAGCCCCCATGCTTTGTGTAGAACCCGGTCCGCCCCTTACGAGGGCGACCACCTGGAGAATCGATTCATGACCCAAGCTATCGTCGTGGCGGCGCTGTACAAGTTCGTCACCCTGGAAGACTACGTCGAGCTGCGCGAGCCGCTGCTCAAGACCATGGTCGACAACGGCGTCAAAGGCACCTTGCTGCTGGCCCTCGAAGGCATCAACGGCACCGTCTCGGGCACCCGTGAAGGCATCGATGGTCTGCTCGCCTGGCTGCGCAACGACCCGCGCCTGGTGGACATCGACCACAAGGAATCCTACTGCGACGAACAGCCGTTCTACCGCACCAAGGTCAAGCTCAAGAAAGAGATCGTCACCCTGGGCGTGCCGGGCGTGGACCCGAACCACAAGGTCGGCACCTACGTCGAGCCCAAGGACTGGAATGCCCTGATCAGCGACCCCGAGGTGCTGCTGATCGACACCCGCAACGACTACGAAGTGGCCATCGGCACCTTCAAGGGCGCCATCGACCCCAAGACCGAGACCTTCCGCCAGTTCCCCGAGTACATCAAGGCCAACTTCGACCCCAGCCGGCACAAGAAGGTTGCGATGTTCTGCACCGGCGGTATCCGCTGTGAAAAAGCCTCCAGCTACATGCTCGGTGAAGGCTTCGAGGAGGTCTATCATCTTAAGGGCGGCATCCTGAAATACTTCGAGGAAGTGCCTCAGGAAGAAAGCCTCTGGGACGGCGACTGCTTCGTCTTCGACAACCGCGTCACGGTGCGCCATGACCTGACCGAGGGCGAGTACGACCAGTGCCATGCCTGCCGCCACCCGATCAGCGTGGAGGACCGTGCGTCCGAACACTATTCGCCAGGCATCAGCTGCCCGCATTGCTGGGACAGCCTGAGCGAGAAGACCCGGCGCAGCGCCATCGACCGGCAGAAGCAGATCGAGCTGGCCAAGGCGCGCAACCTGCCTCACCCGATCGGTTACAACTACAAAGCCGAGGCTTGACTGCATGTCCGCACGCCTGCTGTATGTGATGGACCCGATGTGCTCCTGGTGCTGGGGCTTCGCCCCGGTGGCCGAGGCGCTGATCGCCCAGGCCCGTGCGGCCGGCGTGCCGACGCGCCTGGTGCCCGGCGGGCTGCGCTCGGGCAGCAGTGCCCTGGACGCCTCGACTCGCCGCTACATCCTCGAGCACTGGCAGGCGGTCGCCGAGGCCACCGGCCAGGCTTTTCGCTTCGAGGGCGCCATGCCTGACGGCTTCGTCTACGACACCGAGCCTGCCTGCCGCGCCCTGGTGGCTGCCCGCGAGCTCGATGCCGAGCGTGCCTGGCCATTGCTGGCAGCGATCCAGCAGGCCTTCTACGAGCAGGGCGTGGACGTCACCCGTGCCCCGCAGTTGGTGGAACTGGCCGAGCAGGTCGGTTTCGACCGTGCACGTTTCGCCGAAGCGTTCTCCAGCCCCGATACCCGTGCCGCCACCGCGGCCGACTTCAGTTGGGTGCAAGACCTCGGTATCGCCGGCTTCCCGACCCTGCTGGCCGAGCGCAATGGCCAGCTGGCCCTGCTGACCAACGGCTACCAGCCGCTGGAGCGTCTGCAACCCTTGCTCGGCCGCTGGCTGCAGCAGGCCGCTTGTGCTTGACCTGCCGGGGTCGTCCGACCCTGTGCCGGGGAAGGCCCCCGCTGTGCCCGATCGCTTGAGCTGGGCGGAAATCCGCCGCCTGGCCCTGCACCACAAGAAAGCCCTGTGGACCGCCAACCTGGTGGCCGTGCTCGCCGCCTTGTGCAGTGTGCCGATCCCGTTGCTGCTGCCGTTGCTGGTGGACGAGGTGCTGCTGGGCCATGGCGACGCCGCGCTCAAGTGGATGAACCACTTCCTGCCCGGCAGCTGGCAAGTGGCGGCCGGCTACATCGGCCTGATGCTGTTCGCCACCCTTGGCCTGCGCCTGGCCGCGCTGGCCTTCAACGTGGTCCAGGCCAAGCTGTTCGCGGGCCTGGCCAAGGACATCGTGTACCGTTTGCGCATCCGCCTGATCGAGCGGCTCAAGCGGATCTCCCTCAAGGAGTACGAAAGCCTGGGCAGCGGGACGGTGACCACGCACCTGGTCACCGACCTGGACACCCTGGACAAATTCGTCGGCGAGACCCTGAGCCGCTTCCTGGTGGCCGTGCTCACCCTCACCGGCACCGCCGCCATCCTGATCTGGATGCACTGGCAGCTGGCCATGCTGATCCTGCTGTTCAACCCGCTGGTGATCTACTTCACCGTGCAGTTGGGCAAGCGGGTCAAGCACCTGAAGAAGCTGGAGAACGACAGTACCGCGCGCTTCACCCAGGCCCTGGCCGAGACCCTGGATGCCATCCAGGAGGTGCGCGCCGGCAACCGCCAGGGCTATTTCCTCGGCCGCCTTGGCCTGCGGGCCCGGGAGGTGCGCGATTATGCCGTGGCCTCGCAGTGGAAAAGCGACGCCAGCGGCCGTGCCAGTGGATTGTTGTTCCAGTTCGGCATCGATATCTTCCGTGCTGCGGCCATGCTCACGGTGCTGTTCTCCGACCTGTCCATCGGCCAGATGCTGGCGGTGTTCAGCTACCTGTGGTTCATGATCGGGCCGGTGGAGCAGTTGCTCAACCTGCAGTACGCCTATTATGCCGCCGGCGGCGCCCTGAGCCGGCTCAACGAGCTGCTGGCACGGGCCGACGAGCCCCAGTACCCGGCGGCCGTCGACCCCTTCGCCGGGCGCGACACGGTCGGCATCGAGGTGCGTGACCTGCGTTTCGCCTATGCCGAGGAGCCGGTGCTGGAACACCTGGACCTGTCCATCGCCGCCGGCGAGAAGGTGGCGATCGTGGGGGCCAGCGGCGGCGGCAAGAGCACCCTGGTGCAGCTGCTGCTGGGCCTGTACAGCGCCCAGGGCGGTACCATCCGCTTCGGCGGTGCGAGCCTTCAGGAAATCGGCTACGAGACCCTGCGCGAGAATGTCGCGGTGGTGTTGCAGCACCCTTCGCTGTTCAACGACAGCGTGCGCGCCAACCTCACCCTGGGTCGCGACTGCAGCGACGAGGCCTGCTGGCAGGCCCTGCGCATCGCCCAACTGGATGCCACCATCGCCGCCTTGCCCCAGGGCCTGGACAGCGTGGTGGGGCGCTCCGGCGTGCGCCTGTCGGGCGGCCAGCGCCAGCGCCTGGCGATCGCCCGCATGATCCTGGCCGAGCCCAAGGTGGTGATCCTCGACGAAGCCACCTCGGCCCTGGACGCCGCCACCGAGTACAACCTGCACCAGGCCATGGCGTGTTTCCTGAGCGGGCGTACCACCTTGATCATCGCCCACCGCTTGTCTGCGGTTAAGCAGGCGGACCGGGTACTGGTGTTCGACGGTGGGCACGTGGCCGAGGATGGCGATCACCAGCAGTTGATCGCCGAGGGTGGCCTGTATGCCAAACTGTATGGGCATTTGCAGCAGACTTGAACACCCCTGTGGGAGCGGGCTTGCCCCGCGATTGGGCCGGGCAGCGGCCCCTTCCAGGCTCTAAAATACCCGTCGAATCCCTGGCAAATGGCCTACGCTGTGCTTGTCTGGGTCGACATGCGCCTACCTGTTCGGTGACAAGGATTACATGAAGGGAAATCGGACTCTCGAAGCGCCGAAGTTGCTGGGCATCACCTGGCCGTTCGTCGCTGTTGTGATTTTCCAGGTGCTGCTGGGCAGCATGAGCCTTTATGCCATGTCCGCCGTGCGCGCCTATGTCGCGGGCGAAAGCCTGTGGTCCAAAGCCCAGAAGGACGCCATCTACTACCTCAGCCTGTATGCCGACACCCGCGACGAGCGCACCTACCAGCGCTACCTGCAGGCCACCGAGGTGCCCAAGGGCGACCGCGAGTTGCGCCTGGCGCTGGACCAGTCCAACCCGGACGTGGAGGCCGCGCGCAAGGGCATCCTGCAAGGCGGCAACCACCCCGACGACGTCGCCCGGATCATCTGGTTCTATCGCAACTTTCGCCATATCAGCTACATGGAAACGGCCATCGCCTACTGGGACATCGGCGACGACTACCTGCGTCAACTGGACGTGGTGGCCAATGAAATGCGTGCAGGTTTCACCCAGGGCCAGGTCACCCCGGCGCAAGTCAACGCCTGGCGGGCCCGCATCGTTGCCATCAATGAAGGCGTGACGCCGGCCGCCAGGGCCTTCAGCGATGCCCTGGGGGAAGGTTCGCGCATGCTGTTGCGCGTGCTGCTGATCACCAACCTGGCCACGGCCTTGTTCCTGATCACCATCGCCTGGCGCCGTTCGAGCAAGCTGCTGGGTCAGCGCCAGGCCTTCGCCCAGGCCTTGCAGGCCGAGCGCGAGCGCGCGCAGATCACCTTGCAGTCGATCGGCGATGCGGTGATCACCACCGACGTCGACGGCCTCATCGTCTACATGAACCCCGCTGCCGAACTGCTCACCCACTGGCCGGCCGGCCAGGCCCAGGGGATGCCCCTGGCGGCGTTGTTCAGCCTGGTGGACGAGCATGCCGAGCATGACAACCGCACCTTGGTCGAGCAGGTGCTCAGCGGCAGCCTCAAGGGGGGCTCCGAGCATGCCCGGCTGATCCAGCGCCTGGATGGCAGCACGGTGTCGATCAGCCTGGTGGGTTCGCCGATCTACAGCGACAACCAGGTGACCGGCCTGGTGCTGGCGCTGCACGACATGACCCAGGAACGCCAGTACATCGCCAACCTGTCCTGGCAGGCGACTCACGATGCCTTGACCGGCCTCGCCAACCGTCGCGAGTTCGAATATCGCCTGGAACAGGCGCTCAACGGCCTGACCCGTCAGGCCGGGCGACATTCATTGATGTTCCTGGACCTGGACCAGTTCAAGCTGGTCAATGACACCAGTGGCCATGCCGCGGGCGATGAGCTGTTGCGGCATATCTGTGCGGTGCTGCAGGCGGGCCTGCGTGAAGGCGATACCCTGGCGCGCCTGGGCGGCGACGAATTCGGTGTGTTGCTGGAAAACTGCCCGCCGGAGCAGGCCGAGCGCATCGCCGAGCAGCTGCGCCAGGCCGTGCAGACCCTGCACTTCGTGTGGAAGGGGCGGCCCTTCGTCACCACCGTGAGCATCGGCCTTGTGCACATCGCCCAGCCGGCCGGCACCCTGGAGGCGTCTCTGCGCGCCGCCGACATGGCCTGCTACATGGCCAAGGAAAAGGGGCGCAACCGGGTGCAGGTGTACCACCCCGACGACAGCGAACTGTCGCTGCGCTTCGGCGAAATGGCCTGGATCCAGCGCCTGCATGTGGCCCTGGAGGAAAACCGCTTCTGCCTGTATGCCCAGGAAATCGCCCCGCTGACTGCTATCGAGGGGCCGGGGCATCTGGAGATCCTGCTGCGCCTGCATGACGAAAGCGGCCGCACCATCCTGCCCAGCACCTTCATTCCTGCCGCCGAACGCTACGGCATGATGACTGCCCTGGATCGCTGGGTGGTGCGCAACGTGTTCCAGGTCATCCGCCAAAGCCTGGACGAAGGCCGGGATGGCCCGCTGGCCATGTGCGCCATCAACCTGTCGGGCTCGAGCATCGGCGATGACAAGTTCCTGGAGTACCTGCACCGCTTGTTCGAGGAGTTCCGCATACCGCCGCGGCTGGTCTGTTTCGAAATTACCGAGACCAGCGCTATCGCCAATCTCGGCAGTGCCATTCGCTTCATCAATGAATTGAAAGGCCTGGGCTGCAAGTTCTCCCTGGACGACTTCTGTGCCGGGATGTCGTCATTCGCGTACTTGAAACATCTGCCTGTAGACTTCCTGAAGATCGACGGAAGTTTCGTCAAAGACATGCTCGATGACCCCATCAACCGTGCCATGGTCGAGGTGATCAATCACATCGGCCATGTCATGGGCAAGCGGACCATCGCCGAGTTCGTCGAGACGCCGTTGATCGAGCAGGCGTTGCAGGAAATCGGCGTGGATTATGCCCAGGGTTACCTCATCGAGCGGCCGCAGGTATTCACCTGCGACAGCCTGCAACGCCAACGAATAGCCGCAAGGCCCCTGTTGCACCGGGCGCCTGGGACCTTTCGTTAAAAAAGGAGCCGTCCGGATGATCACATGATTCAAGGAGCTGGAAAGTGATTGATACATTCGTTCGGATCGGTCCTCTGATGGACCCTGCAAGCTACCCCACCTGGGCCCAGCAACTGCTCGAAGACTGCCGTGAAAGCAAGCGGCGGGTGGTGGAGCATGAGTTCTACCAGCGCCTGCGCGATGGCGAGCTCAAGCAGCAAACCATCCGCCAGTACCTGATCGGTGGCTGGCCGGTGGTCGAGCAGTTCTCGCTGTACATGGCCCACAACATCACCAAGACCCGCTACGCCCGCCACCCCGGCGAGGACATGGCGCGGCGCTGGCTGATGCGCAACATCCGCGTCGAGCTCAACCATGCCGACTACTGGTTGCACTGGTGCCAGGCCCATGGCGTGAGCCTGGCCGACCTGCAGGCCCAGGAGGTGCCACCGGAGCTCAATGGCCTCAACGACTGGTGCTGGCGGGTATGCGCCACCGAGTCGTTGGCGCTGTCGATGGCTGCCACCAACTATGCCATCGAAGGCGCCACCGGTGAGTGGGCGGCGCTGGTGTGCTCGACCGATACCTATGCCCAGGGCTTCCCTGACGCGATTCGCAAGCGGGCGATGAAGTGGCTGAAGTTGCATGCGCAGTACGATGATGCGCACCCCTGGGAGGCGCTGGAGATCATCTGTACGCTGGCCGGGGAGAACCCGACCCAAGGGCTCAGGAGCGAACTGCGCAGGACCATCTGCAAGAGCTATGACTGCATGTTCCTGTTCCTGGAGCGGTGCATGCAGCTGGAGAATCGCCAGCAAGAGCGGATGAGGCCGGCACTGGCGGCCGGCTGACAGGCCCTATCGCCGGCAAGCCGGCTCCCACTTGTCCTGCGCTGTTTTCAGAGACACCGCAATACCTGTGGGAGCCGGCTTGCCGGCGATTACGTCAGCCCAGGCAGCTCTTATTGAGCGTTGAACGCCTGCCCGTTCACCCCAGCGCTGTCCGGCCCCATCAGGTACAGGTACACCGGCATGATCTCTTCGGGCAGCGGGTTGTTCTGCGGATTTTCGCTCGGGTAGGCCTGGGCGCGCATGGCGGTGCGGGTCGCGCCCGGGTTGATGCTGTTGGCACGCACCGGCGCTACGCCTTCCAGCTCGTCGGCCAGGGTCTGCATCAGGCCCTCGGTGGCGAACTTCGACACCCCATAGGCACCCCAGTACGCCCGGCCCTTGCGCCCGACGCTGCTGGAGGTGAACACCACCGAGGCGTCCTCGGACAGCTTGAGCAGCGGCAGCAGGGTGCTGGTCAACATGAAGGTGGCGTTGACGTTGATGTGCATCACCCGCATGAAGTTGTCGCCCGAGAGCTGCTCCAGCGGCGTGCGCGGGCCGATGATCGAGGCGTTGTTGAGCAGCCCGTCGAGGCGCCCGAACTGGTCCTCGATCATCACCGCCAGCTCGTTGTACTGGTGGGGCAGGGCGGTTTCCAGGTTGAACGGGATCACCACCGGCTGCGGGTGGCCGGCGGCCTCGATCTGGTCGTAGACCTCGTTGAGGTTGGCCTCGGTCTTGCCCAGCAGCAGCACCGTGGCGCCCAGGGCGGCATAGGCCTTGGCGGCGGCGGCACCGATGCCACGGCCGGCGCCGGTGACCAGGATGATCCGGCCTTTGAGCAGGTCCGGGCGGGCGGTGTAGTCGAACATGTCAGGTGTCCTTGTTCATAAATCTTGCGCGAAGCCTTGTGGGGGCAAACCCGCTCCCACAGGAATTGCGGTGCCAGATGTTCAGCAGCCGCACAGCGCGCTGTCGATCACCTTGCGCAGGTCCAACGGGTGGTCCACCACCACATCGGCCCCCCAGTTGTTGGGGTTGTCCTGAGGATGAATATAGCCATAACGCACCGCCGCCGTGCGGGTGCCGGCGTCGCGGCCGGACTCGATGTCGCGCAGGTCGTCGCCCACGAACAGGACGCTGGCCGGGTCCAGGTCGAGGGTCTTGCAGGCCAGGATCAGCGGCTCGGGGTCGGGCTTGCTGTTCTTGACGTGGTCCGGGCAGATCAGCAGGGCCGAGCGCTCGGCCAGGCCCAGGCGCTGCATGATGGGTTCGGCGAAACGCACCGGCTTGTTGGTCACCACGCCCCACAGCAGGTTGCCTTTCTCGATGTCCTCGAGCAGCTCGGCCATGCCGTCGAACAGCTTGCTGTGCACGGCGCAGTCGCGCTGGTAGCGCTCCAGGAACTCCAGGCGCAGGGCCTCGAAGCCTTCGGCGTCCGGGTCCAGGGCGAAGGTGGCCGCGACCATGGCGCGGGCGCCGCCGGAGATCACGTCGCGGATGCGCTGGTCGTCGATGGCCGGCAGGCCGCGGTCAGCCAGCATGCCCTGGCAGATGGCGATGAAGTCTGGCGCGGTGTCCAGCAGAGTGCCATCCATGTCGAAGAGTACGGCTCGCAAACGCATGCTCATTCCTCGCGCAGGGTCTGGATCATGTAGTTGACGTCCACGTCGCTGCAGAGCTTGTAGTGCTTGGTCAGCGGGTTGTAGGTCAGGCCGATGATGTCCTTGACCTCCAGGCCTGCGGTACGGCTCCAGGCACCCAGCTCGGACGGGCGGATGAACTTCTTGAAGTCGTGGGTGCCGCGCGGCAGCATCTTGAGGATGTACTCGGCGCCGACGATGGCCAGCAGGTAGGCCTTGGGGTTGCGGTTGATGGTGGAGAAGAACACCTGGCCGCCGGGCTTGACCAGGCGGTGGCAGGCGCGGATCACCGAGGATGGATCCGGCACGTGTTCGAGCATCTCGAGGCAGGTGACCACGTCGAACTGGCCGGCCATCTCCTCGGCCATGTCCTCGGCGGTGATGCGCCGGTATTGCACTTCGACACCTGACTCCAGCTGGTGCAGTTGGGCCACCGCCAGCGGCGCCTCGCCCATGTCGATGCCGGTGACGCTGGCGCCACGCAGGGCCATGGCCTCACTGAGGATGCCGCCGCCGCAGCCGACGTCCAGTACCTTCTTGCCGGCCAGGCCCACGCGCTCGTCGATCCAGTTGACCCGCAGCGGGTTGATGTCGTGCAGCGGCTTGAACTCGCTCTCGCGGTCCCACCAACGGTGGGCCAGGGCTTCGAACTTGGCGATTTCGGCGTGGTCGACGTTGCTCATGGAACAATCCTCTGAATCTTCGATAAAAGTGCTACTGGCGCAAGCCTTGGCTGGCAGCCGGTCATTCGTTGCCTGCGATGCGCGCGCCCCAGGCGCGGGCGGTGGCCGTCAGGGCCTGTTCGTCCATCTGCACCAGGCGGCGCTCGTCGAGCAGTTGCCGGCCGGCGACCCAGACGTGCCGCGCGCAGTCGCGGCCGGTGGCGTAGATCAGTTGTGAAACCGGGTCGTGGACCGGCTGCTGCGCCAGCCCCGACAGGTCGAAGGCCACCAGGTCGGCCGCTTTGCCCAGCTCCAGCGAACCGGTGACGGCCTCAAGGCCCAGGGCGCGGGCGCCGTTGAGCGTGGCCATGCGCAGCGCTCGGTGGGCGTCCAGTGCCGTGGCCGAACCTGCCACCGCCTTGGCCAGCAGGGCTGCGGTGCGGGTTTCGCCGAGCAGGTCCAGGTCGTTGTTGCTGGCTGCGCCATCGGTGCCCACTGCCACATTGACGCCGGCTTGCCACAGGCGTTCCACCGGGCAGAAGCCGCTGGCCAGCTTGAGGTTGGATTCGGGGCAGTGCACCACGCTGGTGTCGCTTTCTACCAGCAGGGCCAGGTCGTCGTCGCTGACCTGGGTCATGTGCACCGCCTGCAGGCGCGGGCCCAGCAGGCCCAGGCGGGCCAGGCGCGCCAGCGGCCGCTCGCCGCTGTCGGCCAGGGCCTGTTCGACTTCGCCGGCGGTCTCGTGGATGTGCATGTGCAGCGGCGCGTCCAGCTGGTCGGCGATGACGCGGATCTTCTCCAGGTTCTCGTCGCTGACCGTGTAGGGCGCGTGCGGCCCGAGGGCGATGCTGATGCGCGGGTGGTGGCGCAGGTCATCGAACAGCTCGATGGCCTGGTGCAGGCCTTCGTCCGGCGTGCGGGCGCCGGGGATGGAGACGTCCAGCAACGGCACGGCGATTTGCGCGCGAATACCGCTGCGGTGCACCCGGTCGCAGGCCTCCCGGGGGAAGAAATACATGTCGGCGAAGCAGGTGATGCCGCCCTTGAGCATTTCGGCGATGGCCAGGTCCGTGCCGTCGCGCACGAAGGCTTCATCGACCCAGCGGCCCTCGGCCGGCCAGATGTGCGCCTTGAGCCAGGTCATCAGCGGCAGGTCGTCGGCCAGGCCGCGCAGCAGGGTCATGGCCGCATGGCCGTGAGCGTTGATCAGCCCCGGACACAGCAGGCAATCGGGCAACTCGCGCACCTCATGCGCCGCGGGCGCCCGGTCGCGCGGGCCGAGCCAGGCGATCAGGCCGTCGCGGATGCCCAGCGCGTGTTCCACGAGCACCACCCCGGCCGGCTCCACGGGGACCAGCCAGCCCGGCACGAGCAGCAGGTCGAGGGGGGAGGGGGCTGTGGGCATGCGTGGGGCACCTGGTTCTGATAGATAGAACGCGCAGTATACCCGAGCGCCCGTGACAGAGGCTCGCTATAATCGGCCGCTTTTGATCAGCGAACGACGGGGAGAGGCGATGCGCGAGCGACTTTTGGCGGCGGAGAAGGTGACCGGCATCCAGTGGCGGGATGGCACCTTGCATCTGCTCGACCAGCGCCTGCTGCCTGCGCGTGAGCACTGGCTGGCCTGCACCGACGTGGCTTCGGTAGTGCAGGCGATCCGCCAGATGGCCGTGCGCGGGGCCTCGGCCATCGGTATCAGCGCCGCCTACGGCCTGGTGCTCGCCGTGCGCCAGCGCCTGGCCGAGGGCGAGGACTGGGAGCATGCGCTGGAAGAGGACTTCCTCGCCCTGGCCGAGGCCCGACCCACCGCCGCCAACCTGTTCTGGTCGCTCAACCGCATGCGTGAACGCCTGCAGCGGCTGCGCGCCGACGAAGACGTGCTGGCGGCGATGGAGGCCGAGGCGATGGCCATCCACGAAAGCGACCGCGAAGCCAACCTGACCATGGCCCAGCATGGCATCGAGCTGATCCGCCGGCAGCAGGGCAACGCCCAGGCCCTGCTCACCTACGGCAATGCCGGCGCCCTGGCCAGCGGCGGTTTCGGCAGCGCGCTGGGGGTGATCCGGGCGGCCTACCTGGAGGGTATGGTCGAGCGGGTGTACGCCGGCGAGACCCGCCCCTGGCTGCACGGCTCGCGCCTGACCGCCTGGGAGCTGGCCCATGAAGGCATCCCGGCGACGCTGTGCGCCGACTCGGCCATGACGCACCTGATGAAGACCAAGGGCATCACCTGGGTGGTGGTGGGCGCGGACTGCATCGCCGCCAACGGCGATGTGGCCGGCAAGATCGGCACCTACCAGCTGGCGGTGGCCGCCATGCACCATGGCGTGCGTTTCATGGTGGTGGCGCCGAGTACCACCATCGACCTCAACCTGGCCACCGGCGAGGATATCCCGCTGGAAGAGCGTGAGGCCGACGAGTTGCTGGATGTGGGCGGCAATCGGGTCGCTGCCGAGGTCGAGGTGTACAACCCGGTATTCGATGTGACGCCAGCGGACCTGGTCGATGTGATCGTGACCGAGCGGGGCGTGGTCGAACGGCCCGATACGGCCAAGATTGCGCAGTTGATTTGTCGCAAGCGTTTGCACTGACCGCTCAGGACTTTACGATGGCCTCATCGTGGGGCAGGAAAAACGGCGTTTTTACGGGCGCAGCGGCAACCTGCCATATCTCCCACGCCCCACGCCTTTGTGATACCATCCGGCAGTTTCCAGGCCCGCTCGTTGAAGCGGCCTTCATTGCGCAGATCCATGGCTCAACTCATTGATTTGTCGTAAGTCGTCGCACCACTGTGCGTTGCGGCGGCGAGCTTCGTTCGTCCTACGAGGGAAACGACGAAGTTTCACCAGAAAAAGGAATCAGGCTTCTCATGGGCGAACTGGCCAAAGAAATCCTCCCGGTCAATATCGAAGACGAACTGAGACAGTCTTACCTCGACTACGCGATGAGCGTGATTGTCGGGCGTGCACTGCCCGATGCGCGTGACGGCTTGAAGCCCGTGCATCGCCGCGTTCTCTACGCGATGAGCGAACTGGGCAACGACTGGAACAAGCCGTACAAGAAGTCCGCCCGTGTGGTCGGTGACGTCATCGGTAAGTACCACCCCCACGGCGACACCGCGGTCTATGACACCATCGTGCGCATGGCGCAGCCGTTCTCGCTGCGCTACCTGCTGGTCGATGGCCAGGGCAACTTCGGTTCGGTGGACGGCGACAACGCCGCGGCCATGCGATACACCGAAGTGCGCATGGCCAAGCTGGCCCACGAGCTGCTGGCCGACCTGCACAAGGAAACCGTCGACTGGGTGCCCAACTACGACGGCACCGAACAGATCCCGGCGGTCATGCCGACCAAGATCCCCAACCTGCTGGTCAACGGTTCCAGCGGTATCGCCGTGGGCATGGCGACCAACATCCCGCCGCACAACCTGGGCGAGGTCATCGACGGCTGCCTCGCACTGATCGACAACCCCGAGGTGTCGGTCGATGAGCTGATGCAGTTCATTCCCGGCCCCGACTTCCCCACCGCCGGCCTGATCAACGGTCGCCAGGGCATCATCGAGGCCTACCGCACCGGCCGTGGCCGCATCTATATGCGTGCCCGCTCCGAAATCGAGGACATCGACAAGGACAAGACCGGCGGTCGCCAGCAGATCGTCGTCACCGAGCTGCCGTACCAGTTGAACAAGGCGCGGCTGATCGAGAAGATCGCCGAGCTGGTCAAAGAGAAGAAGATCGAAGGCATCACCGAGCTGCGCGACGAGTCCGATAAGGACGGCATGCGCATCGTCATCGAGCTGCGTCGCGGCGAGGTGCCGGAGGTGGTGCTCAACAACCTTTATGCGCAGACCCAGCTGCAGAGCGTGTTCGGCATCAACATGGTCGCCCTGATCGACGGCCGCCCACGCCTGCTCAACCTCAAGGACCTGCTCGAAGCGTTCGTCCGTCACCGCCGCGAAGTGGTGACCCGCCGTACCGTGTTCGAGCTGCGCAAGGCCCGCGAGCGTGGCCATATCCTCGAAGGCCAGGCGGTCGCGCTGTCCAACATCGACCCGGTGATCGCCCTGATCAAGGCTTCGCCGACCCCGTCCGAGGCGAAGGAAGCCCTGGTCAGCACCGCCTGGGAGTCCAGTGCCGTGCAGGTCATGGTCGAGCGCGCCGGCGCCGACTCCTGCCGCCCGGAAGACCTGCCAGAGCAGTACGGCCTGCGTGACGGCAAGTACTACCTGTCGCCGGAACAGGCCCAGGCCATCCTGGACCTGCGCCTGCACCGCCTGACCGGCCTGGAGCACGAGAAGCTGCTGGCCGAGTACCAGGAGATCCTCGAACAGATCGGCGAGCTGATCCGCATCCTGAGCAGCGCCGAGCGCCTGATGGAAGTGATCCGCGAGGAGCTCGAAGCGGTCCGCGCCGAATACGGCGATGCCCGTCGCACCGAGATCCTCAACGCCACCCACGACCTCAGCTACGGCGACATGATCCCCGAAGAAGAGCGCGTGGTGACCATTTCCCACGGCGGCTATGCCAAGACTCAGCCGCTGTCCGCCTACCAGGCCCAGCGCCGCGGCGGCAAGGGCAAGTCGGCCACCGGCGTGAAGGACGAGGACTACATCGAGCACCTGCTGGTCGCCAACAGCCACGCCACCCTGTTGCTGTTCTCCAGCAAGGGCAAGGTGTACTGGCTCAAGACCTACGAAATCCCCGAGGCGTCCCGTGCCGCCCGTGGTCGCCCGCTGGTCAACCTGTTGCCGCTGGAGGAAGGTGAGCGCATCACCGCCATGCTGCAGATCGACCTGGAGGCCCTGCAGCAGAACGCCGACGGCGACGAAGAGCTGGAGGACGCCGACGACACCGTGCTCGAAGGGGAAGTGGTCGAGGCCGAGGAAGTCGACGAGGAAGACGGCGACACCCCTGAGTGGGTGGCCGAGCCGACCGGTGCGTACATCTTCATGGCCACCGCCTTCGGTACCGTCAAGAAGACCCCGCTGGCCCAGTTCGCCCGTCCGCGTACCAGCGGCCTGATCGCGCTGAAGCTCAAGGAAGGTGACACCCTGATCGCCGCGGCCATCACCGACGGCGCCAAGGAAGTCATGATGTTCTCCGACGCCGGCAAGGTGATCCGCTTCGCCGAGAGCGTGGTGCGTGAGATGGGCCGTACCGCCCGTGGCGTACGTGGCATGAAGCTGGGCAAGGGCCAGCAGGTGATCTCCATGCTGATCCCGGAGTCCGGCGCGCAGATCCTCACCGCCTCCGAGCGCGGCTTCGGCAAGCGGACCCCGCTGTCCAAGTTCCCGCGTCGCGGCCGGGGTGGCCAGGGCGTCATCGCCATGGGCACCAAGGGGCGCAACGGCCTGCTGATCGGCGCCATCCAGGTGCAGGAAGGCGAGGAGATCATGCTGATCTCCGACCAGGGCACCCTGGTGCGGACCCGCGTCGGCGAGGTGTCCAGCTTGGGCCGTAACACCCAGGGTGTGACGCTGATCAAGCTGGCCAGCGACGAGACGCTGGTGGGCCTGGAGCGTATCCAGGAGCCTTCCGAGGAAGAACTCGACGAGCTGCTCGACGGGGACGAGGAGGGCGTCGAGGTCGACGCACCGGATGACGACCTGGCCGGCGCCGAAGAGGCGCCACAGGAATAAACCAACGCAACACCCCGAGCGGGGCGACCAAGGTCGCCCCGTTTGACTGATTACAGCAGGCTGCGCTGTAGCGGCGCGTCTCGTTGTAGGAGCGGCCTTGTGCCGTGAAAGGGCTACAGGGCAGCCCCAAGGTTTCAGCGGCGCTGCAACACGCTGGGGCCGCTTTGCGGCCCTTTCGCGGCACAAGGCCGCTCCTACAGGGACCCGTGCGTGGTCTGCAAGAACGATTTGTACTATTTGGCAGAGCGAGAGTGGATGTGAGCAAACGAGCCTTTAACTTCTGCGCAGGCCCTGCCGCGCTTCCTGACGCTGTCCTGGAGCGTGCCCAGGCCGAAATGCTGGACTGGCGTGGCAAGGGCTTGTCGGTGATGGAGATGAGCCATCGCAGCGACGACTACGTGGCCATCGTCGAAAAGGCCGAGCAGGACCTGCGCGACCTGCTGTCCATCCCCTCCAACTACAAGGTGCTGTTCCTCCAGGGCGGCGCGAGCCAGCAGTTCGCCGAGATCCCGTTGAACCTGCTGCCTGAAAGCGGCACTGCCGACTACATCGAGACCGGGATCTGGTCGAAGAAGGCCATCGAGGAAGCGCGTCGTTTCGGCCACGTCAACGTCGCCGCCAGCGCCAAGCCCTACGACTACCTGGCCATCCCAGGCCAGAACGAGTGGAACCTGACCAAGAACGCGGCCTACGTCCACTATGCGTCCAACGAGACCATCGGTGGCCTGCAGTTCGACTGGGTGCCGGAAACCGGCGACGTGCCCCTGGTGGTCGACATGTCCTCCGACATCCTCTCGCGCCCGATCGATGTGTCCCAGTACGGCCTGATCTACGCCGGCGCCCAGAAGAACATCGGCCCCAGCGGCCTGGTGGTGGTGATCGTGCGCGAAGACCTGCTCGGCCACGCCCGCAGCAGCTGCCCGACCATGCTCGACTACAAGGTCGCCGCCGACAACGGCTCGATGTACAACACCCCGGCCACCTATTCCTGGTACCTCTCGGGCCTGGTGTTCGAATGGCTGAAGGAGCAGGGCGGCGTCGAGGCCATGGAGCAGCGCAACCGCGCCAAGAAAGACCGCCTGTACAGCTTCATCGACGCCAGCGAGTTCTACACCAACCCGATCAGCCACAACGCCCGTTCGTGGATGAACGTGCCGTTCCGCCTGGCCGACGAGCGCCTGGACAAAGCCTTCCTGGCCGGCGCCGACGCCCGTGGCCTGCTCAACCTCAAGGGCCATCGCTCAGTCGGCGGCATGCGCGCCTCCATCTACAACGCCCTGGGCCTGGAGGCGGTCGACGCCCTGGTGGCCTACATGGCTGAATTCGAGAAGGAGCACGCCTGATGTCCGAACAGGAGCTCAAGGCGCTGCGCGTGCGCATCGACAGCCTCGACGAGAAGATCCTCGAGCTGATCAGCGAGCGCGCCCGTTGCGCCCAGGAAGTGGCCAAGGTCAAGACCGCCTCCCTGGCCGAAGGCGAGAAGCCGGTGTTCTACCGCCCCGAGCGCGAGGCTGCGGTGCTCAAGCGCGTCATGGAGCGCAACAAGGGCCCGCTGGACAACGAAGAGATGGCGCGGTTGTTCCGCGAGATCATGTCGTCCTGCCTGGCCTTGGAAGAGCCACTCAAGGTCGCCTACCTCGGCCCTGAGGGCACCTTCACCCAGGCTGCCGCCATGAAGCACTTCGGCCATGCCGTGGTCAGCCGCCCGATGGCGGCCATCGACGAAGTGTTCCGTGAAGTGGCCGCCGGTGCCGTCAACTTTGGCGTGGTGCCTGTGGAAAACTCCACCGAAGGTGCGGTCAGCCACACCCTGGACAGCTTCCTCGAGCATGACATGGTGATCTGCGGCGAAGTCGAGCTGCGCATCCACCACCACCTGCTGGTGGGCGAGAACACCAAGACCAACAGCATCACCCGCATCTACTCCCACGCCCAGTCCCTGGCCCAGTGCCGCAAATGGCTGGACGCCCATTACCCGAATGTCGAGCGCGTGGCGGTGTCCAGCAACGCCGAGGCGGCCAAGCGGGTCAAGGGCGAGTGGAATTCGGCGGCCATCGCCGGCGACATGGCGGCGAACCTGTACGGCCTGACCCGTCTGGCCGAGAAGATCGAGGACCGCCCGGACAACTCCACGCGCTTCCTGATGATCGGCAACCAGGAAGTGCCGCCGACCGGCGACGACAAGACCTCGATCATCGTCTCTATGAGCAACAAACCGGGGGCGCTGCACGAGCTGCTGGTGCCGTTCCACGAGAACGGCATCGACCTGACCCGCATCGAGACCCGCCCGTCGCGCAGCGGCAAGTGGACGTACGTGTTCTTCATCGACTTCGTCGGCCACCACCGCGACCCGTTGATCAAGGCGGTGCTGGAGCAGATCAGCCAGGAAGCCGTGGCGCTCAAGGTGCTGGGGTCCTATCCGAAGGCGGTGCTTTGATCGAGATCGCCGGGGCCGCGTCGCGCCCCATCGCGGGGCAAGCCCGCTCCTACAGGCCACGCGGTGCCCACCCGGCCCGCACACCTCCGGTAGGAGCGGCCTTGCGCCGCGAAGGGCTGCAAAGCAGCCCCGCCTCCCACAGGGCGCACACGCCCTCTGTAGGAGCGGGCTTGCCCCGCGATGGGCTGCAAAGCAGCCCCAACAATCGCCGTACTGAGGATTCGCGCTAGTGGTTGATGTAACAGCAAGCAAATCCGGCCCCATCATCGGCCGCCTGGTGGTCGTGGGCCTCGGCCTGATCGGCGGTTCCTTCGCCAAGGGCCTGCGCGAAAGCGGCCTGTGCCGGGAAGTGGTCGGCGTCGACCTGGATGCCCAGTCGCGCAAGTTGGCCGTGTCCCTGGGCGTGGTCGACCGCTGCGAAGCGGACCTGGCCGCCGCCTGCGTCGGCGCCGACGTCATCCAGCTGGCCGTGCCCATCCTGGCCATGGAAAAGGTGCTCGCCCACCTGGCCCGCCTGGACCTGGGCGACGCCATCATCACCGATGTCGGCAGCGCCAAGGGCAATGTCGTGCGTGCCGCCCGCGAAGCCTTCGCCGAGCGCCTGCCGCGCTTCGTCCCAGGCCACCCGATCGCCGGTTCCGAGCAGAGCGGGGTAGAGGCCTCCAACGCCACCCTGTTCCGCCGCCACAAGGTCATCCTCACGCCGCTGCCGGAAACCGACCCCGCCGCCCTGGCCCTGGTCGACCGCCTGTGGCGCGCGCTGGACGCCGATGTGGAGCACATGCCGGTGGAGCGCCACGACGAAGTCCTGGCCGCCACCAGCCACCTGCCGCACCTGCTGGCGTTCGGTTTGGTCGATTCCCTGGCCAAGCGCAATGAAAACCTGGAGATCTTCCGGTACGCTGCGGGAGGCTTCCGCGATTTCACGAGAATCGCCGGCAGCGACCCGATCATGTGGCACGACATCTTCCTCGCCAACCGCGAGGCTGTCCTGCGCACCCTGGATACATTTCGCAGCGACCTCGACGCCTTGCGCGACGCGGTCGATGCAGGGGACGGGCACCAGCTGCTGGGTGTGTTCACCCGCGCCCGGGTTGCCCGCGAGCATTTCAGTAAAATCCTGGCCCGCCGGGCCTATGTGGACGCTATGAACGCCAACGATCTGATTTTCCTGGCCCAACCTGGTGGCCGCCTGTCCGGACGGATCCGCGTTCCGGGCGACAAGTCGATTTCCCACCGCTCGATCATGCTTGGCTCGCTGGCCGAAGGCACCACCGAGGTCGAAGGCTTCCTCGAAGGCGAGGATGCCCTGGCGACCCTGCAAGCCTTCCGCGACATGGGCGTGGTCATCGAAGGCCCGCACCATGGCCGCGTGACCATCCACGGCGTCGGCCTGCACGGCCTCAAGCCGCCACCCGGGCCGATCTACCTCGGCAACTCCGGCACCTCCATGCGCCTGCTCTCGGGCCTGCTGGCCGGCCAGCCGTTCGACGTGACCATGACCGGCGACGCGTCGCTGTCCAAGCGCCCGATGAACCGCGTGGCCAACCCGCTGCGTGAAATGGGGGCCGTGGTCGAGACCGGCCCTGAAGGTCGCCCGCCGCTGACCATCCGCGGTGGCCATAAGCTCAAGGCCCTGGACTACACCCTGCCGATGGCCAGTGCCCAGGTCAAATCCTGCCTGCTGCTGGCCGGCCTGTATGCCGAAGGCACCACCACCGTCACCGAGCCGGCGCCGACCCGCGACCACACCGAGCGCATGCTGCGTGGTTTTGGCTACGACGTGCAGACCAATGGCCCGGTGGCCTCGCTCAAGGCCGGCGGCAAGCTCAGCGCCACCCGCATCGAAGTACCGGCCGACATTTCCTCGGCCGCCTTCTTCCTGGTCGCGGCCTCCATCGCCGAAGGCTCGGAGCTGGTGCTCGAGCACGTGGGCATCAACCCGACCCGTACCGGCGTGATCG
The DNA here is from genome assembly GCF_056856075.1 of Pseudomonas sp. FA-1. Classification (NCBI taxonomy): domain Bacteria; kingdom Pseudomonadati; phylum Pseudomonadota; class Gammaproteobacteria; order Pseudomonadales; family Pseudomonadaceae; genus Pseudomonas; species Pseudomonas sp. FA-1. The sequence continues at coordinate 166,720 of NZ_JBWXTH010000010.1, forward strand.
ACATCCTGCGCCTGATGGGCGGCGACATCACCCTGGAAAACCAGCGTGAAGTCGGCGGCGAGCCGGTGGCCGACCTGCGCGTGCGCGGTGCCAAGCTCAAGGGTATCGACATTCCCGAAGAACTCGTGCCACTGGCCATCGACGAATTCCCGGTGCTGTTCGTCGCCGCGGCCTGCGCCGAAGGGCGCACCGTGCTGCGTGGCGCCGAGGAGCTGCGGGTCAAGGAGTCGGACCGCATCCAGGTCATGGCCGATGGCCTGCTGACCCTGGGTGTGAAGTGCCAGCCGACCCCGGACGGCATCATCATCGACGGCGGCCAGATCGGCGGCGGCGAAGTGCATGGCCACGGCGACCACCGCATCGCCATGGCCTTCAGCGTCGCTTCGCTGCGTGCCAGCGCACCGATCCGCATCCATGACTGCGCCAACGTCGCCACCTCGTTCCCCAACTTCCTGGCGCTGTGCGCCGAAGTCGGTATCCGCGTCGCAGAAGAGGGCAAGCCGTGAATTCCCAAGCGCCGGTCATCACCATCGATGGGCCAAGCGGCTCGGGCAAGGGCACCGTCGCCGGCATCCTCGCCCGCGAGCTGGGCTGGAGGCTGCTGGACTCCGGCGCCCTGTACCGCCTGCTGGCCTTCAACGCCACCAACCACGGCGTCGACCTGACCAACGAAGAGCTGCTCAAGGCCCTGGCCGCCCATCTGGATGTGCAGTTCATCGCTGCCGAACCGGGTAAGCTTCAACAGATCATCCTCGAGGGTGAGGATGTCAGCAACGTGATCCGCACCGAAACAGTCGGCGCCGGCGCCTCTATGGTCGCCTCCCTGCCGGCGGTGCGCGAAGCGCTGCTGCAGCGCCAGCGCGCCTTCCGCGAAGCCCCCGGGCTGATCGCCGATGGTCGCGACATGGGCACCGTGGTGTTCCCGGACGCGCCCTTGAAAGTGTTCCTCACCGCCAGTGCGGAGGAACGCGCACGACGTCGTTATTTGCAGTTGAAGGGCAAGGGCGATGATGTTAGTCTGGCGAGTCTGCTGGATGAGATCCGTGCGCGCGATGAACGCGACACCCAGCGTGCGGTGGCCCCGTTGAAACCAGCGGCCGATGCCATCCAGCTGGACTCCACCGAGTTGTCCATCGAGCAGGTGTTGCAACGTATCAGGAGCGAGCTCGCCCAGCGCGATCTGCTCTGATAACCAGGGAAGCAGGCAGGGTCACCAGTCAACGTCCTGCCGGCTTTCCTTTATATGAACGAAACCCACATTGTCTGGAATGTGGCTATGGGCGTCTGTTTCGCCCGAATCTACAGGAATTAAAATGAGCGAAAGCTTTGCAGAACTCTTTGAAGAAAGCCTGAAAACCCTCAATCTTCAGCCGGGCGCGATCATCACCGGTATCGTTGTCGACATCGACGGCGACTGGGTTACCGTTCACGCTGGCCTGAAGTCCGAGGGCGTCATCCCGCTCGAGCAGTTCATCAACGAAGCTGGCGAGCTGACCATCAAGGTCGGTGACGAAGTTCACGTTGCGCTGGACGCGGTCGAAGACGGCTTTGGCGAAACCAAGCTGTCCCGTGAAAAAGCCAAGCGCGCCGAGTGCTGGATTGTTCTGGAAGCAGCTTTCGCCGCCGAAGAAGTGGTCAAGGGCGTTATCAACGGTAAGGTTAAGGGCGGCTTCACTGTCGACGTTAACGGCATCCGTGCGTTCCTGCCGGGCTCCCTGGTCGATGTCCGCCCTGTGCGCGACACCACCCACCTGGAAGGCAAAGAGCTGGAGTTCAAGGTCATCAAGCTGGACCAGAAGCGCAACAACGTTGTCGTTTCCCGTCGCAGCGTGCTGGAAGCCGAGAACAGCGCCGAGCGCGAAGCCCTGCTGGAAACCCTGCAGGAAGGCCAACAGGTCAAGGGTATCGTCAAGAACCTCACCGACTACGGCGCCTTCGTGGACCTGGGCGGCATCGACGGCCTGCTGCACATCACCGACATGGCTTGGAAGCGCATCAAGCACCCGTCGGAAATCGTCAACGTTGGTGACGAAGTCGACGTTCGCGTCCTGAAGTTCGACCGTGAGCGCAACCGCGTTTCCCTGGGTCTGAAGCAGATGGGCGAAGATCCGTGGGTAGCTATCACTGCCCGCTACCCAGAAGGTACCCGCGTACAGGCTCGCGTGACCAACCTGACCGACTACGGCTGCTTCGCTGAGCTGGAAGAAGGCGTTGAAGGTCTGGTACACGTTTCCGAAATGGACTGGACCAACAAGAACATCCACCCGTCGAAAGTCGTTCAGGTTGGCGACGAAGTGGAAGTCATGGTTCTGGACATCGACGAAGAGCGTCGTCGTATCTCCCTGGGCATCAAGCAGTGCAAGTCCAACCCATGGGAAGACTTCTCCAGCCAGTTCAACAAGGGTGACAAGATCACCGGTACCATCAAGTCGATCACCGACTTCGGTATCTTCATTGGCCTGGACGGCGGCATCGACGGCCTGGTTCACCTGTCCGACATCTCCTGGAACGAGTCCGGCGAAGAAGCCGTACGTCGCTTCAAGAAGGGCGACGAGCTGGAAACCGTCATCCTGTCGGTCGACCCAGAGCGCGAGCGTATCTCCCTGGGTATCAAGCAACTGGAAGACGATCCGTTCTCCAACTTCGTTGCTCTGAACGACAAGGGCGCTATCGTCAAGGGTACCGTCAAGGAAGTTGACGCCAAAGGCGCCATCGTCACCCTGGCCGACGACATCGAAGCTACTCTGAAGGCTTCCGAAATCAGCCGTGACCGCGTTGAAGACGCGCGTAACGTCCTGAAGGAAGGCGACGAGATCGAAGCCAAGATCATCAGCGTTGACCGCAAGTCCCGCGTCATCAGCCTGTCCATCAAGTCGAAGGACGACGCTGAAGAGCGCGAAGCTATCCAGAGCCTGAAAAACGCTCCGGAAGCTGCTGCCGACACCACCATGGCCGCGCTGCTGCGCGAAGCTATGGCCAAGCAGAACTGAGTTCTGTTTGATCGGTAAAAAAGGGGCGACCTTCGGGTCGCCCTTTTTTTTTTGCCCTTCCCACGCCCCCCCCTGTGGGAGCGGGCTTGCCCCGCGATAGCGCCCGCCCAAGCACCACTGTTCACGTCCCTTCCACGCCCAGCTCGCGCAGCCAGCCCCTCTCCCAGCCTCCCTACGCTCAAGTCCCTCTACCACTGGGGTTCACGCCCCACCCATTCTTGAATTTTTTTATTAAGTCAAGATGCACCCTGTTCAAATCTTTCAGAGCGTGCTACAAACTGGTTAAGCAATGATCTAGCTGCTTGATAACGAAGGGAAAAATATGACGAAGTCGGAGCTGATCGAACGTATTGTCACCCATCAAGGGCTGCTCTCGTCCAAGGACGTGGAGTTGGCCATCAAGACCATGCTTGAACAGATGTCCCAGTGCCTGGCCACCGGCGATCGCATCGAGATCCGCGGCTTTGGCAGCTTTTCCTTGCACTACCGCTCACCCCGCGTAGGCCGCAACCCGAAGACCGGCCAATCGGTGAGCCTTGAAGGCAAGTACGTCCCGCACTTCAAGCCCGGCAAGGAATTGCGCGACCGGGTCAACGAAGAAGAACACGCCCACACCTGAAGGGCAGAAGGAGCAGTCTGATGCGTAACCTCAAGCGCGCCGTGGCGGCGTTGTTCGTGCTGCTGCTGGCAGCCGTGGTGCTGTTCTTCGTGCTGGAGAACCAGCAAAGCGTCTCCCTGGTCCTGTTCGGCTGGGCCGCCCCCGCCGTGCCGGTAGCCGTGCTGGTCATCGCCGCCCTGGTCATCGGCCTCGCCGTCGGCCCCTTGCTCGGTGCCTACGGCGTACTGCGCAGCAAGCGCAAGATCCGCGCCTCCGCCCGCCAGGCTGCCCTCTCCGGTAACTGACACCATTTCTCCGCGCGGCCCAACCAAGCCCCCGCGATCCGGTAGGAGCGGCCTTGCGCCGCGAAAGGGGCGCAAAGCGCCCCCAGCAATTCCCCAAACCTCCACACCCCACTCACCAACCAGATATTTCCTACACTCATGTAGGAAGCCCACCCTGTAACTCCCTCCAAGCCACATGGGCTAATACCCAATTCCAATCCGCACAGGGAAGGCCTACCGGCATGGACTACCCCAACCTCTCACACCACGGCGCCATCCGCGGCGTCACCGGTTCCTGCCACCAACTCCACCTCGACACCACCAACAGCCTATTGATCGACTGCGGCCTGGAACAAGGCACCGACGCCACCCCCAACAGCGAAACCACCCCCCTCGATTTCGCCATCACCGGCATCCAGGCCCTGGTCATCACCCACGTCCACCTCGACCACGTCGGCCGCATCCCCACACTCCTGGCCGCCGGCTACCGAGGCCCGATCCTGTGCAGCGAGCCCTCCGCGAAACTCCTGCCGCTGATCCTCGAAGACGCCTACCGCCTCGGCATCTCCAGCGAACCCGCACAGATCGACCGCTACCTGGACCTGCTGAACCGCCTGGTCGTCCCGCTCCCCTTCGACCAGTGGCGCACCATCACCCAAACCCCCAGCCTCGAATGCCGCATACGCCTCCAGCGCGCCGGGCACCTGCTGGGCTCTGCCTATGTCGAGTGCGATGTCCGCTACCCCAAACAGGCAACCGATACCCGCGTCGTCTTCTCAGGCGACCTCGGCGCCCCCGACAGCCCACTGCTACGTCCGCTGCAGCCACCCGAAAGCGCCGACATCCTGGTGCTCGAAAGCACCTACGGCGACCGCCTGCACCCAGACCGCAGCGAGCGCCAACAACGCCTGGAATCCGCCATCGACCGCGCCCTTGCGGACCAAGGCACCATCCTCATCCCAGCATTCAGCCTGGGCCGAACACAAGAGCTGCTCTACGAGCTGGAAGACATCCTCCACCGCAAAGCGCTGCTGACCGATGAAGAAAAGCCCGGTGCCGACCCGCTGGATTGGTCCCAACTCCCCATCATCCTCGACTCCCCCTTGGCCCGGCGCGTGACCCAGGCCTACCGCGAGCTGCACGACTACTGGAACACCGAAGCCAGGCAACGCCTGGGCGAAGGCCGCAAGCCATTGGGTTTCCGCCAACTGATCTGCATCGATACCCATGCCAAGCACCAGCAGGTGGTCAACTACCTCAAGAGCACCGGCCGACCCGCCATCGTTATCGCCGGCAATGGCATGTGCTCGGGTGGGCGAATCGTCAATTACCTCAAGGCCATGCTCGAGGATCCGCGGCATGAGGTGATGTTCGTGGGCTACCAGGCCAGAGGTACGCCGGGTGCGGTGATCCAGGCGAGCAGTGGCGCGGACAGGACGGCATGGGTCGAATTGGATCAAGTGCGTTATGAGATACGTGCGAAGGTAATGACACTCGAAGGGTATTCCGCGCATGCGGACCAGGCAGGGTTGGTACGGTTTGCCCTCGGCCAGGGCCAGCCGGCGAGGCGAGTGGTGCTGGTGCATGGAGAGGGGAGGGCGAAGCAGGCCTTGGCCCGGGCGTTGCGGTTACGTTACGAGGCGCTGGGGTATGAGCTGGACGTCACAATTCCGTGAACGCCGTTTGGCGGCAAGGTGAATTTTGGTCGGAAAGCAGGGAACTTCTTTGGTCGGGTTCCCTCTACTGCTGATTAATGCTTAAGGCGTACGGCGGTTCTTGAGCGTGTTGGCAAAATGACGCTACGCTTCAATTGAGTGGCTTGCGCCACCGACGGACGGTCGGTTGGTTGATGGGCTACCGGAGCATGCGGATAGACGTGACCCAAGGAAAAACAGAATAGATGCGCAACGAACCTGAGCGCCTGAGTAGTACTGGTGACGAGATTGACCTTTTCGAGCTGATCGAGGGACTGTGGAAGCAGAAGGTGTTGATCATCGTGACGACTGTAGTCGTGACGGCGATTGCGGTGGCGTATGCGTTTCTGGCCAAGCCTGTGTATGAGGCGAAGGTTTTTGTGCAACCCCCGACTCAAAATGATGTTTCCCCGCTGAATTATGGTCGCGGCGGGAACACGGGTTTGAGCATGCTGACGGTGAAGGATGTCTATGACATTTATCTGCGGAATCTTCAGTCGGAGTCGTTGCGTAGGGAGTTCTTCCGCAACGTATACCTGCCGAGTCTGCCTGAGGATGAGCGTGGTGGATCGCAGGATGAGCTCTATGGTCGCTTTCAGGATGTGCTGACGCTCGGTATCGCTGCCAAGGAAACCCCCAATCGTTTCTTTGTAAAAGCCAACGTATCTGATCCTCAGCAAGCTGCCGAGTGGGTCGTCCGTTATCTCGAAATGGCGGGGCGTCGCGGACGTACGGAAGTCGTCAGGGATGTGAAAGCTGATGCTACGATCAAAGCGAATAACCTTGAGCAGCAGATCAACGCGGCGCTGGAAAGCGCCCGCAAACAGCGTGAAGACCAGATCGTACAACTGACTGAGGCGCTGCGCGTGGCCAAGTCGATTGGCCTCGAGAAGCCACCGATCATCTCGAATACCTTGTCAAGCGAGGTTTCGGCTGGCATGGACGGCTCGTTGATGTACATGCGTGGTAGCAAGGCGCTCGAAGCTGAAATCGATAATTTGCGCAAGCGTACGTCGGATGATGCGTTCGTGAAGAATCTGCGCCAACGGCAAGAGGCCCTGGCGTTTTACCGTACGTTGCAGATTGATCCGGGCGTGATCCAGGTTTACAGGCAGGACGGTGCTGTTGAGTCTCCGGATAAGCCGGTAAAACCTAAAAAATTGCTTATCGTAGCGCTGGGCGTTGTGCTGGGAGGCATTTTGGGAGTGCTGCTTGCACTCTTGCGAAACCTCCGGGCCGAAATTAATGCACGTAGGGTTCGAGAAAGCTGACAGGGTTACGATGGCTATCCAATAGCATGATGCTGGCATCTTGGGATCCGAACTGTCAGAATGGCCGCCATTCGTCCGCACTGGACAGGGATAGTTTATGCTGGCTTCGGCTAGGCGCTATGATGGCGAAATGACTGTTCCTGTCAGGTGGGATAATTTTCCACCGACTAACAGGCCATGCCGTGACCAGCATTATCCCAACCCCACATGCGGTTTCTCATGATGAAATAGACCTTCTGGCGATGCTTCGATCTGTCTGGAGACAGAAGCTTCTGATCGGGGCTGTCGCTGGCTTATGCACCGCAATGGCCGTAGTGTATATATTTAGCGTAACGCCAGAATATGAGGTCAGCACAGTCTTGCGTCCCGCAGCGCTGAATGATTTAGATGAGCTGAACCGCAGCCAAGTTTACTCTCTGCCACCAGAGGCTGCGTTGAAGCGCGTGGGCTCGGCGCTTGACTCTTATGACACTCGCTTGGGTTATTTCCGCTCTAGTTCAGCTTTGCAAGCCGCCTTCATGAAAGACGGCCGTACGTTGGAGCAGGCGTTCGAAGATTTTAACTTCAAAGCGTTGAAGCTTATCCAGCCAGACCCTAAGAAAACCGATTTATTAAAAAAATTTGTCGGTTTGGAAATGCGCTATCCTGAAGGATTAGACGGAAAGTCTGTTCTCAATGGTCTCGTTCAATACGCTATAGTGAACGAGCGGCAACAAATATCTAGGGACCTGCAAGTTATAATCCAGAATCGTATCAAAGAAGTTGATGCGAAGTTGGATGTTGCGCGTGTGGATTATTCGGCAGGCAAGAATAGTAAGATTGCGGAGTTGCTTGAGGCAGATACGCTAAAGCGAGCAAAGTTAAATGATGAGTTGCGAGCTCTGCGTTTGCAGTTGAAGTTGCGTCGCGATAACCGTATTGCTCAACTCAATGAGGCTATTAATATAGCGCAATCATTAGGGCTGAAGCGACCCTCTACTCCTTCTAGCTTTGGACAAGCGGCTTTGGAGTCGGCGGCTAATGTAATTCGGACCGAGGTTACTAATCAACAAATACCCCTTTACTTTATGGGTACGGACGCTCTTGAGGCAGAAAAGCGTGCCCTGCGTAATCGTACTTCCGACGATTTTGCTGACCCACGAGTAGCGGAAATTCGCAAGGAATTGTTACTGCTAGAAAACAATCGTAAAGTTCAAGTCCTGCGTTCTCGGCAAAATGAAGAGCTTTTCCTGAGAGGGATTGAGGGTCTGCGGGCAGAGCGTGCTCGCCTCGCAACAATTAGCACTGACATGAGTACCTTACAGTTGGTTACTGTTGATCGCGTAGCGGTGGACCCTGTCAACGCGGTGTGGCCAAAGAAAGGATTGGTGTTGATGCTTGGCTTGGTGCTGGGCTGTGGGCTAGGGCTTGCGGTGGCTGTATTGCGCTATATGATGCAGATGCGTCCCTATGAGGTCCATCAGGTGGATATTTCCGCCGTGTCAAAAACTCAAGAGCATGACGCGAAGATGCCAATCGTCCTGAGATAACCTCTGACCCTGAGCTGGAAGGGGTGCTTTGTCTAAGGCGTGAGGCGCCTTCTTGCTTGAGTTAAGCGATCAACGCTAGGCGGCTGGCGTTGCGAGGAGAGGCGTTGATAAGCATCTGTTTGGAATTTTTATGTAACACAGCGGGCGAAGGTAGGCGATAATACTCCGCTTGGGTAGCGTCCAAGTGATGTCAATTTAATATTGGCCCAATCACTGGTTGCTAGGGTCAATCTGAAAGTCTGGATACGGGGAAAACGTGTTCGAGCTAAATCAATCCTCACTCACGCTTCAGCATTTCCGACAGGAGCAGGTGGATGCACGCTGAGGGCCGGGAAGATCGGCGGCCGCCGTTAAGTTTGCAAAAAAGGCAAAATATAGAAAAGCTTATAAATGTAGGCCTTCGCGGCGCAACTTTGGCCAGTAAGTTCTTGCTGGTTCTATTTCTTGCAAAATTTTTAGCGCCTGCTGAGCTAGGTCTGTACGGGCTTATTGTTGCTAGTGTCAGCTATGCACTATATTTGGTTGGCTTGGATTTTTATACCTATACTACACGGGAAATCATAAAGCGTAACCCGGGGGACTGGGGAGACATTATAAAGTCTCAAGTTGCTCTGAGTTTTTGTATGTATGTTGTGTTTGTGCCTATTATAAGCATCTCTTTTTGGAAGGGGATTCTTCCGATCTCGTTGATCTATTGGTTTTTCTCTTTGTTGGTTCTTGAACATCTCGCACAGGAGCTAAACAGGGTATTGGTTGCTTTGTCGGCTCAGCTTGTTGCGAGTTTGGTTTTATTCCTACGTTCCGGTCTATGGGCTATCATTGCCGTAGGTCTAATGTTTTTCGATGTTAAGAAGCAGAGCTTAGATTTTGTTTTGTTGTGCTGGGTAGTTGGGGGGGTATGTGCGTGTGCGGTTTCCCTCGTCTATCTAGCTCAAAAAAAGTCGCGGGGCTGGAATCGAGCCGTAGATTGGCGATGGATTAAGGTTGGCGTATATACCGCGATACCTTTTTTAGTCTCTACGTTGGCTACTCGTGGTATTTTTACGCTGGACAGGTACTGGCTTGAGCATTTGACTAATCTTGAAGTCGTGGGGGCGTATGTGCTGTTTATGAGTGTTTCAAATGCCTTGGTTTCATTTCTCGATGCAGGGGTCTTTGTATATACTTATCCAGCATTGATCGCTGCTCACAATGCAGGTCAATTAGATATATATCGCTATCATATGCGTAAACTCGCTATACAGTGTTTAATAATAAGTGTTTTGTTTGGTATTTTTGCCGTATGTGTAATGCCTTATGTGCTTTTAGTGCTTGATAAGGATATTTATATTGGGCAGTCCTGGATGTTCGCGTGGGTGATGCTGGCGACTGTGATATTTAGTTTGGGGATGATTCCGCAGTTTGGCCTTTATGCCCAAGGAAAAGATAAGCATATTGTTGTTAGTCATATAGCAGGATTTTCTGTTTTTGTGCTGGTAGTGGCTGCGTTTTCAAAAAGTTCAGCTAGCGCTTCGGTGCTTGCTGGCTTGGTTGTTGGGTTTGGAGTTAGTACAGTATGGAAGGCGATCGCCTACCATTTGCTGAGTCCATCGATTTATTTGTTTTATAAAAGACGGGTGTGAGAGGAATTATGAAAAGAGCTCTTGTGACAGGCGCGGATGGATTTATTGGCTCTCATCTCACTGAATTACTGGTTCGTGAGGGGTATCAGGTCAAAGCTCTCTCGCAATATAATTCGTTTAACTATTGGGGATGGCTCGAGGACGTAGATTGTTTGGCGGATATTCAGGTTCTGAACGGCGATGTACGTGACCCACACTACTGTAAATATATAACTAAAGATGTTGATGTGGTCTTTCATCTTGCGGCCCTGATCGCGATTCCTTATTCGTATGTTGCGCCTGATAGCTATGTAGATACTAACGTTAAAGGGACGCTTAATATATGCCAGGCCGCGCTGGATAATGGCGTGCAGCGAGTGATTCATACCTCGACGAGTGAGGTATACGGTACGGCGCAATATGTGCCTATCGATGAGAAGCATCCCCTGCAACCACAGTCGCCATATAGTGCTTCAAAAATTGGAGCGGATGCTATGGCGATGAGTTTTTTTAACGCCTTCGATCTGCCATTGACAATTGCTCGTCCTTTCAATACATATGGTCCTCGTCAATCGGCTCGCGCAGTAATTCCTACTATAATCAGTCAGATTGCAAGTGGCAAAAAACAGATTAAGCTAGGCGACGTATCTCCAACGCGCGACTTTAATTATGTAGCTGATACTTGCCGAGGATTCCTTGATTTGGCTCGTTGTGATAAAGCCATTGGTGATACTGTCAACATTGGTTCAAATTATGAAATTTCCGTAGGTGATACGCTAAATCTCATCAAAGAATTGATGGGGAGTGATGTCGAGTTTTTAACCGACGATCAACGTATTCGTCCTGAAAAGTCCGAAGTATTCCGGTTGTGGTGCGATAACACCAAGATCAAAGGACTTACGGGGTTCGAGCCGCAGTACTCGATTCGTGAAGGCCTACAGGCTACGATCGATTGGTTTACCCAGCCGGATAATCTGGCAAAGTACAAAGCTGATATTTATAACGTTTGAGGCATCAACTCATGTTCGACAACCTGATCAGCTTTATTCGCGAACAGTACCGTACCCAAGAGGTCATACCACTCCATGCTCCTGTTTTTGGGGGGCATGAACGGGATTATGTGGTCGACACCATTGAATCAACCTTTGTGTCGAGCGTTGGAGCCTTTGTTGATCGCTTTGAGCGTGACATGGCCGCCTATACAGGTAGCACTCGTGCGGTGGCAACTGTCAATGGCACTGCGGCACTGCATATCGCGTTGAAGCTGGCGGGTGTTGGTCCTGGAGATCTGGTTATCACTCAACCGCTCACTTTCATCGCCACCTGCAACGCTATTGCATACTGTGGTGCTGAAGCCTTATTTATCGATGTAGACCGTCAAACATTGGGGCTTTCGCCCTCGGCGATGGAAGCTTGGCTTGAAGAGTATGCATTTATTTGCGATGACGGGCTATGTCGTGTTCGAGCCAATAATAAAATTATCCGTGCAAGTGTTCCTATGCATACGTTCGGGCATCCAGTTGCTCTAGATGAGCTGGTTTCTGTTTGTGCCCGTTGGAACATTGCTTTGGTTGAGGATGCGGCCGAGTCGCTAGGAAGTCTATATAAAGGAAAGCACACTGGTACGTTTGGGGCGCTGGGTATTCTCAGTTTTAATGGTAATAAAATCATAACAACCGGCGGTGGTGGTATGATTCTCACGGGTGAGGAGTTGGGGGTGCATGCAAAACACTTAACTACCACCGCGAAGAAGCCGCATCCTTACGAATATGTACACGATGAAATCGGTTACAATTATCGACTGCCTAATCTGAATGCTGCTCTTGGTTGTGCTCAGCTTGAGCAGTTAGATAAATTTGTCGTCGCTAAGCGCGAACTCGCCGATCGTTATTCTGCCCAATTAAAGAATGGGCCGTTGCAATTCATAAAAGAACCAGGCGGATGCCGATCAAATTACTGGCTTAATGGCGTGATCTGCGAAGATTTGGAGCAGCGCCAGGCGCTCTTGAAGGCCACCAATGATAAAGGAGTGATGACCCGTCCCATCTGGCAGCTTATGAATCACCTTTCAATGTATTCACACAGTATGAAAGGTGATTTAAGCACGGCGGAGTGGCTGTCCGCCAGAGTCGTAAATTTGCCAAGCAGCGTATTGCCGGAGTTTCAGGTATGAACCGCAAGGTTGCCGTTTTTACTGGTACTAGGGCTGAATATGGTCTTCTTTACTGGCTGATGAAAGATATTCAAGCCAGTGGTCAGCTTGAGCTACAAGTGATTGCCGGAGCGATGCATTTTTCTCCCGAGTTCGGATCAACTTGGGAGCAAATTGAACGGGACGGGTTCACAATAGACGCTAAGATTGAAATGCTTTTATCGTCTGATAGTCCTGTAGGAGTAGTCAAATCCATGGGCCTTGGTACTATTGGTTTCGCAGATGCTCTCGATCGTCTGCGACCGGATATACTGGTGGTTCTTGGTGACCGTTTTGAAGCTCTAGCGATCGTTCAGTCTGCATTGATTATGCGTATTCCTGTGGCTCATTTACATGGCGGGGAGATTACAGAAGGGGCTTACGATGATGCAATTCGACATGCTATTACCAAAATGTCTGACTTGCATTTCGTAGCTGCCGAGCCGTATCGGCGTCGTGTTATTCAAATGGGAGAAGATCCTAGCAAAGTATTCAATGTAGGGGCGATTGGTCTAGATCATCTGATGCGTTCAGACCGGATGAGTCTCGAGGATCTATCAAGCAGTCTTGGGTTCGAGCTGAAGCGCCCCTACCTGTTGGTGACCTATCATCCGGTTACTTTGTTGGAGGAGGATCCAAAAGAAAGTTTCACAGCGTTGCTGGAAGCGCTGGACGAGTTTCCGGATCACCAAGTGATTCTAACTTATCCTAACGCGGACAATGGGGGGCGAGCTATCATTCCGCTACTTGAGCAATACGCTCAACGTCATCCAGAACGTGTTCTCGCAATTCCCTCGCTTGGCTTTAAGCGATACCTCAGCGCTGTATCAATGGCTACCGCTGTCGTTGGTAATTCTTCTAGCGGTATTATTGAGGTGCCATCCTTTGGTGTGCCGACTGTAAATATTGGAGCTCGCCAGCAAGGCCGTCTTGCTGCAAATTCAGTATTGCATTGCAATGCTAGTCGCACTGATATCAGTCAGACTTTACGCCGAGTTTTGGATGATGATTTCCGTGCTTCTTGTGCGAATATCGAAAATCCATATGGGCAGGGGAATGCGACACATGACATCTTGCATCATCTTGAGCAGCTTGACGTTATCTCCCCTAAGCACTTCCATGATTTGGTTTGATCCTCATGTATACATCAGATTCTGAAAAAGTTTATATCATCGCTGAAGCAGGCGTGAATCACAATGGCGAACGGGACTTGGCCTTTGCGTTAGTAGATGCAGCTGCAGCGGCCGGTGCTGATGCTGTAAAGTTTCAGACTTTCAGCGCAGAAAAACTAGCTTCCGCAAGTGCTCCCAAAGCAGCTTATCAGAAAAAAAGCACAGATGCCCAAGAAAGCCAACTGGCGATGCTAAAAAAGCTGGAACTTCCTCAAGAATGGCATTGCGACCTGCAAGAGTATGCCCGGAAAAAAGGAATCGAATTCCTTTCTACTGCTTTCGATAGTGATAGCCTTGATTTCTTGTGCAGCCTCGATATACCAATTTTCAAAATTCCGTCCGGAGAGCTGACAAACTCCCCGTTGCTTTGGTTATTTGCACGTACTGGAAAACCGCTGGTTCTTTCTACTGGCATGGCAACTTTAGCGGAGGTTGAAACTGCGCTTGCGGTCATTTCTCACGCCTTGAACTCTGATCAAGAACCTTCTTCGCTTGATGAGGTTTGGCGACTCTGGAGCCAACCTGAATGTCGGAAAGCTTTGCAGGGGCATGTAACTCTTTTGCACTGCACGTCGCAGTATCCGACCCCTGCTGCTGAAGTAAATCTCAGGGCAATGGATACGTTGGCGGATGCCTTTGGTCTGGCCGTTGGATATTCCGATCACACAGAAGGTACCTTGATTCCTATAGCTGCGGTAGCTCGAGGGGCGAAAGTCATCGAAAAGCATTTCACGCTTGATCGTAACCTTCCTGGTCCGGACCACAAAGCGTCGTTGGAACCTGATGAGCTTGCTGAAATGGTTGCTGATATTCGAGCGCTGCAGCTTGCATTTGGAAATGGTTGTAAAGCACCTCAAGCTAGTGAGTGGGACACTCGTAAGGCTGCAAGGCAACAGGTTATTGCTGCTAGAGCCATCTCTGCTGGAAGCACTTTTCTACGTACAGATCTTACAACTGCCCGATGCGGCAGAGGTTTGGCGCCAGCAATGCTGTGGGAATTAGTAGGGCAATCAGCCAGCCGAGATTATCAGGCAGGCGAGATTATTAACACATGAGCCGAAAATTATCGTTGGTTATGCTCGGGGCAGGGGGGCACGCAAAGGTCTCGTTGTCGCTTGCGCGGGCGGCAGGTTGGGATGTCATTGGCGTCTGCGATCCCTTTCTGGCAGAACAGGGTGTCCAGAGTTGGCGGGGTGTTCCGGTTCTGGGGGGGGATAGCGCTCTCGCCAACATGAATAGCGCCCATGTAGGTCTGATCAATGGTATTGGGCAGCTCGTCCAAGGCAGTATACGGCAAGAGATTTTTGAAAAACTTTCAGGACTAGGTTTCCTCTTTCCTGCGTTGGTGCATCCTACCGCTTGGGTCGATCCCTCTGTTAGTTTAGCCGATGGCGTTCAGATCATGGCTGGCGTTGTGATCCAAGCAGACGTGGTGATTGGTAAAAACTGTATTGTGAACACTCAGGCTGGCATAGATCATGACTGTACTATAGGTGCACATACTCATATAGCTCCTGGCGCTATTCTATGTGGTGGGGTGGAAGTAGAGTCGAATGTTTTCATTGCATGCGGTGCAAAAGTTATTCAAGGCTTAAGGATTGGCCAAGGCGCGATCATTGGTGCAGGCGCAACGTTAGTGCGTGATCTTCTGGCCAATCAAGTACTGCTTGGACCTAAACCCCAATCGAAGATAGCGTCGTCAGACAAATAGTAAGGAAAACATCATGAAACAATGGCAATCAGTGCTTCTTAGTCCAGAAACGTCTCTGGAAACTGCCATAGCTGTGCTTGATCGTGAAGCATTGAGAATCGTAATTATAACGGATGCTCAGGGCTGTTTGCTAGGAACTTTAACTGATGGTGACGTACGCCGAGCACTGTTACGACATCTTTCGTTAACTACTCCATTGCGCGACGTGATGCATACTACACCTCAAGTTGCTGAGCGCGGATGGACTAAGGAGCGCATGTTGTCAGTAATGGAAAAATTCCAGCTTCTGCAATTGCCTGTAATAGATGAAAAGCGAAAAGTAGTAGGTCTAGAAACTCTTCATGGCTTGTTAAATAAGCGCCACCTTAATAATCCTGTGTTCCTTATGGCTGGTGGCTTCGGAACTCGTTTGCATCCCCTTACACACACCTGTCCGAAACCATTATTAAAGGTTGGCGAGAAGCCAATTTTAGAATTAATTATGCAGGGCTTTATTAACGCGGGGTTTCACAGATTTTTCATTTCTACACATTATATGCCGGAAATGATCCGTGAGTATTTTGGTGATGGCAGTAATTGGGGGGTTAGTATCCGTTACGTTCATGAAGATGAGCCTTTGGGGACTGGCGGAGCCTTGGGGTTACTTCCCCATGAAGAGATAAATTCGCCATTATTTATGATGAATGGTGATCTATTAACAAATTTAGACTTCCAGAATCTTCTAAGCTTCCATGAAGCGCACGATGGGGTTGCGACTATGTGCGTGCGTGAGTACAAGCATCAGATTCCGTATGGTGTAGTTCAAAGCGATGGGCATAAAATCATCTCAATGGTTGAAAAGCCGGTGCATCATCATTTTATTAACGCTGGAATTTATGTACTGTCACCGGAGTTAGTAAAAAGCATAAAGCCAGGCACAAAGATTGATATGCCAACAGTATTGGAAAATGCCATGAAGCAAGAGCAATCAGTGAATATGTTTCCTATCCATGAATATTGGCTGGATATTGGCCGTATGGAAGATTTTAAGCGTGCACAATCAGATGTCTTAAGTGTATTCAATGTGTAGGAATAGCTAATGTCATCTCTGATTGTAATTCCTGCACGAGGAGGAAGTAAGCGGCTTCCTCATAAGAATATATTAATGCTGCACGGTAAGCCGTTAATTTCTTGGACTATCGAAGCGGCCCTCAGCTCAAATGTCAGTGAAAAAATAGTAGTAACCAGCGATGATGATGAAATTCTAAAAATTGCTATTTCATATGGAGTGATTGCACATAAACGAGACTCAAGTCTTGCAAGTGACACGGCTAAGACGATTGATGTCGTTTTAGATTGTATTAGTATGTACGGAAACGGTGTGGGTAATGTTCTGCTGCTACAACCAACCTCACCTCTACGGACAGGCGAAGACATTGCTGCGGCAATGGCGCTTTATGAATATGCCGCTCATGAAACAGTAGTGAGTGTTTGTGAAGTTGAACATCCTCTTGAATGGTCGGGAAAAATTAATACGGAAGGTAAATTTTTCGGAGTAGACTTTCATTCAGTCAAGAGAAGCCAAGACCTAGAGAAGTCTTATAGAATTAATGGGGCAATTTATATTTTTCCCAAGACATTATTGATGGAAAATAAAACCTTTTACTCAAATAGTGTTTTTGCATATGTCATGCCTCAGGCACGTTCAATAGATATAGATACATGGTTAGATTTTAAAATTTGTGAATATTTAATGCTGGAAAGCAATTAGGTATCTTTTTTGATGCTCTTGTGCGCCTCCAATATTAGGTTTAATAATTTAGCTGCTGGCAACATCACGGTGGATAGAGCATGAAAAAAAAATTTATTTTGGTTTTTGGTTATACTGCCCTGCACGCCCTTTTGCTTCAAGACATTGAAAAACGTTTCGAGCGCAGTGGTTACGAATGCATTAGTTTTTATCGCCGTCCGAACGAGAATCGTTTTGTTTATAGATTGAGGCAAATTATATTTTTTTTCTGGTATCGATTTAAACTTTTAATTGGTGGCAACATCTCTATACTTCTGCCTCATCCAGAGCACTTATTGGCAAATTATTTTTTTTATTCTTCAAGGGTAGAAAAGATCTATATATATGAAGATGGTTTGATGAATTATCTTCATGTCGAGCTTCCCGAGGTGTTAGTTAAGCAGGCTCGAAAAAAAGCTATACTGGCATCATTTTTTCTTTATAAGTATAAAATTATTAAAGGTTATTTGTCCGGTTGCGAGCAGCGAAAAATAACAGGGACATTTGTTCGTCTACCTGAAATGATGTACTTGCCAGAAAAACATGGTGTTATTTCAAAAATAGATAGCGCTATTGTCGCTGTTGGCTCACCAGATCCGAATATCGCTCTGTTTGTTGATCAGGATATTGAAGCCATATATTCAAAGGAAGAGGCGGCTCGCCTTAGGGCGAAAATTTATAAAGGAATGAGTTCATTCGATAAGGTATATGTAAAACCTCACCACAATTATTGGTCTGAAGGGAAGCGCTTTATCGGACTGCCTGATAATTTTGAGCTGCTTTCCGATGAGCTAAAATCGTTAACTGCAGAAGAGGTTACTGTGATTTTGAAAGTTGGTAGTGTTTGGGGTTTCTATAGTTCAGCATTAATAAATGCGGCGACGATGCTCAACAATGTAAAGTGTTACTCGTGCGCTTCAGAGACGCATTGGGTTAATACAGTGGAGGGTGATATTTTGATGTCAGATCTTTTAAAAAAATTTGGCGTAAAAGCGCTGTAAAAATGACTTGCTTACCGAGCGAGGTGAACTGACGTCATGATTTTAATATTTGTTCTATTTGTAATAGCAATCGTCACTCATGCGCGAGTATGGGGTTTTTTTGATCTTGCCAATCCCATAGTATTTATGTTGGATTATCATTTGTTTTTTCTTTCGCTGGGTGTTTTTGTTTTCTATTTCAACTTGTATCCAGCATATGAGATACAGCAAATTTCGTTGTTTTTAGTTCTTGCATCGTATGTCGTGACTACTCTGTCTGCTTTTGTAACATATTTTGTCATCGGGAAGTATATTCGGTTACGTCTTTCGTCAATTTCTTATGAACGCTTCATCTCTCATTCAGATGTGAAATCAAATATTTTGTCAGATTTGTTTTGGGTTATAGGAGTTTTATTGACAATCGCTGTTGTTTTTAAGAGTGGATTTAGTGCTCTCTTAAGTATGTCAGCAGGAGAAGGTTTTGAAGATGAACGCGTAGCTGCTATGAGTGGTAACGGAATACTGGTTATTCCTGCGCAGATATTCTTATTGGTGGGTACTGTTTGGGCTGTCAGTCGAGCTGATCGATCCTTTATCATTAAGGTGTTCATGTTTTTGGTTGCCGTTATTTGCATGGTTTCTTTTGGTTTTCGTTCTGGTGTCGCCTTCCTTGTTGCGATTTGTGGGCTAAACTACCTATATAATAAATTCGGAAAAGTCCCATCCTTTAAGATAACTATTTTTGCTTTTTTTGCTTTAAGTTTTTTTGTTTTTATGGGGGTGCTGCGAAAAGGTGAAGGAGATGTTCTTGAGCGTTTCATGGCCAGTTTTTTTTGGAGGTCATTTGTTACGCTCTATAATTTAGACGTAATTTTGTCTAATTATAAAGACTTCTTGCATGGGGAAGGGATCTTGATGGAATTGGCAGTAATTGTTCCGGGGCCGGATATAAATTTAGGTGCTCATCTTAAGGAAGTATTAGGCTATGATTTTCCAGGAGGTGGTATTACGCCGTCTTATATTGGTGCAGGATATATAGATTTTGGAATATGGGGTGCAGTTCTTTATCCAGCCTTTACAGGTGTTCTAGTCGCATCGTCCTATGTTTTATGGCCAGTATTTGTTGGGCGCTCTGGATTGTCGTTTTTATTACTATTAATTTTTTCAGTAACGACTAGCGGTGTATCTGCGGCAGGGTTCGTATCTCCGTACTTATATTTTGGCATTCCATTGTTTTTGCTTGGCTTGGGGGTTCGTCTTGTACTTTCTATGCGTTTACTGATGCATAAAAATAATGCATAAACCCATTGGGATACTCTTAAGTTTTTAATTAATAGGTGTTGATGGTGAGCTCTTTTACAGGAAAAAAATTATATATTCTAGGGACAAGGGGAGTTCCGGCGCAGCACGGCGGATTTGAGACTTTTGCTGAAAAGCTGTCACTTTACCTTGTTTCTAGAGGATGGGATGTTACTGTTTATTGTCAAGAGGAAAAAGGAAAGGGCGTTTGGAAAAGTGACTGGTGCGGAATTAATAGAATTCATATTCCGGTAAAGCGTCAAGGAGCTCTAGGGACAATTATATTTGATTGGCGAGCTACTTGGCACGCGCTGTCTCAGCAAGGGCTCTTCCTTACGCTTGGTTATAATACTGCAATATTTAATGTAATGCAGCGTTTGAAAGGGCAAGTTAATATAATTAACATGGATGGCATTGAGTGGCGGCGGGAGAAGTGGGGAGGGCTCGCAAAGACGTGGTTCTGGATTAATGAGCGCATAGGGTGTTGGGTAGGGAACCATCTAATTGCCGACCACCCAGATATTAAATCTCATTTGTCTACGAGAGTGAATCATAAAAAAATTACAATGATTCCATATGGGGGCGATGAGGTTAGACAGGCCGAAGAAAAAATTCTAAGCCAGTTTGGAGTGGTCGCGGGGGAGTTTTCAATAGTTATTGCGCGTCCGGAACCAGAAAACTCGTTCTTGGAAATGATCAAGGCATTTAGTGCAAAAAAACGAAATCACAAACTTGTTGTATTAGGAAATTTTATACCTGAGACAAACTTGTATCATAAGCAAGTCATTGACGCCGCGAGTGACGAAGTTATATTCCCAGGTGCTATATACGATGCTGAAATAGTTCGATCTCTGCGGTATTTTAGCCGATTTTATCTTCATGGCCATCGGGTTGGCGGTACTAACCCTTCACTCGTTGAGGCTTTAGGGGCCGGATGCGCGGTCCTTGCGCATGAGAATTGTTTTAACAAATGGGTTGCTGGTGCGGATGCGCGATATTTTGCTACTGAAGCAGAATGCTCGGCTTTGTTTGATCAAATCCTTCAAGACGATGATGCTGTTCTGCTGATGAAACAATCAAGTATTAAACGGTTTACTGAGCGTTTTACATGGGCGCAAATTTTGCGGGAATATGAGCAGCTGCTTCTCAGTTGGTATTCTGTGAAATAGAAGTTGTTCTTCATTATATTTTTTAGCTCCAAGCGAACCGCTTTTCGCTTGGAGCTTTTTATGCAATATACGCCGTTGGTTAGTGCTTCATCCCTAATTTTCTGATAACGGATAACCGTGTTAGACTATCCATCAGCCGTTAGCTCTGTACGGCTCCGAGACTAGACTGGGGCCAGAGCCTCGTTGGTCGGTGTCAATCTCGTGGGCTCGGTCTCGATTGGTTTCTGACTTGGCGATATTGGATTTAGCAACTAAACGTTAAATGAATCTGTTGGAGTTTTTTTGGGACTATGCAAGCCATTCCACGCTACCAGCCTACTTTTGCAGAGCGCTACCCCGTACCACTTTTTGTGGCTTTGCTTGACTTTTTCATAGTTATTGCAGCTGGGCTTGTTGCTCACTATTATCGTTTCGATATGTTTGAGATGAATGGGCGCTATAATACTGCCACTACATTGTCGGCGATCATAGTTGTTCTCTGTTTGGGCGTTGGAGGAGGGTATGGTTCGCAGCGTGGTTACGCTTTCATCAGGCAGTTTAGCGTTTTAATTGTGGCCTGGTTGGCGGCAGCGGGATTACTACTTTCGTTGAGCTTTTTTCTGAAAGTTTCAGAAAATTACTCGAGAATTTGGTTTAGTTCTATGTTGGTAATCGGTGGAGGTATGAGCCTCTTGCTTCGGATTTCAGCATTTATGCTTTTAAAAAAAATCCGGGCTTCAGGTATGAATCTAAAGACTGTTGTTTTGATCGACTCCGGTGGGGTGACGGCGTCTAAATTAATCCAAGGGCGCTCTTTAGAAGTTTTTGGGTTTAAGATAATTGAAATTTTGCCGTTTAGTCGGGATGAAAATTGGGAGAGTCAACTTCCAGAAATAGTGGATAAGCTAGGTGTGCATGAAGTCTGGCTGTGTCTGCCCTTAAGTGAAGGGGGGGCTATTCGTACAATTATGTATTCACTCCGTCACCATACGGTGGCTGTCAGGTTTATTCCAGAGTGGGGTGATACTCGCTTATTAAATCATAAAGTTAGCCATATTGCTGGAGTTTATTCATTAGATTTGAGTTGTAGCCCAATGGACGGTGGGGCACGTATAGTAAAACGTGCAGAAGACATTATTTTGGGCTCTATAATTTCATTATTGATACTTCCCGTTTGTGTTATTATCGCCTTGGCAATACGGTTTACCTCTAAAGGCCCGATTCTTTTCAAGCAATATCGAACAGGGATTAATGGGAAGCGTTTCAAAGTCTACAAGTTTAGAAGTATGGTCGTGCATAAAGAAGGGGGTAGTACTGTTACGCAAGCCACTCGGCATGACGCCAGAGTGACAAGGGTTGGAGCTTTTCTACGTCGTACAAGCCTTGATGAATTGCCACAGTTTTTTAATGTGTTGCAAGGCCGAATGTCAATTGTTGGGCCTCGGCCGCATGCGCTCTCTCATAATGAGTATTATAAAGATTTGGTAGAGTC
This sequence comes from Pseudomonas sp. FA-1, assembly GCF_056856075.1. Classification (NCBI taxonomy): domain Bacteria; kingdom Pseudomonadati; phylum Pseudomonadota; class Gammaproteobacteria; order Pseudomonadales; family Pseudomonadaceae; genus Pseudomonas; species Pseudomonas sp. FA-1. The sequence goes on from NZ_JBWXTH010000010.1 coordinate 188,448, forward strand.
ATATATGCAAAGGCATAAGGTTAAGCCAGGCATTACTGGCTGGGCTCAAGTTAGTGGTTATCGTGGTGAAACCGATACATTAGAGAAAATGCAAAAGCGGGTGGAATATGATCTTTGGTACATTGATAATTGGACTATATGGCTAGACGTAAAAATAATTTTCATGACTGTACTGAAGGGGTTTGTTAATAGAAACGCATATTGAATATTTGTTTTTTGGGGGTTGCAGTGTTAAAAATTGACAGAGCCATTTGGGTTTTTTTTTCTAATTGGAAGGCAGTTCTCGCTGCTTTTATGGCTATTGGGCTTGTAGTTTTGGTTAGCGGTAAAGTTTTTATTGTTTCGGGGAGTGCTAGGAATTCACAGATTTACATTTGGTTGCTTCTTCCCGCATTGTTTTTGCTTTTTTTGGGGGGGAAAAGAAAATTTGACTTCTATTACCTTCCTTGGGGCTTGTTTTTGGGTTGGGTTTCGCTGAGTGCTTTCTGGGCAAGCGGTAGTGATACGGATCCTCTTTCATTAGCTAAGCGTGGGCTTTATATCGCAATTTTCATTGTTGCAGTTAGAATTTTGTTGGATGATAAGGAGGTTTACTTTCGGCGTGCTCTGCTCTGGGGGATCGCTTTAGTTTCCATTGGGGCTTTTCTTAGTTTGTTGTATCAATACGTTATCTTGAAGCAATCGCTAGCTTATAGAGCGTTTCGCATTGATCGTATGGGTTATGGCGAGTTTGCAAATTATGGTTGGCCTGTCGCTGCAGGTATTTTTCACGGTGCAATAGCAAGTTGGGCGCTAGGTTTGGCTTTAGACAAGAATGCTGGCTTTTTTAGATCCTCTTTCTGGCTAACTTGTTTTTCAATTCTATCCATATATGTGTTGCTTACATATACGCGAGGGGCGTGGATCGGTCTTGCGGTAACTTCTGTTGTTATAGTGTTAATGATTAACTCACGCCGCGGGTGGTTTTTGCTGGGCGCTGGTGTCTTGCTCGTATGTAGTGCACTCCTTATGTGGTGGGATAAAATAATTTTTGAGATTGTATATAGGAAGCTGTCGGGTCGAGGCCCTATATGGGAGTATTTTTATTCTGTAATGGAAGGTAAATGGTTACTTGGTTACGGCCTGGGCACGCCTTTTGAGTATAAATGGCCAGGCCAAGAAACTATATCGCCGCATGCTCATAGTCTTTATTTGCAGCTAGTATATGATAGCGGCTTAGTATCTCTTGCGTTACTGCTTGTGGGAGTTGCGACAATTAGTTACAAGGCTTGGACTTTAAGGCACGAGGCTTGGGTGGTTTTGGCGTTTCCCGCATTATTGTTTTCGATGATAGCGATGATCACTGATGTAGAGCGGATTTTTACTCGCCCTGGCGATTATTGGGTCGTTTTTTGGTTGCCGGTATCAGTGCTATTGGCGGTTCCACGTCACAAATAAAAAATTAGCTAAGTTCTTGATTTCTTTAGGGTCTATTTGGGCCCTTTTTTTAAAAATTTTTCTCGCTTTGGATTGATGTGCTCGTCATTGATTTAATATCAAAGATCGTTAGGCTTCCGTCAGGGAACGAGCAGCCTGTATCAATATAAAAAGTATTGCCAAGTCTTAACGGTTTGGGAACTGTTGAATGACCGACAAACAAATTTCCTATTCCCAAGATTGGCTTTTTGTCCATTGTGTTTAGACGTTTTCGTGCATATAAGGCCTGAAATAGTGCTTCTGTTCTTTTTCTTTCGATAGGTTCATCTAGTAGCGCTATAGATTTACTCCATTCTAGGCCTTCCTCCCACTTAGGGGGTTCTGCGTGTATTATCCCTGTCGTGGAACCATTTGGAAGCGAAATTTCAATTGCGATAGGTAGCTGATTAAAGGCAAGTGTTATTTCTTTTTGTACGTGGTGCGAGCACTTATAGAACCAATCACCTCCGTTTTTACTATGTCTTAATGCATCCCCATTTCCATTTATTGAGTCTATCGCCATTTGCTCGTGATTGCCCCTAACGCTATGGAACCAAGGCTGTTTCAGCCATTCCAATACATTTTTTGAAAATGGTCCGCGGTCAACGAGATCTCCCGTCGAAAATATTCGATCGATAGACGTGTTGAAGCTTATTTTCTTTAATATTTTTTCGAGAAGTTCGAAGCTTCCATGGATATCACCGGTAATGAAGTCTCGGCCTTTATGATTTGCAGGAATTTTTTTTAAGGATAATGATTGCATTTAGTTCGCATCGTTGTACTTTGATTTCATGGTTTCTATTATTTTTGTGCCTGGTTTTTGTTTGTTGGTTTTGAATTTTTTGTCTTGTGGAATTGAGTTTTTTTTAGGTTTTTGTATAATTATTTCGGCTAAATTTTTTCAAGTCCTTTGTGTTGCCTAGTTTAAAGGAGTAAGTTTTTGAAATCAGCGTCGTTAACCATCCCTGAAGTTATCCTATTCGAACCTCGCATTTTTGGCGATGCCCGCGGCTTCTTTTTTGAAAGCTTCAATCAGCGTGTCTTCGAAAGCGCCATCGGCAGACCCGTCACCTTTGTTCAAGACAACCACTCCCGCTCCGCTAAAGGCGTTCTACGGGGCTTGCACTACCAGATTCAGAACCCCCAAGGAAAGCTCGTTCGCGTAGTGGAAGGCGAGGTTTTCGACGTCGCTGTCGACCTGCGCCGTTCCTCTCCAACTTTCGGCCGCTGGGTCGGTGCTTATCTGTCCGCAGAGAATAAACACCAACTTTGGGTCCCGGAAGGCTTCGCACACGGTTTCGTCGTTCTCTCCGAGACGGCCGAATTTCTTTACAAGACCACGGACTACTACGCGCCAGCCCATGAGCGTTGCCTGGCTTGGAATGATCCGCAAGTCGCCATTCAATGGCCACAACAGGGCGAGCCGTTGTTGTCCGACAAGGACAAGCTCGGAAAGCTTCTCGCTGAAGCTGACTTGTTCGACTGATCAGTATTTACGATGGGGTTGCGAGCGAGGTCTGGTTTTCAGGCCCTGCTCGCGTTCGGAGTCTATAGCAACCTCGAACTCAGCAAACCCATACCGTTCAAGGTACAATTCCGCCCGTGAGGTATTCAGCCCCCTGTGAGCTGATCCTCCGCCGAATCATGACTAGACGTACGCACGCTGAGTCCCCTTCCCGGGGTCTATATGACGACGGCTGTCAGCAAGACGTTAATGCCCAACGTTGGGCGCAAGGAAGTCCGTCATCCCTTTCGCGAAACAACTGAAAAGACCTGAAAAATGACTATCTTGGTAACCGGCGGAGCCGGCTTCATCGGCGCAAATTTCGTACTGGACTGGGTGGCTCAATCGGATGAGCCGGTGATCAACCTGGACAAGCTCACCTACGCAGGCAACCTGCAGAACCTCGCGAGCCTGGAAGGTAACCCCCAGCACCAGTTCGTACAGGGCGACATCGGTGATTTCGAGCTGGTGCAGCGCCTGCTGGCAGAGCACAAGCCGCGAGCGGTGATCAATTTCGCCGCCGAATCCCATGTGGACCGCTCGATCCACGGTCCTGAAGATTTCATCCAGACCAATATCGTCGGCACCTTCCGCCTGCTCGAGGCCGTGCGCGGCCACTGGAAAGGCCTAGAAAGCGACGCCCAGCAGGCCTTCCGCTTCCTCCACGTTTCCACCGACGAAGTGTATGGCTCCCTGGCAGCCGACGAGCCAGCGTTCACTGAAAAGCACCAGTACGAGCCCAACAGCCCGTACTCGGCGAGCAAGGCTGCGAGCGACCATCTGGTCCGTGCCTATCACCACACCTACGGCCTGCCGGTGCTGACCACCAACTGCTCCAACAACTATGGCCCTTATCATTTCCCGGAGAAGCTCATCCCCTTGATGATCGTCAACGCCTTGGGTGGTAAAGCGCTGCCGGTGTATGGCGATGGCCAGCAGATCCGTGATTGGCTGTACGTCAAAGACCACTGCAGTGCCATCCGCCGTGTGCTTGAGGCGGGCAAGGTGGGTGAGGTTTACAACGTCGGCGGCTGGAACGAGAAGCCGAACCTGGAGATCGTCAATCGTGTCTGCGCCTTGCTCGATGAGCTGCGCCCGCGTGAGGATGGCAAGGCCTACAGCGAGCAGATCACCTTCGTGACCGATCGCCCAGGGCATGACCGTCGTTATGCCATCGATGCCCGCAAACTGGAGCGCGACCTGGGCTGGAAGCCAGCGGAAACCTTCGAGACCGGCATTCGCAAAACCGTGCAGTGGTACCTGGATAACTGGCAGTGGGTCGAGAACGTGCAATCCGGCAATTACCGTGACTGGGTCGAGAAGAACTACAGCGGGCGTAATGCATGAAGATCCTGCTGCTAGGCAAAGATGGTCAAGTTGGCTGGGAACTGCAACGCAGCCTTGCGCCGCTGGGAGAGGTTTTGGCGCTCAACTCTCGCAGTGAATCCTATTGTGGCGACCTCGCTGACTTGGCAGGCCTTGGGCGTACCGTTCAAGACTGGGCTCCTGATGTGATCGTCAATGCCGCCGCTTACACAGCTGTGGACAAGGCTGAGTCGGAGCGCGAACAGGCCTTCCGGGTCAACGCCGAGGCCGTTGGTGTGTTGGCACAGGCTGCGGCAGCTTCCGGGGCGCTGTTGGTGCATTACTCCACCGACTACGTTTTCCCTGGGCACGGCGTGACGCCTTGGCAGGAGACGGATGAAGTAGGGCCGCTCAACGTATACGGCGAGAGCAAGCTTGCGGGTGAGCAGGCGATACAGGCGTCGGGCTGTAAGCATCTGATCTTCCGTACTTGCTGGGTATACGCGGCACGTGGCAATAACTTTGCTCGCACCATGCTGCGCTTGGCCACGGAGCGCGACACCTTGGGCGTTATCGATGACCAGTTTGGCGCACCTACCGGCGCGGAACTGATCGCTGACGTAACTGCGCACGCTATTGTCGCGGCGCGCCACGATGCTGCATTGTCTGGGCTCTATCATTTGGCCGCAGCAGGGGAGACGACTTGGTGTGGCTATGCCCGTTTTGTGCTGGAGCACGCTGCTGCGGCCGGTGTGGCGCTGAAGGTGCCCGCTGAGGCGGTCAAGGCGTTGACCACTGACGCCTACCCCACACCGGCGAAGCGGCCGGCCAATTCGCGTCTCGATACGCATAAACTTGAGAAAGCTTTCGGCCTGCGGCTTCCTGAATGGCAACAGGGCGTGGCACGGATGCTGACGGAAATACAAGGGAAATAACGGCAATGAAACGTAAAGGCATCATTCTGGCGGGTGGTTCGGGTACTCGTCTTCATCCGGCGACCTTGGCAATTTCCAAGCAATTGCTGCCGGTCTACGACAAGCCGATGATCTATTACCCTTTGACCACGCTCATGTTGGCTGGGATTCGGGACATTCTGATCATCTCGACTCCGCAGGACACGCCGCGTTTCGAGCAGTTGCTGGGGGGCGGGGAGCAGTGGGGTTTGAATATTTCCTACGCTGTTCAGCCTTCACCCGATGGCTTGGCGCAGGCGTTCATCATTGGTGAAGACTTCATCGGCAACGATCCATCGGCGCTGGTGCTGGGCGACAACATCTACTACGGCCACGATTTCCAACATTTGCTGAGTAACGCGGGCAAGCGTACCAGCGGCGCCAGCGTGTTCGCTTACCACGTGCATGACCCGGAGCGTTATGGCGTGGTCGAATTCGATGCCAATGGCAAGGCCATCAGCCTCGAAGAAAAGCCTGCTCAGCCGAAGTCCAGCTATGCCGTGACCGGGTTGTATTTCTATGACCAAGATGTGGTCGAGATCGCCAAGGGCATCAAGCCATCCCCACGTGGCGAGCTGGAAATCACCGATGTGAATCGCACCTACCTGGAGCGCAACAGCCTGTCCGTGGAAATCATGGGACGTGGCTACGCCTGGTTGGATACCGGTACCCATGATTCGCTGCTGGAAGCGAGCCAGTACATCGCAACCATCGAACGCCGCCAAGGCCTGAAAGTGGCCTGCCCTGAAGAGGTCGCATTCCGTCAGGGCTGGATCGGTGCCGAGCAGCTCGAGGCTCTGGCCGCACCGCTGGCCAAAAACGGCTATGGCCAATACCTGAAGCGCCTGCTGCAAGAAAAAATCTACTGATCCCGAACGCCCCATTCCCACTTCCTGTACGACCTTTCCCCAGGAAGTGGGACACACGCCGTAACGTCTAAATCTCGTAACCATTCCCCCTCACGCACCGCTATCCCACCGCCTCCTGAAGGGCTAAGTTGTGTCGGGCAGCCAGGAAATGCTGCCTCGTCATTCAACCTCACAGGAGTGCTACTCAATGCGCAACACCATCCTTTCCTACCTGCTCCTCCCGCTGTTCACCGGCCTGTCCTTCTCGCTCAGCGCCGCGCCCAACGCAAGCCCAGCGCCTGTCACCGAGCTGTCCGCCACCCAGGTGGTGACGGCTGCAGTGGAGTCTCAACCTGCCAAGCTCGACCTGAACACCGCCGACGCCCTGACCCTGCAGAAGGAACTCAACGGCATCGGCAAGGCCAAGGCCGAGGCGATCGTGGCCTACCGTGAGGCCCACGGGCCGTTCACGTCGGTGGATGAATTGCTGGAAATCAAGGGTATCGGCAACGCGCTGCTCGAGCGCAACCGCGACAAGTTGGTGGTAGCGGAGTAACCGGTAGGGGTGATGGCCGGTCCGCTGGGTCGGCCATCAAGGAGCATCAGCGGTCTTTCGCCTCTTTGGCGTCCATTTCGGCATTGCGTTCGTGGATTTTCTTCAGCTGTTCTTCGGTCAAGGGCAGTTTCTTGGCCGTGTCGCGCAGCAGCAACAGGCCACCCACGATCGAGCCAAGGGCTATGATCAGTATCAACCAGGCATACCAGGGCATGATGTTCTCCTTGCAGACCGTGGAGGGCAGCGCTCCTTCAGTTTCGAGCCTGCCGTGTATCCGTTGGTTCAATTATAGGAGCGACCGGGTGCCGGGCCAATTCTCGTGACCCGTGGCCCCCAAAGGTGGTGCCACTTCGTTTACAATGCGCGCCGTTTTCGACTTGCCAAGAGACCCTGCCCATGTCCGCCTGCCAGACGCCCCTGATCGTCGCCCTGGATTTCCCTACCCGTGAGGCCGCCCTGAAGCTGGCTGACCAGCTCGATCCTGCCCTGTGCCGGGTGAAGGTCGGCAAGGAGCTGTTCACCAGCAGCGCGTCGGGCATCGTCGAGACGCTGTGCGAGAAGGGCTTCGAGGTGTTCCTCGACCTCAAGTTCCACGATATCCCCAACACCACGGCGATGGCGGTCAAGGCTGCGGCCGAGATGGGGGTGTGGATGGTCAATGTGCATTGCTCCGGTGGCCTGCGCATGATGGCGGCCTGCCGTGAAGAGTTGGCCAAGCGTAGCGGGCCGCAGCCGCTGCTGATCGGCGTGACGGTGCTGACCAGCATGGAGCGTGAAGACCTGGCCGGTATCGGCCTGGATGTCGACCCGCAGGAGCAGGTGCTGCGCTTGGCGGCGTTGGCCGAGAAGGCGGGGATGGACGGGTTGGTGTGCTCGGCGCTGGAAGCACCGGCGTTGAAGGCGGCGCACCCGTCGTTGCAACTGGTGACCCCGGGGATTCGCCCGGCGGGCAGTGCGCAGGATGACCAGCGGCGGATCCTGACGCCGCGCCAGGCGTTGGATGCGGGGTCGGATTACCTGGTGATCGGGCGACCGATCAGCCAGGCGGCGGACCCGGCGCAGGCGTTGGCGGCGGTGGTGGCTGAGATTCGCGGTTGATTGTGCGGGGCGGGCCGCGTTGCGGCCCAATCGCGGGGCAAGCCCGCTCCCACAGGGGCAGCGCCGGCCGCGGGTTCTGCGACAGCGCAGCCCACAGGTAGGGTGCCTGCCATAGACATATGGCCGACTCGGCCTCTGTAGGAGCGGGCTTGCCCCGCGATCAGGCCGGCACCGACGGACACATGCCTCAAACCTTGAGCACAAGCTTCCCGAAGTTCTCCCCGCTGAACAGCTTGAGCAGTGTCTCCGGGAAGGTCTCCAACCCTTCCACCACATCCTCCTTGCTCTTCACTTCGCCACTGGCCAGCCAGCCGGCGATCTCCTGGGCGGCCTTGCCGTACTCCTTGGCGTAGTCCATCACCACGAAGCCTTCCATCCGTGCGCGGTTCACCAACAGCGACAGGTAGTTGGCCGGGCCTTTGACGGCGTCCTTGTTGTTGTACTGGCTGATGGCCCCGCAGATGATCACGCGGGCTTTGAAGTTCAGGCGGCTGAGCACGGCGTCGAGGATGTCGCCGCCAACGTTGTCGAAGTACACGTCCACGCCTTTGGGGCATTCGCGCTTGAGGCCGGCCAGCACGTCTTCGGCCTTGTAGTCGATGGTGCCGTCGAAGCCGAGCTCCTCCTTGAGGTAGCGGCACTTCGCTTCGCCACCGGCGATACCGACCACACGGCAGCCCTTGAGCTTGGCGATCTGCCCGGCAATGCTGCCCACCGCGCCGGCGGCGCCGGAGATGACCACGGTTTCGCCGGCCTTGGGCTGGCCGACGTCGAGCAGGGCGAAGTAGGCGGTCATGCCGGTCATGCCCAGGGCCGAGAGGTAGCGGGGCAGGGGGGCCAGGCGTGGGTCGATCTTGTACAGGCCCTGGGGTTCGCCGGTGAAGTAGTCCTGCACGCCGAGCGGGCCGTTGACATGGTCGCCGGGCTGGAAGCCCGGGTGCTTGGAGGCGATCACTTCGCCTACGCCCAGGGCGCGCATCACCTGGCCCAGGGCCACGGGTGGGATGTAGGACTTGCCTTCGTTCATCCAGCCGCGCATGGCTGGGTCCAGGGAGAGGTAGAGGTTCTTGACCAGCACCTGGCCTTCGGCGGGCTCGGCGGCGGGAGCTTGTTCGTAGGTGAAGTCGTCGCGGCGTACGGCGCCGACGGGGCGTCTGGTCAGCAGGAAGCGGCGGTTGGTGTGGGCCATGGGGGTTCCCTTGGGTTTGGGGTTGGCAGTGCCGGCGCAATCGCGGGGTTGTCCCGCGATCGGGGCTATCACGATTCTTCGATCCAACCCACTTGATAGCCCCAAGGGGTTCTTCGGAGCAAGCACCACATCCGCTGTAAATACATCCTGATCCACCTGGATGATCCTGCTGCCCAGCGGCCGTATGATCTGTCTAGACTCCCCCTGCACAACAACCAGCATGCAGGAGCCAGCAATGAGCATGACCTTTTCCGGCCAGGTTGCCCTGGTCACCGGTGGCGGGGCGGGGATCGGCCGGGCGACGGCGCTGGCGTTCGCCGGCGAGGGCTTGAAGGTGGTGGTGGCCGACCGTGATGTGGCCGGCGGCGAAGCGACCGTGGCGCTGATCCACGAGGCGGGTGGGCAGGCGCTGTTCCTGGCGTGCGACGTTACCCGCGAGCGCGAGGTGCAGGCGCTGCATGAACAGGTCATCGAGGCCTATGGTCGCCTGGACTATGCCTTCAACAACGCTGGCATCGAGATCGAGAAGGGCCGCCTGGCCGAGGGCAGCGAGGCAGAGTTCGACGCGATCATGGGGGTGAACGTCAAGGGCGTGTGGCTGTGCATGAAGTACCAGTTGCCGCTGATGCTGGCCGCCGGTGGCGGGGCCATCGTCAACACAGCCTCGGTGGCGGGGCTGGGCGCGGCGCCGAAGATGAGCATCTACAGCGCCTCCAAGCATGCGGTGATCGGCCTGACCAAGTCAGCGGCGATCGAATACGCCAAGAAGGGCATCCGGGTGAATGCGGTGTGCCCGGCGGTGATCGACACCGACATGTTCCGCCGCGCCTACGAGGCAGACCCGCGCAAGGCGGAGTTCGCCGCGGCGATGCACCCGGTTGGGCGCATTGGCAAGGTGGAGGAGATTGCCAGTGCGGTGTTGTACTTGTGCAGCGATGGGGCGGCGTTTACCACCGGGCATAGCCTGGCAGTGGATGGTGGGGCCATGGCCATCTAAGAATCAGTACTGGGCGTTGACGGTGCCTGTGAGAAAGATATCGCGACGCTCCAATCGTCCGATGTCCTGGTGCTTGGCAATCCGGTATACCCGCTCGAATGCCTCCCGGTCGATATGTGGAAAATAGTGTGAGAGGGCTTGTTCCACCTGGGTGTCGTAATCGGCTTCGGTGATGTAGCGATAGACTTCGCGGAAATAGAAGAACCCGAACTGGAAGCCCAGCGTTTCACCAAGGAAGTCTGTTGGGACGTGGAAGCTATTTTCCAGATCGATGGCTTGGGGCTGGGCGTCAGGTTGGGTTGGCAACATGATATTGGCAGCCCATAGGTCCATATGAGTAATGCCCAGGCTATGGAGAGCGTGCAGCAACTCGAAAGCAGCCCGGATTATGTTGTCGATCGCCTCTGGGCTCTGACGCAGTATGGCCAGCCCATCGTGATATTCATCCAGGTGTTGGGTAATCAGGAACAGGTCCTGCACCAGCCCGAGCTTGGAGCGGCTATAGCCATACCCTACCAAGGGGGGGACACGAGCGCCGCGTCGCGAAGCCTCTTGTGTGTTGATCAGTTCCTCGATCGGCCAATCGAACATGCCATTGCGTTTTGGGCGACCTCTTTGCACGCGCCATTTCTTCTTCAGTGAGTCGAGCTTTTCACGCTTGGTGAAGAATGCTCGCTCCGGGCAATCGAGAGGAGTGCTGATGCGTTTGCTGCGGCTGGCCTGGTCGATCAACCGCTCGAGAGCATGTCGGGTATGGGGACGCAGAGGGGCTTTGAAATGCAGAGTGGTGCGTTGGTGCTTCACGACATGCGGAAAATCATTGGACCATTCTGGGGTATTGCGGACCACGCTACATCCTTGTAAGTATCAAAAGGCCATCATTCCTTGGAATGTTACAGTTATTTCACCTTTTTGTTGCAAATTTAAATTTACATGCGCCCCTGTCCATGGCTGTCCTCTCGGCGTTGTTCGATGTTGTAGGAGCGGCCTTGTCCCGCGATTGGGCCGGGCCTGCCTTCGCGGTGGTATGGCACGGGCTTCGCCCGTGATCGCGGGCAAGCCCGCTCCCACAGGGGCCCTGCTGCCCATTGGATTACCGTTGCCCTGGGTCTACAAGGGCTGCGCTGCCTTACGAACAGCGCTAGCGCGCATCGACATCATCAATGCCAGGCCAACCGCCACGCACCCCAGCAACAACGCCGCCCCAAACACCACCAACGCCGTCCGCGAACCGAGCCGGTCACTGAGCACGCCGGTAAAGATCACCGGCAAACTGAACCCCAGGTAGGCCAGCAGGAAGAACCCCGCGCTGGCGCGGGTCTTCTCGGTGCCAGCCAATTGGTTCACCGCCGCTAGCCCACCCAGGTAGATGAACCCGTAGCAGGCGCTGCTGGCCGCCACTGCGCCGGCCAGCACGGCCAGCAGATGCCCGCTGTCGGCGCCCCAGGCCAGCAGGGCATAGCTACACGGCAGGATCACCAGCCCCAGCAGGGTGGCGCGGGCGCTGGGCAGGCGGCGGGCCATGGGCTGGAACAGCAAGCCGCAGCTGATCACGCAGAACGTGGAGAACCCCGACCAGGCACTCAGGCCGTGTTGTCGCAGGATGCCGGGCAGCAGGGCGATCACCAGCCCGACACAGGCCCATGCGAGCAGGATGGCCAGCCCGTAGGCCAGGCTGCCGGCGGGATAGCAGGGCAGGCGCAGCATGGCGCTGCGTTGTGCGGGCCGTGGGTCGGGCAGGCGCCAGACGAGCGCGAGGGCGAGGGCGGCGAGGGCCAGCTGCAGGTGGAAGCTGCCGGGCGTCAGGGTCGGGCCGCTCAGCAGGAACAGGCTGGTCAGCGCAGCGCCAAGGCCGAAGCCCAGGGAGGTGCTGGCGGTGACCCAGTTGGCGGCGCGGCCGGTGTCGCCGCCGGCCATGAGTTCGCCCATATAGGCGGTGGCGGTCGCCGAGGCCAGTCCCGTGCCAAGGCCGAGGAACAGGCGGGCGATGCCCAGGGTCTGCAGCCCGGGGGCTAACAACATCAGCACGGTGGCGACCATCGACAGGGCCAGGGCGGCGAGGATCAGCGGGCGTCGGCCGATGCGGTCGGCCAGGCCGCCGAGGGCCAGCAGTACCGGCAGCACACCCAGCACGTAGCCGGAGAACGCCACCGCGGTGGCGGCTGCGCCTTGCCCGGAGAGGTCGGCGTAGGCGATGTACAGAGGGGCCTGGAGGTTGACCGCCAGGGTGATCAGGCAGAGGGCGAAGGCCAGGCGGGCCGGGGCTGAACGGGTGGGCATCGGGGTATCCTTCACGGGTTGTCTGTTCGGGCCTAATCGCCGGCAAGTCGGCTCCCACCGGTCCTGCGCTGACGCCGCTATACCTGTGGCTGGCTTGCCAGCGATAGGGGCGGGCCAAGCAACCAAGACAGTTGCTCCCACAAGGTCCGGTGTGTACCCCGCCTGGGTGAGCGCCGCTTCTGTGGGAGCCGGCTTGCCGGCGATTGGGCCGGTAGGGGCACAGTGCCCCCAGCCCAAACCACCCACAAGACACACGGCCACCCCATTTATGCTTAACTGTTCGCCAAAAAACAGCGAACACTTGCCATGCCCATCCACTTGGACCGCCAATCCACCACGCCTCTGGTGCAACAGCTCACCGACCAGCTCCAGGCCTGGATCGAACACCAGCGCCTGCGCCCCGGCGCACGCCTGCCCTCCATCCGCACCCAAGCGCGCACACTAGCGGTCAGCGCATCCTGCGTGATCGAGGCCTACGACCGCCTGGTTGCCAGCGGCTGGCTGGAGGCGCGCCACGGCACCGGCTTTTTCGTCGCCGAGCGCAAACCCGGGCTCGCGGTCGAGGACACCCAGCCCTGGGGCGAGGCCGGTGACGGCAGCTGGCGCCAGTTTCGCGAAGGCCACGACGAGCTGCTCAAGCTTGGCTGCGGCTGGCTGCCCGGCGCCTGGCGCGCCAACGCCGAGCTGGCCCAGGCCATACGCCAGGTCAGCCGCGGCAGCGTAGAAGACCTGTTCGACTACTGCCCACCCCTGGGCCTGGCCAGCCTGCGCCAGCAGTTGCACAAGCGCCTGGCCCGCCTGGACATCCCCGCCGGCCCGGAGCGCATCCTCACCACCCAGGGCGCCAGCCACGGCCTCGACCTGCTGGTGCGCACCCTGTTGCGCCCGGGCGACGCGGTGCTGGTGGAAAGCCCCGGCTACTACAACCTGTTCAACCTGCTGCGCCAGCACCAGGTGCGCATGCTGCCGGTGCCGCGCACGGCCAGCGGCCCGGACCTGGAGGCCCTCGAGCGGCTGTTGGCCGAGCATCGCCCGCGCTGCCTGTTCATCAACAGCCTGTACCACAACCCGACCGGTACCAGCCTGACCCCCAAGGTCGCCTATCGCTTGCTGGAGCTGGCCCGGGAACATGACCTGCGGATCGTCGAGGACGACCTCTACGCCGACTTCCAGGACGGCCCGGCCACCCGCCTGGCCACCCTCGATAGCGAGCAGCGGGTGATCTACCTGGCCAGCTTCTCCAAGACCTTGAGCAGTTCCCTGCGGGTCGGCTACCTGGTGGCCGACGCCGCGTTGATCGCCCGCCTGGCCGAATTGAAGATGGTCACCGGCATCGGCACTTCGCGTTTTGCCGAGCAGGTGGTGGGACAGATGCTCGCCACTGGCAGCTACCGCAAGAGCGTGCAGCGCCTGCGGGTGCGCCTGGGGCAGCACATGGCCAAGGTGCTGGGGCAACTGGAGGCGTTTGGCTGGGAGGTGTTCTGCGAGCCCTATGGCGGCATGTTCGTCTGGGCCCGGTCGCCGGGGCGAGGTTTCGCCAGCCTGGAGCGCATCGCCCTGGAACACGCGGTGTTGCTGACGCCGGGCAGTGCCTTCGACCCAGAGGGTGCGCCCAGTGACTGGCTGCGGATCAACGTCGCCTACGGGCAGGACCAACGGGCCCAGGCGTTCTTTCGGCACGCAGGGCGACCTTCAGCATGCTGAAAGCGACAGGGTCATAGCTATTTGACACCATTGTGAGGGTTGGGCCTTGTGGACAGAGGCCAGCTGTTGCCACTCTTGGTCGATAACAAAAGGGCTGCTTTGCAGCCCATCGCGGGGCAAGCCCGCTCCTACAGGGTTCGCGCATTCCTGTAGGAGCGGGCTTGCCCCGCGATGGGCCGCACAGCGGCCCTAAAACGCAGGGGGAAAAGGCAATGAGGGCAACCCAACACGGTGTTCTGGCCAACCTGGGCATGGCCCGCAAGCTCGGCCTGGGCTTTGCCCTGGTCCTGCTGCTGACCCTGGCGGTCGCCGCCATCGGTATCTTCGCCCTCCACGGCGTCGGCCAGCGCTTCGACAGCCTGCGCCAGATGAGCCAGTTCAACACCGACCTGCTCAAGCTGCGCCAGCATGAGCAATCCTTCGCCCTGCGCTCGGACATCAAGGAAGCCGAAGCCCTGCGCAACGACCTGAAAAGCCTGGTCGAGCGCGCCGGCAGCCTGCCCGCCCTGGCCGCCGCCCAAGCCGACCTCAGCGCCTACGGCCAGGCCTTCGACGTCTTCGTCGAAGCGGTGCAGGCCAAGGAGTTGGCGCTGGACATGGCCAGCTGGTCGGTGTCCAGCGTGGCCAACAACCTCGATGTGCTGCAGATGGGCCTGGCCGACGACGGCACCTATACCCTCAAGCAGTCCCAGGGCCAGCAGGGCAGCGAGTTCCTCGAGCAGGCCGGGCAGGTAGCCCAGGTGTCGCGGCTGATGCTGCAGGCCATGGACGAGGCGCGGGTGCGCCTGGAGCAGGGGCGCAAGGGCGAGGAGGCGGTCAACGAAGGGCGCATCGCCCAGACCGTCGAGGCCGGCGCGCTGGTCGAGCAGCTCAAGGGCTCGGTGGCCGATGCCGGTTACCAGAGCGTGCTAGGTGAAGTGGCCGGGCACATCGCCAGCTTCTCGGAAAAGCTCAACGAATACACCGACCTGCTGGCCAAGGAGCAGGGCATCAAGGCGCAGCTTCAGGCCCGCGCCGAACAGGTCACTGCGCGGGTCGACCAGGCCTACGCCGCCCAGGAGCAGGCCATGCAGGGCGAGCTGGCCCGCAGCACCGTCGCCATCGGCCTGGCCACGGCCTTGGCGCTGTTGGCCGGCGTGCTGGCCGCCTGGTTGATCACCCGTGCGGTGGTCGGCCCGCTCAAGCGTGTGATCGCCCGGGCCCAGCGCATCGCTGCGGGCGATCTGGCGATCGACACCGAAACCACCCGGCGCGACGAAGTCGGCCAGCTGACCCTGGCCATGCAGCAGATGGCGGCGGGGCTGTCCGGCATCGTCAGCGGCCTGCAGCAGGGCATCGAACAGTTGGCCGGCAACGCCCAGGCGCTGTCGGCGGTCACCGAGCAGACCAACCGCGAGGTGGGCAGCCAGAAGGAAGAAACCGAGCAGGTGGCCACGGCCATGCAGCAGATGACCGCCACCGTGCACGATGTGGCGCGCAATGCCGAGGAGGCCGCCCAGGCCGCGCAGAGCGCCGACGACAAGGTCGAGTCCGGCCAGCAGGTGGTGCGCCAGAGCATGCAGCGCATCGAGCAGCTGGCGGCGGCGGCGGAGACGGCCAGCGCCAGCATCGACAGCCTCAGCGACGAGATCCACACCATCGGCGATGTGCTCGAAGTGATCAAGAGCGTGGCAGAGCAGACCAACCTGCTGGCGCTCAACGCGGCCATCGAAGCAGCCCGGGCCGGGGAGCAGGGCCGTGGCTTCGCGGTAGTGGCCGATGAGGTGCGGGCCCTGGCCCGGCGCACCCGGCAGTCCACCGAGGAGATCGAGCGCCTGGTCGCCAGCCTGCGTGGCAATGCGGCCCAATCGGTGGCGCAGATCCGTGGCAGTACCGAGCTGGTGCGCCTGGCGGTGGCCGACGCCCTGCACACCGAAAGTGCGCTGGGCAGCATCGCCGCAGCGGTTTCATTGATCCAGCAGATGAACCAGCAGATCGCCGCGGCGGCAGAGCAACAGAGTTCGGTGGCCGAGGAAATCAGCCGCAGCGTCACGCAGATCCGCGGCAGTGCCGACCAGGCGGCGTTGGCCATGCAGGACAATGCCCGGTCCAGTGTGGCGCTGGCGCAGTTGGGCGATGAACTGAAAGGGATGGTGGGGCATTTCCGGCTGTAAAGCGCAGACACGTCCTCTGTAGGAGCGGCCTTGCGCCGCGAAAGGGCCGCAAAGCGGCCCCCCGACATTCTGTGCCATGGCGCAGATCCTGGGGCCGCTTCGCGCCCCTTTCGCGGCGCAAGGCCGCTCCTACAAAGGGATTTGCGTGGGTTTCAGGCCTTGCGTGGGCTCAGGATCAGCAAGGTCAGCACCCCCGCCACGATCCCCCAGAACGCCGAGCCGATGGAAAACAAGGTGAACCCCGAGGCCGTGACCATGAAGGTGATCAACGCCGCCTCCCGCTCGCGCACCTCGCCCATGGCCACGCTCAATCCGTTCATGATCGAACCGAACAGCGCCAGCGCGGCGATCGACAGCACCAGCTCCTTGGGCAGCGCCGCGAACAGTGCCGCCAACGTGGCCCCGAACACGCCGGCGATGCCGTAGAAGATCCCGCACCACACCGCGGCGGTGTAGCGCTTGCTCGGGTCTTCATGGGCATGTGGCCCGGTACAGATCGCCGCGCTGATCGCTGCCAGGTTGATGCCATGGGAGCCGAACGGCGCCAGCAGCAGCGAGGCCAGGCCGGTGGCCGAGATCAGCGGCGAGGCCGGTACCTGGTAGCCGTCGGCGCGCAGCACGGCCACGCCCGGCATGTTCTGTGAGGTCATGGCCACCACGAACAACGGGATGCCGATGCTGATGGTCGCCGCCAGCGAGAAGCTCGGGGTGGTCCACACCGGCTTCGCCACCTCCAGGTGGAAGCCGCTGAAGTCCAGCAGGCCCAGGGCGCCGGACAGCGCCGTGCCCACCAGCAGCGCGGCCAGCACGCAATATCGCGGCGACAGGCGCTTGACCACCAGGTAGCTGAAGAACATGCCCAGCACCAGCACGGTGCGGTGCTGGGCGGCGACGAAGATCTCGCTGCCGATCTTGAACAGGATGCCAGCCAGCAAGGCCGAGGCCAGCGACGCCGGGATACGCCGCACCAGGCGCTCGAAGCTGCCGGTCAGGCCGCAGACCAGCACCAGCACTGCGCAGGTGATGTAGGCGCCGATGGCCTCGCCATAGCTGACCCCGCCCAGGCTGGTGATCAGTAGCGCCGCGCCCGGAGTCGACCAGGCGATGGTCACCGGCGTGCGGTAGCGCAGCGACAGGCCGATGCTGCACACCGCCATGCCGATCGACAGGGCCCAGATCCATGAGGAGATCTGCGCATTGGTCAAGCCTGCGGCCTGGCCGGCCTGGAACATCAGCACCAGCGAGCTGGTGTAGCCGGTGAGCATGGCGATGAAGCCGGCGACGACGGCTGACGGGGAACTGTCTGCCAGGGGGCGCAACGGCGCGGAGGTGGCATCGGTCATGGAAAAGTCCTTGTAAACGTGTAAGCAGTTTTTTCAGCGTACCGTGACCCGGCGCAATGCTTGCCATACAGCAACCATTGCATTTAGCCGTACAGTCGCCAACTATTGGGCACGATTGCGCAACTGCACGAGAGGGAAGGGGTGATGTACAAGGTCTATGGGGATTACCAGTCGGGTAACTGCTACAAGGTCAAGTTGATGCTGCACCTGCTGGGCCGCCCTTACACATGGCATCCAGTGGACATTCTCAAGGGCGAGACCGAGACGCCCGAGTTCCTGGCCATGAACCCCAACGGCAAGGTGCCGGTGCTGCAGCTAGAGGACGGTACCTGCTTATGGGAGTCCAACGCCATCCTCAACTACCTGGCCGACGGCAGCGAGTTCCTGCCCAGCGAACCGCGCCTGCGCACCCAGGTGCTGCAGTGGCAGTTCTTCGAGCAGTACAGCCATGAGCCCTACATTGCCGTGGCGCGCTTCATCCAGTTCTACCTGGGCTTGCCGGATGAGCGTGTGGAGGAGTATCGCAAGCTGCACAAGGGCGGCTACAAAGCGCTCAAAGTGATGGAGCGGCAGCTGCAGATGACGCCATACCTGGTGGGAGAGCAGTATTCGATCGCCGATGTGGCGTTGTACGCCTACACCCATGTGGCCCATCAGGGTGGGTTCGACCTGGCCGAGTACCCGGCGGTGCAGGCCTGGCTGGCGCGGGTGGCGAGCCATCCACGGCATGTGCCGATGGTCGATTGACCCAGGCTGTTGTGTTGCCTGTGCTGGCCCTATCGCCGGCAAGCCGGCTCCCACAGGTTCGGTGCAGGTATCCCCTGTGGGAGCCGGCTTGCCGGCGATAGGGCCGGTACAGGCAGCTGCAGGCTGGTCAGATCGCCGAGAACCGCTTGTCCAGGTAGGCGATGATGTCCTTGGACTCGTACATCCAGGTCACCTTGCCCGCTTCCTCGATCCGCAGGCACGGCACCTTCACCCGGCCGCCGCCCTCAAGCAGGGCCTGGCGGTGTACCGGGTCGTTCTTCGCATCGCGCAACTGCACCGGCACGTTCAGGCGGTGCAGGGTGCGGCGGGTCTTGACGCAGAACGGGCAGGCATGGAACTGGTACAGCGCGAGGCCCTTGGCCTCCTGCTCGACACGGGCCTGGGCCGCGGCGTCGCGCTTGCGCTTGGCCGGGCGGCTGATCCAGTCGCCGAACACGATGAGCTGGCCGAGGCCGACCCGCAAGGCTTTGACGATCATGGGCAACTCCTGAAGACATGAAAAAGCCGACCCCCAAGGGTCGGCTCGCAATCACCGGCCGATCACTTGATCAGGCTGAGGAACTCGCTGCGGGTCGCCGCATTGCTGCGGAATTCGCCGAGCATCACCGAGGTGATCATGGTCGAGTTCTGTTTTTCCACACCGCGCATCATCATGCACATGTGCTTGGCCTCGATCACCACGGCCACGCCGGCGGCGCCGGTCACCTGCTCCACGGCCTCGGCGATCTGGCGGCTGAGGTTTTCCTGGATCTGCAGGCGGCGGGCGAACATGTCGACGATGCGCGCGACCTTCGACAGGCCCAGGACCTTGCCCTTGGGCAGGTAGGCCACATGGGCCTTGCCGATGAAGGGCAGCATGTGGTGTTCGCACATCGAGTACAGCTCGATGTCCCGGACCAGCACCATCTCGCTGTTGTCGGAGGTGAACAACGCGCCGTTGGTGACTTCTTCCAGGGTTTGTTCATAACCGCGGCAAAGGTACTTCATGGCCTTTGCGGCCCGCTTGGGCGTATCGAGCAGCCCTTCGCGGGAGACGTCCTCGCCGAGCTGGCTGAGGATCTCGGTGTAGTTCTGTTCCAGGGACATGGATCTACCTGTGGGGATTAATCGCAAAGACGAAGGGTACGGCGGCCAGGGCCATGCTGCAAGCACGGCGTCACTCGTCGCGGCCTTCGAGCATGGTCCGCTTGAGCATCACGTACACCGCGCCCGTGCCGCCGTGGCGGGGCTGGCAGGAAGCGAAGCCGAGCACCTGCGGGTGCTGGCGCAGCCAGGTGTTGACGTGGCTCTTGATCATCGGGCGCTTGCCATCCAGGCGCGCGGCCTTGCCGTGGGTGACGCGTACGCAGCGCACTTCCAGCTTGGTGGCTTCGGCGATGAAGTCCCAGAGCGTCTCGCGGGCCCGCTCCACGGTCATGCCGTGCAGGTCGAGGCTGCCTTCGAAGGCGATCTGGCCGAGCTTGAGCTTGCGGATCTGGCTTTCCTGCACGCCGTCGCGACGCCACATCAGCTCGTCCTCGGCGCCCACATCGATGACGAATTGGTCGGACAGGCCGTCGATCACCAAGGGCTGGTCGCTGCGCACCGTCGCGGCCTGGCGCAGGCCGGCCAGCTGCTTGCGGTCGGCCTTGGGCTTGCCGACATCGGCGCGGTCGTGCTTGATCGGTTTCACGCCGCGGATCTCGGCCCGGAACAGGGAAAAATCGTCGTCTTGCATGCTGCCTCCACGTGGGCGGCGTAGTGTACGCGAAAGCGCTTGTATGTAGGAGCGGCCTTGTGCCGCGAAAGGGCTGCGAAGCGGCCCCAGGATCTGGGCCGCAGCATAAATTGCTGGGGCCGCAGCGCGGCCCTTTCGCGGCACAAGGCCGCTCCTACAGGGGGAAGCCGGTGATCACACCGTCAGTCGTGCTTTTTCATCAGGTGCGGCGCCAGGTTCAGCCCATGCCCACGGCGCAGGCGGATACGGCTGCGCCGCCAGAAACGCACGCCCAGGTACAGCAGCACCAGCCCGCCGACCGTGAGCGTCACGGCCAGGGGGCGATTGGCATTGAGTTCGGCCAGGGCATCGTAGTTGCCCAACAGGCCGGCGATGCCGGCCATGGCCAAGAGGATTCCCAGGGTCGCCACCAGGGCGGACAGGCCGGCCGCCAGGCGCGCGCCCCAGTTGCGCGGCTCGCGCTGGCGCAGGCGCTTGGCGTCGAAACTGCCTTTGAGCTTCATTCCGATGTCCTCTGTGGGTATCCGGAATTCGACCTGGGGTCGGCCCTTGGGTTCCGCCTCAGATCAGGCTGGCGGTCGGGGCGACGCAGGCGAAGTTGTCGGCCATCACGGCCATTTCGCACTGGTGGATCTGTGCGGCCGGGATGACCGTATCCTTGAAGGCCAGATCGCGGGTGGTGGAGGCATCCTCGACCAGGGTGCAACGATAACCATAGTCCTTGGCGCGGCGTACGGTGGTGCTGACGCTGGAGTGGCTCATGAAGCCGCAGACGATCAGGTCCAGGTGGCCCAGCTCCTGCAGCGTCTCGTGCAGCTTGGTGTTCTTGAACGCGTTGGGCATGCGCTTTTCGATGACGATTTCGCCTTCGCGCGGCTCAAGGCCCGGGATGAACTCGCCACGGGCGCCCTGAGGGTCGAACAGGCCGCCGACGGTGCCCAGGTGGCGGACATGGATGATCGGACGGCCGGCTTTGCGTGCGGCGTCGAGCAACCGGGCGATGTTGGCCACGGCCTCGTCCATGCCCGACAGCGCCAGGGGACCGCTGAGGTACTCCTTTTGCGCATCGATGATGATCAGGCTGGCTTGGCCCAGCTTGGCCGGCGGGTAGTCGCGGCCGCTGAGGCGGAACATCGTGGTTGGAACGGACATCAAGGGCTCCTTGGGTAGGGCTTTTGTATACCTATTCTCCCCTGCAACGGCGACAATGTGAATGGTTGACATTGCAGGCGGCATGGTTACTGGCTTCTGGCTACCGGCGGAGGATTCCGGGGGAACATTTGCGGCGGCGGGCTGTTAGACTTTTGTACTGTCTGAAAAGGAGTCCCCCGTGATCACATCCCGTCTGCGCACCCTGCGCGACCATATCCGCTGGGCGGTCAGCCGCTTCCATGAGCACGAGTTGTTCTTCGGCCACGGTGCCGACAACGCCTGGGACGAAGCCCGCCTGTTGGTGCTGGGGGCCGTGCACCTGCCGTGGGAAGTGGCCGACAGCTACCTGGATTGCCAGTTGGAAGATGACGAGCGGGTGCGCCTGCAGCACCTGCTCAAGCGTCGTATCGAAGACCGCGTGCCTACGGCCTACCTGCTGGGCGAGGCGTGGTTCTGCGGTATGTCGTTCCTGGTCGATGAGCGTGTGCTGGTGCCTCGTTCGCCCATCGGCGAACTGCTCGAGAAACGCCTGGAGCCCTGGCTGGCGGCCGAGCCGGCGCGCATCCTCGACCTGTGTACTGGCTCCGGGTGTATCGGCATCGTCGCCGCCGACGTGTTCCCCGAGGCTGAAGTGGTGTTGGCCGACCTGTCCTTCGAGGCGTTGGAAGTGGCCAACC
The DNA here is from genome assembly GCF_056856075.1 of Pseudomonas sp. FA-1. Classification (NCBI taxonomy): domain Bacteria; kingdom Pseudomonadati; phylum Pseudomonadota; class Gammaproteobacteria; order Pseudomonadales; family Pseudomonadaceae; genus Pseudomonas; species Pseudomonas sp. FA-1. Next base: position 210,147 of record NZ_JBWXTH010000010.1, read on the forward strand.
AGAACATCGAGCGCCATGGCCTGGAGGAGCGGGTCTACACCGTGCAGGGCGATGGCTTCGCCGGGCTGCCGGGGCAACGTTTCGACCTGATCCTGTCCAACCCGCCGTATGTCGATGCCGAAGACTTCGCCGACATGCCGGCCGAGTACCACCACGAACCCGAGCTGGGCCTGGCTTGCGGCAACGACGGCCTGGACCTGGTGCGGCGCATGCTCGCCGAGGCGGCCGACCACCTGACCGAGAAGGGGCTGTTGATCGTCGAGGTGGGCAACAGCCAGGTGCATGTGGAGGCGTTGTACCCCGAGGTGGACTTCGCCTGGCTGGAGTTCGAGCGTGGCGGGCATGGCGTGTTCATGCTGACGGCCGAGCAGTGCCGGCAGCATCGGGAGCTGTTCCGCTCCAGGGTGTGATGAAGTGGGGCTGCCTTGCAGCCCTTTCGCGGCACAAGGCCGCTCCTACAGAAGATCGCATCCCCTTGTAGGAGCGGCCTTGTGCCGCGAAAGGGCCGCAAAGCGGCCCCCGTACACGCTCAGCGCGTAGCGATCCAGATCAACAACCCGGCCTGGAACACCGCGAACGCCACCAGGCAGGTGATGGTAAAGCGCAGCCCGCTGTCCTCGCGCCGGTACTTGGCCACCCGCTCATCGCGCTCGCGCAGTTGCGCTTCCTTCTCCAGCAACTGCTGTTCGGCCTGCTGCAACATGCCCGCCGCTTCGAGGATGTCGACGCGCTGCACCTTCTCGCCGTTCCAGCTGCCTTTGAGCTGCCCCACCGGGGTCTCCACGATTCGCGCCTTGAGCAGTTGCCCGTCGGCGTATTCCACGTCCAGGCCCGCGCCGCGCAGCACATGATCACGACGCAGGCGGCTGTCTTCGTTGAGGGCGTCCTTGCTCGGTAGGCTCATGCCTTGGACTTGGTAATGCGACCAGCGCCGCTGCAGCCATTGCACCGCCTGGCCGAGCAGGAAGCGGCCCAGGCCGCGGTTCAGCGGCTCGAGCTGCAGCCCGCTGTCGCCGCCGATGCACACCAGGCGCTGATCGTGGTCGACACGGATGTCCAGGTGGTTCTGTTCCTTGCGCACCTTCTGCCCAGGCAGGCGGATCACCAGACGCAACAGGCTGTGTTCCTTGCTGTGGCGTTCGGCATGGCCAAATTCGACGAAGCGCAGCGGCCGCGCGCCGCTGGTGCGTTCGGTGGGCAGCGGCGCCAGGCGCAGCAGCTGGAAGTGTTCCGGGGCCAGGTCTTCCCAGGGCAGCGGGGCGCTTTCAGGGGCTTGTGGCTCTTCGTCCGCCTCAACGGCGGCGGGGGCGTCGGTCATCAGGGGTGTCCTCGAATGCACGGTGGGCGGGATACGGGGCCGCAACGCGGCCCCGAAGCACCGCCTCGATAACCCCCGTTATCGGCAGCGAAAACGACTTCCTGAACCCGATCTACTCCCGTGCCACCTGGCGAACGAACGCGACGATCCGTTCCCCCAGCTCCCGGGCCAGCGGCAGCGCTGGGTTGCGGTAGCTGTCACGCTGCTGGCTCATGTCCCGAGGGCTGATGCGCAGCATGTGGTTCATGCCCTCGATCACCACCAACTGCGCATCGGGCTTGGCCGCCTTGAGGCGCTCGGCGTCAGCGACCTCCACCTGCACGTCGTTGCGGCCCTGGAGGATCAGTGCTGGCATTGGCAGGCGGGCGAAGGCCGCCGCCGGGTCCTGGCGCAACAATGAGATCAGGTACGGCTGCACGCTCGGGCGGAACACCTCGCGCAGCGGCGCGGGCACGTCGAGGGTGGTCTGCCCGGCCTGTAGCCGGTCGATCACGGCATTGCCCTGCGCCAGTTGCGCAGGCGGCAGGCGCTGGGCCAGCTGTTCGCGCAGCACGTCCGCCACCGGCCTGCCGCTGCCGGCCACGGTGATCACCGCGCTGGCGCCGGCCTGTTCGGCAGCCAGGCTGGCGATCAGCGCACCTTCGCTGTGGCCGAGCAGGATCAACGGGCCGAAGCGCGGGTCAGCCTTGAGCATTCGGCCCCAGGCCACGACATCGGCTACGTAGCGCTCGACGCTGAGGTCGCGCTCGTCGGGGGTGGCCGGCTGGCTGGCGGCCACGCCGCGCTTGTCGAAGCGCACGCTGGCGATGTGCTCGCCGGCCAGCAGCAGGGCCAGGCGCTTGAGGTTGTCCAGGCGGCCGCTGGCGGGGTTGTTGCCATTGCGGTCGGTGGGGCCGGAGCCGGCGACGATCAGCACCACCGGTGGCGGCGTCTGCTCCTGGGGCAGCAACAGGCTGCCATGGAGCACGCCCTGGCCGGTGTCCAAGTCGATGGGGCGTTGCAGGACAGTGGGGGCGGCGGCCTGGGCGAGGCTGGTGCACAGCAGCAGGAGGAGGGCGGCGAGGCGCGACATCATTGGGCTACTACTTGGAGGGATGTCGGTTGGACCGGGGGCTTGGCGGAAGGTTCTGGTTCGGTGTTCGCCTGTACTGGCCTAATCGCGGGGCAAGCCCGCTCCTACAAGCGCTGCGGTAAACCTGTGGGAGCGGGCTTGCCCCGCGATTGGGCCAGTACAGGCAACCTATCCAGCGGAGTTTTCCGTATACTGCCTGCCTCCTTCAAATTCAGGCAGATTCGCGGAGCGTCCATGTCCGGCAATACCTACGGCAAGCTGTTCACTGTCACCACCGCTGGCGAAAGCCACGGCCCGGCGTTGGTCGCCATTGTCGATGGGTGCCCGCCAGGCCTGGAAATCACCCTGGGCGACCTGCAGCATGACCTCGACCGGCGCAAGCCGGGCACCAGCCGGCACACCACCCAGCGCCAGGAAGCGGACGAAGTGGAGATTCTCTCGGGCGTGTTCGAAGGCCGCACCACCGGCTGCTCGATCGGCCTTCTGATCCGCAATACCGACCAGAAGTCCAAGGACTACTCGGCGATCAAGGACCTGTTCCGCCCGGCCCACGCCGACTACACCTACCACCACAAGTACGGCCTGCGCGACTACCGCGGTGGTGGCCGCAGCTCGGCCCGCGAGACTGCCATGCGCGTGGCTGCCGGAGCCATCGCCAAGAAGTACCTGGCCACCCAGGGCATCCGCGTGCGCGGCTACATGAGCCAGCTGGGCCCGATCGAAATCCCGTTCAAGAGCTGGGACTCGGTGGAGCACAACGCCTTCTTCAGCCCCGACCCAGACAAGGTGCCGGAACTGGAAGCCTACATGGACCAGCTGCGCCGTGACCAGGACTCGGTCGGCGCCAAGATCACCGTGGTCGCTGAAGGCGTGATGCCGGGCCTGGGCGAGCCGATCTTCGACCGCCTGGATGCCGAGCTTGCCCATGCGCTGATGAGCATCAACGCGGTCAAGGGCGTGGAAATCGGTGCGGGCTTCGCCAGTGTCGCCCAACGCGGCACCGAGCACCGTGACGAGCTGACCCCGCAAGGCTTCCTCAGCAACAACGCAGGCGGCATCCTCGGCGGCATTTCCTCTGGCCAGCCGATCGTCGCCCACCTGGCGCTCAAGCCGACCTCCAGCATCACCGTGCCCGGGCGCTCCATCGATATCGAGGGCAACCCGGTGGAGGTGGTCACCAAGGGCCGTCACGACCCGTGCGTGGGCATCCGCGCCACGCCTATCGCCGAGGCGATGATGGCCATCGTGCTGATGGACCACCTGCTGCGTCACCGAGCACAGAACGCCGACGTGAAGGTGAACACCCCGGTGCTGGGCCAGCTCTGAGAACGGTGTTCGTCAGTCAGGTACAGGTTGCCTGAACCGGCCCAATCGCGGGGCAAGCCCGCTCCCACAGGTTCTCCGCAGCCCTTGTAGGAGCGGGCTTGTCCCGCGATTGAGCCGGCACAGGGACCTCACAAGGCCAATCATGCCCCCGATCCCATACTGGCGCCTGTCCAGTTTCTACCTCTTCTATTTCGCCCTGCTCGGTTCCACCGCCCCGTTCCTGGCGCTGTACTTCGACCATCTGGGCTTCTCCCCGGCTCGCATCGGCGAGCTGGTGGCCATTCCCATGCTGATGCGCTGCATCGCCCCCAACCTGTGGGGCTGGCTGGGTGACCGCAGCGGCCAGCGCTTGCTCATCGTGCGCCTGGGGGCGTTGTCTACCCTGGCGACCTTCTCGCTGATCTTCGTCGACCAGAGCTACGCCTGGCTGGCACTGGTGATGGCCCTGCATGCCTTCTTCTGGCATGCGGTGCTGCCCCAGTTCGAAGTGATCACCCTGGCCCACCTGCACGGCCAGACCGCCCGCTACAGCCAGGTGCGCCTGTGGGGCTCGATCGGTTTCATCCTCACCGTGGTCGGCCTGGGCCGGCTGTTCGAGTGGCTGAGCCTGGACATCTACCCGGTGGCGCTGGTGGCGATCATGGCTGGCATCTTCCTCGCCAGCCTCTGGGTGCCCAATGCCCAGCCGGTGGAACAGGCCGAGCGCAAGGGGGCGGGGGGCTTCCTGCGCCAACTGGCGGCGCCAGGGGTGTTGGCGTTCTATGCCTGCGTGGCGCTGATGCAGCTCAGCCACGGCCCTTACTACACCTTCCTGACCCTGCACTTGGAGCACCTGGGCTATACCCGCGGCGCCATCGGCCTGTTATGGGCGCTGGGGGTGGTCGCCGAAGTGCTGGTGTTCATGGCCATGAGCCGGATCTTCGCGCGCATCAGCGTGCGCCGCGTGCTGCTGGCCAGCTTCCTCTTGGCGGCGCTGCGCTGGCTGCTGCTGGGCACCCTGGCCGACATCCCGGTGGTGCTGGTCATGGCCCAGGTGCTGCACGCGGCCACCTTCGGCTGCTTCCATGCCGCCGCCATCGCCTTCGTCCAGGGCAGCTTCGGCGCGCGCCAGCAAGGGCAGGGCCAGGCGCTGTATGCGGCATTGTCCGGTACCGGCGGTGCCTTGGGCGCGCTTTATTCGGGCTACAGCTGGAAACTGCTGGGCCCGGCCTTCACCTTTGGTATGGCCAGCCTCGCAGCCTTGGCCGCAGCCGTTATCATTGCCCTTTGTTCGAAAGAAACCAGGAACAGCCCCTGATGAGCATTCTCAGCGTTTTCCACACATCCAGCCCCGAGGTGCCGAACAAGGTGCTGACCCACCATGACGACATCGCCGCGACCCTGGCCGAGCAAGGCGTGCGCTTCGTCCGTCGCCCCCATGAGCTACGCATCCGCCCGGGCACCAGCCGCGACGAGGTGCTGGCCGAGGGCCGTGGGTTGCTCGATGAGCTGATGACCGAATATGGCAGCGTGGCGTTCAGCCTGCTCGATCGTGATGGCCAAGCCCCGGCCGAGGCGGACCTGCGTGATGAGCATGTGCATGAGGCCGAGGAAGTGTTCGCAGTCGTCACCGGCCGTGCGCAGCTCAGCCTGCGGATGGGCGACCAGGTGTATGCGGTGCTGTGCGAGAAGGGCGATGTGCTGGTGGTGCCGGCCGGTGCCCGTCGGTGGTTCGATCTGGGCGACAACCCGTTCTGCCTGGCCTTGCGCCTGTTCGGCAGCGAGCAGGGCATGCAGGCGCGGTATACCGGCGATATTTCGGCCCGGGCATTTGCTGGAATGGGTGAGTTCTAAAGCCAATCGCCGGCAAGCCGGCTCCCACAGGTATGGCGATGTCTATGAAACAGCGCAGGACCGGTGGGAGCCGGCTTGCCGGCGATTGGGCTTTCCGTGCTTACCGATAGGTCGGCAAGGCAAAGCGCTGTTGGCTCTGCAACATCGAGATCACCGGCAACTCGCTGGCCTGTTCGGCCAAGTCACGGCGAATGGCGCTGATCGCCCAGGACAATTGCTCCGCGCTGTGCAGCTGCGCGTACGACAGCACCCGGCGGGTGACCTTGCCGTCGGCGGCACGCAGGGTCAGCTGGATACCGCCATCGGGACGCGGTTGGGTTTCGACCTTGTAGGCGGAGAAGACCGAGGCGAATTTTTCCTGGATGAGGTCCATATCTCAACTCCTGACTGTTGTGTTTTGCAGACTCTGGAGTTGAGGGTTGCAGCGACCGTGCCAGCCACGATCCGTTGATAATTACGTTTAAAATCAATGGGTTGCCGATCCATTGCAGTGAGGTGACCGTGCATTGTGCAAGGTCGTGCATTTTGCACAGTGCATTTTGCAAGGGTCATAGGGTTTGCCTCTTGGCCCTATAGATTCTGAACCTTTGACCGCCCGGCATTGCCTGACGAACACTTGGGCGCTCGACTATGCCAGGAGGTTCCCGATGTCCGACCGACAACCCATCGCCATGACTGACGACGAAACCGCTGCGTTCGCTGAAGAAGTCTTCGAACGCGCCCGCCGGGGCGATGCGCAGATGCTCGAACGCCTGCTGCACAGCGGCCTGCCGGCCAACCTGCGCAACCACAAGGGGGACACCTTGCTGATGCTCGCCAGCTACCACGGGCACCATGACGCGGTGAAGGTATTGCTGGCCCATGGCGCCGACCCGCTGATCGCCAACGACAACGGCCAATTGCCGATCGCCGGTGCCGCGTTCAAGGGCGATCTGGCGATGATCCGCCTGATGCTCGAGCACGGCGTACCGGTGGATGCCGCCGCTGAGGACGGGCGTACCGCGCTGATGCTGGCGGCGATGTTCAACCGTGTCGAGATCCTCGACTTCCTGCTGGCCCAGGGCGCCGATCCTGCTCGCCAGGATGCCCGTGGCGCCACCGCCCTGGCCGCTGCCCAGACCATGGGCGCCGTCGACACCGCCGCACGCCTGCAGGCGCTGGCCGGCTAACCCTCCGGGGGCATTTGCGGCTATCCTTGGCGACTTTTTCGCAAGCCGCAGGCCCCCTCATGAAAAACCAGTTGCTCGAATTCATCAGCCTCATCGGCGCCGGCTGCATGCGCGAACAATACATCGAGCGCATCGCCGACGAAGCCGCCCAGGCCTATGCCGACCCGGCCGCCTTCCTGGCCGCCAACCCGGACATCAACTACGACGACACCTTCCCCATCCCCCTGGGCGAGTGGGTAGTGCTCGGCAGCCTGCCCGATACCGTGCTGTTCCAGGCCGACAGCTACCAGGAGCTGTTCGAGCGCATCACCGATTCGTTCGACAAGAGCGTGCCGTTCACCCTCAAGCCCAAGCAACTGGCGCGCACCGAGGCGCTGACCGCGCTCAACCGCATCCAGGTGCAGATGGCCGCCATGAACAAGGAAGCGGGTGGCTACGTGCTGCTCAACTTCAGCCAGTTGCTCGATGACGAGCTGCAGATGGTGATGGTCGGGCAGAACGACCTGGCGCGGGTGCTGGAGCTGGGCGCGGCGTTGGGCATCAAGGTGGAGCCGGCGCTGGAGGCGTTGCGCGTCGCGGTGCACGTCTGACAATGAATGGGGCCGCTTTGCGGCCCTTTCGCGGCACAAGGCCGCTCCTACAGAGGATCACGAATGCCTGTAGGAGCGGCCTTGTGCCGCGAAAGGGCTGCAAAGCAGCCCCAAAATCTCACCCCAACGCGGTATCGAGAAACATCATCACCCCGAACCCGCCCATCAGCCCCAGGGTCGCCGCGGTCTGGTGCCCGTTGCGGTGGGTTTCGGGGATCACCTCGTGGGACACCACGAAGATCATCGCCCCGGCCGCCAACCCCATGCTGATCGGGTAGGCGAGGGCGAAGCCAGTGGAAATGCCCAGGCCGATCACCGCGCCCAGTGGCTCCATCAGGCCGGAGCCGATCGCCACCAGCGCCGCCTTCAAGTTGGAAAGCCCGGTGGCACGCAGCGCCAAAGCCACGGCCAGGCCTTCGGGGATGTCCTGGATGGCGATGGCACTGGTCAGCGGCAGGCCGATGTTCATGTCGCCGTTGGCGAAGCTCACCCCGATGGCCATGCCTTCGGGCAGGTTGTGCAGGGTGATGGCCAGCACGAACAGCCAGACCCGGCTGATCCGTTCCGCTTCCGGGCCGCACGGGCCGGTGCTTTCATGCTCATGGGGGGTGAAGCGGTCGAGGCCCAGCATCAGCAATACACCCAGGCCCATGCCCAGCACCACGGTAAAAGCCGCAGCCGGGCCGTTGCCGGTGATTTCCCGGGCGGCGTCCAGGCCAGGCAGGATCAGCGAGAAGGAGCTGGCCGCGAGCATCATGCCGGCGGCAAACCCCAGCATCACGTCCTGGCTGCGTGCGCTGACATCGCGCAGCACCACTGCCAGCACCGCGCCCAGAGCGGTGGCGCCGAACCCGGAAAGGCCGCCCAGCACCGCTAGATGCAGGTTGTCGGCATGGTCACCCTGGACGGCATTCCACAGGCTGGCCGAGAGCAGGGCAAGCACCGCCAGCAGGCTCAGGCCCAGCCCGGCACTGAGCCAAGGGGCAGTGGTGGCTTGTTGGCGCCAGGCGCTGAACAGTGAGACAGGTGCGGTAGTGGGGGACTGGGCGGGTGGCATGCGAACCTCGAGGTAAATCCGTTGCTGGCAGTCTACCCAGTGACCGATGCTAGCGCCCAAGGATTCCCTTCTATCGACGTAATAGCCGACTATGCTTGGCGGCAATCACCTTTGGCAGGAGCGTGCGCATGGGGTCCACATTCAATGGCCTGGTCGGGCTGATCATCCTGGCGCTGGATATCTGGGCGATTCTTCATGTGCTCAAGAGTGGGGCCGAGGTTGGCATCAAGATCCTCTGGGTGTTGCTGATCGCCTTGCTGCCGGTGATCGGGCTGATCATCTGGGCCATCGCCGGGCCGCGAGGCAACCTGCGGTTCTGATAGCTGATGTAGGCGGCAACGGTCCGCATTGGCTGTTCCGGCCCAATCGCCGGCAAGCCGGCTCCCACCTGTCCTGTGCTGTTTTCAGACACACCGCCGAACCTGTGGGAGCCGGCTTGCCGGCGATTGGGCCGTTACAGGCAGCACACAAACCGCCCCGTGACAAAATTTTCACACTGGATTATCGAAAATCCGCGCCGCACAATGCTGCGTTGGCCCAATTGCCGTGCTGGATGGCCGGGCCCTTCAGGTAGCAGGGCGTCTTCGCCTTTTCCGCAAACCCGCAATTCTAGGATCCCCCCATTCATGGCTAATATGGATGCCTTGAAGCAACGGGCCGTGCCGACTTCGTTCGCGCCGACCCTCAAATCGCACCTCGCCTACACGTTGTTCAGCGCCCTGGTGATCATGCTGATGCTCAGCCTGGTCCGCTTGGCGCTGCTGGTCTACAACAGTGACATGATCGGCGATACGCCATATGCCACCGTCGCCGAAGGCTTCCTCAACGGCCTGCGCTTCGACCTGCGCGTGGTGGTGTACATCAGCATCCCGCTGCTGCTGGCGCTGCTCAGCCCCTGGGCCATGGCCCGGCGCGGCTTCTTCCGCCTGTGGCTGACCCTGGCCTCGAGCCTGGTGATGTTCCTCGGCCTGATGGAACTGGACTTCTACCGTGAGTTCCACCAGCGCCTGAACGGCCTGGTGTTCCAGTACATCAAGGAAGACCCCAAGACCGTCATGAGCATGCTCTGGTACGGCTTCCCGGTGGTGCGCTACCTGCTGGCCTGGCTGTTCGGCACCTGGCTGCTGAGCCTGCTGTTCAAGGGCATCGACCGCCTGACCCGTGGCATCGGCCGCACCGCTGCAGCCACCGCCTCGCGTAACGTCGCGCCCTGGTACCAGCGCGTGGCGGTGTTCATGGTGATCCTGTTGGTGGCCGTGGTCGCGGCCCGTGGCACCCTGCGCCAGGGCCCGCCGATGCGTTGGGGCGACGCCTTCACCACCGACTCCAACTTCGTCAACCAGCTTGGCCTGAACGGCACCCTGACCCTGATCGACGCTGCCAAGAGCCGTTTCGGCGAAGACCGCGCCAATATCTGGAAGCCCGTGCTCGAACAGGGCGTGGCCACCCAGAGCGTGCGTGACCTGCTGCTGACCCCCAACGACACCCTGGTCGACGCCGACGAAGCCGCCATCCGCCGCGACTTCGTACCACCGGCCGACCGCACCCTGGCGGTCAAGAACGTGGTGGTGATCCTCATGGAGAGCTTCGCCGGCCACTCGGTGGGCGCCCTGGGCAGCCCCAACAACATCACCCCGTATTTCGACAAGCTGGCCAAGGAGGGGCTGCTGTTCGACCGCTTCTTCTCCAACGGCACCCATACCCACCAGGGCATGTTCGCCACCATGGCCTGCTTCCCCAACCTGCCGGGCTTCGAATACCTGATGCAGACCCCGGAGGGCGGTCACAAGCTCTCTGGCCTGCCGGCGTTGCTCAGTGGCCGTGACTACGACGACGTGTACGTCTATAACGGCGATTTCGCCTGGGACAACCAGTCCGGTTTCTTCGGCAACCAGGGCATGACCACCTTCATCGGCCGTAACGACTTCGTCAACCCGGTGTTCTCCGACCCGACCTGGGGCGTGTCCGACCAGGACATGTTCGACCGCGGCAACGAAGAGTTGGCCAAGCACGACGGCAAGAAGCCGATCTACGCATTGCTGCAGACGTTGTCCAACCACACGCCGTACGCGTTGCCCAAGGACCTGCCGGTGGAGAAGGTGACCGGCCAGGGCCGCCTGGACGAGCACCTGACCGCCATGCGCTACTCCGACTGGGCCCTGGGCCAGTTCTTCGAGAAGGCGCGCAAGGAGCCGTACTTCAAGGACACCCTGTTCGTGATCGTCGGCGACCACGGTTTCGGCAACCACCAGCAGGTCACTGAGCTGGACCTGGGCCGCTTCAACGTGCCATTGCTGCTGATCGCCCCCGGCATCCAGGAGAAGTTCGGTGCGGTCAACCACACCGTGGGCACCCAGGTCGACATCGTGCCGACCATCATGGGCCGCCTGGGTGGCCAGACCCGTCACCAGTGCTGGGGTCGCGACCTGCTCAACCTGCCTGAGGGTGACCAGGGCGTGGGCATCATCAAGCCGTCGGGCAGCGAGCAGATCGTCGGGATCGTGCAGGGCGATCGTATCCTGATCGAGTCCAAGGACATGACCCCGCGCCTGTATCGCTACCAGCTGGGCCGCGAGTTCAAGGCCGAGCTGATCGAGAGCCCGGAGCAGCCTGCGTTGCTGAAGAACCTCGAGGCCTATATCCAGACGGCGACCAAGAGCCTGCTGGACAATACCGCGGGCGTGGTTCACGGCACGCCGAAGTAAGCGCAAGCGGGCCGCAGGGCGGCCCCATCGCCGGCTTGCCGGCGATAGGGCCGGTCCTGCCAACCATTCCCGCCATCCCTGCGGACTGAACAAATCCTCCAGCCCACGGTCAAGGTTACAGGCAGCACATCCTGGTTTCTTTGATTGAGAGGGCGATTCAATGAAAGAGTGGGAAGTCACCTTCGTCGACCAGAACGGCGTACAGAACTCACTGCTGTACAACGGCGAGCAATGCCCCAGCGATGAGGAAGCCGCACGGCTGATCCGTTCGCACCTGTTCCCGGTGATCGATGAGCTGGACCTGAACGACTTCCAGGACCGCAGTCCTTCTCCCACGGTACGCTGGCTCAAGGAACAGAGCGGTGTGTCCATCACTGGCATCAGCCCATTGTCCTGAGCGGCTGCGCTGGCGTCGGTGGCCAGCAGGCACTACGCTCAGACGAGGCCTGGGTCTTTTCTGCGGACCTTGGTCGGTTTCATTCGCGTCTCGCATCAGCTCGATCTGCCGGGTACCTCTTGGTGCCAGCAGGTGCGTTGTGCACGGAAAGTCTATCCATTGCATTGCAGGAGGACGTTTCATGAGCAGCCAGAACGACGATATCAGCAGCAGTGTCCTTCGCCAGATGAAAGATGGCGGTTTCGATTTCACCCGTATCCACCCGATCGAGTTCTACGCAGTGTTCCCCGACGAGGCAGGCGCCCGGCGGGCGGCCCGGCAATTTCGTGGAGAGTCCGTCAGTGCGCAGGTTTGCGAACTGGACGACGGCGTCTGGCACCTGGAACTGAGCAAGGTGATGTACGCCACCTACCGAGGAATCGGTGCCTTCGAAGAGACGTTCGAGCAACTGGTCTCGCCGTTTGGCGGCGAGGTGGAAGGCTGGGGCGTCAAGCAAGAGCGCCCGGTGGCCTGACTGTCTAGCGGCTCCTTGTGGGAGATTACCCAGCCCTTCGGGCTGCGCTGTCGCGCAGAGAACAAGCGGCCAATGCTGCCTCTGTGGGAGCGGCGGTGCGGCGGTCCGACTTGTCCCGCGATCAAGGGCGAGGCCCTTGCCAGGCGACGGTGATATCGGGCCCGGCCTAATCGCGGGACAAGCTCGCTCCCACAGGGTGCCGCAAATCAAATGGTCATGCGTTGTTCTATGAGAGAGGCGGGGCCTCAGGGCTTGCGCTTGGCCATATGCGCCAGGTAGGCGATCAGGTCGTCCAGCTCCTGGTCGTTCAGCACGCTGGGCGCAAACCCCGGCATCCGCGCCTGGGGCCACTGCCGCAGGCTTTGCGGGTCGCGGATATAGCGCCGCAGGAAGCCGGCCTGGAAATACTCGGTTGGGTTGTAGGGCACGTTCAGGTCCGGGCCGAACTGCGCGTCACCCGCGCCGTTGAGCCGGTGACAGGCCAGGCAGTTCTGCTGGAACAGGGCGAAGCCGTGGCGCACCGGGTCGTCCTCCGGCAGGCTGGGGTCGGGCAGCAGGGCAGGGAAGCGCGCCTGCACCGGGGCCAGGCGGCGGATCGTGGCGATCTGGAACGGCCACTGTTCGGGGCGGATGCCGCTGGCCTGGGGGTTGGTCCACACCAGGTAGAAAGGCCCGGCACTCGGCTTGCCGTCGCCCAGGGCCGGCCACGGCTTGGCCGGGTCTTCCACGGCCAGCCACGCTCGGGCCGGGCCGGTCTGCAGCAGGGGCCCGGCGGGCATCTCGGCGGCGAAGCCATCCAGGGCAACGGCTTGCAAATGGTCGCTTGCAGTGACGCCCTCGAGCAGCACGTCCAGCGGCACGGCGCGGTAGTGCATAGGGCGCTTGTAGGACACATCCTGGTCGATGCGGATATCCCGGGCCTGCGGGTGGGCCAGCAACTCCTCGCTTTGCCACTGGCGCGGGCGTTCACCGAGTTCCAGGTGCAGTTGCGCCGCCGACAGCGGCAGGCAGAACAGGAGTGTCAGCAGGGCGAGGCAGCGACGCATGGGCAATCTCCAACCGGTCAGGGGTGGCAGATTACCTGTGCGGTGCCTGCAATGGCCACGGCTGCTTTCATCCGAACAAGCGTGTCAGGTTCGGCAGGATGAGCAGCAAGGTCGTGGCGAAGAGAATGAGCCCAGCTTGGCGTACTTTTGGTTGTTTGATCATGGCGGACCGCCTTCTTGTTGTTATTCCTGAATAGCCCTTGGCTTCCTTGTCTCGCTTCGGGTCGATCGCGACGGCGTACGCGGTACGCCGGTCCTGCATGCCTCTTTTTTCTGGATATACAACCAACAGTAGGGCGTACGTCATCCCTGTTTCAGAACCCTTTGTTCTATCGGTTTTTCCATTGATTCACTTCGTTTATGAGGCCATGTGCCAGCTCGCTGGCATGCTCTGACTAGACAGCTGCGTTCCCTGGGCCGAACCGCTTGAAATTCGTGACCGTTCGTCAGAGTTTCCTACTTGCTTGTACCGGGCTTTCGCGTCAGTCTCTACAGCAAATTCCCACACACGTCGTTCAGGACTATCCCTATGTCGTTACGCATCTGCATCCTGGAAACCGATGTCCTGCGACCGGAGCTGACCGCGCAGTACCAGGGCTACGGAAGGATGTTCGAGCAGCTGTTCTCGCGTCAGCCGATCGCCGCCGAGTTTCGTGTGTACAACGTGATGAACGGCGAGTATCCACCGGAAGGGGAAACCTTCGATGCCTATCTGGTGACCGGCAGCAAGGCCGACTCGTTCGGTTCGGACCCGTGGATCCAGACGCTCAAGGCGTACCTGCTCAAATTGTACGAACGTGGCGAGAAGTTGCTGGGCGTGTGTTTCGGCCACCAGGTGCTGGCGTTGGTGCTTGGCGGCAAGGCCGAGCGGGCTGAGCAGGGCTGGGGCTTGGGAATTCACCGCTACTCCCTGGCTGCCCATGCGCCCTGGATGGACCCGGAGGTCTCCGAGCTGACCCTGCTGATCAGCCATCAGGACCAGGTGACCGAGCTGCCGGAAGGCGCCACGGTGATCGCTTCGAGCGATTTTTGCCCCAACGCGGCCTACCACATCCGCGACCAGGTGCTGTGCTTCCAAGGGCACCCGGAGTTCGTCCACGACTATTCCCGCGCCCTGCTCGATGCCCGTCAGGAGGTGTTGGGGGATGAAGTGTACCAGCGGGCCATCGCCAGCTTGTCGGAGGAGCACCAGGGGGATCTGGTGGGCAAGTGGATGCTGCGCTTCATCGGGCACTCGGGCAAGGCCAACGAACACGCGGCGTAAGTGCCTGGCTGTCAGGGCCCAATCGCCGACAAGTCGGCTCCCACAGGTTCAGCGGTGTCTATAACAGCAGCGCAGGACAGGTGGGAGCCGGCTTGCCGGCGATTGGGCTGCCTAGCAGCCCCTACAGCCAGCCCGACCGCTTGAAGCTGGCATACAACGCCGTGCAGCCCACCCCGATCAGCCCCAGCACCCCGAAATACCCATAGTGCCACCCCAGCTCCGGCATGTTCTCGAAGTTCATCCCATAGATTCCGGCAATGGCCGTGGGAAATGCCAGGATCGCCGCCCACGCCGCGAACTTGCGCTGCACGATGCTCTGCCGCGAGGCTTCGAGCAGCATGCCGATCTCGATGGTCTGGCTGGCGATGTCACGGATGCTGGATAGGTCTTCCATCTGCCGCGTGACATGGATCTGCACGTCGCGAAAATACGGGCGCATGTTCTTGTCGATGAACGGGAAGCTCAGGCGCTGCAGTTCCTCGCTGACCTCCACCATGGGCGCGACGTAGCGGCGCAGGCGCAGGATGTCGCGGCGCAGGCTGTGCAGGCGCTGGATGTCCTCCTCGCGCAGCGAATTGCTGAGCACGCTCTGTTCGAGTTCCTCGATCTCGCCGTGGATGGCCTCGCTGACCGGCTGGTAGTTCTCGGTGACGAAGTCGAGCAGGGCATAGAGCACGAAGTCCTCGCCATGCTCGAGCAGGAGCGGGCGCGCTTCGCAGCGCTGGCGCACCAGGGCGTAGGATTTGGAGTGGCCGTTGCGGCAGGTGATGATGTAGCCGGCGCCGGCGAAGATGTGCGTTTCGATGAATTCCAGCTTGCCTTCGTGGCGCACCGGCGAATAGGTGACGATGAACAGCGCATCGCCGAAGGTCTCGAGCTTCGGCCGGCTGTGCTTTTCCAGCGCGTCCTCGATGGCCAGTTCGTGCAGGCCGAACTGGCGCTGCAGGTTGGCCAGCTCCTCGGCATTGGGTTCTTCCAGGCCGATCCAGACGAAGTGCCCAGGTTTGCGCGCCCATTCGCTGCCTTCGTCGATGCTGATATTGGTGACCTTCCTGCCGGCGCTGTACACCGCCGACGCCACGACTCGCCCCATGGTTACCCGCTTCTTCGGTTGAACACCCGCTACAGCTTGGGCTGTGTAGGGCCATAGAGCAACTTTTGCCGCGCCGGGGCCATCGCGGGACAAGCCCGCTCCCACAGGGATGCATCCTCCTGCAGGTGCACAGGCTATGTGGGAGCGGGCTTGCCCCGTGATGGCCCCGGCTCGGTCCTCAGCCGTTCGCCAACTCGCCTTCCATCCGGTCGATGCACTGCTGCATCTGCGTACGGCATTGCTCGACCAGCGCCGGCAGGTCCTGCTGGCTCATACCCGCCGTGGCGATGGGCGGCAGCGAGCGGACGATCACCGTGCGCTGGCGCCAGCTGTTCAGGCCCAGGCGCTGGGTATAGCGGCTGACGCACACCGGCACGATCGGCACCCCGGCTTCGACGGCCATGTGAAACGCGCCTTTCTTGAACGCCAGCAACTGCTCGCCCGGGTTGCGGGTGCCTTCGGGGAAGATCCAGATCGACGTGTCGTCGCGCAGGATGCGCGTGGTCACCTGCATGGCCTTGCGCGCCTGGTAGGCGTTCTTGCGGTCCACCAGCACGTTGCCGCCGAGCCAGAACAGCTGGCCGAACAACGGAATCCAGCCCAGGCTCTTCTTGCCGATGGCGACCGTGCGCCGGGGCACCACCTGGCCGAGGATGAACAGGTCGAAGTTGGACTGGTGGTTGGCGACGATGACACAGCCAGGTGGCTGATCCCACAGCGGGCCGACCTCGGCCTTGACCTTGATGCGCATCAGCCAGGCGGCAGGCAGGCTGTAGAGGCGGGCGAAAACGCGGCTGTTGTCGGGGTTGAACGGGCGGCACAGGCCGATGACCAGGCCTGCCACGCCGACGAACAGGAAATGCAGCGCCAGAAGGAGCATGCGAAGCATATAGAGCATGATACGACTCACACCAGACAGTCGCCGCGCAGTGTACGGCTGTGCACTGTCTGGGGCAAACCTTGGGTGAGGTGGCCAGGCGGTGTTGGCTTCTATCGCCGGCAAGCCGGCTCCCACCGAGATTGCGCCGCGCTCAAGATTGCGAAATCCCTGTGGGAGCCGGCTTGCCGGCGATAGATCGCTGCGACTCAGCCCAGGTGCTGCTGGTCCCGGGCGATGGCGTCGTCCAGGGCATCGAGCAGGCCCTTGCGTACCTTGAGCTTAGTGTTCTTGTGCGCCAGCATGTTCAGCTTCTTCAATTCGCGCGCCGCTGCCAGCGCCGCTTCCTGCAGTTGTTCAGCCGGCACCACCTTGTCGAGAAAGCCCGCGTCCACCGCAGCATGGGGGTCGAACACCTCGGCATTGATCACCGAACGGTGGAAGGCAGAACGCCGCAGACGGTCGCGTGCCAGCTCGATCCCGGCATGGTGCATGGTCATGCCGATCTGCACTTCGTTCAGGCAGATCTTGTAAGGGCCCTCGACGCCGATGCGGTAGTCGGCCGACAGCAGCAGGAAGGCACCCTTGGCCACGGCGTTGCCTGGGCAGGCGACGATCACCGGGAAGGGGTGGCTGAGCAGGCGACGGGCCAGGGTGGAGCCGGCGGTGACCAGGCTGACCGCCTCCTTGGGGCCTGAGGTCATGACCTTGAGGTCGTAGCCGCCGGAGAGGATGCCCGGCTGGCCGGTGATGATCACCACGGCGCGTTCGTCCACGGCGCGATCCAGGGCGGCGTTGAAGGCGGCGATGACATCCGGCGAGATGGCGTTGACCTTGCCGTTGTTCAAGGTCAGGGTGGCGATGCCGTCTTCGGCGTGGTAGGTAATCAGCTCGCTCATGGCAGGGTCCTTTGGATAACGTGGCGATGACGTTACCCAGCGCTGCGGCCCAGGTAAAGCGGCAAGGCTGACTGGCCGGTCAGCGTCTGCGCCGCGCACCTTGCCCTGTCGGGGCACAGCCGCAAGAGCATGCAAAAGCACAGGGCAGATTGGCAGCATTGCCCTGGCAGCCCCTGTTTTTTGGCCGGCAGGCTTAAGCACATGAAAATTCTGAAAAAAATGCTTGCCAAAGGAAAAGGCTTCTACTAAATTAGCGCGCCTCGACAGGCTGAACTGCTTGAAGAGATCCGGTGAAGTGTCCGAGTGGTCGAAGGAGCACGCCTGGAAAGTGTGTATACGAGAAATCGTATCAAGGGTTCAAATCCCTTCTTCACCGCCACATTCCACAAGAAGCCCCCGCGCTGAAAAGCTCGGGGGCTTTTTGTTTTTCTTGGGTTTTTGGGGCCGCTGTGCGGTCCATCGCGGGGCGAGCCAAGCGTAGGCCCCAAGCCGTGCAATCCCGTGTAGGAGCGGGCTTGCCCCGCGATTGGGCTGCGCAGCAGCCCCATAACCCTCAGAAACTCACCGAAGCCGACAACCGCGCCGTCCGGGGCGCGCCCTGGAACAGGTAGTTGTCACCCAGGTAGTCACCGACGTCCCGCCAGTAGCGTTTGTCGAAGACGTTGTCCACCGTCAGCCGCCACACGGTGTCGTACCCACCGATACGCGTGCGGTACCGGCTGCCGACATCGAACACGGTATAGCCGCCTACTTCTACATTGCCCGCCGAGCTTGCGTACTTGCTGGCGCTGTAGCGTACCCCGCCAAGTAGCGCCAGGCCAGGCACAGGCAGGCTGTAGTCGGCCTGCAGCGCGGCGCGCAGGCGCGGTACGTTGATGGCCTGGTGGCCCTCGTAGGCGTCGGTGCCGCTGTTGTGCACCCGCGCGCGGATGGCCGCGGCGCTGGCCTGCAGTTGCAGGCGCGAGGTCACCCAGCCGCTGGCGCTCAGTTCCAGGCCGGTGTTCTTCTGCTGGCCCTGTTGCACATAGGTGAAACCGTCGCCGTCCGGGCGTGCGTACTGGTAGGCCTGGCGGATCTGGAACAGCGCGGCGCTGAAGCTCATGCCCTGCCAGTCGTGCTTGATGCCCAGTTCCAGTTGATGCGACAGGGTTGGGGCGAGGATCTCAGCGGCATTGGTGGCGAACCACGGCGCGGTGCCGCCTGCGGACAGGCCTTTCGAGTAGCTGGCGTACAGCGTGGTGTCCGGCTGTGGCTTGTAGATCAACGCAGCGTTGGGCAGCAGTTGGTACTGCTGGGTATGGCGCCCGGCAACCCCGTTTTCGCCCCAGGTCTTTTCGTCCAAGCGTACTTCACGGGCGCCGAGGACGGTCTGCCACTGTTCGTTGAAGGTGATCTTGTCGCTGATGAACAGGCCGTACTGGCGGCTGTCGAGGCGACGTTCGCTGGAGCCGACAGGCGCGGTGGCCGGTGGCACGGCAGGAACATCCTCATTGATGTTGCCGTTGCCGACGTCAATGTTGTAGTAGGGGCGTTGGTCGAGGGTGCGACGCTGCGCACTGGTACCGACAGTCAATTCATGTCCCACGCCCATAGCGTCGAAGCGGCCATTGAGCATGGCCTGTGCTTCGTCGATGCGTCGGGTGTCGTCCGGGCTGCGGAAGTCGTAGATGTCGTAGTCGCCTTCGGGGCTGAAATGCGGAACCCAGCCATCCTCGCTGCCCCATGCAAATGAGCTGTAGTCATCGATCACCACCTTGCTGCGCGACGCACTGAGGGTCCCGCTCCAGGCGTCACTGAAACGATACTCGAACTTCCCGCCCAGGTTCAGCGAGTCGTTCTGCACCGGCTTGGCCCAGCGCTGGTAGGCCAAGTGGTCGTCGGGGTCGACGCCATGGGGCACTTCGGTGCCACCGAGCAACTGATAGCCGGGCACTGAATACTGCTCGCGATGCTGGTATTCGACATCCAGCTGCAAGGTGGCATCGGGGTTGATCTGCCAGTCGAAGGCCAGGGAGGCGAAGTCGCGCTTGCCATCGGCGTGGTCGACGTAGGAGCGGATATCTTCATGGGCCAGGTTGGCGCGCAGGCCGAACTGGCGCTCGCTGCCGAACCAACCGCCCAGGTCGGTGGCCAGGTAGCGCTCGCCTTGTTCATTGCTCGACACGCTGATGCTGCGCACATCCTCGGGCCGCTTGGTCACGTAGTTGATCAGCCCGCCAGGCTCCGACACGCCGCTTTGCAGGCCTGACAAGCCTTTGAGCAGCTCGACCTGCTGCTTGTTCTCCAGGGCCACGTTCTGTTCGCCGGCAATGGTCTGGCCGTTGATCCGGTAGCTGCTGGCGGCATTGAGCTCGAAGCCGCGCACGTTGAAGTTCTCGTAGTAGCCGACCGGGGCGTAGCTTTCGCCGACCGAAGCGTCGCTTTGCAGCACCTCGCTGAGCATGCGCACCTGGCGGTCTTCGAGCAGCTGGCGGCTGAACACGCTCACCGAGGCGGGGGTATCGAGCAGCGGCGCGGCCTGAAACCCGCCCACCTGGGCCTCCCTTGCCTGATAGCCCTCGTCTTCCTTTATCTGCGTCACGTGCAGCGGGGCCAGGGTAACGCTGTCGTCGGCCAGGCTCTGGGCACTGTGCAGGGCAAGGCCCAGGCCAAGCAGGCCGAGGGGCAGGCGGGGGCGAAGCGGGGTCATGCGGGCTCCTTGAAAGCGGGCGTGCCGAGGTGGTGGGCGGGCAAAAGGGCGCCATGGTAGCAGGCACGAAGGCGCCCGGCGCCTGCATTTCACAGGCGCCTGGCGACTGAAACGATTGGGCGGGAGGAAGATTCAGCTGGCCGGCATTTTTTGCCGTTTGCGCCAGGAATCGTCGAGCTTCGACCAGGTCTTGCCGTCGGTAACGGCCATCAGTTTGCGCCCGTCCTTGAAGGTGGCCAGGAAGGTGGCCTGCTCTTCCTTGCCGCCGAGCCAGAGCCCTGCGAGCAGACCGACCGGCCCAGCCACGAGGGCGCCGGCCACGCCCCAGCCCAGGGCGCCGCTGAGGCTGCGGCTGGCCTCCAGACTGGCGAGCCGAAGGTCCTGGATGCGCGTGAGCGAAATGCGCTCGCCGGGGGAGGGGCTGCGCGCGGTCCTTAGCATGAGCGATCCATTGCGGTATTCGCCTTCACCTTGCAAGAAATCGCCGGATTGCACCGTGAGCCTTGTCATCGTGTCGTCCTGTCCGGGAAAGGGCTGTGACCTGCGCCTTAATGAGCGCTGTGCCAGCCGACAAGTCAACGGCCAGGCGACATGCGGCCGGCGCGCGCCCTGTGGGAGCGGGCTGCAGCAGCTTGCGCGTTCAAGCGGCTTGCATCGCCCCTTTGCGCCGACGTTCGGCCATCATCCATACCACCAGCGCCACGGCCCCGATGACCAGGCCCGCTGTCACGATCCCCATCCAGCCCTGGCGCTGGAACAACTGGGTCCCCAGCAGTGACCCCAGCGCTCCGCCGATGAAGTAGCAGGTGATATACCCCGCGTTGAGCCGCGTGCGCGCTTCCGGGCGCAGCGCGATCACCGCGTTCTGGTTGCTCACATGGATCAGCTGCACCGCCAGGTCCAGCAACAGTACCCCGGCCAGCAGCGCCAGCAGCGAGCTTTGGGCGAAGCCCAGCGGCACCCAGGACAGCAGCAGCGCCACCAGCCCGACCGTGGTGCCCAGCGAGCCCTGGCCTCGGTCGGCCAGGCGCCCGGCCCAGTTGGCCGACAATGCACCTGCGGCCCCGGCCAGGCCGAACAGGCCGATCACGGCATCGGAGTAGTGATAGGGCTCATTGGCCAGGAGGAACGCCAGCGGGGTCCAGAACAGGGCGAACAGGCTGAATGCCAGCAACCCCAGCAGCGAGCGCAGGCGCAGCACCGGCTCCTCGGCGAACAGGCGGAACACCGAGCCGATCAGCGCTGGGTACTTCAGCCCGGCATGGGTGTGGTGTTGCGGCAGGCTGCGGTACAGGGCGATGGCGGTCAATGCCATCAGGACTGCGGCCAGTACGTAGATGCTGCGCCAGCCACCGAGTTCGGCCATGAAGCCGGCGGCGGTACGGGCCAGGAGAATGCCCAGCAGCAACCCGCTCATCAATGTCCCGACCGCTCGGCCGCGCTGGTCAGGGGCGCTGAGGGTGGCGGCCATGGGCACCAGCACCTGCGCGACCACGGAAAACAGCCCGGTCAGCGCCGTGCCCAGCAGCAGCCAGGGCAGGCTGGGCGCACAGGCGCTGATCACCAGGCCAAGGGTGGCGATGGCCACCATGCAGATGATCAGCCGGCGCTGCTCGAACATATCGCCCAGCGGTGCCAGCAGGAGCAGGCCGGCACCGTAGCTCAGCTGCGCGGCGATGACGATGGTCCCGGCGCTGGCGGTGTCCAGGCCGAATTGCTCGGCAATGCTGTGCAGCAGCGGTTGGGCGTAGTAGTTGCTGGCCACGGCCAGGCCGGTGGCGGTGGCCATCAGCAGGATCAGGGCGCGGCTCAGGGCAGGGGCATTCATCGTGGTTCTCATGGCAGGCGAAAGTGAAGCAGTATCAGGAAATGTCCGCCCAGGCGCTATCCCTTGTAGGAGCGGCCTTGTGCCGCGATCGGGCGCGAAGCGGCCGCGAAATCAGCCAATCGGGTCTCTCGATCCACCGCGGTTGCTGATTTACGGCCGCTTCGCGCCCGATCGCGGCACAAGGCCGCTCCTACAGGGGCCAGGCAACGAATGGGCTTAGGCCGCGAACCCGCCATCGGCCGTGAGGCTTGCCCCGGTGATGTAGCCCGCTTCAGGCCCGGCCAGGTAGGCCACGAAACTGGCGATCTCCTCGGCCTGGCCATAGCGCCCGATGGCCATGAGCGGGATGAGGCTGTCGGCGAAGTCGCCGGAGGCCGGGTTCATGTCGGTGTCCACCGGCCCGGGTTGCACGTTGTTGACGGTGATGCCCCGTGGGCCCAGGTCGCGAGCCATGCCGCGGGTCAGGCCGACCAGCGCCGACTTGCTCATTGCATAGGGGGCGCCGCCGGCGAAAGGCATGCGTTCGGCGTTGGTGCTGCCGATAGTGATGATCCGCCCACCCTGGCCCATGTGACGGGCAGCGGCCTGGCTGGCGACGAATACGCTGTGCACGTTCACCGCCAGCAGGCGGTCGAAGTCGGCCAGGTCGAATTCGGTCACCGGGGCCACGGCGAGCACGCCGGCATTGTTGACCAGGATATCGAGGCGACCAAAGGCCTCCACGGTCGATTCCACTGCCTGTTGCACAGCAGTGGCATCGGCGCTGTCGGCGCGCAGGGCCAGGGCATGGCCGCCCTGGGTATTGATCTCGTTCGCCAGGGCCTCGGCTGGGCCAGCGGAGCTGACATAGGTGAAGGCGACCTTGGCCCCTTCCTTGGCCAGGCGCCGCACGATGGCGGCGCCGATACCGCGGGAACCGCCCTGGACCAGGGCGACCTTACCGTCGAGGTTGAATGCGTTGGACATGCTGATCTCCTGCGTGAAGCAAGGCCGAATGCCTTGGATGAGCGCAGTATCGACCCTGGATTACCTGCTGATAAGATGGCAATCGCGATCAGCAGAGTAAACCTTGGGTTGATGATCATGGCCATGGAATCCTTCAGCACCCTCGAGTGCTTCATTCGCAGCGCCGAGGTCGGCAGCTTCGCCGAAGCGGCCCGGCGCCTGCACCTGACCCCGGCCGCGGTGGGCAAGAACGTCGCCCAGCTGGAGGCGCGCCTGGGTGTGCGCCTGTTCCAGCGCAGCACCCGCAAGCTGACCCTCACCGAAGCGGGCCAGCGTTTCCTGGAAGAGGTGAGCGACAGTTTCCGCACCATCCAGTACGCCATGGCCAACCTCGCCAGCGCCGAAGGCCAGCCGGCTGGCGCCTTGCGGGTGAGCATGGGCACGGTGTTCGGGCGGCTGTACGTGTTGCCCTTGCTTGGCGAGTTTCTGCAGCGCTACCCGGCGATCATCCCCGACTGGCATTTCGACAACCGCCAGGTGGACCTGATCGGCCAGGGGTTCGACGCCGCCATCGGCGGTGGTTTCGAGCTGCCGCCCGGGGTGGTGGCGCGTAAGCTGACCCCGGCGCACCGGGTGCTGGTGGCCGCGCCCGGCTATGTGCAGCGCCATGGGCCGATCGACCAGCCGGAGGCCTTGCCGCGACACGCCGGCATCCTGATCCGCTCCCCGCAGACCGGTCGTGTGCGCTCCTGGCCACTGACCAGCCGTTGGCAGGAACAACGGCCGCTGCAGTTGCAGCAGGCCATGACCATGAGTGACTCCGACGCTGCCTGTGTGGTGGCCGAACAGGGGTTGGGCATTGCCCTGGTCAGCCTGCCGTTCGCGGTGCCGTACCTGGTGGCCGGGCGGTTGCAGCGCGTGCTGCCGGACTGGTACGTGGACGATGGGCATATCAGCCTGTACTACGCCGAGCACAAGCTGTTGCCGGGCAAGACCCGGGCGTTCATCGATTTCGTGGTGCAGCGGTTCGCCGAGCAAGGGTTGGCGACGCGGTTCAATGCGCTGGAAGTGGCGTAGAGCGGTGCTGGGCCCATCGCGGGGCAAGCCCTCCTAGAACAACACATAAGCCATTGATTCAGTGGGGGCTGTGGGAGCGGGCTTGTCCCGCGATAGGGCCGCTTCAGGCGACCTGAGTCACCACTGATACTTGTTCGGCGCCGGCCACCGTCAGGCTCACTTCGTCATCGACCTTCTTGCCCAGCAACTGCTGCCCCAATGGTGAACGCGCTGTGATGACGGTCACCATTTGCTCACCTTCACCGATCTTCAACCCTGCCGCCTCAGGCCCCAGGAACAGCAAGCGCGGGTGCCCTTGGTCGTCTTCCAGGGTCACCAGGTTGCTGACCTGGATGCCGCGCACCGGGTCGTAGTCGCGCAGCCGCAATTGCTGGTACGCCAGCAGCGCCTGGCGGATCTCGGCCGTGCGCCGGGCCTGCCCGGTGGCCAGGTACGAAGCCTCGAGGCTCAGGGTGTCATACTTGTTCTCGGCGATGTTCTCCTCGGCGGTGGCGGCCTCGTAGGCGGCCTGGGCCGCACGGCGAAGCACCTCGACATCATGCTCGAGGGCCTGGACGATGCGCGAGAGCAGGGTGGTCTTGTCCATGGTCAATAGCAGAATTCCAGTACGTTGGCCTGGCTCTTGTCGGTCGGTGCGGTGCGGTTCTGTTGCAGCCAGAACTGGCACCTGGGGTTGTTCAGGTTGCGCGGGCTGCCCTGGGCGGCTTCGACGGCCTGGCGAGCCTCCTGCTGCTGGAGGATCACCTTGTAGCGCTCGAACATCTCGGCCTGGGCGTCGGCGGGTGCTGCTGGTTGGCTGGCGGTCGGTGCCATGGCCTGGATCACCGGCTGCACCTGCCCCGGCCACCAGCGCCAGGCCAGCCACAGGCTCAGGGCGATGGCCACGGCGCCCAGCCACAGGCCGAGCGCCACGCAGAGGATCAACTGCACGGGCTTGAGGGTAACCTTCAGTTCGCGACGACGTGGCATGGCGGCCTCCTGGCTGGGCAGTTCATGCCGGCATTGTCGCACGGCGGCAAGGGTTTTTTCCCGCCGATGCTTTCGCCACGAGGCATTTATCCGCAAAATCCGCGGTTTTGCGCAAGGCAAGGGAGTGGGTATGAAATCCACCTGGGACATCTTCTGCACGGTCGTCGACAACTACGGCGACATCGGCGTGACCTGGCGCCTGGCCCGCCAGCTGGTGGCCGAGCAGGGGCTGGCGGTACGCCTGTGGGTGGACGACCTGGAGGCCTTCGTGCGCCTATGCCCCGAAGCCGATGCCGGCGCCGCGCAGCAGTGGCGGGCCGGCGTCGACGTGCGGCATTGGCCGGGCCAATGGCAACCGGTGGCGCCTGGCGATGTGGTGATCGGTGCCTTTGGTTGCCGGCTGCCGGCCGATTACATCGAGGCCCTGCGCCTGCGGGCCAGGCCTGCATTGTGGCTGAACCTCGAGTACCTGAGCGCCGAGGATTGGGTCGAGGGCTGCCATGGCCTGGCCTCACCCCAGGCCAATGGGCTGCGCACCCTGTTCTTCTTCCCGGGCTTCACCGACAAGACCGGCGGTCTGCTGCGCGAGGGTACGTTGCTGGCCCGGCGCGAGGCCTTCGAGGCGGACCCGGCCGCACGCACAGCGTTCCTCGGCAGCCTGGGCGTGCAGGTGGAGGAGGGCGCGCGGCTGCTCTCGCTGTTCGCCTACGAAAACGCGCAACTGAGCAATTGGCTCGATGCCTTGGCCGAAGATGGCCAGCCCAGCCATTTGCTGGTGCCCGAGGGGCGCATCCTGGCCGACGTGCGCCAATGGCTGTGCGAGCCCGGCCTGGGGGTGGGCGATGTGCGGCGCAAAGGCGCGCTGACCGTGCAGATCCTGCCATTCGTCAGTCAGGACGATTACGATCGCCTGCTCTGGGCCTGCGACTTCAATGCCGTACGTGGCGAGGACTCCTTCGTGCGCGCCCAGTGGGCCGGCAAGCCGCTGTTGTGGCACATCTACGTGCAGGACGAGAACGCCCACTGGGAAAAACTCGAGGCGTTCCTCAAGCTTTATCGCCAAGGGCTGTCAGAAAAAGCGGGAGATGCGTTGGTCGAGCTCTGGCGGGCCTGGAACATGGATCGTGACATGGGCGCGGCCTGGCGCGGGGTTCTCCGGCACTGGCCGCAGCTGCAGGCACATGCCCGCCAATGGAGCGCCGCACAGGCCGCTCGGCCGGACCTTGCCACGACGCTGGTACAGTTTTACCGAAATTGGCTATGATACGCGGCCTCGATTTTTATAAATCCATCCAGATTCGGATACTTCGTAATGAAAACTGGTAAAGAACTGAAACCCGGTACCGTACTGCGGATCGACAACGACCCGTGGCTGGTACAGAAAGCCGAATTCACCAAGTCCGGTCGCAACAGCGCGATCATGAAGACCAAGCTGAAGAACCTGCTGACCGGCTACAAGACCGAAACCGTCTACTTCGCCGACGACAAGCTGGACGACGTGATCCTCGATCGCAAGGAAGTCACCCTGTCCTTCATCAGCGGTGATGCCTACACGTTCATGGACACCACCGACTACACCATGTACGAACTGAACGCCGAAGACATCGACGCCGTTCTGCCGTACATCGAAGAAGGCATGCAGGACGTCTGCGCCCTGACCATGTACGAAGAGAAAGTCGTATCGGTCGAACTGCCGACCACCATCAGCCGCCAGGTCACCTACACCGAGAACGCTGCTCGCGGCGACACCTCGGGTAAGGTCATGAAGCCGGCCAAGCTGGCCAACGGCACTGAAATCCAGGTTGCCGACTTCATCGAGATCGACGAGTGGATCGACATCGACACTCGCGACGGCAGCTTCAAGGGCCGTTCCAAGAAGTAATCCTTCTTGCGATCGCAAAAAACCCGGCTTTGGCCGGGTTTTTTTATGACGCGCTATTCGATGCTGCCAATCGCCGGCAAGCCGGCTCCACTACGCTGTACCTGTGGGAGCCGGCTTGCCGGCATTGGGACGCAACGCGTCCCATACGGTCAAACCGTCACATGCAACCGCACATCCACATTGTTACGCGTGGCATTGGAGTAAGGGCAGACATGGTGCGCCTTCTCCACCAGTGCCTCGGCTTCTGCCTGGGCCAGCCCCGGCAGGTTGATGTGCAGGTCGATATCCAGGCCGAACCCGCCCGGGATCTGCCCGATGCCCACCTTGGCGGTGATCGAGCTGTCGGCAGGCAGTTGCTGCTTCGCCTGGCCCGCCACGAACTTCAAGGCGCCGATGAAGCAGGCCGAATAACCGGCTGCGAACATCTGCTCGGGGTTGGTTCCGTCGCCGCCAGCGCCGCCCAGCTCCTTGGGCGTGCTCAGCTTGACCTCGAGCTTGCCGTCGCTGGAGCGGGATTTGCCATCGCGTCCGCCCGTGGAGGTTGCTTCGGCGATGTACAGGGGAGTGACCTTTTGCATCTTGAGCCTCGCTTGTGTGCTGTGCGCCGTGGCGCTGGATGGGTACGGGAATTAAATTAGCGCTCAATTATTTAGCGCGCAAGATAAATTTCATGCCGTTCATCGTTCGGCGTTCCACAGCATAGCGTTCAGAGGCTTTTTTGCAGGCTGGCGCGCAGTTCCAGCAAGTCCGCCTGCAGCTGCTGCAGGCGTTCGACACTGCGCCCGCTGGCTTGCAGGATGCACGGCGGCACGCGCCTGGCCTCGTCCTGCAGGGCGCGCCCCTTGTCGGTCAACTCCACCAGTACCACCCGCTCATCCTCGCGGCTGCGGGTGCGCTTGAGCAGCCCTTCGCTTTCCAGGCGCTTGAGCAATGGCGTCAGCGAGCCGGGGTCGGTGAGCAGGCGCTGGCTGATCTCGCCCACGGTCAGGCCGTCCTGTTCCCAGAGCACGAGCATGGCCAGGTATTGCGGATAAGTCAGGCCCAGGGCCTGCAACAGAGGTTTGTAGACCTTGGTCATCAGCAACGAGGTGGAGTGCAGGGCGAAGCAGACCTGGTTATCCAGCAGCAGCTCGTCGCAAGGGGCGTTGATGTCGGCGTTCATGCAGGTCCTTGAATGAAGTCAGGGTGAAAATCTAGCACGCTGATGGTTGGCGCGCTCACTACCTGCGCAGTCCGCTGCGCAGGGCCAGGTCCCAGGGTGGTACCGGACTGAAACGGCTCTTGAGGAATTCGAGCAGCAAGCGACTGCGAGAGTTCGTTTCATGTTCCAGGCGTAGTGCATAAATGCCACTGTTTTCCGGTGGCGGCAGGCCGTTTTCGCAGAACAGCGGCAGCAGTTCGCCGCGCAGCAGGTGGTCGCTGACCAACCAGGTGGGCAGGTGGGCGATGCCCAGGCCGGCGAGGGCGCCGAACAGCAGGGTTTCGGCATTGTTAGCGACCATGCGCATGCGTGCCGGGCGATACAGGCCGGTTTGGCCATCGACCGTGAAGCGCCAGGCGAAGGGGGGCGCCAGGCCGTCCCAGTCCAGGCCATGGTGCTCCGGCAGCTCGCTCGGGCAGGCCGGCACGCCGTGGCTGGCCAAGTAGGCGGGGCTGGCGCAGGCGATGCGCACCATGTAGGCCAGCGGCGTGGCCACCAGACGGGTGTCGGCCAAGGGGCCGGCGCGCAATACCAGGTCGACCTCGCCCAGGTGGCTGCCATGCAGATCGACGAAACTGTCGATCAGGCGCAGCTGTACGTCCAGGCCTGGGTACGCCACCAGAAAATCCGCAATGGCCGGGGCCAGATGGCGTCGGCCGAAGGCGGCAGGGGCATCGATGCGGATCAACCCTTCCGGCGCGCTGCTCAACGACACTGCCTCGGCCCGTGCCAGGCGCAGTTCCTCGATGATGCGTCGGGCCCGCTCAGCGAAAGCCTTGCCGGCTGGTGTGGCACGCACGGCGTGGGTGCTGCGGGCGAACAGGCGGCTGCCTATGGCCTGCTCCAGGTTGTCGATACGTCGGGCTACTGCCGAGGGCGTCAATGGGTGGCGGCGCGCCGCGGCGGAGAAACTGCCGGTTTCCAGCACATCGAGAAACAGGCTCAGTTGTTCGGTCAGGGTGTCAGGGCTCATGGCACACATCACTGTTGATCTAGCTCGGACCGGTGTAGGAGCGGGCTTGCCCCGCGATCGGGCGCGCAGCGGCCGTAAAACCAGCCCATTCGATACATCAGGCTGACCGTGCTTTACCGGATCGCGGCCGCTGCGCGCCCGATCGCGGGGCAAGCCCGCTCCTACAGGGGAAAGCGTTTTGCTTTTGCGGATTACGCAAAGCCATTGTGCGCTGCTGTGCGTTTCCCCACCAGCGGCGAGCCGTTAGCATGGCCTGTATTGTCAAACCGGCGGATGAGGCGCGGATGATCGAGTGGGTGATGTATGTCGTGTTGGGCGCGGCCCTGGGCACGATGGGCGGTTTGTTCGGCATCGGTGGTGGGTTGATCGCGATCCCAGCGCTGGGCGTGTTGTTTGGCCTCGACCAGCAACTGGCCCAGGGCACGGCGTTGGTGATGGTGGTACCCAACGTGCTGCTAGCGCTGTGGCGCTACAACCAGCGCAACCGCATCGAATTGCGTCATGCGTTGCCACTGGCGGTGTGCAGCTTCGTGTTCGCCTGGCTTGGCTCGATCTGGGCGGTGGGCATCGATGCGCAGGCCATGCGCCTGGGCTTCGTCGGTTTCCTGGTGGCCCTGGCGGTGTGGAACGTGGCGCGGATGTTCCTGCGCGTAGCGCCGCCAAGCGCCGAGCTGCGCTACCCCTGGCCTTGGCTGGGTGTGCTCGGCAGTTTCGCCGGCGCCATGGGCGGGTTGTTCGGTGTCGGCGGGGCAGTGGTGGCGACCCCCCTCCTGACCAGTGTATTCGGCACCACCCAGGTGGTTGCCCAAGGGCTGTCACTGGCCCTGGCTGTGCCCAGCACGTTGGTGACGTTGGTGACCTACGGTGTGCACGGCAGTGTCGACTGGCACGTGGGTATCCCGCTGGCCATCGGTGGCCTGCTCAGCATCAGCTGGGGTGTGAAGCTGGCCCACGCCTTGCCGGAGAAGTTGTTGCGCACGCTGTTCTGTGTCTTCCTGGTGGTCTGCGCTGTGATGCTGGGCTTGGAGGTCTAGCCAAGGAGCATCGCCGGCAAGCAACCAAGACCGTTTGCTCCGCTCCCATAGGGCCCGCGCCTCCGGCGACAGGCATCACTTGAACCCTTCGACGATATAGTCCGCCATGCAGTCGGTGATTGGCGATTGGTGCTGCGTGTTGCGCAACAGCATCACATTGGCCAGCGGCAGCTGCGGCAGGCCTTCGTGTTCGCCGAGCACCCGCAGGTTGCCCCCGACCAGGCTCTGCAGTTGGGCGGTGACGGCCAGGCCGGCGGTGACGATGGCGAAGATCGCCGCCAGGCTGGGGCTGGTGTAGGCGATGCGATAGTCGATGCCCTGGGCCTCCAGGGCGTTGCAGGTCCAGGCGCGGCAGAAACAGTCGGTGTTGAACAGCGCCAGGGGCATGGGGCGCTGTTCCTGCGGGCAGAAGCCCTGGGCTGCGGCCCACACCAGGCGCTCCTGGCGCAGCAACTGGCCGACCTCGTTGCCCGGTTCGCGGGTGACGATGGTCAGGTCCAGGTCCTGGCGCAGCATCAATTGCTTGGACGACTCGCAATGCACTTCCACCTGAATCAGCGGGTAGGCCTGGGCGAAGCTCGAAAGAATGGTGGGCAGAAAGCGCATGGCGTAGTCGTCGGGCGTGCCGATGCGCACCACGCCGACCATGTGCGGCATGCGCAGGGTATTGAACACCTCGCCTTGCAGCTTGAGGATGCGCCGGGCATAGCCGAGCAGTACCTGGCCCTCGGCGGTCAGCCGCACCTGGCGGCCGTCGCGTTCGAACAGCTGGCGCTGGAGAATGTCCTCTTCCAACCGCTTCATCTGCATGCTCACCGCCGATTGGGTGCGGTTCACCACCTCGCCGGCACGGGTGAAGCCGCCCTGTTCGGCGATCGCGACGAAAGTGCGCAGCACGTCCGAATCGAGATTCTGGTACTGGGACATTGCATCAATCTCCGAGATGCATTGCATCAGAAACATTCGTTGGATTGATCTTAGGCCCGGCGCGAGACTGAAGCCATCTTCACGGAGGGCTTCAAGATGAAAGGTCAGATCACAACCCTGTACGTCAAACCTTCCTCTTCGTTCACCCATCTAGGGGAAGCACTGTTGGCACGGCCGCTTCGCTGGTACGAGCTGTACCGCCAGCGCCGCGAGTTGCGCAGCCTGAGCGATGCGACCTTGCACGACCTGGGCTTGAGCAGGGCGGATATCGAGCAGGAGGCCGAGCGGCATTTCTGGGATGATCCGCTGCGCAAATGAGCAAGACCGTGCCGATGTCATCGCGGGACAAGCCCGCTCCCACAGGGTTAGCGGTGATCCTTGTGGGAGCGGGCTTGTCCCGCGATTGGGGTCGATGCCTTATTGGCGAACTTGCTTGAGCGTCTCGGCAATCAGGAATGCCAGCTCCAGTGATTGGTCGGCATTGAGCCGCGGGTCGCAATGGGTGTGGTAGCGATCCGACAACCCATCCTCGGTGATCGGCCGTGCTCCGCCGATGCACTCGGTGACATTCTGCCCGGTCATCTCGATATGGATACCGCCGGCGTACGAGCCTTCGGCCTGGTGCACCTGGAAGAACTGACGCACCTCGTCGAGGATCTGCGCAAAATCCCGGGTCTTGTAGCCGCTGCTGGCCTTGATGGTGTTGCCGTGCATCGGGTCGGAGCTCCACAGCACCTTGCGCCCTTCGCGTTCGACGGTGCGGATCAGCCCCGGCAGGTGCTCGGCTACCTTGCCGGCGCCCATGCGCACGATCAGGTTGAGCCGCCCCGGGTCGTTGTCTGGGTTGAGGGTGTCGATCAGGCGGATCAACGCCTCGGGGTTCATGCTCGGGCCGACCTTGACCCCGATCGGGTTGTGCACTCCGCGCAGGAACTCCACATGGGCACCGTCCAGCTGGCGGGTACGGTCGCCGATCCACAGCATGTGCGCCGAGCAGTCGTAGTAGTCGCCGGTCAGGCTGTCACGCCGCACGAAGGCTTCCTCGTAGTTGAGCAGCAGAGCTTCGTGGGCGGTGAAGAAGCTCGTCTCGCGTAGCTGCGGTGCGCTGTCCAGGCCGCAGGCACGCATGAACGCGAGCGTCTCGTCGATGCGCCCGGCCAGTTGGTGGTACTTCTCCGACAAGGCCGAGTTGGCGATGAAGTCCAGGTTCCATTTGTGCACCTGGTGCAGGTCGGCAAAGCCGCCCTGGGCAAAGGCGCGCAGCAGGTTGAGGCTGGCGGTGGCCTGGTGGTAGGCCTGCAGCAGGCGCTCCGGGTCCGGTACGCGGCTCTGCTCATCGAAACCGATGCCGTTGACGATGTCGCCGCGGTAGGCCGGCAAGGTCACCTGGCCGATGGTTTCGTCACCCGCCGAGCGGGGTTTGGCGAACTGCCCGGCCATGCGCCCGACCTTGACCACCGGGCAGCCGGCGGCAAAGGTCATGACAATAGCCATCTGCAGCAGCACCTTGAAGGTGTCGCGGATCTTCGCCGCCGAGAACTCGGCGAAGCTTTCGGCGCAGTCGCCGCCCTGCAGCAGGAAGGCCCGGCCCTCGGTGACCTCGGCGAACTGCCGGCGCAACTCCCGGGCTTCGCCTGCGAACACCAGCGGCGGGTAGCTGGCAAGGGTCTGCTCCACTTTGAGCAGGTGCGCGGCGTCGGGGTAGGTCGGTTGCTGCTGGATCGGCAGGGTGCGCCAGCTCTCGGGGCTCCAGGGTCGGTTCATCACGGGCTCGGTAGTCGGTTATTGGCTGCCTGCCATGGTATCAGCTGGCGGCGTGCTTGTTGCACCGGGGGCATTGGCGGACAATGGCCGTTTTGCGCGGGCAGGTGGCGGTAATGGGGACGGAGCGGGAAGAGCGGCTGTTGGCCCGGGTCGAGGATGCGTTCGGGGTCATCAGCGTCTATGAGGTGGACGACTACCGCTTCCTCGAGTTCGGCGACGCCATCGAGCAGAGCTGCACCTTCACGGCCGACCCCAGCTGGCTGGAATACGACTACACCCGCGCCATGCTGGTCGGCGCACTGTGCCATGCGCAGCCGGAGAGTGCGCTGTTCCTGGGGCTTGGGGCCGGGACCCTGACCCAGGCCTGCCTGAAGTTCCTGCCCCTGGAAGACGTCGAGGCCATCGAGCTGCGCCCCGATGTGCCGCGCCTGGCCATGGAATACATGGGCCTGGACGACGACCCGAGGCTGTACGTACGGGTGGGCGATGCCCTGGAACTGCTGCCCAGCGCCGAAAAGGCCGACCTGCTGTTCGTCGACCTCTATACCGACCACGGGCCGGGCGTCGGGCACCTGGCCTGGGGGTTCCTGGAAAACTGTCAGAAGCAGCTCAACCCGGGCGGCTGGCTGGTGATCAACCAGTGGGCCGGGGATGATGGCCGGCCTCTGGGCGCGGCGTTGCTGCGTGGCTTGTACCACCGGCATTACTGGGAGCTGCCGGTGAAGGAGGGGAATGTGATCCTGCTGGTGCCGGCCGACCTGGAGCAGGCGCTGGACCTGGACGGGCTGCGGGCGCGGGCCGAGGCGTTGGCGCCGCGCTTGGGGTATTCGTTGGAGTACCTGATCAAGGCGGTTCGGCCGGCCAGTTGAAGAAGGGCCCTGTGGGAGATCACCCAGCCCTTCGGGCTGCGCTGTCGCGCAGAGAACAAGCGGCCAACGCTCCCACAGGATGCCGCGAGGGCGACGCGAAATCGATTCAGCCTGAGCGAGTAGATGGCTCCGTGCTGGCCTTGACCGTTGAAAAAAATCTCACGGTTCTGCACTAATTCGGGTATAGTACGCGCCGGTCTTTTAGCGGACCTCAAAATCAGGTGGTGCAAATCCTCCGAGTCCAGCTTCGGCTGCGCGTCCGCTAGGCGGACCTTCCCAAGACGTTCCTTTTTCAATCGTTTTCGCAAATCCCCGCCGCCAAAGCTGCCTGGGTGACCGTTTGGTCTTTCAAGGCATGTGCAGCTTTGGAGCATGGGTCTTTGCGGATGCACCTAGAGGCAGACCCATGACCCAGGAAACCGGCGGATTCGCCGCTCTCGATCTCAATCCGAATATCGTTGCCGCAGTACTGGCGACCGGCTATGAAGAGCCGTCGGCCATCCAGCAACAGTCGATCCCGATCATCCTCGCCGGTCACGACATGATCGGCCAGGCGCAGACTGGCACCGGCAAGACCGCTGCCTTCGCCCTGCCGATCCTCAATCGCATCGACGTGAGCAAGCGCGAACCGCAAGCCCTGATCCTGGCGCCAACCCGTGAGTTGGCGCTGCAAGTAGCCACCGCTTTCGAAACCTACGCCAAGCAGATGCCAGGCGTGAACGTCGTGGCCGTGTACGGTGGTGCCCCGATGGGCCCACAGCTGCGCGCCATCCGTAACGGCGCCCAGATCGTCGTCGCCACCCCGGGCCGCCTGTGCGACCACCTGCGCCGCGACGAGAAAGTCCTGTCCACCGTCCAGTACCTGGTACTCGACGAAGCGGACGAAATGCTCAAGCTCGGTTTCATGGACGACCTGGAGGTCATCTTCAAGGCCATCCCCGAGTCGCGCCAGACCGTGCTGTTCTCCGCCACCCTGCCGTCGTCGATCCGGTCGATCGCCGAGCGTCACCTGCGTGAGCCCAAGCACGTCAAGATCCAGAGCAAGACCCAGACCGTCACCGCGATCGAGCAGGCCCACCTGATGGTCCACGCCGACCAGAAGATCCCGGCCGTGTTGCGCCTGCTGGAAGTGGAAGAGTTCGACGCGCTGATCGCCTTCGTGCGTACCAAGCAAGCCACCCTGGACCTGGCCGCCGCCCTGGAAGCCAAGGGCTACAAGGCTGCCGCGCTGAACGGCGACATCGCCCAGAACCAGCGTGAGCGCGTCATCGACTCGCTCAAGGATGGCCGCCTGGACATCGTCGTCGCCACCGACGTCGCCGCCCGTGGCCTGGACGTACCGCGCATCACCCACGTGTTCAACGTCGACATGCCGTACGACCCGGAGTCCTACGTGCACCGTATCGGCCGTACCGGCCGTGCCGGTCGCGATGGCCGTGCGCTGCTGCTGGTCACCCCGCGTGAGCGCCGCATGCTGCAGGTCATCGAGCGTGTCACCGGGCAGAAAGTTGCCGAAGCCCGCCTGCCGAACCCGCAGGCCGTGCTCGACGCGCGCATCAAGAAGCTGACCGCGAGCCTGGCGCCGCTGGTGGCCGAGTCGGAAGCCAGCCATGGCGAGCTGTTCGACCGCCTGACCGCCGACCTGGGCTGCACCCCGCGTGCCTTGGCCTCGGCCCTGCTGCGCAAGGCCACCAACGGCCAGGCCCTGGACCTGGCTGCGGTCGAGCGCGAGCAGCCGCTGGTGCCGACCTACACCCCGCGCGAGCGTGGTGAACGCAGCGAGCGCGGTGAGCGTGGCGAACGTGGTGACCGCGAGCGTCGCGCGCCGATGCCGCTGCCGGAAGGCCGCGTGCGTTGCCGTACCGCCCTCGGTGCCCGTGACGGTATCGCCGCCAAGAACCTGCTGGGCGCGATCCTCAACGAAGGCGGCCTGGCCCGTGACGCCATCGGCCGTATCCAGGTGCGTGACAGCTTCAGCCTGGTCGAGCTGCCAGAAGAAGGCCTGGAGCGTCTGCTGTCCAAGCTCAAGGACACCCGTGTGGCGGGCAAGCAGCTGAAGCTGCGCCGTTACCGCGAGGACTGATCCTGGCGCAATGAAAAAATCCCCGGCCTTGGCTGGGGATTTTTTTGCCTGGTTGGAAAGGCCGAATCGCCGGCAAGCCGGCTCCCCCAGACAGCGTCATCCTGTGGGCTTGCCGGCGATTGGGCTTATTCAGTCGAACCGATAGATATCCATCCCCAGCGCCCCCAGGGTAAACCCCTGGTGAACCACCGAGAACGTCCCTCCAGCCCCCAGGGCAAAGAACAACGGCAGCAGGTGCTCGTCACTGGGGTGATTGCGCTCGGCAAACGGTGCCTGCTGCCGATAATCGAGCAGCGCATCGCGGTCATCTGTGGCCAGCTTGTCCACCACCCAATCGCGGAACGCCAGCGCCCACGGCTCGACCGCATCGGGCCCGGCATGCCAGTCCAGCTCGCCGAGGTTGTGGGTGATGCTGCCCGAACCCACCAGCAGGATACCCTCGGCGCGCAAGGCCGAAAGCGCCTCGCCGACCTTCACCTGCAAGGCCGGGCCAAGCGGGCTGGGCAGTGACACCTGGACGACCGGGATGCTGGCGCCTGGATACATCAGCGACAAGGGCACCCAGGCACCGTGGTCGAAGGGGCGTCGGGCGTCCAGGCTGGCCGGTAGGCCGGCTGTCGCCAGGCGCTCGACGACCTGTTTGGCCAGGGCCGGTTCGCCCGGTGCGGGATACTGCACCGCATACAGCGCGGCAGGGAAGCCATGGAAGTCGTGCCAGGTTTCGGGCTGGGCGTTGCCCATCACCAACAGTTCACGGCTCTCCCAATGCGCCGACACCACCACGATCGCCTTCGGTCGCGCCAAGGCATTGGCCAGGGCCTTCAGGGCCGGGCCACTGGCACCGGGTTGCAAGGCGAGCATCGGGGAGCCGTGGGAAATGAACAGGCTGGGCAGCATGACGGAGTCCTGGCGGTTAAGATGGCTTCATCTTCGGTCAGCCATCGATCGATATCCAATATAAGTTTTCAAGGCATTTCATCGAAAAACCGGGAGGAAGCATGGAGCCAGCGTTCTGGCACAAGCGGTGGGCCGACAACCAGATCGGTTTTCACCAGGCGCAGGTCAACCCTTACCTGCAGGCCCATTGGCCGAAGTTGGGCCTGGCCCCAGGCAGTCGCGTGCTGGTGCCGTTGTGCGGCAAGAGCCTGGACCTGGCCTGGTTGGCCGGGCAGGGGCATCGAGTGCTGGGCGTGGAGCTGTCGCGGCGGGCGGTGGAGAGCTTTTTCCGCGAACATGGCCTGGTCCCGGAGGTGGAGCAGCAAGGTGCTTTCGAAGTGTGGCGCAGTGGTGATG
Organism: Pseudomonas sp. FA-1; assembly: GCF_056856075.1. Taxonomy (NCBI): domain Bacteria; kingdom Pseudomonadati; phylum Pseudomonadota; class Gammaproteobacteria; order Pseudomonadales; family Pseudomonadaceae; genus Pseudomonas; species Pseudomonas sp. FA-1. The sequence goes on from NZ_JBWXTH010000010.1 coordinate 246,841, forward strand.
TAGAGCTGTGGTGCGGGGACTTCTTTGCCTTGCAGGCGCAAGACTTGAAGGCGTGTGCCGGGCTCTATGATCGCGCCGCCCTGATCGCGTTGCCTGCGGATATGCGCGCACGCTACATGGCATTGCTGTCGACGCTGCTGCCAAGCGCTTGTCAGGGTGTTTTGGTGACACTCGACTATGACCAGGCACTACTCGACGGGCCGCCGTTCTCGGTGGCGGACGACGAGGTGCGGGCCGGGTTTGCCGGGTGGCGGGTGGAGTGGCTCGAGGAGCGGGAGATCATCAGGGAAAGCCCGAAGTTCGAGCAGGCGGGCGTGGTGAGCCTGGTGGAGCGGGTGTACCTGTTGGGGCGGTGAAGGGGAGGGCATTGCCCTCCAATCGCGGAGCAAACCGCTCTCACACGCTTGAGTGTCAATACAAAAGGGCGACCGAAGTCGCCCTTTTGTTCATTGCAGCTGGATCAACCGCGACGGCGCAGGGCCTCGATGCGATCTTCCAGCGGCGGGTGGCTCATCAGCAGGCCGGCCAGGCCGTGCTTGAGGCCGCCATTGATACCGAACGCCTTGAGGGTATCGGGCATGTGCACCGGCATGCCTTGTTCCACGCGCAGGCGCTGCAGGGCACCGATCATCGCGCCGGTGCCGGCCAGTTGCGCGCCGGCTTCGTCGGCGCGGTATTCGCGGCGGCGCGAGAACCACATGACGATCATGCTGGCCAGGATGCCCAGGATCAGCTCGGCGACGATGGTCGCCACGTAGTAGGCGATGCCCTGGCCTTCTTCGTTCTTGAAGATCACCTTGTCGACGAAGTTGCCGATGATGCGGGCGAAGAACATCACGAAGGTGTTCACCACACCTTGAACCAGCGCCAGGGTGACCATGTCACCGTTGGCCACGTGGCCGATCTCGTGAGCCAGCACCGCACGCACCTCGTCGGGCGAGAAGCGCTCCAGCAGGCCTTGGGAAACGGCCACCAGGGCGTCGTTGCGGTTCCAGCCGGTGGCGAAGGCGTTGGCCTCGTAGGCCGGGAAGATACCCACTTCGGGCATTTTGATGCCGGCCTCGCGGGACAGCTCTTCGACCGTTTGCAGCAGCCACTGCTCGTGGCGGGTGCGCGGCTGGGTGATGATCTGGGTGCCGGTGGTCATCTTCGCCATCCACTTGGAGATGAACAGCGAAACCAGGGAGCCTGCAAAACCGAACACGGCGCAGAAGACCAGCAGCTGGCTGAGGTTGAGGTCAACCCCGTTGGCCGCCATGAACCCATTGAAGCCGAACAGGCTCAGGGTAATGCTTGCAACCAGCACCACCGCGAGGTTGGTGGCTACAAACAACAGAATGCGCATCATGGTTGTTACGTTCTCCTGACGGACGAAAATGTTGCGTACTGCGGGCTATATAAGGGGCGGGTCCTGCTGATTCAACCGGGCGACTATTTCAAACTGTGTACGGCCGAGTATGGCAGACATTGGAACGAGGGCTGTGAGGCAGAGCGTTGCAGGATGTAAGAGATTTCCCGGTAGTCCAACGAAAGCCCAATCGCCGGCAAGCCGGCCCCCACGGGTACAGCGATGCTTTCGAGAGCAGCGCAGGGCAGGTGGGAGCCGGCTTGCCGGCGATTGGGCGCTGCGCTGTTACTGCTGGTAGGTGCGCAGGAAGTTGCCGATACGCCCGATTGCCTGTTCCAGGTCGTCCACTCGTGGCAGGGTCACCACACGGAAGTGGTCCGGCCACGGCCAGTTGAACGCTGTGCCCTGGACGATCAGCAGTTTCTCGGACAGCAGCAGGTCGAGCACGAACTTCTCGTCGTTATGGATCGGGCAGACCTTCGGGTCGATCTTCGGGAAGGCATACAGCGCGCCCATGGGTTTGACACAGCTCACGCCGGGGATGGCATTGAGCAGTTCGTAGGTACGGTTGCGCTGCTCCAGCAGGCGGCCTGGCGGCAGCACCAGGTCGTTGATGCTCTGGTAGCCGCCCAGGGCTGTCTGGATCGCGTGCTGGGCCGGCACGTTGGCGCACAGGCGCATGTTGGCCAGCATGTCGATGCCTTCGATGTAGCTCTGGGCATGGTGCTTGGGCCCGGAGATGATCAGCCAGCCGGAGCGGAAGCCTGCCACCCGGTACGACTTGGACAGGCCGTTGAAGGTCAGGCACAGCAGGTCCGGGGCCAGCGAGGCGGTGCTGATGTGCACGGCTTCGTCGTAGAGGATCTTGTCGTAGATCTCGTCGGAGAACACCACCAGGTTGTGCTGGCGCGCCAGCTCCAGCATGCCCAGCAGCAGCTCCTTGGAATACACAGCGCCTGTCGGGTTGTTCGGGTTGATGATCACCAGCGCCTTGGTGTTGGGGGTGATCTTGGCCTTGATGTCCTCGAGGTCCGGGAACCAGTCGGCCTGCTCATCGCACAGGTAGTGCACCGGCTTGCCGCCGGCCAGGCTCACCGCGGCGGTCCACAGCGGGTAGTCCGGTGCCGGGATCAGCACCTCGTCGCCGTTGTTGAGCAGCGCCTGCATGGACATCACGATCAGTTCGGACACACCGTTGCCCAGGTAGATGTCCTCGATGCCGACGCCTTCGATCTGCTTCTGCTGGCAGTACTGCATGACCGCCTTGCGCGCGCTGAACAGGCCCTTGGAGTCGCTGTAGCCCTGGGCGGTGGGCAGGTTGCGGATCACATCCTGGAGGATCTCGTCCGGCGCTTCGAAGCCAAACGGGGCCGGGTTGCCGATGTTCAGCTTGAGGATGCGATGGCCTTCCTCTTCCAGGCGTTTGGCGTGCTTGAGCACCGGGCCGCGAATGTCGTAGCAGACATTGGCGAGCTTGTTCGATTTGCTGAACTGCATGATGTGATCCCGATTGAGAAGTCGCGGCGCACCGCCGTCAAAAGGTTTGAAAAGGGCGGAGCGCATGCCAGACTGGCTGGCAAGAGAAGCCCACTAATATACGTGTCACCCCCGCCATAAAGAAAGACGGCGCGAGTGAAATTCAGCCTGCCGAGGTTACCCATGCACAAGATCGACAAAACCCTTGAAGAGTGGCGCCAGATGCTCGACCCGGCCCAGTACCAGGTGTGCCGCCTGAAGGGCACCGAGCGCCCGTTCAGCGGCAAGTACAACAGCGAGCGGCGCGACGGTATCTACCATTGCATCTGCTGTGACCTGCCGCTGTTCGACGCCAAGGCCAAGTTCGACGCCGGCTGCGGCTGGCCGAGCTTCTACGAGCCGATCGAGCAAAGCGCCATGATCGAAGTGCGCGACACCTCCCATGGCATGATCCGCACCGAGGTCACCTGTGCCCGCTGCGATGCCCACCTGGGCCATGTGTTCCCCGATGGCCCGCCACCGACCGGCCTGCGCTATTGCATCAACTCGGTGTGCCTGGACCTCAAACCGCGTGACTGACCGGAGACCTGCGATGGCCGACTCGCTGAGCGATATCCGCTGCGTCACCCTCGGTGGCGAGCACAAAGTGCTGGGCGATTTCCCCGGCAAGGCGCTGTTGGTGGTCAACACCGCCAGCCAGTGCGGTTTCACGCCCCAGTACAAAGGCCTGGAGCAGCTCTGGCAGGACTACCGGGCCCAGGGGCTGGTGGTGCTGGGCTTTCCCTGCAACCAGTTCGGCAAGCAGGAGCCGGGCGAGGCGCGCGAAATCGCGCAGTTCTGCCAGCGCAACTTCGGTGTGAGCTTCCCGCTGTTCCGCAAGGTGGAGGTCAACGGCCCGGGCGCCCACCCGCTGTTCGTCGAGCTGAAGAAGCGCGCGCCAGGCATCTTCGGCACGCAACGGATCAAGTGGAATTTCACCAAGTTCCTGATCGACCCGGCCAGCGGCAAGGTCACCCGCTTTTCCCCCCGTACCAAGCCCGACGCGCTCAAGGCGCCGATCGAGGCGCTGCTTGATCGCTGAACGGCGCCCAGTGCTCGACCAACGCCAGCAACTCTTCACGGCGAAACGGCTTGGCCAGGTAGTCGTTCATGCCGGCGGCGCGGCAGCGCTCACGCTCCTCGGGCATGGCGTTGGCGGTCAGGGCTACGATCGGCAAGGCTGACCAGCGCCCGTCCTGGCGGATGCGCCGGGTGGCCTCGTAGCCATCCATCACGGGCATGTTGCAGTCCATCAGCACCATGTCCACCGCTTCATGCTCCAGCTGCTCCAGGGCCTCGACGCCCTGGGTGGCCAGCAGCACGTCGCAGCCGAGCTTGAGCAGCATGCCCTTGGCCACCAGTTGGTTGACCGGGTTGTCCTCCACCAGCAGCACGCGTGCCCGCCGCTGCCCTGGCGGGGGTTGCTCGTGGGGTTGTGGCGCGTCGGGCTCGTCACCGTGCAGCGCGCGGCGCAGGATCTGGTACAGGGCATTGCGCGCCAGCGGGCGGGCCAGTTGCAGCAAGGGCGCCAGTTGCGTGACCTCTTCACCGGTCAGGAAATTGCCATAGGCCGTCACCAGCAGGATCGGTGCCTTGAGTCCCGGGCGCAGGGCGAACAGGTGCTCGAGGTCATCGGTGATCAACAGGTCGGGCGCGGCATCGACGGCCAGGGCCACCTCGTCCATCCGCTGGTAGGCCAGGCCCCAACCGGGTAGCAGGCTTTGCAGCAGCTCAGCCAGGCCGCTGCCGGCATTGCTCAAGGCCACCACGCGCCCGGCCAGTGGCGCGGGCGGGATGGCTTCGGTGTGCACCAGCAGCGGCAGCTCGGCGCTGAAACGGCTGCCGAAGCCGGCTTCGGACTGGATGTGCAGGTGGCCTTGCATGGCCTTGCACAGGTTACGGGTCAAGGCCAGGCCCAGGCCGGTACCGCCGTACTGGCGGGTGATGCCGGCGCCGGCTTGGGTGAAGGGCTGGAAGATCCGTGCCTGGGCTTGTTCGGGAATGCCGATGCCGGTGTCGCAGACCTCCAGGCGCACGCCGCCGACGATAGCGGCCAGACGCACATCGACACGACCGAAACGGGTGAACTTGAGGGCGTTGGACAACAGGTTGCTGACGATCTGCCGTACCCGGGTCGGGTCACCCACGACGGAGCTCGGGAAGCCCGGGCTGACCAGGCAGGTCAGCTCGACGTTGGCTGCGGCGTTCTGCGACAGCAGGTTGGCGGTGTCCTCGACCATCGCGCCCATGTCGAACGGGATGCGTTCGAGCTCCAGCTGGCCGGCATCGAACTTCGACAGGTCGAGAATATCGTTGAGCAGTTCCACCAGCACCTTGCCCGAGTCGTGGGCGATCGACAGCTGCTGGTGTTGTTCGGCAGCCAAGGGGCTGTCCAGGGCCAGGGCGATCATGCCCAGCATGCCGTTCAGGGGGGTACGGATCTCATGGCTCATGTTGGCCAGGAAGGCGGCCCGTGTCTGGGCCATGTCCAGCGCCCGCTGGCGCGCCTGTTCCAGCTCCTGGTTGGACTGGCTCAGCCGGTCGTTGCTGGCCTTCAGTTCGTTGGTGCGGGCCGAGACGATGTCCTCCAGCTCGTTGAGGTACTGCGTGAGGCGGTTCTCGGCATTGCGCCGCTGCTGGATTTCCGCGGCCATGCTGACGAGCTGCTGGTTGGTCACCTTCACCAGCACGCCGATCTCGTCCTGCTCATGGCCGGGCGGGCATTCCAGGCGGCCTGGCTGCGGGTGGCGCGGGTCGCTGCTGCTCAGGGCGGCGATGACCCTGACCAGGGGCTTGGTCAGCATCAGGTAGAACAGCGCAAGGAGGATACCGGTCAGTACCAGGCTGCGGGCGAACCCATTGACCAAGGTGACCCCGGCACGGTCGAGGAAGCGGCTGCCGAAGGCGTAGGTATCGACTTCCAGGTACAGGGTGCCCTGGTATTCGTTGGGCATGTGCGGCAGGAACAAGCGCTCCTGGAACTGGCGTTGCTCGCCGAACAGAAAATCGCTCAAGGGGCGGTAGCGGTCGTCCAGGCGTGGGCGTTGGGAGTCGGCCAGTACCGCGCCGTTGTTGTCGACCAGCCGTGCGCGGGTCACCGCCGGCGATTGCAGCAGGCCACCGGTCAGTTCCTTGGCCAGTTCGGCATCGATGTTATAGGAAATGCGCGAGACCGGGTCGTGGGTGATCTGTAGCAACGCTTCGATTTCACGGTTGATGGATGCGTCTTCGCTGGCATAATCGATACCGATCTGGATGAAACTGAGCAAGGTACCCAGTACGCAGCCGACCAGGACTGTCAACCGGGCTTGCTTGTATGACAGGCGATTGGTGAACTTGATATCCATGAGTTTCGAGCCGGTTTCGCGCCCCTGCGCTGCGCAAGCATAGCCCGAGACACCCTGGGCTGCTGGCAGGTCTGTCGTTCGTTTCAGGTTGGCCGCTATTTTTTGGGCCGCGCAGCGGCCCCGACTGACTTCCAGGAGCCCCCATGGACGCCCGCTTGACCGCTTTCCTCGACCGCGCCGAATCCGTGCTCGCGCGCCTCGAACCCCTGCTGCCCGCACCACGCCCGGACATCGACTGGTCGACCACGCTGGCCGCGCGCTGGCAGCGCGATGGCCGCAGCGGCTATCTGCTGCCGCTGCAGGTCAGCCTCGATATTCGCCTGAGCGACCTGATCGGCGTCGACCAGCAACGTGAGCAGTTGGGCCGCAACACCCACCAGTTCATCCAGGGCATGCCCGCCAACCACGCTTTGCTGTGGGGCTCGCGCGGCACTGGCAAGTCGTCGCTGGTGCGTGCGCTGCTGGCCGAACATGCTGGCCAGGGCCTGCGTCTGATCGAGATCGAACGCGACCACCTGGCCGACCTGCCGCGGGTGGTCGAACAGCTGCACGCATGCCAGCAGCGCTTCATCCTGTTCTGCGACGACTTGTCGTTCGAGGCGGGGGAGGGCGACTACCGAGTGCTCAAGAGTGTGCTCGACGGCTCGCTGGAGCAGGCGCCGGACAACGTGCTGCTGTACGCCACCTCCAACCGCCGCCATCTGGTGCCAGAGAAGGAAAGCGATAACGCGAACTGGCAGCGCGTCGATGGCGAGCTGCACCCCAGCGAGGCGGTGGAGGACAAGATCGCCCTCTCGGACCGCTTCGGCCTGTGGCTGTCGTTCTACCCCTTCACTCAGGACCACTTCCTCGATGTGGTCGAACACTGGATCGGCCAGCTGGCCACTGCGGCCGGCCTGCGCTGGCAACGTGACGAGCAGCTGGACATCCTCGCCGTGCGCTGGGCCACCGGCCGCGGCAACCGTAATGGCCGTTGTGCCTATCAGTTCGCCCGCTACTGGGTCGGGCTGCAATTGCTGGAGCAAAAACCATGATCGACCTCAATGCCAGTGGCAACGGCCTCGATGGCTACGACCTACTGGCCGCGCAAGTGCAGGCGTTGTTCGCCGACGAGCGCGACTTCATCGCCAACGCCGCACAGTTTTGCGCCTTCCTCTATCACCAGGTGGAGGGCCTGAACTGGGCGGGCTTTTATCTGAACCGCGACGAGCAATTGGTGCTGGGCCCATTCCAGGGCCAAGTGGCCTGCGTGCGCATTCCCTTCGGCAAGGGCGTGTGCGGCGCGGCGGCGGCCACCCGGCAGACCCAGCGGGTCGAGGATGTACATGCCTTCCCCGGGCATATCGCCTGTGACAGCGCGTCCAACAGCGAGCTGGTGATTCCGCTGGTGAAAGGCGGGCGGTTGATGGGTGTGCTGGACCTGGACAGCCCCAGGCTTGCGCGTTTCAGCGAGGCGGACCAAGTGGGGCTGGAGCGCCTGGCGGCGATCTTCCTGGAATTGACCGATTGCTGAAGGGGGCGCAAAGGGCCTGAGCCTGGGTTGTCCGGCCGGGCCCAATCGCCGGCGAGCCGGCTCCCACCAGAACGGCGCACGCTCAGGAATCGCTCGGCCCTGTGGGAGCCGGCTTGCCGGCGATTGGGCCATGGAAATGGAAGGCGGTCAGTCGTAAACGGCCTTCTTCTTCCAGGTCTCTTCGTCGTCGGTCTTGAGCCCCTGGGTCAGTTCGTTCTCGTCATTCTCGGCCGGCTCCATCTGGTCCTGCACCAGGGCATTGGCCCGGGCCAGCAGTTTCTCCAGATAGACACGCTGCTCTTCGTACTGTTTGGGATCCTGCTGCTTGCGCAGGTACTGTACGCCGCGTTCGAACGCCAGGCGCGCCTGCGCCGGCTGGCTCTGCTGCAGCGCCTGTTGGCCCAGGTTGTTGAAGAACTCGATATGCAACAGTACCAGCAGGTGGCGGATTTCCTTGACCCAGTACTTGCCTTCGTTGGTCTGCAGGAAGCCTTCCTGGGTGGCGCGCACGATCTGGTTGTGCAGCGACTCGAGCAGGTAGCGCACTTCCTTGGCCTTGGCCTCGGTCTGGATCGGGCTGGGTGGGTTGTCGATCGGCAGGGCCTCGCCTTGGGCAATGAGCCCTTCCAAGGCCGTGATGCGCGCCTTGATCTCTGTGTTGTGCTTGTCCAGCGCCAGTTGGCGCTGGTTGAGGTTGAGCTCCAGGCGCGTGAGCAGCAGCTTGAGCGCCGGGGTCATCAGCTGCCGAGGAAAGGTCTCGGTGATTTCGCCACAGCGGCGCAGGCGTTCGGCCAGCTCTATCTTCAGTCGTGCGCGTTCCAGCTTGGCGTTTTCCACGACATTGTTCAGATAACCGATCACGATCAGTAATGCGATGCCTGCGACGATGAGCAGGGTGATCAGGAGTGGTGTCACCGTTAACGCCTCGTTGGTAAATAGTAGTTTTCTGTATTGAGTGTAGGAGAGTTCGACTTGCGCCGGAAAGCCCGTCCGGCGGTCTTAGGATTTTTCCTGCTGGCGCTTTGCCATGAGCTTGCCGACTGGCTGTCAGAAAATCAACGTCAGTTTTCGGGCATGCCCCCGGCGGTCTCTTATAAAGACGGAAGTCATTGATTTAAATAAATTTCCACAAAGGGGTTGACGACCCTCCAAGGCATCCATAGAATGCGCGCCACTTGCAGCGTAAAGCACACAGCGAAGCGCGGCAGGGAGTGAAAAGTTGTAGTGTGTGTCCCCTTCGTCTAGTGGCCTAGGACACCGCCCTTTCACGGCGGTAACAGGGGTTCGAGTCCCCTAGGGGACGCCAATGCGGGAATAGCTCAGTTGGTAGAGCACGACCTTGCCAAGGTCGGGGTCGCGAGTTCGAGTCTCGTTTCCCGCTCC
>NZ_JBWXTH010000011.1:0-227556 GCF_056856075.1 Pseudomonas sp. FA-1
CAGTTCTACTTCCGTACCACTGACGTGACCGGTAACTGCGAACTGCCGGAAGGCGTTGAAATGGTAATGCCAGGTGATAACATCCAGATGACTGTCACCCTGATCAAGACCATCGCAATGGAAGACGGTCTGCGCTTCGCTATCCGTGAAGGCGGTCGTACCGTCGGCGCCGGCGTCGTAGCCAAAATCATCGAGTAATCACTCGGTCGATTGAAAAAGCCCCCGCTCAGCGGGGGCTTTTTTTATTGGGTTGACACTAAATGGGGGCGTCTATAGAATCACGCCTCCTTTTAACGGGCGTAGTGCGCCCGATGGGAACAGCCTGGAGTCTGAAATCCAATGCAAAATCAGCAAATCCGTATCAGGTTGAAGGCTTTTGACCATCGCCTGATCGACCAATCCACCCAGGAAATCGTGGAAACCGCGAAACGTACTGGTGCACAAGTGCGTGGTCCAATTCCACTGCCAACCCGCAAAGAGCGTTTCACCGTTCTGGTTTCCCCGCACGTCAACAAAGACGCGCGTGACCAGTACGAGATTCGCACTCATAAGCGTGTTCTGGACATCGTCCAGCCGACGGATAAAACCGTTGACGCGCTGATGAAGCTTGATCTCGCGGCAGGCGTGGAAGTACAGATCAGCCTCGGCTAAGACTTCGGTCTGGTCGTGTAACGCTCTGAAATGGGCGGCCATAGCGGGTGAAAGCCCCGTACACTCATGAGGTTTACAACATGACTATTGGTGTAGTCGGTCGTAAGTGCGGCATGACCCGCATTTTCACCGAAGAAGGTGTCTCCATTCCGGTCACGGTCATCGAGATCGAGCCGAATCGCGTCACCCAGTTCAAAACTGAAGAAACCGATGGCTACCGTGCAGTGCAAGTCACTGTCGGCGAGCGTCGTGCTTCGCGCGTGACTGCCGCTCAGGCAGGTCACTTCGCCAAGGCTAACGTTGCCGCTGGTCGCGGTGTTTGGGAGTTCCGTCTTGAAGAAGGCGATTTCCAGGCTGGCGATCTGATCAAAGCTGAACTCTTCACTGCAGGCCAGCTGGTAGACGTAACCGGTCAGTCCAAAGGTAAAGGCTTCGCCGGTACCATCAAGCGTTGGAACTTCCGTGGTCAGGACAACACCCACGGTAACTCCGTATCGCACCGTGTCCCTGGCTCCATCGGCCAGTGCCAGACTCCTGGTCGTGTATTCAAGGGCAAGAAGATGTCCGGTCACATGGGCGCCGAGCGCGTGACTGTTCAGTCCCTGGAAGTAGTACGCGTAGACGCAGAACGCAACCTGCTGCTGGTCAAGGGTGCCGTTCCAGGCGCTACTGGCGGCGACGTGGTTGTGCGTCCAGCTGTCAAGGCTCGCGGTTAAGGGGAAACTGACATGCAACTCAATGTAAATGACGCTCAGGCGATCGAAGTTTCCGAACTGACTTTCGGTGGCGAATTCAACGAGACGCTGGTACACCAAGCAGTCGTGGCCTACATGGCCGGCGGCCGTCAGGGCACCAAGCAGCAGAAGACCCGTTCCGACGTGGCTGGTGGCGGTAAGCGCCCATGGCGTCAGAAGGGCACCGGCCGTGCTCGTGCCGGTACCACTCGTGGCCCGATCTGGCGCGGCGGTGGTGTCACCTTCGCAGCTCGTCCTCAGGATCACTCGCAGAAGCTCAACAAGAAGATGTACCGCGCAGCTCTGCGCTCCATCCTCTCCGAGCTGGTACGTAGCGAGCGCCTGGTCGTAGTTCAGGACTTCGCAGTCGAAGCCCCGAAGACCAAGGACCTGCTGAACAAGCTGAACGGCATGGGTCTGAACGACGTACTGATCGTTTCCGACGCCGTTGATCAGAACCTGTACCTGGCTGCTCGTAACCTGCCGCACGTCGACGTACGTGACGTTCAGGGTTCCGATCCGGTCAGTCTGATCGCATACGAGAAAGTGTTGATCACTGTCTCGGCCGTGAAGAAATTCGAGGAGCTGCTGGGATGAACCAGGAACGCGTATTTAAAGTCCTCCTTGGCCCGCACGTTTCCGAGAAGGCTACCGTTCTGGCTGAGAAGAAAGGCCAGTTCGTATTCAAGGTTGCTACCGATGCAACCAAGCTGGAAATCAAGAAAGCTGTCGAAGGCCTGTTCAACGTAAAAGTTGAAAACGTGTCGACCGTCAACGTCCTGGGTAAAACCAAGCGTACCGCACGTGGTCTGGGCAAGCGTAATGACTGGAAGAAGGCGATCGTCTCCCTTCAGCCAGGCCAAGATCTCGATTTCAGCAGCAGTGCTGAGTAAGGAAGGGGTGCATCATGGCAATCGTTAAATGCAAACCGACTTCCCCTGGCCGCCGTTTCGTGGTCAAGGTGGTCAACAAGGAGCTGCACAAAGGCGCTCCTCACGCACCGCTGATCGAGAAGAAATCGAAGTCTGGTGGTCGTAACAACAATGGCCGCATCACCACTCGTCACGTTGGTGGTGGTCATAAGCAGCATTACCGTCTGGTCGACTTCCGTCGCAACGACAAAGATGGCATCCCTGCCACTGTCGAGCGTATCGAATACGACCCGAACCGTACTGCTCACATCGCCCTGCTGTGCTACGCAGACGGCGAGCGTCGTTACATCATCGCCCCTAAAGGCGTTGTTGCCGGCGACCAGCTGATCGCAGGTGCCCTGGCCCCAATCAAGGCCGGTAACACCCTGCAACTGCGCAACATCCCAGTAGGTAGCACCATTCACGGCATCGAACTGAAGCCGGGCAAGGGTGCACAGATCGCTCGTTCCGCTGGCGCCTCGGCTCAGCTGATCGCTCGTGAAGGCGCTTACGTGACCCTGCGTCTGCGCTCTGGTGAAATGCGTAAAGTACTGGCTGAGTGCCGTGCGACGCTGGGCGAAGTCTCGAACTCCGAGCACAGCCTGCGTTCGCTGGGTAAAGCAGGTGCTAAACGCTGGCGCGGCGTTCGCCCAACCGTTCGTGGTGTTGCCATGAACCCGGTTGACCACCCACATGGTGGTGGTGAAGGTCGTACCTCCGGTGGTCGTCATCCGGTATCGCCATGGGGCTTCCCGACCAAGGGTGCGAAGACCCGTGGTAATAAGCGTACCGACAACATGATCGTCCGTCGTCGCAAGTAACTAGAGGGATACGACAGTGCCACGTTCTCTGAAAAAAGGTCCTTTTATCGATCTTCACCTTCTGAAGAAGATCGAAGTGGCGGTGGAGAAGAACGATCGCAAGCCAGTTAAAACCTGGTCGCGCCGTTCGATGATCCTGCCACAAATGGTCGGTCTGACCATCGCGGTACACAACGGTCGCCAGCATGTCCCCGTTCTCGTGAACGAAGACATGGTCGGCCACAAACTGGGCGAGTTCGCCGGTACCCGCACCTATCGCGGGCACGTGGCTGACAAGAAAGCCAAGCGTTAAGGGGTAAGGAAATGGAAGTAGCCGCTAAGTTGTCGGGCGCTCGAATCTCCGCCCAGAAAGCCCGCTTGGTCGCCGACCAGATCCGCGGGAAGAAGGTGGGCGAAGCGCTCAACCTGTTGGCCTTCAGCAGCAAAAAAGCCGCTGAAATCATGAAGAAAGTCCTCGAGTCGGCCGTTGCCAACGCCGAACACAACGAAGGCGCAGACGTTGATGACCTGAAGGTCTCCACCGTCTTCGTCAACGAAGGGCGTTCGCTGAAGCGCATCATGCCGCGTGCCAAAGGCCGCGCTGATCGCATCGTCAAGCGGTCTTGCCATATCACTGTCAAGGTTGCGGACAAGTAACGGAGTCGATCAGATGGGTCAGAAAGTACATCCCACTGGCATTCGCCTGGGAATCGTCAAGGAGCACACCTCCGTCTGGTATGCAGACGGCGCTACTTACGCAGATTACCTGTTGAAGGATCTGAAAACGCGTGAGTACCTCCAGGACAAACTAAAAAGCGCGTCCGTAAGCCGTATCGATATTCATCGTCCGGCTCAAACTGCACGCATCACCATCCACACCGCTCGTCCCGGTATCGTTATCGGTAAGAAAGGTGAGGACGTTGAGAAGCTGCGTCAGGACCTGACCAAGCAGATGGGTGTGCCTGTGCACATCAACATCGAAGAGATCCGCAAGCCGGAACTCGACGCTATGCTGGTTGCCCAGAGCGTAGCCCAGCAGCTGGAGCGCCGCGTAATGTTCCGTCGCGCCATGAAGCGCGCCGTACAGAACGCCATGCGTATTGGTGCCAAAGGCATCAAGATCCAGGTGAGCGGTCGTCTCGGCGGTGCCGAGATCGCACGTACCGAGTGGTATCGCGAAGGTCGTGTGCCCCTGCACACCCTGCGTGCCGATATCGACTACAACACCTACGAAGCTCACACCACCTACGGTGTGATCGGTGTGAAGGTTTGGATCTTCAAAGGCGAAGTGATTGGTGGTCGCCAGGAAGAGCTGAAGCCGCAAGCACCAGCGCCTCGTAAAAAAGCTGCTAAGTAAGGGGTACGCCAAATGTTGCAACCAAAGCGTACAAAATTCCGCAAGCAGATGACCGGCCACAACCGTGGTCTGGCACTGCGCGGTAGCAAGGTCAGCTTCGGCGAATTCGCCCTGAAGGCTGTTGCTCGCGGTCGTCTCACCGCCCGTCAGATCGAGTCGGCACGTCGTGCCCTGACCCGTCACGTAAAACGTGGCGGCAAGATCTGGATCCGTGTATTCCCGGACAAGCCGGTTACCAAGAAGCCTCTCGAGGTTCGTATGGGTAAAGGTAAGGGTTCCGTTGAGTACTGGGTTGCCCAGATCCAGCCAGGCAAGGTCCTGTACGAGATCGAGGGTGTTTCTGAAGAGCTGGCGCGCGAGGCCTTCGCCCTGGCTGCTGCAAAGCTGCCACTCGCCACCTCCTTTGTTAAGCGGACGGTGATGTGATGAAAGCGAATGAACTTCGTGAAAAATCGGCACAGCAGCTGAACGAGCAACTGCTCGGCTTGCTGCGCGACCAGTTCAATCTGCGTATGCAGAAGGCAACTGGCCAGTTGGGGCAGTCGCACCTGCTCTCGCAAGTTAAGCGTGACATCGCTCGCGTGAAAACTGTGCTCAACCAGCAGGCAGGTAAGTGATCATGGCTGAAGCTGAAAAAACCGTCCGTACGCTGACTGGCCGTGTCGTCAGCGACAAAATGGACAAGACCATCACCGTTCTGATCGAGCGTCGCGTCAAGCACCCGATCTACGGTAAATACGTTAAGCGTTCGACTAAGCTGCACGCGCACGACGAGACCAACCAGTGCAAGATCGGCGACAAGGTTTCCATCCGCGAAACCCGTCCGCTGGCCAAGACCAAGTCCTGGGCACTGGTTGAAGTCCTCGAACGCGCTGTTGAAGTCTAAGGGCGAAGGGTCGGAGAAATTTTATGATTCAGACTCAATCCATGCTCGATGTGGCCGATAACAGCGGCGCTCGTCGCGTCATGTGCATCAAGGTGCTCGGCGGTTCCCACCGCCGTTACGCCGGTATCGGTGACATCATCAAAGTTACCGTCAAGGAAGCCATTCCTCGCGGTAAGGTCAAAAAAGGCCAGGTGATGACTGCTGTTGTCGTCCGTACCCGTCACGGTGTACGTCGCGCTGACGGTTCCATCATTCGTTTCGACGGCAACGCTGCTGTTCTGCTGAACACCAAGCAAGAGCCGATCGGCACTCGCATCTTCGGGCCAGTGACCCGTGAACTTCGTACCGAGAAGTTCATGAAGATCGTCTCGCTCGCCCCTGAAGTGCTCTAAGGAGATCCGACATGCAAAAGATTCGTCGTGACGACGAGATCATCGTGATCGCCGGCAAGGACAAAGGTAAGCGCGGTAAGGTGCTGAAGGTGCTCGCTGACAACCGTCTGGTTGTTGGCGGTGTCAACCTGGTCAAGCGTCATACCAAGCCTAACCCGATGGCGGGCGTCCAGGGCGGTATCGTCGAAAAAGAAGCGCCTCTGCACGCTTCCAACGTTGCCATTTTCAATGGTGAAACCAACAAGGCTGACCGCGTTGGCTTCAAGGTTGAAGACGGCAAGAAAATTCGTGTCTTCAAGTCGACCCAGAAAGCGGTTGATGCTTGAACACTGCTAGGTAGAAGACAATGGCACGACTGAAAGAGATTTACCGGAACGAAATCGCTCCCAAGCTTAAGGAAGAACTTAAGCTCGCGAACGTGATGGAAGTTCCTCGCGTAACCAAGATCACCCTGAACATGGGTCTGGGCGAAGCGGTCGGTGACAAGAAGGTCATCGAGAACGCCGTTGCCGACCTGGAAAAGATCACCGGTCAAAAGCCGGTCGTGACTTTCGCTCGCAAGTCGATTGCGGGTTTCAAGGTTCGTGAAGGTTGGCCGATCGGCGTCAAGGTAACCCTGCGCCGCGATCGTATGTACGAATTCCTGGACCGCCTGCTGGCGATCTCCCTGCCTCGGGTTCGCGACTTCCGCGGCCTGAATGCCAAGTCCTTCGATGGTCGTGGCAACTACAGCATGGGCGTGAAAGAGCAGATCATCTTCCCGGAAATCGACTACGACAAGATCGATGCTCTGCGCGGTCTGGACATCACCCTGACCACCACTGCTCGTACGGATGACGAAGGCCGCGCTCTGCTGCGTGCTTTCAAATTCCCGTTCCGCAACTGATTGGAGTAGGAAAATGGCCAAGAAGAGCATGAAAAACCGCGAGCTGAAGCGTCAGCTCACGGTAGCCAAGTACGCTAAGAAGCGCGCTGAGCTGAAGGCGACCATCGTCAACCTGAACGCTTCTCCTGAAGAGCGTTTCGCTGCCGTAGTCGCTCTGCAGAAGCAGCCACGTGACGCTAGCGCCTCGCGCCTGCGTAACCGTTGCCGCCTGACCGGCCGTCCTCACGGTGTATACCGTAAGTTCGGCCTGGGCCGTAACATGCTGCGTCAAGCTGCAATGCGCGGTGACGTACCAGGTCTGGTCAAGGCCTCCTGGTAATCGCAGGTGTAGTCCCGACGGAAGGGGAGCAATCTTCCGACCGTCGGTGACCTCGCCAACAAACAAGCCCCTTATGGGGCTTGTTTCGTTTCTGTCTTGTGTCTAGAATGACCGGCTCACCTGAGCCCGGGTTTTTTACCCTGCCCGCTCGGGTGGTTGTGATAGCCGCAAGGCTAATAATTCTTGTATCAGGAGCATCTAGCCCATGAGTATGCAGGACCCGTTAGCGGACATGCTAACTCGCATCCGTAATGCCCAGATGGCTGAAAAGTCCGTCGTAAGCATGCCTTCCTCCACCCTGAAGGTCGCGGTTGCCAAAGTTCTGAAGGACGAAGGTTACATCGCTGGCTACCAGGTCAGTGGCGAAGCCAAACCCTCCCTGTCGATCGAACTGAAGTACTTCGAAGGCCGTCCGGTCATCGAGGAACTGAAGCGCTCCAGCCGTCCAGGCCTGCGCCAGTACAAGTCCGTCGCAGACCTGCCGAAAGTACGTGGCGGCCTGGGCGTGTCTATTGTCTCCACCAACAAAGGTGTGATGACTGATCGCGCTGCGCGCGCTGCCGGTGTTGGCGGCGAAGTTCTGTGCACAGTGTTCTAAGGGGAGATAGGCATGTCTCGCGTCGCTAAGAACCCCGTTAAGCTGCCTTCCGGCGTCGAAGTCAAATTCGCCGGCCAGCAGCTTTCGGTGAAGGGTGCCAAGGGCACTCTCGAACTGAACGTTCACTCGTCTGTTGAAATCACCCAGGAAGCTGGTGAGCTGCGTTTCGCCGCTCGCAACGGTGACCAGCAAGCTCGCGCCATGGCCGGTACTACCCGTGCCCTGGTGAACAACATGGTCCAGGGCGTAAGCCAAGGCTTCGAGCGCAAGCTCCAGCTGGTCGGTGTTGGTTACAAGGCACAGGCCAAGGGCAGCGTCCTGAACCTGGCTCTGGGCTTCTCGCACCCAGTGGACTACGAACTGCCAGCCGGCATCACCGCTGAAACTCCCAGCCAGACCGACATCCTGATCAAGGGTATCGACAAGCAGCTGGTTGGTCAGGTGGCCGCTGAAATCCGCGACTTCCGTCCGCCAGAGCCTTACAAAGGCAAGGGTGTGCGTTACGCGGACGAAGTAGTCCGTCGTAAAGAAGCCAAGAAGAAGTAGGGCCTAGCAAATGACCGACAAAAAAGTTACTCGACTGCGTCGCGCTCGCAAAGCACGCCTGAAAATGCACGAACTCGAAGTCGTGCGTCTGTGCGTGTTCCGCTCCTCGCAGCACATCTACGCCCAGGTCATTTCGGCCGACGGCAGCAAGGTTCTGGCAAGCGCCTCGACCTTGGACAAAGAACTGCGTGATGGCGCCACCGGCAACATCGACGCGGCCACTAAGGTTGGCAAGCTGGTAGCTGAGCGTGCGAAAGCCGCCGGTGTATCTCAAGTTGCCTTTGACCGTTCCGGCTTCAAGTACCACGGCCGCGTCAAGGCGCTGGCTGATGCTGCTCGTGAAGGCGGGCTGGAGTTCTAAGTTATGGCAAATAACGATCAAAAGCGCGACGAAGGCTACATCGAGAAGCTGGTTCAAGTTAACCGCGTAGCTAAAACCGTTAAAGGCGGCCGTATCTTCACCTTCACCGCGCTGACCGTGGTAGGTGACGGCAAGGGCCGTGTTGGTTTCGGCCGTGGCAAATCGCGCGAAGTACCTGCCGCGATCCAGAAAGCCATGGAAGCTGCCCGTCGCAACATGATTCAAGTCGACCTGAAGGGCACCACCCTGCAGTACGCCACCAAGGCCGCCCACGGCGCCTCGAAGGTCTACATGCAGCCTGCCTCGGAAGGTACCGGTATCATCGCCGGCGGCGCAATGCGTGCTGTCCTGGAAGTTGCTGGTGTCCAGAACGTTCTGGCCAAGTGCTACGGTTCGACCAACCCAGTGAACGTGGTTTACGCCACCTTCAAGGGTCTGAAAGCCATGCAATCTCCTGAGTCCATTGCTGCCAAGCGCGGCAAGAGCGTTGAGGAGATCATCTGATCATGGCAACTGTAAAAGTAACGCTGATCAAAAGCACCGCCGGCCGTCTGCCTAACCACAAACTGTGCGTTAAAGGCCTGGGTCTGCGTCGCATCGGTCACACTGTAGAAGTCCAGGATACTCCCGAAAACCGCGGGATGATCAACAAGGCTTACTACATGCTGAAGGTCGAGGGTTAATCGATGAAACTCAATGATCTGAGTCCAGCGCCGGGTTCCCGTCGCGAGAAGCATCGTCCGGGTCGTGGTATCGGTAGCGGTTTGGGCAAGACCGGTGGCCGCGGCCACAAAGGTCAGACCTCCCGTTCCGGTGGTTCGATCGCTCCGGGCTTCGAAGGCGGTCAACAGCCGCTGCACCGTCGTCTGCCGAAGTTCGGCTTCGTTTCCCTGAAAGCCATGGACCGCGCCGAAGTGCGTCTGTCCGAGCTGGCCAAGGTGGAAGGCGACGTGATCTCCGTGCAATCCCTGAAGGATGCCAACGTGATCGGCCAGCACGTACAGCGCGTGAAAATCATGCTGTCGGGCGAAGTCACTCGCGCAGTCACCATCAAGGGTATCGCAGCCACCAAGGGTGCGCGTGCGGCTATCGAAGCAGCTGGCGGCAAGTTCGAGGAATAAATGGCTAAGCAAGGTGCTCTCTCTTCGCTCGGAAAGGGCGGGATGTCGGAACTCTGGGCTCGTCTGCGCTTTCTGTTCATGGCGATCATCGTCTATCGGATCGGCGCGCATATCCCGGTGCCTGGCATCAACCCGGACCGTCTGGCGGATCTGTTTCGGCAGAATGAGGGGACCATTCTTAGCTTGTTCAACATGTTTTCCGGTGGCGCGCTGGAGCGCATGAGCATTTTTGCGCTGGGGATCATGCCGTACATTTCGGCGTCGATCATCATGCAGCTCATGACCGCGGTCAGCCCGCAACTGGAGCAGTTGAAGAAGGAAGGTGAAGCTGGCCGTCGCAAGATCAGCCAGTACACCCGCTACGGCACCGTTATCCTGGCACTGGTTCAAGCCATTGGCATGTCCATTGGCCTGGCCAACCAGGGCGTGGCGTTTTCTGTTGGCCTGGGCTTCCATGTTGTCGCCGTTGCCACTTTCGTGGCCGGCGCGATGTTCATGATGTGGCTGGGCGAGCAGATCACCGAGCGCGGTGTGGGCAACGGTATCTCGATGTTGATCTTCGCAGGTATCGTTGCCGGTCTTCCGAGAGCAATCGGGCAGTCTTTCGAGTCTGCACGTACAGGCGATATCAACATTTTCGCCCTGGTCGCTATCGGTTTGCTTGCAGTAGCGATTATCGGCTTCGTGGTGTTCATCGAGCGTGGTCAGCGTCGTATCGCCGTTCACTACGCCAAGCGTCAGCAGGGCCGCAAGGTCTTTGCCGCGCAGACCAGCCACTTGCCGCTCAAGGTGAACATGGCAGGGGTTATCCCGGCCATTTTCGCCAGCAGCATTCTGCTGTTCCCGGCTTCGCTGGGTGCCTGGTTCGGTCAGTCCGAGGGTATGGGCTGGCTACAGGACATCTCGCAGTCGATCGCTCCTGGTCAGCCGTTGAACATTTTGCTGTTTAGTGCAGGGATCATTTTCTTCTGCTTCTTCTATACAGCGCTGATGTTCAACCCGAAAGACGTAGCGGAAAACCTGAAGAAGTCCGGTGCCTTTATTCCGGGTATCCGTCCTGGTGAGCAGTCGGCACGCTATATTGATGGCGTTCTGACCCGTCTGACCATGTTCGGTGCTCTTTACATGATGGCCGTCTGCCTTCTGCCCCAGTTCCTGGTGGTGGCAGCAAACGTGCCGTTCTACCTTGGCGGGACCTCGTTGCTGATTGTGGTAGTGGTTGTGATGGACTTCATGTCCCAAGTACAATCGCACCTCGTTTCGCACCAGTACGAATCCCTGATGAAGAAAGCCAACCTGAAAGGCTACGGTGGCAGCGGCCTGCTGCGCTGATAGACCCCCTAAGGTTCGAGGAGTCGGTAATGAAAGTTCGTGCATCGGTGAAAAAGCTGTGCCGCAACTGCAAGATCATTCGTCGCGAAGGTATCGTTCGCGTGATCTGCAGCGCGGAACCGCGTCACAAGCAGCGCCAAGGCTGAGTGTGATCCGCGCTTCAAACCCAGCAGCTAGTGTGCTGCTGGGTTGATTATTCGTTTCTACAGCGATATTATCTCGCGCCCTATTTCTTGGCTTCCGGGGCGTAGGTAGCTGTCAATTGGAGTCCCACTGAATGGCCCGTATTGCAGGCGTCAACATTCCAGATAACAAGCACACTGTTATCTCGCTGACCTACATCTATGGTGTCGGTCGCACTACTGCACAGAAGATCTGTGCAGACGCTGGTGTAAACCCAGCCGCTAAGATCAAGGATCTGAGCGACGAGCAAATCGAAACCCTGCGTGGCGAAGTCGCGAAGATCACCACCGAAGGTGATCTGCGTCGTGACATCAACATGAAGATCAAACGCTTGATGGACCTGGGTTGCTACCGCGGCCTGCGTCATCGTAAAGGTCTGCCGGTTCGCGGTCAGCGCACCAAGACCAACGCACGCACCCGTAAGGGCCCGCGTAAGCCGATCCGCAAGTAATCGCCCAGGAATATAGACATGGCAAAACCTGCTGCTCGTCCTCGTAAAAAAGTCAAAAAGACAGTGGTTGATGGCATCGCCCACATCCATGCGTCTTTCAACAACACCATCGTGACCATCACCGACCGTCAGGGCAACGCTTTGTCCTGGGCGACCTCCGGTGGTTCGGGTTTCCGTGGTTCGCGCAAATCCACCCCGTTCGCAGCCCAGATCGCTGCTGAGCGTGCTGGTCAAGCTGCGCTGGAATATGGCCTGAAGAACCTCGACGTCAACGTCAAGGGCCCAGGTCCAGGTCGTGAGTCCGCCGTTCGTGCACTGAACAGCTGCGGCTACAAGATCGCCAGCATCACCGACGTGACGCCAATCCCGCACAACGGGTGCCGTCCGCCGAAGAAGCGTCGCGTGTAATCAGGAGACAGATAAATGGCACGTTACATTGGTCCAAAATGCAAACTGTCTCGTCGTGAAGGCACCGATCTGTTCCTGAAGAGCGGCGTTCGCGCTCTGGAATCGAAGTGCAACATCGAAGCAGCCCCAGGTATCCACGGCCAGCGCCGTGGCCGTCAGTCCGACTACGGTACCCAGCTGCGCGAGAAGCAAAAAGTTCGTCGTATCTACGGTGTCCTGGAGCGTCAGTTCCGCGGTTACTACCAGCTGGCAGCCTCGAAGAAGGGTGCTACCGGTGAAAACCTGCTGCAACTGCTCGAGTGCCGTCTGGACAACGTCGTCTACCGTATGGGCTTCGGTTCCACTCGTTCGGAATCGCGCCAGCTGGTTTCGCACAAGGCAATCAGCGTCAACGGCAAGACCGTAAACATTCCATCCTACCAAGTTCGTCCGGGTGACGTGGTCGCGGTTCGCGAGAAGTCGCAGAACCAGCTGCGCATTGTTCAAGCCCTTGAACTGTGCGCCCAGCGTGGCCGCGTTGAGTGGGTTGACGTGGATGCTGCCAAGAAGTCGGGCGTTTTCAAGAACGTTCCTGCTCGCAGCGACCTGTCCGCCGACATCAACGAAAACCTGATTGTCGAGCTCTACTCCAAGTAAGGGCTAGAAAATAGGTGCATCCATGCAGATTTCGGTAAATGAGTTCCTGACACCCCGCCACATTGATGTGCAGGTTGTCAGTCCGACCCGCGCCAAGATCACGCTCGAGCCTCTCGAGCGTGGCTTCGGCCATACCCTGGGCAACGCGCTGCGTCGCATCCTGTTGTCCTCCATGCCTGGCTGTGCAGTAGTCGAGGCCGAGATCGACGGCGTACTCCATGAGTACTCCGCGATCGAAGGTGTACAGGAAGACGTCATTGAAATCCTGTTGAACCTCAAAGGCCTGGCCATCAAGCTGCACGGTCGTGACGAAGTTACGCTGACCTTGTCGAAAAAGGGTTCGGGGGTGGTTACCGCTGCCGATATTCAGCTGGATCACGATGTCGAGATCGTCAATCCCGATCACGTAATCGCGAACCTGGCGTCCAACGGCGCCCTGAACATGAAGCTCACCGTAGCTCGTGGTCGCGGTTACGAGCCGGCCGACTCCCGTCAAACCGACGAAGACGAAAGCCGCAGCATCGGCCGTCTGCAGTTGGACGCTTCGTTCAGCCCGGTGCGTCGTATCGCCTACGTGGTCGAGAACGCCCGTGTTGAACAGCGTACCAACCTGGACAAGCTGGTCATCGACCTGGAAACCAACGGTACCCTGGACCCTGAAGAGGCCATCCGTCGTGCCGCGACCATCCTGCAGCAGCAGCTGGCCGCGTTCGTCGACCTCAAAGGTGACAGCGAGCCTGTTGTAGTCGAGCAGGAAGACGAGATCGATCCGATCCTGCTGCGTCCGGTTGACGATCTGGAACTGACCGTACGTTCGGCCAACTGCCTCAAGGCGGAGAACATCTACTACATCGGCGACCTGATTCAGCGTACCGAAGTAGAGCTGTTGAAGACTCCGAACCTGGGCAAGAAGTCCCTGACTGAAATCAAGGACGTCCTGGCCTCCCGTGGTCTGTCTCTCGGCATGCGCCTCGACAACTGGCCGCCTGCAAGTCTTAAGAAAGACGACAAGGCGACCGCCTGATCGTCGTAATCACCGAACGTAGTGTTTGGTAAGGAATGAATCATGCGTCATCGTAAAAGTGGACGTCACCTGAGCCGTACCAGCTCTCACCGCAAGGCTATGTTCCAGAACATGGCTGTGTCGCTGATCGAGCACGAGCTGATCAAAACCACCCTGCCGAAAGCCAAGGAACTGCGCCGCGTTGCCGAGCCGCTGATCACCCTGGCCAAGGAAGACAGCGTCGCTAACCGTCGCCTGGCTTTCGACCGTACCCGTTCGAAAGCTGCCGTCGGCAAGCTGTTCAACGACCTGGGCAAGCGCTACGCCACCCGTCAGGGCGGCTACCTGCGTATCCTGAAGTGCGGTTTCCGCGCTGGCGACAACGCGCCTATGGCGTACGTCGAGCTGGTTGATCGTCCGGTCGGTGGTGCTGTAGAAGCTGCCGAGTAAGACGTCTGTCTGCTACAAGAAACCGGGCCTAGTGCCCGGTTTTTTGTGCTTGTGTGAATTGGTATTTTCTATCGATTCTACTAATTCAATGAATTAGTTGTTGTAACCAGGCTCGACCATACTTGTCAGCACGCCGATACAGCGGTAGCCCTAGACTGATAAGGAGAGCCCATGAGCAAGATTCTCACCACCGCCAGCGGTGCCCCAGTAGCCGACAACCAGAACTCCCGTTCGGCAGGCCCACGTGGCCCGCTGCTGCTCGACGACTTCCATCTGATCGAGAAGCTCGCCCATTTCAACCGTGAGAACATTCCTGAGCGCCGGGTGCATGCCAAGGGTTCGGGCGCCTATGGCACCTTCACCGTTACCCATGACATCTCCCAGTACACCAGCGCCAAGCTGTTCGACACCATCGGCAAGCAAACCGAGACCTTCCTGCGTTTCTCCACAGTCGGTGGCGAGCGAGGCTCGGCCGATACCGAGCGTGACCCGCGCGGTTTCGCAGTCAAGTTCTACACCGAGGAAGGCAACTGGGACATCGTGGGCAACAACACACCGGTGTTCTTCATCCGCGATCCGCTCAAGTTCCCAGACTTCATCCATACCCAGAAGCGCCACCCGCAGTCCAACCTGAAGAACGCCCAGATGATGTGGGATTTCTGGTCCCATTCTCCTGAGGCGCTGCACCAGGTCACGATTCTGTTCTCCGACCGTGGCATCCCGGATGGCTATCGGCATATGCACGGCTTTGGCAGCCACACCTACAGCCTGATCAACGCCAAGGGGGAGCGCACCTGGGTCAAATGGCACTTCAAGACCCAGCAGGGCATCAAGAACCTCGCACCCGCTGAAGCGGCCCGTCTGGCAGGTACCGACCCGGACTACGCCCAGCGCGATCTGTTCGAGGCCATCGAGCGTGGCGACTACCCGCGTTGGACCGTGTGCATCCAGGTGATGAGCGAGGCCGAAGCCGCTGGCCGTGCGGAGAACCCCTTCGACGTGACCAAGACCTGGTCGCAGAAGGAGTACCCGCTGATTGAGGTCGGTGTGTTGGAGCTCAACCGCAACCCGCTCAACTACTTCGCCGAAGTCGAGCAGGCGGCCTTCGGCCCGAGCAACATGGTACCGGGTGTTGGCCTGTCGCCGGACCGGATGCTGCAAGGTCGAGTATTCGCCTACGCTGACGCCCACCGCTACCGTGTCGGCACCAATCACCAGCAGTTGCCGGTGAATGCCCCACGCTGCCCGGTGCACAGCTATCAGCGCGATGGCGCGATGGCGTCCGGCACCTATGGCAGCGCCCCGAACTACGAGCCAAACAGCTACAGCGACGCGCCCAAGCAGTCGCCGCGCCATGCCGAGCCAGCCCTCGCCCTGCAAGGTGCTGCCGATCGCTACGATCATCGCGAGGACAATGACTACTTCAGCCACGCCGGTGCGTTGTTCCGGCTGATGAACGCCGAGCAGCAGGCCTTGCTCATCAGCAATATCGCCGCCGCGATGGCGGGGGTCAGCATGGATGTGATGCAACGCCAGCTGCAGTACTTCTTCAAGGCTGACCCGGCCTATGGCGAAGGTGTCGCCAAGGCGCTGGGCGTGAAGCTTGCCTAAGTCGAAGTGATAAGAAGAACCGCCCTCATTTGGGCGGTTTTTCAATGAATATCACTACTGTTTAACCGATTTTTTGCTTCTAATTGCGCCTTTCTCCGTGACCGCGAGGCAAAGCTGGTTCACACTATTGGCATTGACGTATTCACAGGGAGAAGCAGGGCGATGCAAGGTCACCCGGACGTAATCAACTACCTCGTCACGTTGCTGAAGGGCGAACTGGCAGCACGCGATCAATACTTCATCCATTCGCGCATGTACGAAGACTGGGGCCTGTCCAAGCTCTACGAACGTATCAACCACGAGATGGAAGAAGAGACCCAGCACGCCGACGCCCTGATGCGCCGCATCCTAATGCTCGAAGGCACGCCGGACATGCGCGCCGATGATCTGGAAGTGGGCAGCACCGTGCCCGAGATGATCGAGGCCGACCTCAAGCTCGAGTACAAGGTGCGTGCGGCATTGTGCAAAGGCATCGAGTTATGCGAATTGCACAAGGACTACGTCAGCCGCGATATCCTGCGTGCGCAGTTGGCCGATACTGAGGAAGACCACACCTACTGGCTGGAGAAGCAGCAGGGGTTGATCAAGGCGATCGGCCTGGAGAACTACCTGCAATCGCAGATGTAAAAGCCGGGGCTGCTCTGCAGCCCTTTCGCGGCACAAGGCCGCTCCTACAGGACAGCGCAATGTGCGGTCTTGCAGGAGCGGCCTCTTGCTGTGAAAGGGGCGCAAAGCGCCCCGGTGCCTCAGGCCCGATCCCGCTCCAGCAACGGCTTGAGGTAATGTCCGGTATAGGACTGCTTCATCTCGGCCAATTCCTCCGGGGTGCCACAGGCAATGATCTGGCCGCCTTTGGAACCACCTTCCGGCCCCAGGTCCACCAGCCAGTCGGCCGTCTTGATCACGTCCAGGTTATGCTCGATCACCACCACGGTATTGCCGTGGTCGCGCAGGCGATGCAGTACATCCAGCAGTTGCTGGATATCGGCGAAATGCAGGCCGGTAGTCGGCTCATCGAGGATATACAGCGTCTTGCCGGTATCGCGCTTGGACAGTTCGCGAGACAACTTGACCCGCTGCGCCTCGCCGCCTGACAGTGTCGTGGCCGACTGCCCCAGCTTGATATAGGACAGGCCCACGTCCATCAGCGTCTGCAGCTTGCGCGCCAGGGCTGGTACCGCGTCGAAGAATGCCCGGGCATCCTCGATGGTCATTTCCAGCACTTCATGGATGTTCTTGCCCTTGTACTTGATCTCCAGGGTCTCGCGATTGTAGCGCTTGCTCTTGCACACATCGCACGGTACGTAGATGTCCGGCAGGAAATGCATCTCCACCTTGATCAGGCCATCGCCCTGGCACGCCTCGCAGCGCCCACCCTTGACGTTGAAGGAGAAACGCCCCGGGCCGTAGCCCCGTGCGCGCGACTCCGGCACGCCGGCGAACAGTTCGCGGATCGGGGTGAAGATGCCGGTGTAGGTTGCCGGGTTGGAGCGCGGTGTGCGGCCGATCGGGCTCTGGTCGATGTCGACGACCTTATCCAGGTGCTGCAGGCCATCCAGGCTGTTGTGCGGCGCGGCCTCCAGGCTGCTGGCCCCATTGAGCGCGGTGGCGGCCAGGGGGAACAGGGTATTGTTGATCAGGGTCGATTTGCCCGAGCCGGAAACACCCGTGACGCACGTAAGCAGGCCAATCGGCACTTCCAGGTCAACGTTCTGCAGGTTGTTGCCACGGGCGCCCTTGAGCTTGAGCGCGAGCTTCTTGTTACGTGGGGTTCGCTTGGCCGGCACGACGATCTTCTTGCGCCCGGAGAGGTACTTGCCGGTCAGCGAGTCGGGGTGGGCCATCACCTCTTCCGGCGATCCCTCGGCGACGATCTGGCCGCCGTGCACACCTGCCCCCGGGCCAATGTCGACCACGTAGTCGGCCAGGCGAATGGCGTCCTCGTCGTGTTCCACCACGATCACCGTGTTGCCCAGGTCGCGCAGGTGGTTCAGGGTCGCCAGCAAGCGGTCGTTGTCCCGCTGGTGCAGGCCAATGGACGGTTCGTCGAGAATGTACATGACGCCCACCAGGCCGGCGCCAATCTGGCTGGCCAGGCGGATGCGCTGGGCTTCGCCGCCGGACAAGGTCTCGGCGCTGCGGTCCAGCGTCAGGTAGTCCAGGCCGACATTGACCAGGAATTGCAGGCGCTCGCAGATCTCCTTGAGGATTTTCGCCGCGATCTCGCCGCGTCGGCCGGTCAGGGTCAGGTCGCTGAAATAATCGCTGGCTTCGCCGATCGGCAGGTTGGTGACCGCCGGCAGGGTTTTCTCGCCTACCCAGACGTGACGCGCTTCGCGACGCAGGCGGGTGCCGCGGCAGTCCGGGCAGGGCTGGGTACCGAGGTACTTGGCCAGCTCCTCGCGCACAGTGGCGGATTCGGTCTCGCGGTAGCGTCGCTCCAGATTGGGCACGATGCCCTCGAAGGGGTGCGAACGCTTGACGATGTCGCCACGGTCGTTGAGGTACTTGAAATCGACGCTCTGTTTGCCGCTGCCGTGCAGGATCACCTTCTGGTGTTCGGCCGACAGCTCGCCGAACGGCAGCTCCAGGCTGAAGCCATAGTGCGAGGCCAGGGAGCCGAGCATCTGGAAGTAATAGACGTTGCGCCGGTCCCAACCGCGTATGGCGCCCTCGGCCAGGGTCAGCTCGTTGTTGACCAGGCGCTTGGTGTCGAAGAACTGCTTCACGCCCAGGCCGTCGCAGGTCGGGCAGGCACCGGCCGGGTTGTTGAAGGAGAACAGCTTAGGCTCGAGTTCGCTGATGGCATGGCCGCACACCGGGCAGGCGAAACGGGCGGAGAAGATCATCTCTTCACCGGCCTCGTCGTCCATCGGCGCTACCAAGGCGATGCCATCGGCCAATTTCAGCGCGGTCTCGAAGGACTCGGCCAATCGCTGCTGCAAGTCTTCGCGGACCTTGAAGCGGTCCACCACCACATCGATGCTGTGCTTCTTCTGCTTGTCCAGCTTGGGCAGTTCGTCGAGCTCGTACAACTTGCCGTTGACCCGGGCGCGTACGAAGCCCTGGGCGCGCAGTTCGTCGAACACCGCCAGGTGCTCGCCCTTGCGTTCACGTACTACCGGCGCGAGCAGCATCAGCTTGCTGCCTTCGGGCTGGGCAAGCACCAGATCGACCATCTGGCTGATCGTTTGCGCCTCCAGCGGGATGTCGTGGTCCGGGCAGCGTGGCGTGCCGACGCGGGCGTAGAGCAGGCGCAGGTAGTCGTAGATTTCGGTGATGGTGCCGACGGTGGAGCGGGGGTTGTGCGAGGTGGATTTCTGCTCGATGGAGATGGCCGGCGACAGGCCTTCGATGGTGTCGACGTCGGGCTTTTCCATCATGGACAGGAACTGCCGGGCATAGGCCGACAAGGACTCCACGTAGCGGCGCTGTCCCTCGGCGTACAGGGTGTCGAACGCCAGGGACGACTTGCCGGAACCGGACAGGCCGGTGATCACGATCAGTTTGTCCCGGGGCAGGGTCAGGTCGATGTTCTTCAGGTTGTGGGTGCGTGCCCCACGAATCAGGATCTTGTCCACTGCGGCCTCGCTCGGCGGGCATAAACAAGGGAGTATAAGGCGCGCTGCCAGTACGCGGCAAAGCGTCG
Organism: Pseudomonas sp. FA-1; assembly: GCF_056856075.1. Lineage (NCBI taxonomy): Bacteria > Pseudomonadati > Pseudomonadota > Gammaproteobacteria > Pseudomonadales > Pseudomonadaceae > Pseudomonas > Pseudomonas sp. FA-1. The sequence continues at coordinate 19,286 of NZ_JBWXTH010000011.1, forward strand.
CGTGGATGCTGTTACGCTGTCGGACTGATAGAATCGCCGCCGGTTCACACGAGGTTATTCCATGCACGACACCCACAACGAGCGCATGAGTGGCAGCGAAACCCGCGCCGCAAGCGGCCTGGCCCTGGTCTTTGCCTTTCGTATGCTGGGCATGTTCATGGTCCTGCCGGTGCTGGCGACCTATGGCATGGACCTGGCCGGCGCGACCCCTGCGCTGATCGGCCTGGCCATCGGTGCCTACGGCCTGACCCAGGCCGTGCTGCAGATTCCGTTCGGGGTGATTTCCGACCGCATCGGGCGCCGCCCGGTGATCTACCTGGGCCTGGTGGTGTTCGCCCTCGGCAGCCTGCTGGCGGCCCAGGCCGACTCGATCTGGGGTGTGATCGCCGGGCGCATCCTGCAAGGTGCAGGGGCCATTTCGGCGGCCGTCATGGCATTGCTTTCCGACCTGACCCGCGAGCAGCACCGCACCAAGGCCATGGCCATGATCGGCATGAGCATCGGCCTGTCGTTCGCCGTGGCCATGGTTATTGGCCCATTGGTGACCCGTGCCTTTGGCTTGTCAGGATTGTTCCTCGCCACTGCAGGACTTGCCCTCGTCGGCATCGCCCTCATTGCCTTTGTCGTGCCCAGCGGCCACAAGGCCCTGCAGCACCGCGAGTCCGGTGTGGCGCGCCAGGCCCTGGGCCCGACCCTGCGTCATCCGGACCTTCTGCGCCTGGACGTGGGCATTTTCGTCCTGCATGCCATCCTCATGGCCAGCTTCGTTGCGTTGCCCCTGGCCTTCGTCGAGCGCGGCGGCCTGCCGAAGGAACAGCACTGGTGGGTATACCTGACCGCCTTGCTCGTCTCATTTTTTGCAATGATCCCGTTCATCATCTATGGCGAAAAGAAGCGCAAGATGAAGCGCGTGCTGATCGGCGCTGTCGGCGTGCTGATGGTGGTCGAGCTGTTCTTCTGGCAATGGGCTGACAACTTGCGCGGACTGGTGACCGGCACCGTGGTATTCTTTACGGCATTCAACCTGCTGGAGGCATCGCTGCCTTCGCTGGTGAGCAAAGTGTCGCCCGCAGGCGGCAAGGGGACGGCCATGGGGGTCTATTCCACCAGCCAGTTCCTGGGTGCCGCCCTGGGAGGAATCATCGGTGGCTGGTTGTTCCAGCACGGTGGCCTGGGCATGGTGTTCCTCGGTTGCGCAGGGCTGTGTGCCGTGTGGCTGGTGACTGCCTTGAGCATGAACGAGCCGCCGTACGTGACCAGCCTGCGCATGCCGCTGACGCCGGAAGGTCTCCGGGAAGCCGGCTTGACCGAGCGACTGTTGGCCGTGCCGGGTGTGACCGACGCCGTGGTGGTGGCAGAAGAAGCCGCCATCTATATCAAACTGGATACGAAAATTTTGGACCGTGCGACCCTCGAGCGTCTGGTGAACCCAGCCTCTTCGGCGTGCGAAGCCTAGGAGAACGTTATGGCCCGTGGGGTTAACAAAGTCATTCTGGTCGGCACCTGCGGTCAGGATCCCGAAGTCCGCTACCTGCCCAACGGTAACGCCGTGACCAACCTGAGCCTGGCCACCAGCGAGCAATGGACCGACAAGCAGTCCGGCCAGAAGGTCGAGCGTACCGAATGGCACCGCGTGGCCTTGTTCGGCAAGGTCGCCGAGATCGCCGGCGAGTACCTGCGCAAAGGTTCGCAGTGCTACATCGAAGGCAAGCTGCAGACCCGCGAGTGGGAAAAAGACGGCATCAAGCGCTACACCACCGAAATCATCGTCGACATCAACGGCACCATGCAGTTGCTCGGCGGCCGTCCGCAGAACCAGCAGGGCGGTGATCCGTACAACCAGGGTGGCGGCAATTACAACCAGGGCGGCCAGCAGCAATACAACCAGGCACCACGCCAGCAGGCCCCGCGTCCGCAGCAAGCCCCGCAACGCCCCGCGCCGCAGCAGCCAGCACCGCAGCCAGCGGCCGACTTCGACAGCTTTGATGACGATATTCCGTTCTGACCTGCGCCAGGGCCTCGAACTACGCCGGTCCTGAGCTATCTGCAGTAATGGGGCTGTTACACAGCCCATCGCGGGGCAAGCCCGCGCCTACAAGGGGTTGCTTGTAGGCGCGGGCTTGCCCCGCGATTGCTTCATGCCTGACCCATGTCATCGCACATTCCTGATTCTTGACTAGAGTTACAGGTTGGTGGCCATCCCGATGGCCGCTACCGTGAGTCCTAGAGGCGCCGGCACGTTCCAGGCGCCCAGAACCTGATCAGGAGTGCACGATGGACCTCAACCGTCGGCAGTTCTTCAAGGTCGCCGCTGTCGGCCTTGGAGGCTCGAGCCTTGCGGCGTTGGGCATGGCCCCTACGCCTGCGTTCGCCGAGCAGGTGCGCCACTTCAAGCTGGCGCACACCAAAGAGACCCGCAACACCTGCCCCTACTGCTCGGTCGGCTGCGGCCTGATCATGTACAGCCAGGGCGACGCGGGGAAGAACGTCAAGCAGAACATCATCCACATCGAGGGCGATGCGGATCACCCGGTCAACCGTGGCACCCTGTGCCCTAAGGGCGCCGGCCTGTTGGACTTCATCCACAGCCCCAACCGCCTGCAGTACCCCGAGGTGCGCAAGCCAGGCAGCAAGGAGTGGACCCGGGTCAGCTGGGACGAGGCGCTCGATCGCATCGCCGACCTGATGAAGAAGGACCGCGACGCCAATTTCATCGAGAAGAACGATCAGGGCCAGACGGTCAACCGTTGGCTTACCGTGGGCTTCCTCGCCGCGTCGGCTGCCTCCAGCGAGGCCGGCTATCTGACGCACAAGGTGGTCCGTTCGCTGGGTGTACTGGGGTTCGATAACCAAGCGCGTGTCTGACACGGCCCGACGGTGGCAAGTCTTGCCCCGACGTATGGCCGTGGCGCCATGACCAATCACTGGTCTGATATCGCCAACGCGAACCTGGTCCTGGTGATGGGTGGCAACGCAGCAGAGGCGCACCCGTGCGGCTTCAAGTGGGTGACCGAAGCCAAGGCGCACAACAAGGCGCGGCTGATCGTGGTCGACCCGCGGTTCACGCGTACCGCCTCGGTGGCGGACTACTATGCGCCGATCCGTACCGGTACCGACATCGCCTTCATGGGCGGGCTGATCAATTACCTGCTGAGCAACGACAAGATCCAGCACGAGTACGTGCGCAACTACACTGACGTGTCGTTCATCGTCAACGAAGGCTATGGCTTCGAAGATGGGCTGTTCAGCGGCTACGATGCGGACAAGCGTATCTATGCCGACAAGTCCGGCTGGGGCTATGAGCTCGGTGAAGACGGCTTCGCCAAGGTCGACCCGACCCTGCAGCACCCGCGCTGCGTCTTCCAACTGATGAAGCAGCACTACAGCCGCTACACCCCGGAAGTGGCGAGCATGACCTGTGGCATGCCCCAGGACGCCATGATGAAGATCTGGGAAGAGATCGCCACCTGCTCGCAACCGGGCAAGACCATGACGATCCTTTATGCGCTCGGCTGGACGCAGCACTCGATCGGTGCGCAGATCATCCGCAGTGCGGCCATGGTCCAGTTGCTGCTGGGCAACGTCGGCATGCCGGGCGGCGGGGTCAACGCGCTGCGCGGCCACTCCAACATCCAGGGCCTGACCGACCTGGGGCTGCTGTCCAACTCGTTGCCTGGCTACCTGACCCTGCCCGGCGATGCCGAGCAGGACTACGCCACGTACATCGACAAACGCGCATCCAAACCGCTGCGCCCAGGGCAGCTGTCCTACTGGCAGAACTACGGCAAATTCCACGTCAGCCTGATGAAGGCCTGGTATGGCGCCAACGCCACCGCAGAGAACGACTGGGGCTATGAGTGGCTGCCCAAGCTGGATGTCGGCTCCTACGACGTACTGCGCATGTTCGAGATGATGGGGCAGGGCAAGGTCAACGGCTATATGTGCCAGGGCTTCAACCCCATCGCTGCGTTGCCGGACAAGAACCGTGTCACCGCCGCGCTGGCCAAGCTCAAGTGGCTGGTGATCATGGACCCGCTGGCCACCGAAACCTCTGAGTTCTGGCGCAACGCCGGCCCGTTCAACGACGTCGACACGGTCAATATCCAGACCGAGGTGTTCCGCCTGCCCACCACCTGCTTCGCCGAAGAGGATGGCTCGCTGGTCAACAGCAGCCGCTGGTTGCAATGGCACTGGAAGGGCGCCGACGGCCCGGGCGAGACCCGCACCGACGTACAGATCATGAGCGAGCTGTTCCTGCGCCTGCGCCATCGCTACAAGGCCGAGGGCGGTGCCTACCCCGACCCGATGCTCAATATCAGCTGGCCGTACAAGATTCCTGAAGAGCCTTCCCCGGAGGAGCTGGCCAAGGAAATGAACGGCTGGGCGATCACCGACCAGGTCGATGCTGCCGGTACCACCCTCAAGGCAGGCCAGCAGCTCTCCGGCTTCGGCCAGCTTAAAGACGATGGCAGCACCGCGTCCGGTTGCTGGATCTTCTCGGGTTGCTGGACCGAGCAGGGCAACCAGATGGCCCGGCGCGACAACAGCGACCCTTACGGCATGCATCAGGTGCAGAACTGGGCTTGGGCGTGGCCTGCCAACCGGCGCATCCTCTACAACCGTGCCTCCAGCGACCCGCAGGGCAAACCCTGGGAGCCGGAGAAGAAGCGCCTGGTGTGGTGGAACGGCAAGGCCTGGACCGGTACCGACGTGCCGGACTTCAAGGTCGACTCGCCGCCGGAAGCCGGGATGAACCCGTTCATCATGAACCCCGAAGGTGTGGCGCGGTTCTTCGCCATCGACAAGATGGCCGAGGGGCCGTTCCCCGAACACTACGAGCCGTTCGAGACGCCCATCGGCATCAACCCGCTGAACCCGCAGAACAAGAAGGCCACCAGCAACCCGGCCGGGCGGGTCTTCGACTCGGTGTGGGATACCCTCGGCAAGGCCGACGAGTTCCCCTATGCGGCAACCACCTACCGGCTGACCGAGCACTTCCACTTCTGGAGCAAGCATTGCCGTCTCAACGCCATTGCCCAACCTGAGCAGTTCGTCGAGATCGGTGAGGTGCTGGCGAATGAGAAGGGCATCAAGGCGGGCGATCGGGTGCGGGTGAGCTCCAAGCGAGGGCATATCGAGGCGGTGGCGGTGGTGACCAAGCGGATCCGTCCGCTGAAGGTCAACAACCAGACCGTGCACCACGTGGGTATCCCGTTGCACTGGGGCTTTACCGGCATCACCCGGCATGGCTACCTGACCAACACCCTGGTGCCATTCCTGGGCGATGGCAACACCCAGACGCCGGAGTCCAAGTCGTTCCTCGTCAACGTGGAGAAAATCTAAATGGCCCAGCAAGACATCATCGCCCGCTCGGCCACCACGACCGTACCGCCTTCGGTACGCCAACAGCAAGAAGTGGCCAAGCTGATCGACACCACCAAGTGCATCGGTTGCAAGGCCTGCCAGGTGGCGTGTTCGGAGTGGAACGAACTGCGTGACGAGGTCGGCCACAACCATGGCACCTACGACAATCCCCAGGACCTGACTGCCGACACCTGGACCCTGATGCGCTTCACCGAGCACGAGCGCGACGATGGCAACCTGGAGTGGCTGATCCGCAAGGATGGCTGCATGCATTGCGCCGAACCTGGTTGCCTGAAGGCGTGCCCGAGCCCGGGGGCGATCATCAAGCACGCCAACGGCATCGTCGACTTCAACCAGGACCATTGCATCGGCTGCGGCTATTGCATCACCGGTTGCCCGTTCAACATCCCGCGCATCTCGCAGAAGGACCACAAAGCCTACAAGTGCAGCCTGTGTTCCGACCGCGTGGCCGTGGGCCTGGAGCCGGCCTGTGTGAAGACTTGCCCGACCGGGGCGATCGTCTTCGGCAGCAAGGACGAAATGAAGGTGCATGCCGCCGAGCGCATCGTCGACCTCAAGTCCCGTGGCTACGACAACGCCGGGTTGTACGACCCGGACGGCGTCGGCGGCACCCACGTGATGTACGTGTTGCACCATGCCGATACGCCCAAGTTGTACGCCGGCTTGCCAGACCAGCCGGTAATCAGCCCCCTGGTGGGGTTGTGGAAGGGCATCAGCAAGCCATTGGCGCTGCTGGCCATGGGCGCGGCGGTGCTGGCCGGGTTCTTCCACTATGTGCGGGTCGGCCCACAGCGGGTCGAGGAGCAGGAACATCCGACCACGGGCGAAGACGGCGTGCACCAAGTGGACCCGTCGGTCCATGTCTATGACCCGACCAAGCCCGGTGGACAAGGGGAGCCACGGCCATGAGCGACCACAAACCTATCGTGCGCTACAACGCCAACGAGCGAAGCAACCACTGGATCGTCGCGATCCTGTTCGTGATGGCCGGGTTGTCGGGGCTGGCGCTGTTCCATCCGGCACTGTTCTGGCTCAGCCACCTGTTTGGCGGCGGGCCGTGGACACGCATCCTGCATCCGTTCCTCGGGGTGGCGATGTTCGTGTTCTTCCTCGGCCTGGTGCTGCGTTTCTGGCGCGCCAACTACATCTCGGCCAACGACCGCCTGTGGCTACGCCGTATCGACCGGGTGATGCTGAACAAGGAAGAGGGCGTGCCACCGATCGGCAAGTACAACGCCGGGCAGAAGCTGCTGTTCTGGACCCTGCTGTTGTGCATGCTCGTGTTGCTGGTCAGTGGCGTGGTGATCTGGCGAGCCTGGTTCAGCCAGTACTTCGACATCGGCGCCATTCGCCTGGCCACCTTGCTGCACGCCCTGGCGGCATTCGTGCTGATCCTCAGCATCATCGTGCACATCTACGCCGGTATCTGGATCAAGGGCTCGGTGGGTGCGATGCTGCATGGCACGGTGAGCCGCGCCTGGGCGCGCAAGCATCATGAACTGTGGTACCGGGACGTGACGGGCGACAAGGCCCCGCCAAGCCCGGGTAGAAAAGAAGGATGACCGCTTGAGCACGATTCTCGAACCTGGGCAGATCGAGGCGGCGGCGACTGCGCCGCCGTTTCTGCATCTTCCATCCTCCGAGCTGTTCCAGTTGCGGGCCGAACGGCTCGAACACCTGGCCGAGGGGCACGCCTTGAGCGATTACCTTCGGCTGGCCGCCCGGCTGTGTCGTGTCCAGCAGGGCTTGCTGGCGCAGCCGCCAACCCCCCTGCCCGTGGCCGAGGAGCGTCGGCGCCTGTGCCTGAGCCATGGCCTGCCGCCGCTGGCCGCCGACAGCCTGGTGCGCGAGGGACCCTGGCTGCCTTGGTTGGACGCATTGCTCGAGCACTTCCAGGATGAGCCGAGCAACGCGCTGGCCGATGCCGTGCGTACCTTGGGCAACAGTGATCAAGCGCAGCGCAAGGGCTGGGCCATCGCCTTGCTCGGCGGCCAGTATGATGCTGTGCCAGCTGCCGTGGTGCCCTTCATTGGTGCTGCATTGCAGGCGGCGTGGAGCCATTGGTTGCTGAGCCTGCCGGAGCCTGAACTCAAACCTGGTGGCAGCCTTTCGCAGTGCCCAGCCTGTGGCTCGCCGGCCATGGCCGGGGTAGTGCGTAACCGTGGCAAACACAATGGCCTGCGTTACCTGGCCTGTTCACTGTGTGCCTGCGAGTGGCATGTGGTGCGGGTCAAGTGCGTGTACTGCGACTCGAGCAAGGACCTGCGCTACACCAACCTCGAGGATGACCGCCATGCGCCGGGCAAGGCGCCGCTGCGCGCCGAGTGCTGCCCCGGCTGCAACAGCTACCTCAAGCAGTGCTATCTGGAGAACGACAGCGCCGCCGAGCCCTTGGCCGACGACCTGGCCAGCCTGGCATTGGACATGCGCCTGGATGAAGAGGGCTTCCATCGGTTGGCACCGAACCTGATGCTCGCACCTGGGTAATGGAGAGTGTCTACACTGTAAGACCGAGTCGCCTTCTTCGCGGGTAAACCCGCTCCCACAGGTACCGGGCAAGCCTCAAAAACTGCTCGGACCCTGTGGGAGCGGGTTTACCCGCGAAGAGGTCAGTACAGACAACGGATCAGTCCAAGGTAGTACCGCATGTCCTCCAGCGTAGCCAGCGACACCCCACGCCTGCCCTCCATCGACACTCTTCTGCGCCACCCAGCCTGCCTCCCGCTGATCGACCGCCACGGCCGCGACGCGGTACTGGCCACCCTACGGCAACTGCTCGACGACCTGCGTGCCCCCGCCCGCACCGGCCAGCTCAGCGCCGCCGAACTGGCTGCTGAAGTCCTGCTGGGCCGCGCCGGCGAGCGCCTGGCCATACAGCAGCGCAGCCAGGTCCGCCGAGTCTTCAATCTCACCGGCACCGTGCTGCACACCAACCTCGGCCGCGCCCTGCTGCCGGAAGAAGCCGTCGAGGCCATGCAGACCGCCGCCCGCTACCCGCTCAACCTGGAGTTCGACCTGGCAACCGGCAAGCGTGGCGACCGCGACGACTTGATCGAAGGTTTGATCCGCGAGCTCACCGGCGCCGAAGCGGTCACCGTGGTCAACAACAATGCCGCTGCCGTGTTGCTGGCGCTCAACAGCCTGGGCGCGCGCAAGGAGGGCATCATCTCCCGGGGCGAGCTGATCGAGATCGGCGGTGCCTTCCGTATCCCGGACATCATGGCTCGCGCCGGTGTGCGCCTGCACGAGGTGGGCACCACCAATCGCACCCATGCCCGTGACTACCAAGGGGCGATCAACCCGCGCACAGGTCTGCTGATGCGCGTGCACTGCAGCAACTACAGCATCCAGGGCTTCACCAACCAGGTGCCCACGGCCGAGCTGGCCATCATCGCCCACGCCCACGGGCTGCCCCTGCTCGAAGACCTGGGCAGTGGCAGCCTGCTCGACCTCACGCGCTGGGGGCTGCCGGCCGAACCTACGGTACGCCAGGCCCTGGCCGATGGCGCCGACATCGTCACCTTCAGTGGCGACAAACTGCTCGGCGGTCCCCAGGCCGGCATTATCGTGGGGCGCAAGGAGCTGATCGCCAAGATCAAGAAGAACCCGCTCAAGCGTGCCCTGCGCGTTGACAAGATCACCCTGGCTGCCCTGGAGGCGGTGCTGGCGCTATACCGCAACCCTGATCGCCTGGCCGAGCGCCTGCCCAGCCTGCGCTTGCTGACGCGCCCGCAAGGAGAGATCGCTGCCCAGGCCGAGCGCCTGGCGCCTGTATTGGCCAACTGCCTGGGGCCGCAATGGGTCGTCAGCGTGGAGCCCGCGTTGGGCATGATCGGCAGCGGCAGCCAGCCGGTGGCACGTCTTCCCAGTGCGGCGTTGTGCCTGCGTCCACAGGTGTCGAAGAAGCTGCGCGGGCGTAGCCTGCACGTACTGGAACGTGCCTTGCGCGCCTTGCCGGTGCCGGTGCTGGGGCGCATCGACGACGATGCCCTGTGGCTCGACCTGCGCCAGTTGGATGACGAAGCCCAGTGGCTGGCGCAGCTCCCTGAGCTGCAGTTGGGGCCGGTCCAATGATCGTCGGCACTGCCGGCCATATCGACCATGGCAAGACCGCGCTGCTCCAGGCCCTGACCGGCCAGGCGGGTGACCATCGCCAGGAGGAGCGCGCACGGGGCATGACCATCGACCTCGGCTATCGCTACGCCGCCCTGGCCGAAGGGGGACCGCTGACCGGTTTTATCGATGTGCCGGGCCACGAGCGCTTCATCCATAACATGCTGGCCGGTGCCCATGGCATCGACTTGGTACTGCTGGTGGTGGCCGCCGACGACGGCGTGATGCCGCAGACCCGCGAGCACCTGGCGATCATCGAGCTGCTGGGCATTCCCCAGGCCTTGGTCGCGATCAGCAAGTGCGACCGCGCCGACCCGGTGCGCGTGGCCCAGGTGCAGGCCGAAGTGAGCGACCTGCTGGCGCCCGGCCCTTATGCCGATGCGGCCCAGTTTCCGTTGTCCAGCGTCACAGGTGAAGGCATTGAGGCGTTGCGCCAGGCCTTGCTGGCGGCCGAGGCGCGCGTGGGCCAGCGCAGCGCCCGGGGCGGCTTCCGGCTGGCGGTGGACCGGGCGTTCGCCGTGCCCGGTGCGGGTATCGTGGTCACCGGTACGGCGCTGGCCGGGCGGGTCAGTGCCGGGGACAACCTGTTGCTGGGCAAGGCGGGCAAAGCGGTACGGGTCCGCGGCCTGCATGCGCAGAACCAGGCCGCGCTGGTGGCCGACGCCGGCCAGCGAGTGGCCTTGAACATCAATGCCGAGCGCCTGGCCCTGGAGCAGATCCATCGCGGCGACTGGTTGGTGCCCGACTGGCTGCATGCGCCAAGCACGCGGGTGGACATTGAGCTCACGCTGCTGCCGGGCGAAACACGCACCTTCGAGCATTTCAGCGCCGTGCATGTGCATTTGGGCACGCAGGATGTCACGGCGCGGGTAGCGCTGCTCGAAGGTGAGACACTGAAGGCTGGTCAGCGGATGTTCGCCCAACTGCTGCTCAACGCGCCCTTGCAGGCGGTGCACGGTGACCGCCTGGTGCTGCGTGACCAGCGTGCCCAGCGCACGCTGGGTGGTGGTCGGGTACTCGACCCCTTCGCCCCAAGCCGCCAGCGGCGTAGCGAAGCGCGCCTGCGCCAGTTGCAGGTGTTGCGCGATACCTCGGAGTTGGAGCAGGCCTTGCCTGCCATGCTGGACGTAGCACCGGGAGGGTTGGACCCGCAGCGCCTGGAACGTCAGTTCAATCGGTTGCGTGAAAGCTGGCAGTTGCCCGAGGGTGTGCAAACCATCACCACGAAACAGGGCCCGCTGTTGTTTGCCCGGCATCATTGGCAGGCACTCAAGCAGCAGGTAATCGCACAGCTTGCGTACTTCCATGAACAGGAACCGGACCAGCTCGGCCCGGACCGCGACCGGCTGCGCCGTTTCGTTGCCTTGCCCGTAGAGCGCCCGGCATTTGTCACTTTGCTGGAGGAGCTGCTGGCGTCGGGCGATATCGTCAGCAGCGGCCCCTGGCTGCACCTGCCGGATCACAAGGTGCAGTTGAGCGAAGCCGACGCTGCCTTATGGGCGCGGCTGCAGCCGGTATTGCTGGAAGGGTTGTATGACCCGCCGTGGGTCCGTACCCTGGCTTCGGCGGAAAAACGCGACGAGAGCGAAGTACGCCTGCTGCTGCGCAAGCTGGCCCGGCTGGGGTTGGTGCACCAGGTGGTGCGCGATCTGTTCTACCCCGAGGTGACGATCCGGCACATGGCCGACATGCTATTGCAGCATTCGGCCAGTACACCGATAGTGCAGGTCGCGGCGTTTCGCGATATGTTGGGCATCGGTCGCAAGCGAAGCGTACAGATTCTCGAATACTTCGACCGTCTCGGCCTGACCCGGAGGGTCGCCGACCAGCGTTACATCCGCGCCGACAGCGCCTTGGCCCAGCAACCGGCCAGGCACTGACTACAAGGAAGGCAATCGCGCCCGGTGGCGCGGCCGGGCTTCAAACCCGGTTGGGGACGGCAGCCGTTCCCGGGCAGGTTCGACTCCCGCTGCCTTCCGCCATTAACCCCAACACGTGCATTCTCTGTAGGAGCGGCCTTGCGCCGCGAAAAGGGTGCGCAGCAGCCCCAAAACAGCCATGCCATACCGTCAGGCCTATCCCGTCCGCTCATCCACCTAGCACTATGTCCAATTATCATACCCATAAATATGTCAAGAAAGTTCGGCCAGTAATGCCTGCAAAGAGACTATTCCTACAGCTAGCGAAATAAACTTCCTACTTTTCGAAATGCCTAATAAAAAATTATCCAGCCAAAACGCCTTCGCGTTTATTGACTGAAGCTCCTTGCTCTTTTTTACTCTTCTGCACGCCACTTACCCACTTACTGCAGGATGCAGGCATGAATAATTCATGCACAGTAAGGAATGCAGACCATGTACTACATACCCCCGCTTTGCACACGCACCAATCCCTGGGGCGAAAACCCCCGCGGCCTACTCGGCAAAGGCGAATTGCCCTGGCCTGAACTGGTCGCCGCTCGAGCCTTCCCGTCATTGATCGACATCGAAGGCTGGTATAACACCGACGACTACAGTGCAGCGATGTTCCTGGCCAATGAGCTAGCGATGCCCGACGCTGAGATGTCGGCAGACGAGGCCCAGGAATCGCTTACACTCCTGCTCAGCCTGTTCGCCAGGCTGGAAAACGCCGGCCGGAATACTGTCCAAGAGCTGGAAGCCTTGCGTGAACGCGCCGAGTCGATCCCGACCATAGGGCCGCTCTGGTTCTCTCCCGCCAGCCTCTCCAGCACGCTCGGCACTGTCATCCACCTGGTGTATGCGGCGTCGAACACCAAGCGCTTGATCGACCTGCTGGACCTGCCCGAACCTCTGAAGAAAGACCTCAAGGCCTGGGCCGCGGAGCGCGGGCGTGCAGGCAGCCGCTCGGCCCGCAAGTCGTTTCAGCGCCGGATTAAATTGGTGCACATGGGCGGTGCACTCAAGTTCCAGGTGCCGGTGATGAAGGGGGCGGCCTATTACAACATCAGGTCGTTGCGGGTGGGGAACAATATCCATATGCCGGTTCACCATGCTCAACGATTGCTGAACAGTCGCGTAGGGCTTGATCCTCAGACCTATGGTTCGAAGGGATTCGCAAAGGTGATTTCAAGCAATGCGGTGGGAGGCCTATTGTCATTCGGCCCACAAGCACTTATCGATGCCAGGGCTTCCCACTCATTAGGTGAATTCTGGGAGCGGTCTGCGTATAGCCAAATTAGCAATTTGGTTGGGTTTTCCGTAGGCGTGGCTGCGACCGTTTTCATAGGTGGTGCTGGCTTGCCATTGGTCGTGGTTATTGCTCTTTCTGCCGCGACCAGCACATTTGTGCAACACCAATTTATCAAGAGCGGATTTGACAGGCGTATTGGTGATGCGCTCACAGGAAAAAGATAATAATGGTGTCGCCCGGGCCGTATTTCATTTTTAATGGGACGCGCTATGGTCTATTGGCTATGGCTCTAATGCTTTACATACCCTGCGTTGAACACCCTTGGGCGACAGTGCCTGTAACGGTGATTTACTCATTTTTACTCTGGGAGCGTAGTGTTTGCGTGTACACTAACTGCAGCTATAGTCGTTATGGAGTATATTTTTTATTTCAGTCGCTGTTTTTGTTTTGTCTTGTTTTTTGGGTGTGTGCCCTTTATCTCGATGCGGAAGTAGGGGGGCAGATGTTAAACGCTCTGGTTCTTATTGCCTTCTTAGGCCCTACCATGCTTATTTATGCTTTAGTGAGTCGTTGGAAAATAACTCCTTTACCTTACGAAATACGAGGGGATAGAGTTCATGTCGCACCTCGCAAGAGTACGTATGTTTCTCCGGTGTTAATCGCGATGTTGACCTTCAGTAGCGGCGCTATCTCTCCGCTCATGGATGCGTACCCCACCGTAACACTCGTCGTCGCCATGTCGATGCCCGCAATTATAATTGTGTGCTGTTGGCGAACCATAGCCGGCCTCACCCACCTGCGCGCAGAAGAACGCCGCAAGGGCGTGCGCTACACTTTCTCCAACCTCGAAGAAATCCAAGCGATACGCGCCCGCTCTTGGGCCGCACGCCTGTTTATCGCCTTGAACAACGCTATTGGAATACGTCTTCGCTGACGAGACGCTGCGGCGCAGCGTCCCCGGCGGTCCAGCGTGGGGAACTGAAATCCCTGGACTGTTATGCGCCCCTTTAGCGGCACAAGGCCGCTCTTACGCGCGCTCGCCGCACAGGTCCAGGGCAAACCAGTGTTCTGCCGCCTGGACATCGAGCCCGGCGCCCAGCAGGGCGAACAGCTTGCCCAGCGCCGCCTCGCGGGTCATTCCGCCGCCGCTGACCAGCCCTGTGTCACGCAACCGGCTCCCTGCGGCATAGGTATCGAACACCACCGAGCCCTCCGGGCACTGGCTGATCGCGACGATCATCACACCGCCCTGGCGGGCATCGTGCAAGGCATCGAGCAGGGCCTGGTCGTCGGACGGGCCGGTGCCGCTGCCATAGCATTCGAGCACCAGGCCCTGGATGCCGGTGGCGAGCAACGCTTGGACGAAGCCGGCCTGCAGCCCAGGCACTACCGGCAAAACCGCAAGCTTCACCGGTTCGCGGCGCTGCCGGTAATCGAGTGCCGGGGGAATTGCCGCAGCCCGTTCGCCCTCGCGATGACGGGGCAGGGCCGCGAAGGCATCGAATGCCTCGCTACGTAGCTTCGAGGCACGGCAGCCGTGCAGCAGCTGGCCGTGGAAATACAGCTGTACGCCACTTTCCAGGCCTCGCTCCAGCAGCCGCAGGGCACCGAGCAGGTTGCCCCAGGCATCGCTGTCGGGTGCGCCGGCCGGCAGCATGGAGCCGGTCAGCACTACCGGTACTGGCAGGCCCAGCAGCAGGAACGACAACGCAGCCGCGCTGTAGGCCAGGGTGTCGGTGCCGTGCAGTACCAGTACCCCGTCATGGCCATCGCGCTCCACCGCCTCAACGATGGTGTCGCGCATGGCCAGCCAGTTGGCCTGCTGCATGTTGGCGCTGTCGATCAGCGGGTCGAGCTCACGCAGCGACCAGGCCAGGCCTGGCGCGTCGGCCTGCGAGGCCAGGTATTCGCGCATTCGCGCCTCGAAGCCGCTGGCCGGGGCCAGGCCTTCAGGGGTTTGCAGCATGCCGATGGTGCCACCGGTGTAGAGGACGAGAAGATTCTTGACTGCACGCATGGAAAGCTTCCGTAGCGATGAGCGGAGAAGAGAGCCGCCCCGGACGGGGCGGCTGGGCAGGAGAGGATATCAGCGCTGCGGCTGAGCCTGGGCGGCGGCTTTGTCAGCGGCTGTGTCAGCCTGTGGATTGGCTGGCCAGGCGTTGCGGTCCAGGTCCAGGTCGGCGAACTTGCTGGAATCGAACACCGGTTGCTCGATGCCTGCACGGCGTTGGTCGTCGTAGTCGCGCATCACCCGCAGGCCGGTCTTGAACAGCAGGGCCAGGGCGATCAGGTTGACGAACGCCAGGCAGGTCATGGTGATGTCGGCGAACGCGAACACGGTGGACAGGTTCTGTACCGAACCCCAGATCACCAATGCCAGCACCAGGCCACGGAAGACCATTAGCACGACGCGGTTGCGGCTGAGGAACTGCAGGCTGTTCTCGCCCAGGTAGTAGTTGTAGAGGATGCAGGTGAAGACGAACAGCGACAGCGCGACGCTGACGAACAGGCGGCCCCAGTCACCGACCACGGCGGCCAGCGAGTTCTGGGTCAGGACGATGCCGTCACCTTCGAAGCCAGGCGTGTAGAAGCCCGACAGCAGGATCAGCAGCGCGGTACAGGTGCAGATCACGAAGGTGTCGAGGAATACGCTGAAGGCCTGCACCACGCCCTGGGCGCCCGGGTGCTTCACGGCGGCCACGGCGGCGACGTTCGGCGCGCTGCCCAAGCCTGCTTCGTTGGCGAACACGCCACGCTTCACGCCCATGACGATGGCGCTGCCGAGCAGGCCGCCGAATGCCGGGTCGAGGCCGAAGGCGCTCTTGAAGATGGTTTCCAGCATGGCTGGCACGTGTTCGATCTGGGTGCCGATCACGTACAGGGTCACACCGATGTAGGCCAGGGTCTTTACCGGGACCAGCAGGTCGGACACCGCCGCGATGCGCTTGATGCCGCCGATGAAAGTGATGGCCAGCAGTACGGCGAGGACGATACCGGTGGTGCCCGGTTCGAAGCCGAAGGCATTCTGCAGCGAGTGGGTCATGGTGTACGACTGCACGCCGATGAAGGCGAAGCCGTAGGTGACCAGCAGCAGGATGGAGAACAGGATGGCCATGCTTTTCAGCTTCAGGCCGTGCAGGATGTAGTAGGCCGGGCCGCCGCGGTACAGGCCGTCGCCGTCGGCGCGCTTGTAGACCTGGGCCAGGGTGCATTCGAAGAAGCTGCTGGCCATGCCCACCAGTGCGGTGACCCACATCCAGAACACGGCACCTGGGCCACCGAGGGTCACGGCGATGCCGACCCCGGCAATGTTACCGGCACCGACACGGCCGGCCAGGCTCAGCATCAGGGCCTGGAACGAGCTCAGTTGGCCGGCCTGGCCGCGAAGGGATTCCTTGAACACACCGAACATGTGGCCGAAATGACGGAACTGGACGAACCGAGAGCGGATGGTGAAGTAACCGCCGAGTCCGACGATCAGCACGATGAGAAGTTTCCCCGACAGGAAATCGTTGAGTGCTTCGAGCATTGGAAAATGACCTCGATTCTTATTGTTCGCGTGGAAAGAGCAGCGGGCGGCAGGGACGCACCGCTTTCATTGGCGCGCATGGTTGGCCATGACAACTGTGGTTACAATTTCGCGGGTTGCTCTCACTTGATGCGACTTGATGCTAGAATTGCATCACTCGCATCACCTGGACCTTCTCATGGGCGATCATTTCGCTATCAACCTGAAATTGGCCTGCAGCCATTACCGCTCTATTTCAGAGGTTTGCCGACAGCTGTCGATCAACCGCGCGCAATTCAACAAGTACTTGAGCGGCCAGAGCCGTCCGACGGCCTACAACCTCAAGCGCATTGGCGACTTCTTCGGCGTGGAGGACTATGAGCTGGGCCTGCCCCCGGAACAGTTCGCCCGCTTGATCGGCGTGCGCAACCTGTCGGCCCAGGCCGAACAGCACAACGACCCGATCAGTGAGCTGTTCAAGCCACTGCATACCCAGGCGGGCAACCTGTCGCGTTATTGCGGCTACTACTTCGAATACTCCAACTGCATGTCGGTGCCAGGTTCGATCCTCGTGTCGCTGGTGCACCTGTGGGAAGAGCGTGGCAGCTTCCTGTTCGAGCGCCTGGAGCGCCAGGAACGCTCCAGTGCCACCGACCAGCATGCCGAAGTGCGGTGCCGCTACCTGGGCGCGGCGTTCCAGCTGCAGGACCGCATGTTTCTCATCGACTACGAGTCGCTGACCTTCAACGAGATGAGCCAGACCATCCTCATCCCCAGCTTCAAGAGCCGCATTACCCGCCTCAACGGCCTGAAGAACGGCGTTTCCAGCGGCGACCGCCGCAACCCCGCCTGCACCCGCGTGGTCTGGGAGTACCTGGGCGAGGAGGTCAACCGCATCAACGCCTATCGCCAGGTCAAGCTGTATCGCCCGGACGACCCGCGTATCGATGACGACGTACGAGAGCGACTGAGTGTCGGGCCGCTCAAGAACGGACTGTTCGAAATCGAGTGACCCGCTATTGCGACGATCGAGCGATAACAGCTATTCAGTAAGGCTGTGGTTGGACTTCCCCGAGAGGAACCCGCAAAATGTCCGCTTCTTTCCCTCAACCTGTTCGGATCTGCTGACTCTATGCGTATGCGCCTGATGCTGTTGGGTGGTGGCAATGCCCTCGGGCAAGCGCTGATTCGTCTCGGAGCCGAAGAGGACATCGGGTTCCTGGCGCCACGCCCGCCGGAGAACGGCTGGACGCCGGCCAGCCTCACGCAGTTGCTCGATGACCATCGCCCCGACGTGGTGGTCAACCTGGCTTATTACTTCGACTGGTTCCAGGCTGAGTCGGTCAGCGAGCAGCGCCTGGCGTTGCAGGAACGGGCCGTGGAGCGCTTGGCCGAGTTGTGCCAGCACCACCAGATCATCCTCGTGCAGCCCTCCAGCTATCGCGTGTTCGACGGTTCGCGGGCCACGGCCTACAGCGAGAAGGACGAGCCGGTGCCGCTGGGGCTGCGTGGCCAGGCTCTGTGGCGTATCGAGCAAAGTGTGCGGGCAGCATGCCCACAGCATGTACTGCTGCGCTTCGGCTGGGTGCTGGACGAAAGCATCGACGGCGCGCTCGGGCGCTTCCTCACCCGCGCTGAACAACCCCAGGAGCTGCTGCTGGCGGACGATCGGCGTGGCAACCCCACGCCAGTGGACGACGCCGCCCGGGTGATCCTCTCGGTGCTCAAGCAGCTCGATTGTGACGCGCCGCTGTGGGGCACCTACCACTACGCCGGCAACGAAGCGACCACGCCGCTGGCCTTGGGCCAGGCAATCCTCACCGAGGCGGCGCAATGGCAGAAGCTGGCCGTGCAGGCACCCACGCCCCAGGCCCATGCCGCGCGTCCGGATGCCGCCGAGGAGCCGCAGAACGCCGTGTTGGCCTGCAAGAAAATTCTTCATACCTTCGGTATCAAGCCCCGTGCCTGGCGCGCCGGCTTGCCGCCCCTACTGGACCGATTCTACCGAAATGGCTGATGCTCCCATCCTGATCACCGGCGGCGCCGGCTTCATTGGCTCCCACCTGTGCGATGCGTTGTTGGCCAAAGGCTATGCCGTGCGGGTACTGGACGACCTGTCTACCGGCAAGCGCACCAACCTGCAGCTCGATCATCCCGCCCTGGAGTTGATCGAAGGCGACGTCGCCGATGCCGCCTTGGTCAACCGTGCCGTCGAGGGTTGCCGGGCCGTGGTGCATCTGGCTGCGGTCGCGTCGGTGCAAGCCTCGGTCGAAGACCCGGTGCGTACCCATCAAAGCAACTTTATCGGCACCCTCAATGTGTGCGAGGCCATGCGCCTCAATGGCGTGCGCCGCGTACTGTTCGCCTCCAGCGCGGCGGTGTACGGCAACAATGGCGAAGGCCAGGCGATCGCCGAGGACACCCCCAAGGCGCCGCTGACCCCCTACGCCGTGGATAAGTTGGCCAGTGAGCAATATCTGGACTTCTACCGTCGCCAGCATGGGCTGGAGCCGGTGGTGTTCCGCTTCTTCAATATCTTTGGGCCACGACAGGACCCGTCCTCGCCCTATTCGGGTGTGATCAGCATCTTCTGCGAGCGTGCCACCCAAGGCCAGCCGATCACGGTGTTTGGTGATGGCGAGCAGACCCGCGATTTCCTCTATGTGGGCGATCTGGTCCAGGTGATGGTCCAGGCGCTGGAACTGCGGCAGGTGGAAGAGGGAGCGGTGAATATCGGCTTGAACCAGGCCACGTCGTTGAACCAACTGCTGACGGCCCTGGAGAACGTCATTGGTGGGCTGCCACCGATCAGCCATGGCCCGGCACGTTCGGGCGATATCCGCCATTCCCGGGCAGACAACACGCGCCTGCTGGCGCGTTTCCGGTTCCCGCAACCCACCTCGATGGTCGAAGGCCTGGCGAGGTTGTTGGGCAAGGCCTGAGTCCCATGAAAAAGAAACGGCGGGCCGGGATGCCGGACCGCCGCTTCTTTCAGCTCAGTTGTTGGCCATAACTCAGAACTTGTAGCCCAGGCCCACCATGTAGACCCACGGGTCCACGTCCACATCGACCTTGGTCTTGCTGTAGCCCAGCGCGGTCGGACCGTCGACGGTGGCCTTGGTGTCGATGTCGATGTACCAGACCGAGGCGTTGACCAGCAGGTTGTCGGTCAGCATGTAGTCCATGCCCAGTTGCGCGGCCAGGCCGACCGAGTCTTGCAGCTTCAGGTTGCTGAAGCCCTGCTGCTTGCGTGCGCCGCTGAGGTCTTCGTCGAAGAAGGTGGTGTAGTTGATGCCGACACCCGCGTAGGGCTGGAACTTCGACGAAGGTGCCATGGGGTAGTACTGCAGCGACAGGGTCGGCGGCAGTTGCTTGATGTCGGCCAGCTTACCGTCCAGGCCGCCGCCCAGGCCCTTGACGGCCACGGTATGGTTGAACGGCGTGGCGGCCAGCAGCTCGACGCCGATGTGGTCGGTGAGCATGTAGGCGAAGGTCAGGCCCAGCTGGGTGTCGCTGTCCAGGGTCGCCTTGGTGCCCGACACCCTGGTGCCGTCGAACTTCAGGTCGCTGCTGTCTTCGTTCGGCGCAACGGTGATGGCGCCGGCGCGCATGATGATGTCACCGGCCTGGTGGGCGTGGGCAACAGGGGCTGCG
This sequence comes from Pseudomonas sp. FA-1, assembly GCF_056856075.1. Taxonomy (NCBI): domain Bacteria; kingdom Pseudomonadati; phylum Pseudomonadota; class Gammaproteobacteria; order Pseudomonadales; family Pseudomonadaceae; genus Pseudomonas; species Pseudomonas sp. FA-1. The sequence continues at coordinate 39,096 of NZ_JBWXTH010000011.1, forward strand.
AGCGCCAAGGCAATAAGCGAGGCGCCGAGCAAGGACTTGTTCATGGAAGCTCCCAAAGGACGTAGGTAATCGAGTAGTCCAATGGTACGGAGCCAGCCGAACGTAACTTTTGATTCAGCTCAACGAAGCCGTTTCACAAAGCGGAAACAGTTCTCACTGCAGCTCATAAGCGTAGATTTTCTCCGCTTCCATCTGGTAACCGGCCTCGGCCAGTTCGCTGCGGGTGGCTTTGACCTGCATGCGGCCTTCGATCCAGTAGGGCTGGTAGAGGTCTTCGATGCGCACGCCCATCTCGCTGACGATGTGCACGATCTGGTTCGACGGCGGTGGTGGTACGTGGATGCAGGCGCCGTAGTAGGGCACCAGCAGGAACTCGGTGGTGCGGCCTTCCTCGCTGACCTCCAGCGGCACGATGTAGCCGGGCAGCTTGACCTGTTGGCCATCCAGCGCTTTGACTACCGGTGCGTCGGGCGCCTGCTGGCGCGCGGCGGGGGCGGCTTCGGCCAGTGCGCTGCCCAGTTGCGAGAGGTCGTGCAGCGGTGCCTGTTGCACCGGCACCACCGGTGCACCTTCGGGAATCAGGGCGGGCCAGTCCAGGGAGCGGGGTTCGGCGGCCAGCAGAGGCAAGGCCGGCGAAAGCAGCAACAGGAGCAGCAGGGCCGGTAGAGCCCCCATTCTGTTTGGCCTCGCTGTACCTGTGGGAGCCGGCTTGCCGACGATGGCGGTAACGGGGGACATGAATAGGAACATGCAGGTTGCTCAAAGGTGAATGGACAAACCATCGGCCAGCGACTGCCGATAGGCACGCCAGGCCGGCACGCTGCCCATGAGCAGCGCGGCGCCGAGAATGATGGCCAGCAGCGTCCACTCATGGGCGCTGGGCCAGGCCAGTGGCAGGTAGAGGCCATAGTTGGCCTGGACGAAATCCTGGACCAGGGCGATACCCGCGTACAGCAAGCCTAGCCCGGCGGCGATACCGGCCACGGCCAGCGCCAGCGCCTCCAGTACCAATAACCCGGCGATATGCCAGGGTCGCGCGCCCACCGAGCGCAGGATAGCCATCTCCCTGCGACGTTCGTTGAGGCTGGTGAGGATCGCCGTGAGCATGCCGATCAGCCCGGTCAGGACCACGAACAGCGACACCACGAACAACGCTTGTTCGGCGGTCCCCATCAGGCTCCAGAGCTCCTGCAGGGCGACGCCGGGCAGGATCGCCAGCAACGGTTCGCTGCGGAACTCATTGATTTCCCGTTGCAGGCTGAAGGTGGCGATCTTGCTGTTCAACCCGAGCATGAAGGCGGTGATGGCGGCCGGCTGCAGGTCCATCGCCCGCGCCTGTTCAGCACTGATACGCCCGGCGCCACGGGCCGGCACACCGTTGTGCCAGTCGACATGGATCGCTTCCATGCCTGCCAGGCTGATATGCAGGGTGCGGTCCACCGGCGTACCGGTGCGGGCGAGGATCCCAACCACAGTGAACGGTTTGTCGTCGTGCTTGACCAGGCTGATGGCGGCGACGCCGTGGGCCAGCACCAACTTGTCGCCCAGCTTGTAGTGCAGCGCGTCGGCCACCTCGGCGCCGAGCACCACCTCGAACGGGTCGTCGGCGAATGCACGGCCTTGGTTGAGGGCCAGGTGCTGCCGGCGGCCGAACTGGTAGTGGCTGAAATATTCGCCGGTGGTGCCCATCACCCGGTAGCCACGATGGGAGTCGCCCAGCGAAACCGGGATGGCCCATTTCACCCGAGGGTCCTTGGCATAGTGCTCGAAGCTGTCCCAGCGGATGTTGTTGGTGGCATTGCCGATGCGGAACACCGAATACAAGAGCAGGTTCACCGAGCCTGAGCGGGCGCCGACGATCAGGTCGGTGCCGCTGATGGTGCTGGCGAAGCTGGCACGGGCCTCGGTGCGCACGCGTTCCACGGCCAGCAACAGGCACACGGACAGGGCGATGGCGAAGGCGGTCAGGAACGCAGTGAAGCGACGGTTGGCCAGGCTGGCCAGGGCAAGGCGGAACAGGTACATCAGGCCTCCCGGGGCTTGGCCGCGCGATTGAGCTCGGCCAGGGACAGGTGACGGTCGAACAGCGGGGCCAGGCTCTGGTCGTGGCTGACGAACAACAGGCTGGCGCCGGCTGCCCGGCATTCGTCGAACAGCAGGCCGATGAACGCTTCGCGGGTATCGGCGTCGAGCGCGGAGGTCGGCTCGTCAGCGATCACCAGCTCTGGTTGGCCGATCAAGGCCCGGGCCGCCGCAACACGTTGCTGCTGGCCGATCGACAGGCTGTCGGCGCGGCGGGCGAGCAGGGCTGGGTCATCCAGGCCCAGGTGGGCGAGCAGTCGGGCGGCCGCCTGATCGACGCTGCCATGACGCTGCTGGGCGCGTTCGGCGCGGCTACGTGAAAAGCGGCAGGGTAGCTCGACGTTCTCCCGCACCGAGAGAAACGGCAGCAGGTTGAATTGTTGGAAGATATAGCCGGTGTGATCGACCCGGAAGCGGTCCCGGGCGCCTTGCCCTAGAGCGGCGAGGTCTTGGCCGAGCAGGCGGATGCTACCTTGCCCGGGCTTGTTCACCCCGCCCAGCAGGCCCAGCAGAGTGGTCTTGCCACTGCCGCTGGGGCCCTTGAGGAACAATGCTTCGCCAGCCTCCAGGCGAAACGCGGGGATATCCAGCAATGGTGGCTGGCCGGGCCAGGCGAATACCAGCCCCTGCAAGTCGATCAACGGCAGGCTCATTCAGAAGGAGACCAATGGCTTGCCAGGCGTGGCTTGCAGGCCTTTCTGGCCATTCGGGCCGATGACCTGCACGGTGATTTTCTGAGTAGCCGGGAAGGCTTTGAACAGCGGCGTCAGGTCGACCTGGGTGAGTTTGGCCGGTGTGACGCAGGTCAGCTGGTAGTGGGCGTTGATGTCGGCGTGACCGTGCTCGTGGTCGTGTTCATCGCTATGCGCATCGTCGTGCCCGGCCTCGCCGAACAGCGGGCTGTCGAGCTCCTGGGCGTCTTCCTTGCAACCGGCAGCCTGGGCCAGGCCGAACAATTGCAGGGGTTGCTCCAGCTGCTGGCGTGTGGCGGCGACCTTGGCCTTGTCGGCATCGCTGCCGGGGGCGTGTTCGAAACCGACCAGGTTCATCGCAGGGCTGTCCAGCGCCAGTTCCAGGGCGTTGCCGTCGAGCACGACATCGAGCTTAGCCGCGCCGTGTTCGTGGGCGGCGAGGGTGCCATGGGCGTGGTCATGGTCGTGATCGTCATGGGGCTGGGCCTGGGCCATGGCCAAAGGCAGCAGGGCGAAGGGCAGGGCGAGGAACAGGCGGCGCATGGAACACTCCTGGGCGGATGGATACGAAGTTCGTAATGTTATAACAACTTTTCTTGCGCTCGCCAGCTGCCGGGTGCAGGTTTCATGCAGGCGTGTTGGCCGAGGGGCTCGCTTGCGGGGCAAGCCCGTTCCTACAGGAGATTATGAGAGCATAGCGGCCAGTGATTTCGGACTTGAGGGTGACAACGTGAGAATTCGCGGACAGATCGGTGACTGGCCGGTGGACCTGACCATCGAGTTGGAACCTGCCGAGTGGGTGCAGTTGGGGCGTCAATTGGACGTGCCCGCGGTAGCTGAGGCAGTCGCGGCGACAGCTGGCGCCACGCCGCGCGAGGACGACGGGCAATGGCTGGCGGCGCGCGAACTGTTGCGCCAGGCCGGGCAGGTCAGTGGGCCGGAACTGCTGGGGCGGCTGGAAGGTTTGGCCGGAAGCACGGCGGCGGGCAAGCGGCTGCTGGTGCGCTTGCGGCACAGCAGTGAGGTGAAGGTGGAAAGCGGGGCGGATGCGCCGGTGTATCACTGGGTCGGGTGACATCTACCTGGGCCGGCCCAATCGCCGGCAAGCCGGCTCCCACCTGTCCTGCGCTGTTTTAGAGACCACGCCGTACCTGTGGGAGATTACCCAGCCCTTCGGGCTGCGCTGTCGCGCAGAGAACAAGCGGCCAATGCTGCCCCTGTGGGAGCGGCGGTGCGGCGGTCCGACTTGTCCCGCGATCAAGGGCGAAGCCCTTGCCAGGCGACGGTGATATCGGGCCCGGCCTAATCGCGGGACAAGCCCGCTCCCACAGGGTGCCGCAAATCAAATGGTCATGCGTTGTTCTATAGGAGCTGGCTTGCCAGCGATTGGGCCGGCAGGGTTCAGAACATCGCCGCCGACAACTTGCGCCGATACACACTCACCAGCGGGTGTTCGTTGCCCAGCAATTCGAACACTTGCAGCAGTGCCTTCTGCGGCAAGCCGTTCTCGTAGCCGCGGTTACGCTGGAACAGCTTGAGCAGACCTTCCAGCGCCGCCTCGTACTGCTGGCGCGCCAGTTGCTGGATGCACAACTGGTAGGTGGCTTCGTCGTCCTGCGGGTTCTGCGCCAGGCGGCTCTTGAGCTCGGCGGCTTCCGGCAGGCTGGCGGCCTGGCGCAGGAAGGTCAGCTGGGCCTTGGCGCCTGCCAGGGCAGCCTTGTGCTCGTCGGTCTTGACCGCCTCGAGCACCACTTCGGCTTCACCCAGCTCACCCCGTTCTGCCAGGCAGCGTGCGTAGTAGATCAGCGCCTCGGCATTGCTGTTGTCTTCGCCGAGCAGCGCCTGGAGCATGGCCTCGGCTTCTGCGAAGCGGCTCTCGGCGAACAGTGCCTTGGCCTGCTCCAGCGGTGCGGCGGCAGGTGGCGCGGGCATTTGCACGTGGGGCTCGAGCATGGCGCGGATAGCCGACTCGGGCTGGGCACCGGCGAAACCGTCGACCGGTTGGCCGTCCTTGAACAGCACCACCGTGGGCAGGCTGCGGATGCCGAACTGGGCGACGATCTGCTGTTCAACGTCGCAGTTGATCTTGGCCAGCAGCAATTCGCCCTGGTAGCCCTCGGCGATCTTTGCCAGCAGCGGCATCAGCGCCTTGCACGGCGCGCACCATTCGGCCCAGAAGTCGACCAGCACCGGCTTGTGGAAGGAGTTTTCGATGACCAGTTGCTGGAAGTTGGCATCGGTGGCATCGAAGATGTACGGCAGATCTTTACTAGGAGCTTGGCTCATCGCGACTCTCGCAAACCCGTGAATGGCACCACTATAAAGGCTCGCGGCTGGCGTGGTACAGGCTGACCCGGCGGAATTCGTGCGGCTCGGCCAGGTCCGGCAGGGTCAAGGCCTCGAGCACGCCCAGCTGGCGGTAGCGCGGGTGATTGAAGTCGCGCACCCGCGAGTCGGCCACCAAGGCCTGGCGGCCGCGGCCCAGGAACGCGTCGAGCAACGGCAGGTTGGCGCGGTCATAGAGCACATCGGCAACCAGGACCAGGTCGAAACGGTCCTCTTCGGCGAAGAAGTCATTGCTGTAGCCAAGCGTCACGTCGTTGAGCGCGGCGTTGGCCCGGCAGGCATCCAGGGCCAGCGGGTCCAGGTCGCAGGCCACCACTTCCAGTGCGCCTGCGCGCGCCGCGGCTATCCCGGCGATGCCGGAGCCTGCGCCGAAGTCCAGCACGCGCTTGCCCCGAACCCATTCGGGGTGTTCGGCCAAGTAGCGGGCCATCGCCAGGCCGCTGGCCCAGCAGAAACTCCAGTAGGGCGGCTCGTCGAGGATGCGGCGGGTCTCCTCGGGGCTGAATGCGCGGTCCATGTTCTGCGCATCGATCAGCCAGAGCCTGAGTTCGCATGCGGGTAGGTCACTGACGACCAGGCGCGCTTCGCCGATCAGGCCGCTGAGGGCCTGTTGCAGGAGCAGAGGGGGCATCTATGGCGCCTTCTCGAAGCGCAGCGGGCCGGTGGCCTGGTTGGTGGCCTGGGCGATACGCAGCGGCGGCAGGTGCAGGATCAGCTGGCCGGAGCGGCTGGCGCGGCCGCGCAGCTCGACGCGGGCGCCGGCCGGAAAAGCCTCGGGGTTGAAGCGCAGGCGATAGGGCAGGGCCTGGCCGGTACCGGTGAGGTTGCTGCTGGCCAGCAGGCGTTGTGGGCGGCCGCGCTCATCGATGACCAGCAGGGCCAGTTCCACTTCGGCACCGGCCGGTACTTCCAGCAAGGTGCCGCTCACCTCGCGCTGGTAGGCGGGCAGCGGGCCAAGCTCCTTTGGCTTCTTGACGGCCTTGGCAGACGGTACTGCAGCGGTTTGCTCGGGCTTCGGTCGGTCGCTGCCGCAGGCGGCGAGCAGGCTGGCGAGGCACAGCACGACGAGCGCTCGGTAGTGCATGGGGTAGTCCTTCACAGGCAGAATTGCATGGATGGTAAACCCTTTGGCTTGTCTTGCCAGTGGGATGCGCTACCATGGCCCTCCCTTTTTTTGTTGCCTGCCACCATGCACTGTCCCTTTTGCGGTGCCAACGACACCAAGGTCATCGACTCGCGCCTGGTCGCCGAGGGTGAACAGGTGCGTCGCCGCCGTGAATGCGTCGCCTGCGGCGAGCGCTTCACCACCTTCGAGACCGCCGAGCTGGTCCTGCCACGGCTGATCAAGCAGGACGGCACGCGCCAGCCGTTCGACGAGGAAAAACTCCGTGCCGGCATGCAGCGAGCGCTGGAAAAGCGTCCGGTCAGCGTCGAGCGCCTGGAAGCGGCGCTGGCGCACATCAAGCACAAGCTGCGCGCCACCGGCGAGCGCGAGGTCAAGTCGCTGGTGGTCGGCGAGCTGGTGATGGCCGAGCTGCGCAAGCTCGACGAAGTCGCCTATATCCGCTTTGCATCGGTCTACCGGCGTTTCCAGGACCTCGACGAGTTCCGCGAGGAAATCGACCGCCTGGCTCGGGAACCTGCCAAGGAATGACCATGCCGAGCCACGCTGCCATCCTCGACGCCCACTACATGGCGCGCGCCCTGGAGCTGGCCCGCAAGGGCCTGTACAGCACCCACCCCAACCCGCGCGTAGGCTGCGTGATCGTGCGCGACGGCGAGGTGGTGGGCGAAGGCTGGCATGTGCGTGCCGGCGAGCCCCATGCCGAAGTCCACGCCCTGCGCCAGGCCGGCGAGCGCGCACGCGGCGCCTGCGCCTACGTGACGCTCGAGCCGTGCAGCCACCATGGCCGCACGCCGCCCTGTGCCGAGGCGTTGGTCAAGGCAGGCGTGGCCCGGGTGGTGGCGGCCATGCAGGATCCTAACCCGCAGGTAGCCGGCCAGGGCCTGCGACGCCTGGCCGAGGCCGGTATCGACGTCAGCAGCGGCGTGCTCGAAGCCGAGGCCCGCGCCCTCAACCCAGGCTTTCTCAAGCGCATGGAACATGGCCTGCCGTTCGTGCGTGCCAAGCTCGCCATGAGCCTGGATGGCCGCACCGCCATGGCCAGTGGCGAGAGCCAGTGGATCACCGGCCCTGCCGCCCGCGCTGCGGTGCAGCGCCTGCGTGCTCGTTCCAGTGTAGTGCTGACCAGCGCCGAAAGCGTGCTGGCCGACAACGCCCGCATGACCGTGCGCGGCGCCGAACTGGGGCTGGACGCCGAAACCACGGCCCTGGCCTTGGCCCGGCCGCCCCTGCGCGTGCTGGTCGACGGGCGTCTACGCCTGCCGCTGGATGCGCCGTTCTTCCAAGCCGGCCCCGCACTGGTGGTGACCGCCTGCGCAGACGACCCGCGTTACGCCCAGGCCGGCCATGAGCTGCTGTGCCTGCCCGGTGAAGCCGGCCGAGTCGACCTGTCTGGCCTGATGCAGGCCCTGGCCGCCCGCGGTGTCAACGAGGTCCTGCTGGAAGCCGGCGCAGGCCTGGTCGGCGCCTTCGCGCGCCTGGGCCTGGTCGATGAGTTCCAACTCTTCGTCGCCGGCACATTCCTCGGCAGCACCGCCCGCCCGCTGCTGGACTGGCCGCTGGCGCAGATGAGCGAGGCGCCGCGCCTGAAGATCACCGAGGTGCGCGCAGTCGGCGATGACTGGCGGATCACGGCCATCCCCTTGCCGGCCTCCGGCGTATAATGCCCGGCTTGCCACGCGCAGCCCTGTTCCCGAGGAGGACACCATGTTCACCGGCATCATCGAATCCATCGGCACCATCCGCAGCCTGACCCCCAAGGGCGGTGACGTGCGCGTCTACGTAGAAACCGGCAAGCTCGACCTGGGCGACGTCAAGCTGGGCGACAGCATCGCCGTCAACGGCGTCTGCCTGACTGCCGTGGAGCTGCCCGGCGACGGCTTCTGGGCCGACGTCAGCGTCGAGACCCTCAAGCGCACCGCCATGGTCGACCTCAAGAGCGGCAGCCGGGTCAACCTGGAAAAGGCCCTGACCCCTACCACCCGCCTGGGCGGCCACCTGGTCAGTGGCCATGTCGACGGCGTCGGCGAGATCATTTCGCGCAGCGATAACGCGCGCGCCATCCAGTTCCGCGTGCGTGCGCCCAAGGAGCTGGCCAAGTACATCGCCCACAAAGGGTCGATCACCGTCGATGGCACCAGCCTGACGGTCAATGAGGTCGATGGCGCCGAGTTCGAGCTGACCATCGTCCCGCACACCCTGTCCGAAACCATCATGGCCGACTACCGCGCAGGTCGTCGGGTCAACCTTGAGGTCGACCTGCTGGCCCGTTACCTGGAGCGTCTGCTGCTGGGCGACAAGGCCGCCGAGTCGAGCAAGGGCAGTGGCATCACCGAAAGCTTCCTGGCCGCCAACGGCTACCTGAAATCCTGATTGAGAAGGGGGTGCCGAGTGGCGCTCAACAGCATCGAAGAGCTGGTGGAAGACATCCGCCAGGGCAAAATGGTCATTCTCATGGACGACGAAGACCGTGAGAACGAAGGCGACATCATCATGGCCGCCGAGTGCTGCCAGGCCGAGCACATCAACTTCATGGCCAAGCACGCCCGTGGCCTGATCTGCATGCCGATGACCCGCGAGCGCTGCGAAACGCTCAAGCTGCCGCTGATGGCGCCACGCAACGGCTCGGGCTTCGGCACCAAGTTCACCGTGTCGATCGAGGCCGCCGAGGGCGTCACCACCGGCATTTCCGCCGCCGACCGCGCACGCACCGTGCAGGTGGCTGCTGCCCGTGATGCCAAGGCCGACGACATCGTCAGCCCCGGCCACATCTTCCCGCTGATGGCCCAGGCCGGCGGTACCCTGGCGCGTGCCGGGCACACCGAGGCGGCCTGCGACCTGGCGCGTATGGCTGGTTTCGAGCCCAGCGGCGTGATCTGCGAAGTGATGAACGACGACGGCACCATGGCCCGTCGTCCGGAGCTGGAGGCCTTCGCCGCCGAGCACGGCCTGAAGATCGGCACCATCGCCGACCTGATCCATTACCGGATGATCCACGAGCGCACCGTGCAGCGTATCGCCGAACAGCCACTGGACAGCGAGCTGGGCCAGTTCAACCTGGTCACCTACCGTGACGCGGTGGAAGGCGATGTGCACATGGCCCTGACTCTCGGTGACATCCGCGCCGAAGAGCCAACCTTGGTGCGCGTGCACAACATGGACCCGCTGCGCGACCTGCTGCTGGTCAAGCAGCCAGGACGCTGGAGCCTGCGCGCGGCGATGAGCGCTGTGGCCGAGGCCGGCAGCGGCGTGGTGCTGCTGTTGGGGCACCCGCTCGATGGCGACGTGCTGCTGGCACACATCCGCGAAAGCGCCGGCGATGCGCAGCCCAAGGCGCCGACCACCTACAGCACCGTCGGTGCCGGTTCGCAGATCCTGCGTGACCTGGGCGTGCGCAAGATGCGCCTGATGAGCTCGCCGATGAAGTTCAACGCGATATCCGGATTCGATCTGGAAGTTGTAGAATACGTGCCCTCCGAGTGACACAGGCGTAACTGTCGTCCTGCCGCTCGTGCCCAAACCCTCCCGCAGGCCGCGTGTGCGCGGCCTCGCTCTTTAAGATGAGAACACCGGAATGACCCTGAAGACCATCGAAGGTACCTTCATCGCCCCCAAAGGTCGCTATGCTTTGGTGGTTGGCCGCTTCAACAGCTTCGTCGTCGAAAGCCTGGTGAGCGGTGCCGTTGATGCCCTGGTACGCCATGGCGTCAGCGAAAGCGACATCACCATCATCCGTGCCCCGGGCGCCTTCGAGATCCCGCTGGTTGCACAGAAAGTCGCCCAACAAGGTGAATATGACGCGATCGTCGCCCTGGGTGCGGTGATCCGTGGCGGTACCCCGCACTTCGAATACGTGGCGGGCGAGTGCACCAAGGGCCTGGCCCAGGTGTCCATGGAGTTCGGTGTTCCGGTGGCCTTCGGCGTCCTGACCGTCGACTCCATCGAGCAGGCCATCGAGCGTTCCGGCACCAAGGCCGGCAACAAAGGTGCCGAAGCTGCCCTGTCCGCCCTGGAAATGGTCAGCCTGCTGGCGCAGTTGGAGGCCAAGTGATTAGCGACGAAAGCGATCGTTTCAACCCGCGCGAGCCACGCGCGGCGGATGCAGGCAAGCCCTCCAAGAGCGCCAAGCGCCGTGAAGCCCGCAAGCTCGCGACCCAGGCCCTCTACCAGTGGCACATGGCCCAGCATTCGCTGAACGAGATCGAGGCTCAGTTCCGGGTCGACAACGATTTCTCCGATATCGATGGCGCCTATTTCCGCGAGATCCTGCATGGGGTCCCGGCGATCAAAGGCGAAATCGACAAGGCCCTGGCCCCGTGCCTGGACCTGCCGCTGGATGAGCTCGACCCGGTCGAGCTCGCGGTGCTGCGCCTGTCCACCTGGGAGTTCATCAAGCGTGTCGACGTACCGTACCGCGTGGTGATCAACGAAGGTGTCGAGCTGGCCAAGGTCTTCGGTGCCACCGATGGCCACAAGTTCGTCAACGGTGTGCTGGACAAGCTCGCGCCGACTCTGCGCGACGCGGAAGTCAAGGCGGCCAAGCGCTGATCGTGGCGCCGACCGATCATGGGTGAGTTCGAGCTGATCCGTCATTACTTCGCCGCCGCGGCCTGCGCGCAGGGCGGCGAAGGCGTGGTCCTCGGCATTGGTGACGACTGCGCCCTGCTGCAGTTGCCTGCTGGCGAGCAGCTGGCGGTGTCCACCGACACCCTGGTTGAAGGCGTGCATTTCCCCGCCGCCTGCGATCCCCTGTTGCTCGGACAGCGCTCGTTGGCCGTGGCGGTCAGCGACCTCGCGGCCATGGGCGCCGACCCCATCGGCTTCACCCTCGCCCTGACCCTGCCCCAGGTCGGTGCCGACTGGCTCCGGCGGTATGCCGATGGCCTGAACCGCATGGCTTTGCGTTGCGGTGTCAGCCTGATCGGTGGCGACACCACCCGCGGCCCCCTGGCCATCACCGTGACCGTGTTCGGCAAGGCGCCTGCAGGGCAGGCCCTGCGCCGCAGCGGTGCTCGGCCGGGCGACTTGCTGTGTGTGGGCGGTTGCCTGGGTAACGCGGCCGGGGCCCTGCCACTGGTACTGGGTGAGCGCACGGCGCCGGCCGAAGTTGCCGAACCGCTGTTGGCCCAGTACTGGTCGCCCTTGCCCCAGCTTGCCCTGGGTCAGCTGTTGCGTGGCCGGGCTACGGCGGCACTGGACATATCCGACGGGTTGCTGGCCGACTGCGGGCATATCGCCAAGGCGTCCGGCGTCGCGCTTGAGGTGGATGCCGAGCGGGTTCCGATGTCATCCGCCCTGCAGGCCTTCCTCGGCCATGAGGCGGCCCTGCATGCCGCGCTCACCGGTGGCGACGACTACGTATTGGCATTCACCCTGCCAGAAGCGCAACTTTCATCCCTGCCTGACCCTGGCGTCATCCATGTCATCGGCCGCGTGCTCGAAGGGCAGGGTGTCACGCTGCGCGACGGGCAGGGCCAGGACATCACCCCGGCGCAACGGGGTTATCAACATTTTAGGGAGACACCGTGACCGACCACCCCAACCAGGTGCCTGCGGAGTTCGTTCCGCCTTCGGTCTGGCGCAACCCCTGGCACTTCATCGCCTTCGGCTTCGGCTCCGGTACCTTGCCCAAGGCGCCTGGCACCTGGGGCTCGCTGGTGGCGCTGCCGTTCGTTCCGCTCTGGCAGATGCTGCCGGACTGGGGCTACTGGCTGCTGCTGGGCATCACCATGTTGTTCGGCTTCTGGTTGTGCGGCAAGGTCGCCAATGACCTACGTGTGCATGACCACGAAGGCATCGTCTGGGACGAGATGGTCGGCATGTGGATCACCCTGTGGCTGGTGCCGGAGGGTTGGCAGTGGTTGCTGGCAGGGTTCCTGATGTTCCGCTTCTTCGACATCCTCAAGCCTTGGCCGATCCGCTGGATCGACCGCCACGTGCATGGCGGCGTCGGGATCATGCTCGACGATATCCTGGCCGGTGTGTTCGCCTGGCTGGGCATGCAGGTGTTGGTGTGGGTGGTTGCCTGACGTAGGTGGCGGGCCAATCGCGGGACAAGCCCGCTCCCACAAGATCAGTGTGGGCGCGTACGTCTGAGGACTGGCGCGGTCCCTGTGGGAGCGGGCTTGCCCCGCGATGAGGCGGGCGCGCTCGCGGCCCAACTATCAAACTTTTCGATCTTAAGCGGCGATATTCAGCCTGCGCATGGGCAGCAACCTGCTGATACAATCGGGCAATTGGAACTGCTTATTTTTTTAGGAGCACAACGTGCCCGTCGTCTTTGTCGCCGCCTCGAAACTCCCGACTCCCTTCGCGATCTTCACCATGCATGGTTTTCTCGACGAAGCCACGGGTCGTGAGCATGTAGTGCTCAGCCTGGGTGATATCGCCGACGGCGAGCCGGTGCTGGGGCGCCTGCATTCCGAATGCCTGACCGGTGATGCGCTGTTCAGCCAGCGCTGCGACTGCGGTTCGCAACTGGAAGCCGCATTGCAGGCCATCGCCCGTGAAGGCCGTGGCGTGCTGCTGTACCTGCGTCAGGAAGGCCGTGGCATCGGTCTTTTGAACAAGATCCGCGCCTACGAGCTGCAGGATGGCGGTGCCGACACCGTCGAGGCCAACGAGCGCCTGGGCTTTGCCGCCGACCAGCGCGACTATGCCATGTGCCAGCCCATGCTCGAGCACCTGGGTGTAGGCTCGCTGCGCCTGATGACCAATAACCCACGCAAGGTCAAGGCATTGACCGACATGGGCATCAAGGTCGCCGAGCGCGTGCCACTGCACACCGGCCACAACCCGCACAACCGTCACTACCTGGCCACCAAGGCCGGCAAGCTTGGCCATATGATGGGCAACGAGCACCAGGGCGAGCCGCAGGCGTGACCCGCAGCCAGGTGAAACGGCGCCTGGCGCTGGCGTGGTGGCAATACCTGGCGGTAGGCCTGGTGCCACTGCCGGTGATGGCCTGGGCCTTTGGTGGCGGCGATGCCCTTATCCCAGTCCTGGCCATGCCGCTGTTCATTGCCGGCGCTGCCTCGATGTTCCTCAGCCTGCCGCGTTTCGGCGCCTACAAACGCGCCCTGATCGCCACGTCGAAAGCCCTTGGCTCGCCCGAGGAGCCCCAGGCGTGGATCGAGCTGGCCGAAGTGCGACGCATGGCCATGTTGTTCGCCTGCTTCCCTGCCTGGGTCGCGGCACTTTCGGTATTGGTCGGCCTGGAGGCGGTGCCGCAGATCCTCCTGGCACTCTCCACCGCGGTGCTGCTCTACCTGTACCGCATTCCCCGCCAGCTGGGCTGATGCGCATTCTTTTCTGCCTGCTGGCCCTGTTGGCCTTCGGCGCCAAGGCCGAGGGTGTTTCGCGGGTGGTCAGCCTGGCCCCTTCGATGACCGAGATCATGCTCGAGCTGCATGCCGAGGACCTGCTGGTGGGTGTGCTCGACGGTGGTCAGCGGCCGGCGTCGCTGCAAGGCCTGCCTTCGGTAGGGCGGTACAGCCAGCTCGACATGGAGCGCCTGCTCAGCCTTGCACCCGACCTGCTGCTGTTGTGGCCCGACAGCGTGGCGCCGGCGCAGCGCGACCAGCTCAGGCGCCTGGGCATCCCGACCTTCGTTGGCGAGCCCAAGGATATCGACCAGTTGATCGGGCAGATCGAAGCCATCGGCCAGCGGGTAGGGCGTGCCGAACGAGGCCGGCAATACGCGGCCGCGTTGCGTGAACGGCTGCGGGGGTTGCGCCAGCAGTACCGGCGGCAACAGCCGTTGCGGGTGTTCTACCAGGTGTGGGACCGGCCGCTGTACACCCTTGGCGGGCAGCAGATCGTCAGCGATGCGCTGGGCGTTTGTGGTGCGCGCAATGTCTTCGCCGACCTCACCCAGCCTGCGCCCCAGGTGAGCGTGGAATCCGTGCTGTTGCGTGACCCGCAGGTGATCCTTGCTGGCGACAAGGTCCAGCTGGCCAGTTGGAAGGCCTGGCGCACCCTCGATGCGGTGGCCAATGACCGCTTGCTGGTAGTGCCCGACAAGGGGCTGGAGCGCCCCAGTGGCCAGATGATCGAGGCCACGGCGCGCCTGTGCGCGCTGCTGGCGGCTAGAGCGCCGGCGTCCAGGTGACGCTCAGCAGCCAGGTGCGGCCTTCTTCGCGGTAGCCGTAATAGTCGCCCTGGTGGCTATAGTGGGTGCGGTTGTACTGTTTATCCAACAGGTTATCCAGCTTTAGATCGAGCCTCAGCTCACGACTTGCCGTCCAGCTTCCACGTAGGCCCACGGTGCCATAACCCGCGATTGGGTCGGTATTGGCTTCATCGTTGTAGCTGCTGCTAGCCGCTTGCAAGGTGGCGCCAACGGCAAAACGATCGAACTGACGGTCGATATCCAGGCTCAAGGTACGACGGGCCCGGCGAGATAGGGTATGACCGTTCTCGCGGTTGCGCGGGTCGATCAGCGATAGGCCCAACTGCGATGTCCAACCATCCCACTCTTGGTTCAGTGCCATTTCAAGGCCGTTGATGCGAGCTGAGCCTACATTCTCGGGTTGGTTGCTGTATTCGATCGCGTCACGCAGATCGGTGCGATACAGCGATGTTTCCAGTTTGCTGCTGTCGCTCAGTTGGCTGCGCCATTGAAGTTCATAACTCTTCGAATGTTCGGGTTCTAGGCCAGGGTTGTTGTAGCCGGGAAAATATAGATCGTTGAAGGTGGGCGCCCGGAAGCCTTCACTGTAGGACAGCAGCACGTCGTTGTTCGCGTTGAACGGTACGGTCAGACTGCCGCTCCAGGTGGTTTGCCCACCGAATTGCTGGTTCTTGTCATGGCGCAGGCCGAACTCGGTAGAGAAACGTTCGCCAACAAAGCGATGCAGGGCAAATACAGCACGATTCCAGCGGCTGTCCTCGGTGAAGTCGGTGCTGGCATGGACGCGATCTTCGTACCAGTCGCCGCCCAGGAGCAAGCTGTTGCGCTCGTCCAAGGCGAGAGTGTTCTGCCAGGTGGCCTGGTCGCGGTATGTATTGAACGGGAAGCTTGAGTGGCTGAGCTTGTCCCGGCTGTCATCGCGGTTCTCGCTGTGAGCCAATTCGAGCCGTGTATTCCATTGCTCGGTCACCTGGGTATCCAGATAACTTCCGATACTGCTGACGGCGAAATTCGAGTAGGGCTCCTGCGGGCCGGACCCGCGTGGCTCGTCATACTCGTGGCGCCCACGGCTATCAAGCACATTCACCCCCGCCTCGAACCGCTCGCCAAACGTATGGCTCAGGCTCAGGTTGAACGACTGGTTGCGGTAGGCATCGTGATCGCTGTCACTGGCGAACGAGGGCCCGGTCGAGTCGATGCCGGCGGTTTCGTCCAGGCTGGCCCCCAGGTTGAAGCGGGTCGAGCCGTTGCCGCCGGAAAGCCCCAGGCTGCGTTGGAACGTCTGGTTGCTGCCCGCTGCCAGACGCAAGCGCGGTTGCAGGCCCGGGCCGTTGCCTCGGCGGGTGAAGATCTGGATGACCCCGCCGATGGCATCGCTGCCGTAGAGAGCCGAGCGTGAGCCACGCAGCACCTCGACCCGCTCGACCTGGTCGATATCGAGAAACTGCAGGCCGCTGTCGCCGGAGGTGGCGTTGGCAATGCGCACGCCGTCGACCAGTACCAGCGTCTGTGCAGCCTTGGTGCCGCGGATGAAGATCCCCGGCAGGCTGCCGCGCCCGCCTGTAGGCGCCACTTGTACGCCGGGTACTCGGCCCAACAGGTCGGTGACGTTGGAAGGCTGCAGGCGGTCGATATCGCTGCGGGTGAAGACGGTATTCGCGGCGCTGGTGGCGCTGCGCGACTCGACCTGGCGGCTGGCGCTGATCAGTACGTCGGGAAGCTTGAGGGCGTCATCGCGGTCCGGTTCGGCCGCCAGCAGCGGGAGGGGGAGGCAGAGCAGGGCAAGGGCAGGGGGTTTCATTGACGGTTCCATGTAGCGAGAGCCCTCGATCGCGGCACAAGGCCGCTCCTACAGGGACCGCACGATCCTGTAGGAGCGGCCTCGTGCCGCGATGGGCCGCAAAGCGGGCCCAGGGATTACAGGCCGAGCTTGGCCATACGGGCTTTCACCGAAGCCTCTATCCCGGCTGCATCCAAGCCACATTCGGCCAGCATCTGCGCAGGCTTGGCGTGCTCGACATAGATGTCCGGCAGCCCCAGGTGCAGCACAGGCTTGAGCACTGCTTCGCGGGCCAGGAACTCGCTGACTGCGGCGCCGGCGCCGCCCATGATGGCATTCTCTTCGAGGGTCACCAGCAGCTCATGGTTGGCTGCCAATTCCAGCACCAGGGCCTCGTCCAGCGGTTTGACGAAACGCATGTCGACCACGGTGGCGTTGATCTGCTCTGCCACTTTCATCGCCTCGGGCAGCTGTACGCCGAATACCAGCAGGGCGACCTTCTCGCCCTTGCGCCGCACCACACCCTTGCCGATCACCAGTGGCTCAAGGTCGCCGCTGATCGGCGCGTTGGGGCCAGTGCCGCGAGGGTAACGCACCGCTGCCGGGCCGTTGTACAGGTGGCCGGTGGTGAGCATCTTGCGCAGCTCGTTCTCGTCGCTGGGGGTCATCACCAGCATGCCTGGAATGCAACGCAGGTACGACAGGTCGAAGCTGCCCGCGTGGGTCGGGCCGTCCTCACCTACCAGGCCTGCACGGTCGATGGCGAACAGCACATCGAGGTTCTGCACCGCCACGTCGTGGATCAGCTGGTCGTAGGCACGCTGAAGGAAGGTCGAGTAGATGGCGACCACCGGCTTGGCGCCCTCGCAGGCCATGCCTGCGGCCAGGGTGACCGCGTGCTGCTCGGCGATGGCCACGTCGAAGTAGCGCTCGGGGTAGCGTTCGCTGAAGGCCACCAGGTCCGAGCCTTCCTTCATCGCCGGGGTGATGCCCACCAGGCGATTGTCGGCGGCGGCCATGTCGCACAGCCACTGGCCGAACACCGCCGAATACTTCGGCCCACTGACCTTCTTCGGCGCGGCGGGCTTGTCGACGGGCTCGAGCTTGGTGATGGCGTGGTAGCCGATCGGGTCCAGCTCGGCGGGGGCGAAGCCCTTGCCCTTCTTGGTGATCACGTGCAGGAACTGCGGGCCCTTGAGGTCGCGCATGTTGCGCAGGGTGGCGATCAGGGTCGGCAGGTCGTGGCCGTCGATAGGGCCGATGTAGTTCCAGCCCAGCTCCTCGAACAGGGTGCCCGGTACCAGCATGCCCTTGGCGTATTCCTCGGTGCGGCGGGCGATTTCCCAGGCACCTGGCAGGCGCGACAGGACCTTCTTGCTGCCTTCGCGCATGCTTGCGTAGGTGCGGCTGGAAAGGATCTTGGCCAGGTAGTTGGACAAGCCACCGACATTGCGCGAGATCGACATGTCGTTGTCGTTGAGGATCACCAGCATGTCGGCATCGACTTCCTGGGCGTGGTTCAGCGCCTCGAAGGCCATGCCGGCGGTCAGGGCACCGTCGCCGATCACCGCGATGGACTTGCGCGGGTCGTTCTGCAGGCGGGCGGCGATGGCCATGCCCAGGGCCGCGCTGATCGAGGTGCTGGAGTGGCCGACGCCGAAGGTGTCGTACTCGCTTTCCACACGACGTGGGAAGGCGGCGATGCCGTCCTTCTGGCGCAGGCTGAGCATGCGGTTGCGCCGGCCGGTGAGGATCTTGTGCGGGTAGGCCTGGTGGCCGACGTCCCACACCAGGCGGTCGTCCGGTGTGTCGAAGACGTAGTGCAGGGCGATCGTCAGCTCGATGACGCCCAGGCCGGCGCCGAAATGCCCACCGGTCTGACCAACGGTATAGAGCAGCTCCTGGCGCAGCTCGTCGGCCAGGGTCTCCAGGTCGGCTTCAGCCAGCCGGCGCAGGCCGGCAGGCGTGTCAGCGCGGTCCAGCAATGGCGTGACCGGGCGTTCGCGGGGGATCTCTTGAAACGTCGTGGGCATCAGGCGAGTCGTTATAGATATGAAGACGCGGCAGTTTACCCCATTGTGGGAAAAGCTGCCCATTCAGACACAGGTTGCAGGCCCTCTGTGGGAGCGGGTGAACCCGCTCCCACAGGGTTCGGCGTCAGGGTTTAATGGCGACGCTCGACGATATAGCGAGCCAGCGCCCGCAAGGGTTCTGCGCTGTCGCCAAAGCCTTCGAGTGCACCCAGGGCCTGGTCGCGCAATTCCAGTGCATAGGCCTTGGCAGCCTCCAGGCCCAGCAGGGCCGGGTAGGTGGGCTTGTCGCGGGCGATATCGGCGCCCTGGCGCTTGCCCAGGGTGGCGGTGTCGCTCTCTACATCGAGGATGTCGTCCTGTACCTGGAATGCCAGGCCGATGGCCTGGGCGTAGGTCTGCAGGGCGTCCAGCTGCGCCTGGCTGGCGCGGGCGCTGGCCAGGGCGCCGAGGCGCACGCTGGCTTCGATCAGGGCGCCGGTCTTGTGCCGGTGCATGTATTCCAGGGCCTGCTGGTCGAGCTTAAGGCCCACCGAGCCCAGGTCGATGGCCTGGCCGCCGACCATACCGGCCGGGCCGGCAGCCTGGGCCAGGGCCTGGACCATCTGCAGGCGAACGGTATCGGCCTGGGGGCTGAGCAGGGGGTCGAGCAGGGCGCTGAAGGCCAGGCTTTGCAGGCCGTCGCCAGCGAGGATGGCGCAGGCTTCGTCGAAGGCCTTGTGGGTGGTCGGCTGGCCACGGCGTAGGTCGTCGTCGTCCATGGCAGGTAGGTCGTCATGCACCAGCGAGTAGGCATGGATCAGCTCGACGGCACAGGCTGCGCCGTTGGCCTGTTCGGCCGGGGCACCGAAGGCTTCGCAGGCGGCATAGGCCAGCAATGGCCGCACACGCTTGCCACCGTTCATCACGCTGTAGCGCATGGCCGCATAGAGCCGCTCGAGCTCCTTGGACGGGGCTACGAACAGCGGCTCCAGGGCTGCATCGACGCGTGCCTGGCAGCTTGCCTGGTACTGGCCGATCATGCTTCGGGCTCCGCGTCGAACGGCTGGGCCGCCAGCTCGCCGTCGCGCTCGAGCAGGATCTGCACCTTCTGCTCGGCCTGGGCCAGGGCGCCTTGGCAATCGCGGGTCAGGGCAATGCCTTGTTCGAAGGCGGCCAGCGACTCTTCCAGCGACAATTCGCCGTTCTCCAGGCGCTCGACCAAGGCTTGCAGGTCGGCGAGGGATTGCTCGAAATCGATGGAGGCTTTTTTGCGGGCCATGGCGACTGTCTCGGTGGCTTTCAGAACGGCGCGACACTAGCAGAGCGGGGCAAGGGGAGCAAACTTCCCAGGCCAGCTGGCGCCAATCGTGGGCCGCTGCGCGACCCTTTCGCGGCACAAGGCCGCTCCTACAGGGCAGCGCAAACGATGAGGCTGGCGCTGTCCTGTAGGAGCGGCCTTGTGCCGCGAAAGGGCTGCGAAGCAGCCCCGACGAGCCTTCAGGCGTTCGCTGTTTCCAGCATCATCGCCTGGCGGTACTGCGCCAGTTCCTCGATGGTCAGCACCGGCAAGTTGTATTGCCGCGCATACACCGCCACCTCCTCGCCACGGGCCATGCTGCCGTCCGGGTTCATCAACTCGCACAGCACCGCCGCAGGCCGCAGGCCCGCCAGGCGCGCCAGGTCGACCGACCCTTCGGTATGGCCTCGGCGGGCCAGCACGCCGCCGTCACGCGCACGCAGCGGGAACACGTGCCCAGGGCTGACGATATGGCGTCGCTCGGCGGTCGAGCGCAGGGCCGCCTCGATGGTGGTGATCCGGTCCTGGGCGGACACGCCGGTGGTGACGCCCTCGGCGGCTTCGATGCTGACGGTAAAGCCGGTGCCATGGCGGGCTTGGTTGTTCTGCACCATGGGAGCCAGCTGCAGGTCATCGACGGTGGCCTCGTCCAGGCACAGGCAGACGATGCCGCTGCAGTCGCGGATCATCATGGCCATGGTCTGCAGCGAGATATTCTCGGCAGCGGCGATGATGTCTGCTTCGTCCTCTCGGTCGTCATCGTCGAGCAGCAGCACGGGGCGCCCGGCCTGGAAGGCGGCGATGGCAGCGGTGACGTTGGGGAATTTGGGGTGGTGCATGGTGGACATGAAACGCTCCTCGTAATTGATCGATGAACGTCTCGGGGCGAACAAAATGCGCGCGCAGGAGCACCGGATGGCTCCCGCCTGACGCCTTCTTTCATCCGGACTATGACCGTCGGCCCTGGAATCTCACCAGGTCTGCTGACCCCCGGCATGGCCGGGGCGCTCGCGGGCTCATCTTTCGATTTACCGCCGGTGGGGACTTTCACCCCGCCCTGAAGACCAAGCAAGCATACAGCACTGTGCCACCCCGCTGGCAAGCGACCGGCCTACGACCTTCGGCGGTATGATGGTCACCAAGGCTTTTTCGGAAAACGACACCATGGATATTCTCGAAGTCGCCGGTGGCAAGCCGGTCAAGTTGTGGACCGACGGCGTACCCGTGGAAGACGATGCCCGCCGGCAGTTGCTGAACACTGCGCGCATGCCATTCATCTTCAAGCACCTGGCGGTGATGCCGGATGTCCACCTGGGCAAGGGGTCGACCATCGGCAGCGTGATCCCCACGGTCGGCGCGATCATCCCGGCGGCCGTGGGCGTGGACATCGGCTGCGGCATGATCGCCGCGCGTACTTCGCTGCATGCCCGCGACCTGCCGGACAACCTGCATGGCCTGCGCAGCGCCATCGAGCAGGCCGTGCCCCACGGCAAGACCTTCGGCCGCCACGACCAGGGGGCCTGGGGCCAGGTGCCGGCCCAGGCAGATCAAGTGTGGGGAGGGCTGGCCGTGCGCTTCAAGGCGATTACCGACAAGTACCCGCGCCTAGAGAAGACTAACAATCGCCATCACCTGGGCACCCTGGGCGGCGGCAACCACTTCATCGAGGTGTGCCTGGATGAAGCCGAGCGTGTGTGGTTCATGTTGCACAGCGGCTCGCGCGGGGTGGGCAATGCCATCGGCAACCTGTTCATCGAGCTGGCCCAGGCGGACATGCGCCAGCACCTGGCCAACCTGCCGGACAAGGACCTGGCCTACTTCGAGGAAGGCAGCCGGCACTTCGCCGACTACGTCGAAGCGGTGGAATGGGCCCAGGATTTCGCCCGGCATAACCGCGAGCTGATGATGCAGGCGGTGGTCGGTGCTGTGCGCAGGGCGCTGGGCAGGCCTTTCGACGCCAGCCTCGAAGCGGTCAACTGCCACCACAACTATGTACAGCGCGAGCGGCACTTCGGTCGCGAGGTGCTGGTGACCCGCAAGGGCGCGGTATCGGCGCAGAAGGGGCAACTGGGCATCATTCCGGGCTCAATGGGTGCCAGGAGCTTCATCGTGCGTGGGCTGGGGAACGAAGAATCGTTCTGTTCGTGTAGCCATGGCGCCGGCAGGGTGATGAGCCGGACCAAGGCCAAGAGCCGCTTCACCCTCGAAGATCAGCGGCGCGCCACCGCCCATGTGGAGTGCCGCAAGGACCAGGACGTGATCGACGAGATCCCCATGGCCTACAAGGACATCGATGCGGTGATGCAGGCCCAGCGTGAGCTGGTGGAAGTGGTGCACACCTTGCGTCAGGTGGTGTGCGTCAAGGGGTGAAGAGGCAGGGCCCTGTAGGAGATCACCCAGCCCGAAGGGGCTGGGCTAGCTTCCACGGAATGGACGGGCGTCTTGTCAGATACCTGGCATCGGCACGAAGCCAGGCAATTGCTTGATCCTGTCCATCCAGCGGGTGATATGGGTATAGGGCGACAGGTCGACACCCCCTTCAGGTGCCAATGCGACATAGGGGAATACCGCGCAATCGGCGATGGTCGGCCGCGACAGGGCCAGCCAGTCGTGCGTGGCCAGGTGCGCGTCCAGCAAGGGCAGGATGCGCGCCGCTCTCTTCAGGGTGTCGGCCTTGTCGATGACATAGCCGAATTTGTCCACAAGGCGAGCGGCGGCGGGGCCGTTCTGGATCTCATTGGCCGCGGTGGACAGCCACTGCATGATTTCGGCCTGCAGGTGCGGCTCCACCGGCCACCAGGCTGCGCCACCATAAGTGCCTGCCAGGTACACCAGGATCGCTTGGGAGTCGCGCAGTACCCGCTGCCCATCCACCAGGATCGGTACCTCACCCCAGGGGTTGAGGTCGATCAGCGGGGCGCGCTTGTGTTCGCCACCGAGAAAGTCCACGGGAATGATCTCAAGGTCCAGGTTCGCCAGGTGGGCGAACAGGCGAACCTTGTAGCAGTTGCCGGACAGTTCCAGGTCATAGAGCTTCATGACGTTTCCTTGTTATTGGGCCAATAGCTGGTTGAATTCCAGGACGTTGCCGTCGGGGTCGCGAATGAACAATGCAACGCGTCGCGGCCCGATGCGGTGCGGCCCTTCGGTGATGGTGATGCCTTGTTGGTGCAACCAGCCCTGCAGGGCCTCCAGATCTTCCACGATGAAGGCCGGGTGGGTCATGCCGGGCAGCTTGATTGGTGCATCCAGCAACACGTTACGGGCGTGGGGCTGGCGCGCACCATTGAAGATCAGGTTGATGCGCACGCCGCTGGGCGTGAGCATCTCGTTGGCCTCGAAATCGCTGAAACGCGCGCTTTCGACGAAACCCAGCGCCTCGTAGAACGCCAGGGCACGGCTGCGATCGCTGACGCGGATGCCGATGTGATCATAGGCGAGGATCGGCGAGGGGCTTGTTGCGGCGTTAACGCTCATGATGGAAACCACACACGTTTTCAAAGAGGCCCAGTGTGGCCATTAGCGGGCGTTTCACCAATGCCTGTAAGCTGACAACACTATTGCACTTGTTGCACAGACGAGAGCCGACGATGGACCGATTGAAAGCCATGGCCACCCTGGTGCGTATTGTCGACAGCGGCAGCCTCAGTGCCGCAGCGAATGCCTCGGGCCAATCCACCGCCTCGGTGGTGCGCACCCTGGCAGCGCTGGAAAAACACCTGGGCACGCGGCTGCTCAATCGCAATACCCGGCACCTGGCATTGACCGACGAGGGCGCCGAATTCCTGGCCTGGAGCCGGCGCATACTCGCCGAGTTCGACGAGGTCGAGCACGGCTTCGATGCACGGCGCAAAAGCCCTGGCGGGCTGCTGCGCATCACTGCGCCGGTGGAGTTCGGGCGCCGCTACGTCGCGCCTTTGGTCAACGAATTCCTGGCCCTGCATCCGGCCATCCAGGTGGAGCTGACTTTGCTCGACCGCCTCGTCGACCTGCTCGACGAAGGCGTGGAACTGGCCATCCGCATCGGGCAACTGCCGGACTCCTCGTTGATCGCAACACCCCTGGGCCACACCCGCCTGGTGCGCTGTGCAAGCCCCGAGTATCTGCAGCGTAGCGGCGTGCCCGAGCAGCCGTCGGATTTGCTGGCACATGCCTGCATCGGCTTCGCGCCCCAGGGCAGGCAATGGCAATTCCAGGAGCAGGGCGCTGTCGTGACTCGGTCCGTTTCTGTGCGTATGACGACCAACCAGATCCAGGTGGCCAGCCTCGCCTGCCAGCAAGGTGTCGGTATCGGCCAACTGCTGCACTACCAAGTGGCCAGCGAGCTGGCCGACGGTCGGCTGGTGCGGGTGCTGCAGGCGTACGAACTGGCCGACCTGCCGATCCAGATGGTCTACCCACACGCGCGGCTGCTTTCGGCGCGGGTACGGCAATTCATCGACTGGGCCTCGCCGCGGCTGAGTGCGGTGATTCCCGATCCGGCCGAGTGAGAAATGAGCGGGCATTAAAAAGCCGGCTTGTGGCCGGCTTCTCGGGGACGGTCTTGGCTAATTTTTGGTAAGCCGCAACCGCCTTAAACGGGATGGCCACCAGGGGCCTGATAAAGATGGCGGACGGCTGTGTGAGGCGTCGCCAGGCCCTCTGGAACGCGGCCTGAGCCGGTCGGGGCGAAATGTGCCGCGTAGCATACTAGGGCCGGCGCGGGTTGCCCAGCAAAAAATGGCACAGGGTATGTCAGCCTGGGCGGTGCAGGCTGACGGACGACCAATGGAACACCCAGCCGAGAATCTGCATACCCTGGGCTTGGCGTTGCTTGGGAGTGTAGCGCTCGGCAGGCCCTTGGCCGTGCAGGTAGAGGTTGCCCTGACGATCCTGGGTCAGGCGGTCGACCCGTAGGCGGCCGTTGTGGAGCAGCATGTAGGTCTCGTCCTCGATGACCCAGGTCAGGCTGCGGTCGATGACCAGGATGGTATCCCTGGGAATGGTCGAAGGAGCAGCCGATGGCGGCATGGAAACGCAGGCGGCATGCTCCAGGTTGACGCCCAGGGCTTGCAATGCCTGTTCGGAAAACGGCAAGTACTGGTTCCCGTCGGGCTGGAGTCGTCCGTCCTGCAGTACATGGAAGGGAATGCGCAGCAGGTGCCCTTCGCGAATGGATGGGCGGGTCACGTCGTCATGTGAAGCGCACTGGCGCGGAAGTGGGTTGGCATGTTTCGGCCCTTCGCCGCTGAGCAGCCAGCGCCGCTGTACGCAGAACAGGGCGGCGATTTCGTCCAGGCGGGCCAGGGGGACGCCGCGGTTGAACCAGTTGTTCACGTGCTGGGGCGTTACGCCACGATGGGCGGCGAAATTCGAAGGGGTCAGGCGGCACTCCAGGAGGAGGGCTCTCAGGCGGTCACCGGAGGTAGTCATGTGGCCGAGTCTAGCGGGGTGGTTCATGCCTTGGAATGAACGCGTTGTTTATGGGTTTTGTAGGAAAGTGGGTGTAAAGAAGGATCTTTCTTAGGGGGCTGTAAGAGTGGGTAAGGTTGAGCGTGCTATCGCCGGCAAGCCGGCTCCCACCGAGATTGCGCGGAGGAGCCGGCTTGCCTGCGATGGGGCGCCAATGCCCATCGACCAAATTCCAGCCAAAAAAAAAGCCCTGCCGGAGCAGGGCTTTCTTCAGTCCGGTATCAGCCTTTGTAGGCGGCAACCGACTTGGTGATCGCGGCGCGGGCGGCGTCGGCGCCTTCCCAGCCTTCGATCTTGACCCATTTGCCCTTCTCCAGATCCTTGTAGTTCTCGAAGAAGTGTTCGATCTGCTGGATCAGCAGGGCCGGCAGGTCGGTGTATTCCTTCACGTCGACATACAGCTGCGACAGCTTGTCGTGAGGCACAGCGACAACCTTGGCATCGCCGCCGCCGTCGTCGGTCATGTTCAGGATACCGACCGGACGGGCACGGATGACCGAGCCTGGGGCGACCGGGTAAGGGGTCACGACCAGCACGTCCAGTGGGTCACCGTCGTCGGCCAGGGTGTTCGGGATGTAGCCGTAGTTGGCTGGGTAGAACATCGGGGTGGCCATGAAACGGTCGACGAACAGGGCGTCGCTGTCCTTGTCGATCTCGTACTTGATCGGCGCGTGGTTGGCCGGAATCTCGATGGCGACGTAGATGTCGTTCGGCAGGTCCTTGCCCGCCGGAATCTTGCTGTAGCTCATTGGGCAGTGCCCCCGTGTTTGACCAAAAAGTGGCGGCGATTATAGGCACATTCCTACCGGGCATGCCACGCCCGGCCGGATGTGCGGGCCCGTCAGGCGTGGGTTTCGCGGTACAGCGGGTGCTCGGCCTGCAATTGTTCCAGGCGCGCCAGTGGGTCTTGGCGGTAGAACAGCGACAGTTGTCGATAGACCTTGGGATAAGCCTGTTGCAGCAGGTCGGGGGCGCTGAAGAAGTACTCGCTGGTGACGGCGAAGAATTCCGCGGGGTTTTCCGCGGCGTAGGGGTCGATGGCGGTCTCGGCGTCGGGGTTGGCATCCAGTTGCCGGTTCATGTCATCGAAGGCTTGCTGCATGGCATCGGCCCACTCTTGCACAGGCATGCCTTTGTGTAGCGGCGGTAGGCCATTGGCGTCGCCGTTGAGCATGTCGAGCTTGTGGGCCAGCTCATGGATCACCAGGTTGTAGGCTTCCCAGCCACCGCTGGCCAGCACGCCGGGCCAGGCCAGGATCACCGGCCCCTGTTGCCAGGCCTCGCCGCTGTGCTCGGCGTCCCAGGTGTGCTCCACGCCGCTGGCGTCGCGATGGCGCTGGGGGCTGAGGAAGTCGTCGGGGTAGAGGATGATCTCATGAAAGCCCTGGTACCAGTCCAGATCGCCCAGGTGCAGCAGCGGCAGCTGGGCCTGGGCGGCGAGGAACAGGCGCTGCTCGTCGTCCAGCTCGACGCCGTGCAGGGCCGTCAGGTGCTTGTCGTGCAGGAACAATACGCAGGCTTCGCGCAGCCTGCGGTCTTCCTCGTCACTGATGCCGTCGAGCAGCGGCAGGCGCTCGCGCACGGTCTGCCACAACTGTGGGGCAACCGGGTAGCGGGCCAGAGTGCGCCGGCGTCGCCAGGCGCGCAGCGACCACATGCTGTTTAGTGGGCCTTGGCCGCGCGGCCCAGGCGGCCGCGCAGCAGGCCGAGGATCATCGGCACCAGCGACAGGATGATGATCCCGACCACCATCAACGACAGGTGCTGCTTGATGAACGGCACATTGCCGAAGAAGTAGCCCAGGGTCACCAGGCCGCCCACCCACAAGAGCGAGCCGGCCACGCTGAAGGCCAGGAAGCGCGGGTAGTGCATGTGCGCGATGCCGGCGACGAACGGGGCGAAGGTACGCAGGATCGGCAGAAAGCGCGCCATGGTCACGGTCTTGCCGCCATGGCGTTCGTAGAAGTCGTGGGTACGCTGCAGGTAGTCGCGGCGGAAGATCTTCGAGTTCGGGTTGCGGAACAGGCGCTCGCCGGTGGTGCGGCCGATGACATAGTTGGTGCTGTCACCCATGATCGCCGCGGCCATCAACAGGCCAGCGAGCAGAACCGGGTCCATGCCGCCACCAGCGGCCACCGCGCCGGCAATGAACAATAGCGAATCGCCGGGCAGGAAGGGCATGACCACCAGGCCGGTCTCGCAGAAGATCACCGCGAAGAGGATCGCGTAGATCCAGGGGCCGTAGTTGGTGACCAGCAGATCGAGATAGGCATCGAGATGCAGGATAAGGTCCAGCGGGTTGAATTCCATGTACAACACCTGTGTTCTGACCCGCGACTACGGGCGCACGATGACGGACTGTGCCAAGGGCGTAGGTTTGGTTACCTGCGGGTGGGTAAATTTTCACACATGACAGGAGGGGGCATTATACGGCGATGTCAGGAATGTGCCCGGAGAGTTTGTAGCGGCGGGTTTCCGCATGGCACCCCTGCTCGTGTAGGAGCGGCCTTGTGCCGCGATCGGGCGCGAAGCGGCCGTAAAATTGGTAATCGCGGGCTACCTGGCACAACGGGGTGACAGAATCTACGGCCGCTTCGCGCCCGATCGCGGCGCAAGGCCGCTCCTACGCAGGCGTCAGTCCTGGGTAATCGGCAATATGTAGTTCTCGAACTCGGTGTCCTTGCGAAAACCGATCGACTCGTAGGTCTTGCGTGCCACGTCGTTGTCGCTGCTGGTGGAGACACGCATGCGCACGGCATTTGTATCCTTGGCCATCTTCTTGGCTTCGCGCATAAGGTGGTCGGCCACCAGCATGCGCCTGGAGTCTTCGGCCACATAGATGTCGTTGAGGATCCACACGCGCTTGAGCGACAGCGAGGAGAAGCTCGGGTAGAGCTGGCAGAAGCCGAGGATGCGGCCGTCATCGTCGTCCGGCAGGGCCAGGTAGATCACCGACTCATCGCGCTTGAGGCGTTTTTCCAGGAAGCTCCGCGAGCTGTCCGGGTAGGGCAGCTGCCCATAGAACTCGCGGTATTTCACGAACAAAGGGGTCAGCAGATCGAGGTGTTCCAGGGTTGCCTTGATGATGCGCATGTGCGGCCCTCAGAGTCCATTTGGAAACAGCGGATTGCCACGGCTTTGACTGCATGCTGCACAAAGCTGGCGTGAAGCGCAATCCGCCTGGTGTTACAGGTTTCTTACCCGTCCCCGAGCAGGAAATTGCCGCGTTTGCCGGGTGCGCCGTCCGTCTCGATGCTGTGCACCTCGGCTTCGTCCTTGAGGTTTACCCCGGAAAGCTGCCGACGGCAGGCCTCACGCATCAGGTACAGCAGGCGGTGGGCGGCCATGCCGTAGCTCAGGCCCTCCAGGCGCACGTTGGAGATGCAGTTGCGGTAGGCGTCGGTCAGGCCGACCTTGGGGCCGTAGGTGAAATACAGGCCCAGGCTGTCGGGCGAACTCAGGCCCGGGCGCTCGCCAATCAACATCACTGTCATGCGCGCGCCGAGCAGTTCGCCCACCTCGTCGCCGACCGCCACGCGGCCTTGCTCCACCAGCACCACCGGTGCGCTGGTCCAGCCGTCGGCAGCGGCCTGCTCTTCGAAGCGGGCCAGGAAGGGCAGGGTGTGGCGGTGCACGGCCAAGGCCGACAGGCCGTCGGCGACCACGATCGCCACATCGACGCCGCCCGGGTTGGCCTGGGCATGCTCGCGCAGGCGCTGGGCCGATGCATCGTCCAGGCGCCGTCCCAAGTCGGGGCGTTGCAGGTACTGGTCACGGTCGTTGGCAGCGCTGTGCAACAACAGGCTTTCGCGGCCACGGTCGGCCAGTTGCTGGCGCAGGCCGGCATGGTCGAACGGCAGGTGCACGGCATCGCGGGCCTGGGCGTGGGCGAACTGGAAGTCCAGCTGTGCGCCGGTCGGCAGGCTGATGCCGGTGCGACCCAGGGCGATGCGTGCCGGTGTCAGGTTGCGCAGGGCCAGCCAGGGGTTTTCAGGCGTGGTGGTCGGTCGGTCCATGGTCATCCCTATGCAAGCTGCGCCAGGGCTTGGCGGAAGGCTGGCGGCAAGTTGTCACCGAAGCGTACCCGGCCATCGGCTTGGGTGAAGATGCCGGTGCGTTCGAGCCAGGCCTCGAATTCCGGCCCGGGCTTGAGGCCCAGGGTCTGGCGCGCATAGAGCGCGTCATGGAACGAGGTGGTCTGGTAGTTGAGCATGATGTCGTCCGAGCCCGGGATACCCATGATGAAGTTGATCCCGGCCACGCCCAGCAAGGTCAGCAGGGTGTCCATGTCGTCCTGGTCGGCCTCGGCATGGTTGGTGTAGCAGATGTCGCAGCCCATGGGCACGCCCAGCAGCTTGCCGCAGAAGTGATCCTCCAGGCCCGCGCGAATGATCTGCTTGCCGTTGTACAGGTACTCGGGGCCGATGAAACCGACCACAGTGTTGACCAGGAACGGGTTGAAATGCCGGGCCACGGCATAGGCGCGGGTTTCGCAGGTCTGTTGGTCGACGCCGTGGTGGGCGTTGGCCGACAGCGCGCTGCCCTGGCCGGTCTCGAAGTACATGAGGTTCTGGCCGACGGTGCCGCGCTTGAGCGAGAGGCCTGCCTCGTAGCCTTCCTGAAGCACGTTGAGGTTGATGCCGAAGCCGGCATTGGCCGCCTCGGTTCCGGCGATGGACTGGAACACCAGGTCCAGCGGCACGCCGCGGTTGATCGCTTCGATCGAGGTGGTGACGTGGGTGAGCACGCAGGCCTGGGTCGGGATCTGGTAGCGCTGGATGATGGCGTCGAGCATTTCCAGCAGGGCACAGATCGAGGCGATGCTGTCGGTGGCCGGGTTGATGCCGATCATGGCATCGCCATTGCCATAGAGCAGGCCGTCGAGGATGCTGGCGGCGATGCCCGCCGGCTCATCGGTGGGGTGGTTGGGCTGCAGGCGGGTCGACAGGCGCCCGCGCAAGCCCATGGTGCCGCGGAACCGGGTGACCACGCGGATCTTCTGCGCGGCCAGCACCAGGTCCTGGACGCGCATGATCTTCGACACCGCCGCGGCCATTTCCGGCGTCAGGCCCTTGGCCAGGGCGCGCAAGCTGTCTTCGTTGGCCTGTTCGCTCAGCAACCAGTCGCGCAGCCCTCCGACGGTCAGGTGGCTGACCGGGGCGAAGGCCTGGGCGTCGTGGGTGTCGATGATCAGCCGGGTGACTTCATCGCTTTCGTAGGGGATCAGGGCCTCGCTCAGGAAATGCTTGAGCGGAATGTCGGCCAGCGCCATCTGCGCGGCGACCCGTTCACCATCGTTGCTGGCCGCGACACCGGCCAGGAAGTCGCCCGAACGTGCCGGGCTGGCCTTGGCCATGACGTCCTTGAGGCTGTCGAAGCGGTAGACCTGGTTGCCTACCGTGTGTACGAAACTTGCCATACAGAATCTCCAGAGCGCCGCGGGCGTGCCCGCGGCGTAAGTCGGCGATCAGTGCAAGGCCTCTTCGGCCTTCTGGATCGCGGCGAATTCCTCTTCCGGCGTCCCCGCCACCAGGTGATGACGGCTGTAGAAAGCAAAGTAGGCAATTAATACCCCATAGATCACTGCGGCGCCAATCACCACCCGTGGGTCGACCAGGAAGCCGGCGACCACGGCCACGCAGGCCAGCACCAGGGCCAGGCCCGAGGTGAAGATGCCGCCCGGCGTACGGTAGGGGCGCTCCATCTTGGGGCGACGGATGCGCAGGGTGATGTGCGCAGCCATCATCAGCACATAGGAGAGGGTGGCACCGAACACGGCGACCAGGATCAATAGGTCACCCTGGCCGGTCAGCGACAGGGCGAAGCCGATGATCCCAGGGATCACCAGGGCCAGCACCGGGGCTTTGCTCTTGTTGGTCTCCGAGAGCTTGCGCGGCAGATAGCCGGCACGGGACAGCGCGAAGATCTGCCGCGAATAGGCATAGATGATCGAGAAGAAGCTGGCGATCAGGCCGGCCAGGCCCACCAAGTTGACGAAGCTGCCCATCCAGGTGGAGCCGCCGTAGGCCTTGGCCAGCGCCTCGACCAGCGGGTTGCCCGAGGCCTTCAGGGCTTCGGAGCCCGCACCGCCAGGGCCGACCACCAGGATCAGCAGGGCGAAGGCCACCAGCACCAGCATGGCGCCGATCAGGCCGCGCGGCAGGTCGCGGCGCGGGTTCTTGGTTTCCTCGGCGGCCAGGGGCACACCTTCGACGGCCAGGAAGAACCAGATGGCGTAGGGGATCGCCGCCCAGATACCGACATAGCCGAACGGCAGGAAGCTGCTGGCGCCGGCGGCGTCGGTCTGGGCGATGTCGAACAGGTTGGCTGCATCGAAATGGGGCACCATCGCCACCAGGAACACCGCCAGGGCGATCGCGGCGACGGCGGTGATGATGAACATCAGCTTGAGCGCTTCACCGACGCCGAAGATGTGGATGCCGATGAACACGATGTAGAACGCCAGGTAGACCATCCAGCCGCCGATGCCGAACAACGACTGGCAGTAGGCGCCGATGAAGGTGGCGATGGCCGCGGGCGCGATGGCGTACTCGATGAGGATCGCCGTGCCGGTGAGGAACCCTCCCCAGGGCCCGAAGGCGCTGCGGGCGAAGCCGTAGCCACCGCCGGCGGTCGGGATCATCGACGACAGTTCGGCCAGGGAAAAGCACATGCACAGGTACATGGTGGCCATCAGCAGGGTGGCCAGGAACATACCGCCCCAGCCGCCCTGGGCCAGGCCGAAGTTCCAGCCGGCATAGTCACCGGAGATGACGTAGGCCACGCCCAGGCCCACCAGCAGGACCCAGCCGGCGGCGCCTTTCTTCAGTTGTCGGTGTTGGAAATAGTCCGCGTCGACTTTTTCGAAGTCAACGGAGGAGCTTGCCGGCGCGCTGCCGGAATGATCGCTTGGCATGGTGTTCACCTTTTTTCTTCTTGATGACCGGCGGGGCGGTCTGTGGTGATCGGTTTTGCATGAAGTGGGCCAGATGGAGCGGGGCCGCTGCGCGGCCCATCGCGGCACAAGGCCGTTCCTACAGGGAACGTGCTGCCACCTGTAGGAACGGGCTTGCCCCGCGATGCCCGTTTAGAAGAAGCCCAACGGGTTGATGTCGTAGCTCACCAGCAGGTTCTTGGTCTGCTGGTAGTGGTCGAGCATCATCTTGTGCGTCTCACGCCCCACGCCGGACTTCTTGTAGCCACCGAACGCGGCATGGGCCGGGTACAGGTGGTAGCAGTTGGTCCATACGCGGCCGGCCTTGATGCCGCGACCCATGCGGTAGGCGCGGTTGATGTCACGGGTCCAGACGCCTGCGCCGAGGCCGAACTCGGTGTCGTTGGCGATGGCCAGGGCCTCGGCCTCGTCCTTGAAGGTGGTGACGCTGACCACTGGGCCGAAGATCTCCTCCTGGAACACGCGCATGCGGTTGTTGCCTTTGAGCAGGGTCGGCTGGATGTAATAGCCGGTGGCCAGGCTGCCTTCGAGTTTCTCCACCTTGCCCCCGGTCAGCAGCTCGGCGCCTTCCTTCTGGGCGATCTCCAGGTAGGAGAGGATCTTCTCGAACTGTTGTTGCGAGGCCTGGGCGCCGACCATGGTGTCGGTGTCCAGCGGGTCGCCGCGCTTGATCTGCAGGACCTTCTTCATCACCACCTGCATGAATTCGTCGTAGATCGACTCCTGCACCAGCGCACGGGATGGGCAGGTGCACACCTCGCCCTGGTTGAAGAACGCCAGCACCATGCCTTCGGCGGCCTTGTCGATGAAGGCCGGCTCGGCCTTCATGATGTCCTCGAAGTACACGTTCGGCGACTTGCCACCCAGCTCCACGGTGGACGGGATGATGTTCTCGGCGGCGCATTTCATGATGTGCGAGCCCACCGGCGTGGAGCCGGTGAAGGCGATCTTGGCGATACGCTTGCTGGTGGCCAGGGCCTCGCCGGCCTCGCGGCCGAAGCCTTGCACCACGTTGAGCACGCCCTTGGGCAGCAGGTCGCCGATCAGCTCGAGCAGCACGGTGATGCCCAGCGGGGTCTGCTCGGCAGGCTTGAGCACCACGCAGTTGCCGGCAGCCAGGGCCGGGGCCAGCTTCCAGGCGGCCATCAGCAGCGGGAAGTTCCACGGGATGATCTGCCCGACCACGCCCAGCGGTTCGTGGATGTGGTAGGCCACGGTGCTGTCGTTGATTTCGGCGGCGCCGCCTTCCTGGGCGCGGATGCAGCCGGCGAAGTAGCGGAAGTGGTCCACGGCCAGGGGGATGTCGGCGTTGAGGGTTTCGCGGATCGGCTTGCCGTTGTCCCAGGTCTCGGTGATGGCCAGGATTTCCAGGTTCTGTTCGATGCGGTCGGCGATACGTAGCAGCACATTCGAGCGGTCCTGCACCGAAGTGCGACCCCAGGCATCGGCGGCGGCGTGGGCGGCGTCGAGGGCCTTGTCGATGTCCTCGGCGGTGGAACGGGGGAATTCGGCGATCGGCTGGCCGTTCACCGGCGAGGTGTTGGTGAAGTATTCACCCTTGACCGGAGGAACGAACTCACCGCCGATGTAGTTGCCATAGCGGCTCTTGAAGGTGATTTTCGCGCCTTCGGTACCCGGATGTGCGTAACGCATGGTGTGTCTCCTGGCTATTGTGTTTGTTGCGGAGTTCAAAAGCGTAGAGCAAAGGTCGGGCCAGTGCTGTCGAGCCCTTGATAATCAAGGTGTTGGCCGGTTGATGATGAGCGGCGCAATGGCCTGTGTGGCAACTGTGGCACGCGTTGCGTGACAGTTTGTACCGTTCCCGGCGCAGCCCATGACTCGTCGGTCAGCGTGCCATTGCAAAGCCTCGATGGGTGGAGGATGCTGGCGGGACGCTCTATCTGCGGAGAACAAGAACGATGCAGAGCAACGCCTTCAGCCGCCACGCCCACCAGGTCCTCACGGTCGCCCGTGGCCAGGCCAGCGGGCCGGGCAGCGACCCGTCGATCGCCCGCTCCTGGCTGCGCTGCCTGGAGGACTACCACCTGGACCCGACGCTGGCCCAGGCGCCTGTCGTGCTGGAGCATGGCCGCCTGCTGGAAAGCCGTGAGCGTCTGCGCCAGGTGTTGCAGATCGCCGATACCGAAATGAACAGCCTGCATCAGCAGCTGTCCGGCGCCGGCCATGCGGTATTGCTGACCGATGCCCGCGGGGTGATCCTCAATTGCGTCACCGCCCCTACCGAGCGGCGTATCTTCGAGCGTGCCGGGTTGTGGCTGGGCGCCGACTGGAGCGAGGCCAGCGAAGGCACCAACGGCATCGGCACCTGCCTGGTCGAGCGCCAGGCCCTGACCATTCACCAGGGCGAGCACTTCCGTGGCCGGCATACCGGCCTGACCTGCTCGGCGAGCCCGGTGTTCGACCCGCACGGCGAGCTGCTGGCGGTGCTCGATGTGTCTTCGGCGCGCCCGGATGTCTCGCGCCAGAGCCAGTTCCACACCATGGCGCTGGTCAACCTCTCGGCGAAGATGATCGAGAGCTGCTATTTCTTGCGTCATTTCGAGGGCCAGTGGCTGCTGCGCTTCCATCTGCAGGCCGAATCGGTCGGGCTGTTCAGCGAGGGGCTGGTGGCGTTCGATGGCAATGGGCGGATCTGCGCGGTCAACCAGAGTGCACTGAACCTGTTGGGCACTATTCGCGGTGGGATGCTTGGCAAACCGGTGGAGATGTTCTTCGCCTGCAGCCATGACGAACTGTTCAGCCGCGCCACGCCCCAGGGCAGCGCCGCCTGGCCGTTGCATACCCGCGACGGGCGCCAGGTATACGCCAGCCTGCGCGGGCAGGGGCGTACCTCGGCCTGGTCGGTGCCGGCCAGCCTGGCCGCGGCCCGGCGCGAGGCGCCTGAGGGCATCTGCCTGGTCGACCCCGCGCTGGCGCTCGACCTGCAGCGCGCCGTGCGTGTGTTCGAACGTGACGTGCCCTTGCTGCTGCAGGGCGAGACAGGGTGTGGCAAGGAGGCGTTCGCCCAGGCCGTGCACCGGGCCAGCCAGCGCCGGCACAAACCGTTCGTGGCCATCAACTGTGCATCGATCCCCGAGAGCCTGATCGAGAGCGAGCTGTTCGGCTATCGCGGCGGCACCTTCACCGGGGCGCGCAAGGAAGGTATGCGTGGCAAGCTGCTGCAGGCCGATGGCGGCACCTTGCTGCTCGATGAGATCGGCGACATGCCGCTGGCCTTGCAGACACGCCTGTTGCGGGTGCTGGAGGAGCGCCAGGTGGTACCGATCGGTGGCGAGCCCCAGCCCGTGGATGTGCGCATCATCAGTGCGACCCACCGCGACCTGCTGGAGCGGGTACAAGAGGGCAGCTTCCGCGAAGACCTGTACTACCGCCTCAATGGCCTGGAAGTGGCCTTGCCGGCCTTGCGCGAGCGCAGCGACAAGGCGCAGTTGCTGGACTTCCTGCTGGCGCAGGAGGCTGGCGGGCAGCCGGTGGACATCGAGCCTGCGGCGCGCCAGGCGCTGTTGGCGTTCGCCTGGCCAGGCAACGTGCGGCAGATGCGCAATGTGCTCAAGACGCTGGTGGCGCTGTGCGAAGACAACCGCATTGCCTATGCCGACCTGCCTGCAATCGTCAGGACGTCCATGGGGCCTGCTGGCGCAATCGCGGGACAAGCCCGCTCCCACAACGACCCTGCTGGCGCAATCGCGGGGCAAGCCCGCTCCCACAACCGTGCGACACTCGAAGGCGCCGAACGGGCCGCGTTGCTGGCAGTGCTCGAAGAAAAGCGCTGGCACATGACCCATACCGCCGAGCATCTGGGCATCAGCCGCAATACCTTGTATCGAAAACTGCGCAAGCACGGCATTTCGAAGGTCGGCTGAGCGAAACAGCGAGTGCGATTTCCCTCGCCCTGGGCTACCCTGCCTCGACGTTTTGCGAGGTCGACCATGCACATTCACATTCTCGGTATTTGCGGCACTTTCATGGGTTCGCTGGCGGTGCTGGCCAAGGAGCTGGGCCACCGGGTCACTGGCTCGGACGCCAACGTCTACCCCCCGATGAGCACCCAGCTCGAAGCCCAGGGCATCCAACTGACCCAGGGCTACGATCCGGCCCAGCTGGAGCCGGCACCGGATCTGGTGGTGATCGGTAACGCCATGTCCCGGGGCAACCCCGCGGTGGAGTACGTGCTGAACAAGGGCCTGCCCTACGTCTCCGGCCCACAGTGGCTGGCCGACCATGTGCTGCAGGGGCGTTGGGTACTGGCCGTCGCCGGTACCCACGGCAAGACCACCACCAGCAGCATGCTGGCCTGGGTCCTGGAACATGCCGGCATGAGCCCGGGCTTCCTGATCGGCGGCGTGCCACAGAACTTCTCCGTATCTGCCCGCCTGGGCGGTACCCCGTTCTTCGTGGTCGAGGCCGACGAGTATGACAGCGCCTTCTTCGACAAGCGCTCCAAATTCGTCCACTACCACCCACGCACGGCGATCCTCAACAACCTTGAATTCGATCATGCGGATATCTTCCCTGATCTTGCGTCCATCGAGCGGCAGTTCCACCATCTGGTACGAACCGTTCCCAGCGAAGGCCTGGTTATCCACCCCACCACCGAGCAAGCCCTGGAGCGCGTGATCGGCATGGGTTGCTGGACGCCGGTGCAGACTACCGGCGAAGGTGGCCAGTGGCAGGCCCGGTTGCTCAGTGCCGATGGTTCGCACTTCGAAGTGCTGTTCGAGGGCGTGGTGCAGGGGGTGGTCGAGTGGGAGCTGACCGGCCAGCACAACGTGGCCAATGCCTTGGCGACCCTGGCGGCGGCCCGCCATGTAGGCGTGGCTCCGGCCATGGCCATCGAAGGTCTGAGCGCCTTCAAAAGCGTCAAGCGGCGCATGGAGAAGGTGGCCGAAGTGCAGGGCGTCACCATCTACGACGACTTCGCCCATCACCCGACGGCCATTGCCACCACCCTCGACGGCCTGCGCAAGCGTGTCGGCGAGGCGCCGGTGATCGCCGTCATCGAACCGCGCTCCAACTCCATGAAGCTTGGCGCCCACCGTGATGGCCTGCCTGACAGCGTCGACAATGCCGACCAGGTGATCTGGTACGCACCGCCCAACCTGGGCTGGGACCTGGCGGCCACGGCGGCGCAATGCAAGGTGCCGGCTGTGGTGGCCGATAGCCTTGAGGCGATCATCGAGCGGGTCAAGGGCCAGGCCCGCCCAGGCACCCATGTGGTGATCATGAGCAATGGCGGCTTCGGCGGCCTGCATGGCAAGCTCGCCGAGGCCCTCAAATGAGCGGGCCGGAGCGCATCACGCTGGCCATGACCGGTGCTTCCGGGGCGCAGTATGGCCTGCGCCTGCTCGACTGCCTGGTGCGTGAGGATCGCGAAGTGCATTGCCTCATCTCCAAGGCGGCGCAGCTGGTAATGGCCACCGAGACCGACGTGGTGCTACCGGCCAAGCCCCAGGCGATGCAGGCATTCCTGACCGAGTACACCGGCGCAGCCGACGGGCAGATCCGCGTGTACGGCAAGGAAGACTGGATGGCGCCGGTAGCCTCGGGCTCCGGCGCGCCCGCGGCCATGGTGGTGGTGCCCTGTTCCACCGGTACCTTGTCGGCCATTGCCACAGGCGCCTGCAACAACCTGATCGAACGTGCCGCGGACGTGACCTTGAAGGAACGGCGCCAGTTGATCCTGGTGCCGCGTGAGGCGCCGTTCTCGACCATTCACCTGGAGAATATGCTCAAGCTGTCGCAGATGGGCGCTGTGATCCTGCCGGCGGCGCCGGGCTTCTATCACCAGCCGCAGACCATCGACGACCTCGTCGATTTTGTGGTGGCGCGTATCCTCAACCTGATGAGCATTCCGCAGGACATGCTGCCGCGCTGGGGTGAACATCACTTCGGGGTCGACGATTGAGGCGTGCACTGGCGGGGCTGTTGGTGCTGGCCCTGCTCGGTGGCTGCGCGACCGTGCGAACGCTGGATG
Source organism: Pseudomonas sp. FA-1 (assembly GCF_056856075.1). Classification (NCBI taxonomy): domain Bacteria; kingdom Pseudomonadati; phylum Pseudomonadota; class Gammaproteobacteria; order Pseudomonadales; family Pseudomonadaceae; genus Pseudomonas; species Pseudomonas sp. FA-1. The sequence continues at coordinate 76,960 of NZ_JBWXTH010000011.1, forward strand.
CCAATAAACCGGGCGCACCGGTGGTGTACGCCGGAACGCGGCTGGACCTGTATGCGATGAACGGGGGATGCTGCCCCGAGGATCGTTTCGGGGCCAAGGCGCCGGCGTATCCTGGGCTCGACCTGCCGGGCAGCGCGTTGCTCGATACCCTGTTGCTGCCGTTGTCGCTGTTGACGGCATTGGGAGTTGGTTTCCAGGCAACCGGCGGTCTGTGATGCGCTGATCGCTGGCCAGCCGGTTCCCACAGGTGGGAGCCGGCTTGCCGGCGATCAGGCTGGAAGCGACCAGGGGTTATTTCTTGCCCAGCTTGCGCAACTCGTCGGATTCGACGATCCGCACTCCATCCTCTTCTTCCAGCGCCAGGCGCCACAGCGCCCGGGCCAAGGTGCACGCCTCGATTCCTCGGTACTTGCCAGGTATCAGCCGTGAGAACGGGGCGGCCAGACGCTCACCCATCCGCGGCTCCAGGCGTTCGCCGAGCAGCAGCGAAGGCCGGACGATGGTCAGCTGCGGCCAGTCCTGGGCCTTGAGCGCTTCTTCCATCTCACCCTTGACCCGGTTGTAGAAGATCGGCGACTTGGGGTCGGCTCCCAAGGCGCTGACCACCAGCAAGTGGCGGGCGCCCATTTCCCGGGCGCGCTTGCTGAACGCCACGACCATGTCCAGGTCGACGGCGCGGAAGGCGGTTTCCGAACCTGCCTGCTTGAGTGTGGTGCCCAGGCAGCAGAAGGCGATATCGACGCGGCCGGCCAGTTGCGGGAGAAACACGGCCGGGTCGCCCACGGGGTTTTCCAGGTGCGGATGCTCGGCCAGTGGCCGACGGGTAGGGGCCAGCACCCGGCTGATGGTGGGTTCGTTGAGCAGCCGGTCGAGCAGGTGTTCACCCGTCAGGCCTGTTGCTCCGGCAAGTAATACATGCTGAGGCGTCAAGTACATGATGTCTCTCCCTTGTTACACACAGCTTAGTGGGTGGCAGGCGATTTTTCCTGTTCATCCACCGCTGGCTGGGCTTCATTGCGCAAGGCTTCCTCGGCCTGCTGCCGGCGCAGGCGCTGCCAGTGTGCAAGCACCGGCGGTGGCGCCCAAAGCTGCGGCTCGGAGGCTTCGAAGCCTTCTCTTCTTTCTCGTTCGGCAACACTGGTGCGGGCCAGTTCGAACGCTTGTTTCAGGTCGTCGGTCTGGTTCAGGGCCTGGGCGAACAGGGCGTCGCCGAAGTAGGTGAAGTCGGCTTCTTCCGAGCAGCCGAAGGACACCCGGTCCGGGCGGGCGGCGGTCATGATCAGGGTGCGCTCGTCCTTGAGCGGGGCGATGTAGCCACCGGAATAGCAGGCCGAAATGACAATGACCTTGTCACGGTCCTTGAGCGGAGCCAGGGCGCTGGCCAGTTCGTCGGCGGCAAGGTCGGCCAGTTGCAGGCGCGGTTGGTCGAGCACCAGTTGGTGGTCCTGGCTGCCATGGCTGGTGAGGTAGATGAACACCAGGTCCTCGGGGCCGCTGCGCTCGGCCAGGGTACGGGCGGCGCGGGTGAGGTTCTCGCGGGTGGCCATGGGGCGGTCAGCCATGTGGTCACGGTGGTTGACCAGGGTTACCTGGCCATGGGCGCCGAAGCGGACCTTGAGCATGTTGCTGACATAATCGGCCTCGCGCAGGAATACGCTTTGCTGGCCATCACCTGCCACCACCAGGCTGTACAGCTCGATGGGCGCCTGGCTGGGTGGCACCGCGGCCAATGCCTTGTCCAGCAGCCTGCCCTGGTTGAGCAGGGCCAGGTCAAGCGGGTCGGGGAGCAGCTGGCCCTTGGCATCACGCACGCGTACGCCGTTGATCCAATACCCCTTGCTCACCTTGCCGTTGGCCTGTATCAGCCGGCCTTCGCCGTGGTAGGCATCGTTCTCGAAGCCGCCGATGTACTGGCTGCCGTCGGCCAGTTGCAGGCGGCCCTGGCCATGGAAGCGCCATTCGCGGAAGCTGCCCCGGTAGCGGCTGCCGTCGCTGCCGAGCATTTCGCCTTGGCCGTCGAGGGAGCCATCCTTGAAATCGCCGATCCACACATCGCCTTCTGCGTTCTCGTAGCGGCCGCGACCCTCCAGGCGATTGTCCTTGAACTCGCCGATGTACTGCTCGCCGTCGACGCTGTCGTAGGTGCCGCTGCCTTGCAGCAGGCCATCGATGAAACGGCCGCTGAACTGGTTGCCGCTGGCATCGCTGCGCACACCGGCGCCGTTGGGCTTGCCCTTGGCGAACAGGCCCTGGTAGCGGCTGCCGTCGGCCAATTCGAGCTCGCCGGCGCCTTCGTACAGGTCGTCCTTGAACTGGCCGCGGTAGGTCTGGTCGTTCTGCTTGAGGGTGCCTTCGCCGTCGCGTCGGCCATGCTTGAAGGTGCCGGCATAGTGGCTGCCTGGGGTGGTCAGCTCGCCCAGGCCGTGGAACAGGCCCTCGGCGAACTGGCCGCGATAGACCTCGCCGTTGCTGCCATGCCACTCGCCCTGGCCATGCCATTGGCCGTTCTGGAAGGTGCCGGCATACCAGCTGCCGTTGGGGTAGTCGATGCGCCCCTCGCCCTGCAGCAGGCCATCTACCACCTCGCCCCGGTAGCGCCCGCCGTCAGGCAGGCGGGCGTCCGGTGGTGACAAGGGTTCGCCCTCGCCGCAGGCAGCGAGCAACAGGGTCAGGGTCAGGGGCAGCAGGGCACGCATGGCAGGTTCCGGGCAAACGATGCGTCGAGTATGCCGCAGAAGCAGAAGCGGAGACAGCCGGGTAGGCTGCGGTGGTTCAGACGAAACACAGCGAAAGGGGTTCGGCGATGTAGGCGGGTTTCTCCTCGCCTTCGATCTCCAGGGTGGCGGTGACCTTGAGCAGCCATTGCCCCGGCTTCTTCTCGGTGGCTTCGGCCAGCTCGACGCTCAGCCGCACCCGGCTGTCGACCTTCACTGGCTGGATGAAGCGCACGCTGTCCAGCCCATAGTTGAGCGCCATCTTCAGGCCTTCGGGCAATACGAGGATGTCCTCCATCAGCTTGGGAATCAGCGATAGCGTGAGGAAGCCATGGGCAATGGTGCTGCCGAACGGCGTCTTTGCGGCCTTCTCGGGGTCCACGTGGATGAACTGGAAGTCCCCGGTGGCTTCGGCGAATTGGTTGATGCGCAGTTGGTCGATCTTCAGCCACTCGGAACGCCCCAAAGGCTTGCCGACATAGTGCGATAACGCGCTTACAGGTACATAGGGCATCGTGACTCTCCAAGTAGTCTTGCGCGTCGGTAGGCTTGATCTGGTACGCGAGTGCAAGATCAGCACGCTGTGGCAATACAGTCAAGTTGTCATCTTTTCGCCGCAAATCGCCTTATAGACGCCCCAGGGCCGTGCTTATAATGGCCGCACTGCCCGGAGGAGATCCTTATGCTGTTGCGTGGTTTGACCTGGCTGGTGCTGTTTCAGCTGCTGGGTACGGCGATCAATCACCTGTTCCTGCCCATCCTGCCTGGGCCGATCATCGGCCTGCTCTTGCTGCTGGTGACCCTGATGATCCGGGGCGAGGTCGGCAAGCCCTTGAACGAGGCGTCCAGCAGCCTGCTGCGCTACCTGCCGCTGTTGCTGGTGCCGCCGGCGGTGGGGGTGATGGTCTACGCCAAGGACATCGCCGCCGATTTCTGGGCCATCGCCGGCGCGCTGCTGATCTCGTGCCTGGTGACCCTGGTCTTCGTCGGTGTGCTGATGCAAAAGCTCATCCACCGTCAGGGCAAGCGCAAGGAGCAGGCATGATGTTCGACTGGCAAGGCGCGCTCGACGCCGTCATCCACCACCCCCTGTTCGGCATCGGCATTACCCTGGGGGCCTACCAACTGGTGCTGGCCGCCTACGAGAAGACCCGCTGGATCTTCCTGCAGCCGGTGCTGGTGTCGATGTTGCTGGTCATCGGTGTGCTGGTGACCTGCGGCATCGATTATGTCGAGTACCGCAGGAGCACGGAAATCATGGCCACCCTCCTGGGCCCCGCCACCGTGGCCCTGGCCGTGCCGCTGTACCTGAACCTGCGGCGTATCCGCCAGCTGTTCTGGCCCACATTTACTACGCTGGTAATCGGAGGCCTGTTCGCCACCGTGGCCTGTTTGTTGCTGGGCTGGTGGTTCGGTGCCGAGCACATGATCCTGATGACCATGGCGCCGAAGTCGGTAACATCGCCCATCGCCATGCTGGTGGCCGAGCAGATCGGCGGCGTGGCAGCGCTGGCGGCGGTGTTCGTGTTGATCACCGGGGTGATCGGTGCGATCTTCGGCCCGGCGTTGCTGACCCGCTTTGGTGTGCACAGCCCCGAGGCCCGAGGCATGTCCCTGGGCGTGACCGCTCATGCGGTGGGCACTTCGGTGGCCTTGCAGGAAAGTGACGAATGCGGCGCCTTCGCCGCGCTGGCAATGAGCCTGATGGGTGTGGCCACGGCGGTGTTCCTGCCGCTGGCGATCAGCCTGGTGGCTTGAGGACGGACGATGACGCTACCGCTGTTTCCCCTCGATACCGTGCTGTTTCCCGGTTGCCTGCTCGACCTGCAGATCTTCGAGGCGCGCTACCTGGACATGATCAGCCGCTGCATGAAGCAGGGCGGCGGGTTCGGCGTGGTGTGCATCCTCGAAGGCGAGCAGGTCGGCAAGGCGCCGCCGGTGGTCGCCTCGGTCGGCTGCGAGGCGATGATCCGTGACTTCGTGCAGCAGGACAACGGCCTGCTCGGTATCCGTGTCGAGGGCGTGCGGCGTTTTCGCCTGGAACAGACCGAGGTACAGAAGGACCAGCTGATGGTTGGTGAGGTGCAGTGGCTGCCGGAGCTGGCGGACAGCGCCCTGTCCGAGCGGGACGATGACCTGCTGGCCTTGCTCCAGGCCCTTGGCGAGCACCCCATGGTGGCAGCACTGGACATGCCACGCGCCGTGGATGGCTGCCAGTCCCTTGCCAACCAGCTGGGCTACCTCTTGCCGTTCATGGAAGAGGACAAGCTCGACCTGCTGGCAATCGACTCGCCGCAGCTGCGGCTCGAGGCGATCCAGGACCTGCTGGAGCGGATCCAGGGCGAGTTGTTCGCTTGACCTTTTTCGTGCTGTGCACCGGCCCTATCGCCGGTGCAGCATTCATCAGTACTGATAGCGCAGCAGCGCCTGGGGCAGAGCATACAAGGCAAAGAACGCCAGCAGCGCCACGCACGCCGGCAGCACCAGCCACCACACCCGCAACGGCAGGGCATCGAGCGGCGTGCGATATTGCGCCAGCGTCAGGCTGACGGCACACACGCAGCAGGCCAGCAGGGCGCCGGCCATGATGTCCGTCGGCCAATGGGCCCCGAGGTACACCCGCGACAGCGCGATCGCCAGGGCCGGTAAGCACCCCAGCATTACCCAGGTCAGGCGCATGCGTGGTGGCTGGCCTCGCCCGGCCAGCACGGCCAGCACCAAGAAGAACGCGAAGGATGCCGAGCTGTGGCCGCTGGGCATGCTATAGCTGGTCAGCGGGTCGGTCAGCACCTCCGGGCGGGCGCGGGCGAACAGCCATTTCAAGGTGCCGTTGGCGACCGCCGTGCCCATCAGGGCGCCGCCGGCGAACAGCGCATGGCGCCATTGCCTGGCCAGCAGCAGAAGGCCCGTGAGCAGGGCGCCCAGGCATAGTTGGGTGCGGAAGTCGCCCAAACGGGTGATGACCACCACCAGGCCATCGATGGCCTCGCTGCGATGCTCCTGGACCAGCGTCATCACGCCTTGATCGAATTCATGCAGGTAGGGCCAGCCGATGAACACCGCCACCAGGGCCAGGAAGCTCAGGCCCGCGATCAGGCGGGTACCGTGGCGTTGGTCGCGAATGCTGCTGTGCAGGCTCAAGCCGATCAACACGGCCAGGGTGCCCGCGATGATGCCGGCATCGAGCCAGAAACCTTCCGGCAGCGGCAGGCGCATGGCTGCGCCCGTGGCCCAGCCGGGCAAAAGGTAGGCCACCGACCAGCCGGCACCGGCCACCAGGCTCACCGCGATGAAGCGCGGCAATGGCATGTCGAACATACCCGCCACCATGGGCAGCATCGGCCGCAGCGGGCCGATGAAGCGGCCCACCAGCAGGCTGGCGATGCCGTAGCGGTGGAAATAGGCCTCGGCGCTGGCGATCCATTCCGGGTGATGGCGCAGCAGGGGTAGGCGCCGGATGTTCTGGTGGAACTTCTTGCCCAGGCCGTAGGAGATGGCATCGCCCAGCAGGCCTCCGGCAAATCCCAGCAGCAAGGTCTCGCCGAGGCTGAAGGCTCCGCTGCCGGCCAGCACGGCCACGGCGAACAACAGGACGGTGCCCGGCACGACGATGCCGGCGATGGCCAGGCATTCCACGCAGGCCACCAGGAAAATTGCCAGGCCAAGCCACTGCGGGTTGGCGCTGAGCCAGCCGGTCAGGCTGTCGAGCCATTGGCCCATGAGTCAGCTTCCTTGTTCCAGGATAAAGAAATCACGCCCTTCGACTTGGCCCCGGCGCAGCGGGTTCCTCGTACAGAAGCGGGCGAACTCGGCATCGACGAAGCGGTACGGCAAATGTTCGTCACGGCCGTGGGGAATGCCCAGGCGGGTGGTCTGGACCACCCGCGGCACGGTAATTGCGCAGTCTTCGACATACAGGCGCTCGGGGTCGAAGCGCTTGGCGTCCCAGTTCGGTACTTTCAGGCCCAGGGCCCGGCACAGCAGGGTCTGGCCGGCGCACAGGCGCTCGGTCGGGCGCAGGTTGCCGCTGGCGTCGGGGTTGTTCAGTTGCATCTGTGCCAGGCTGTTGGCATCGGAAATGGCATCCACCCACGGGTAAGCGGACTTGATCAGCACGGCATTGCCCGGGCCATGGGCGCTGAAGTTCAGCGAGTCGCCACCGCGGGCGTAATACATGTAGATGTGGCCGCCATCGAGGAACAGCGCCTTGCGTTTTTCCGTATAACCGAGAGAGGCATGGCTGCCTTTGTCGGTGAGGTAGTAGGCCTCGGTCTCGATGATCCGGGCCGCAAGCCAGAGATCGCCATGGCGATGGCGGATCACCTTGCCCAGCAGTTCGCGGGCTACGGTCTGGGCGTCGCGGTCGAAGAAACTGTCGGGCAGGGCTCGGGCCGGGCAGGGGGCGGGTGCTTGCATGCTGGCGGTTCGCGGTCTGTGAAGCGCGAATGATAGCAATTAATGGCTTAATCGAGGCTGAACGTGAGGCTTGGAGGTGCTTGGTGCGGGGAGCTCTCACAGGCGCTACAAAGCCTCAGCCAACCAAGAGATTTTCGACCATCCGCCACCCGCCGCTGGGCGTACCGGAGCGTGCCAGTTATAATCAGCCGATTTCCCCTTCGCCAAGACACCGAGCCCATGACTGAGTCCGTTCTTGACTACATGACCCGCCTGGGTCGCGCCGCCCGTGAGGCCTCGCGGGTGATCGGCCGTGCCAGCACCGCGCAGAAGAACCGCGCCCTGCAGGCCGCCGCAGACGCTCTGGACGCCGCCCGCGCCGAGCTGACCGCAGCCAACGAACAGGACCTGGCCGCCGGCCGTGCCAACGGCCTTGAACCGGCCTTGCTCGACCGTCTGGCCCTGACCCCGGCACGCATCGACGGCATGATCACCGGCCTGCGCCAGGTGGCCGGCCTGCCGGACCCGGTGGGCGCGATCCGCGACATGAGCTACCGTCCGTCGGGCATCCAGGTCGGCAAGATGCGTGTGCCGCTTGGGGTGATCGGGATCATCTACGAGTCGCGCCCGAACGTGACCATCGATGCCGCCAGCCTGTGCCTGAAGTCCGGCAACGCCACCATCCTGCGCGGCGGCTCCGAGGCCATCCACTCCAATCGCGCTATTGCCGCCTGTATCCAGCGTGGCCTGGCCGAGGCCGGCCTGCCGGCGGCGGTGGTGCAGGTGGTCGAGACCACCGATCGCGCAGCCGTGGGTGCGCTGATCAGCATGCCGGAATTCGTCGACGTCATCGTTCCGCGCGGTGGTCGTGGCCTGATCGAGCGCATCAGCCGTGATGCCCGCGTCCCGGTGATCAAACACCTGGACGGTATCTGCCATGTATTCGTCGACCAGCACGCCGAGCTGGACAAGGCCTGGCGCGTTGCCTTCAACGCCAAGACCTACCGCTACGGCATCTGCGGCGCCATGGAGACCCTGCTGGTGGACGCCAGCGTCGCCGAAGCCTTCCTGCCGGAAATGGCCCGCCGCTTCCAGGAAAAGGGCGTCGAGCTGCGCGGTTGCGAGCGCACCCGGGCGATCATCGAGGCCAAGGCGGCCAGTGAGGACGACTGGCACACCGAATACCTCGACGCGATCCTGTCGATCCGCGTCGTCGATGGCCTGGAGCAGGCCATCGAGCACATCAACCACTACGGCTCGCACCACACCGACTCGATCATCACCGAGCACCAGGGCCGTGCCCGGCGCTTCATGGCCGAGGTCGACTCGGCATCGGTCATGCTCAACACCCCGACCTGCTTCGCCGATGGCTTCGAATATGGCCTGGGCGCGGAAATCGGTATTTCCACCGACAAGCTGCACGCCCGCGGCCCGGTGGGCCTGGAAGGCCTGACCTGCGAGAAGTACGTGGTGATCGGCGACGGCCAGCTGCGCGGCCAGGAGTCCTGCTGAGTTGAGCAAGGCCCAGGCAGTCCGGCGCGTCGGCATTCTAGGCGGCACCTTCGACCCCGTGCACATCGGCCACCTGCGCAGCGCGCTGGAAGTGGCCGAGTTCATGGGGCTCGACGAGCTGCGCCTGTTGCCCAACGCCCGGCCGCCGCACCGCGACACACCGCAGGTGGCGGCTGAAGACCGCCTGGCCATGGTGCGCAGCGCCGTGGAGGGCGTCGAACGCCTGAGCGTGGATGCGCGCGAACTGGCGCGCGACAAGCCGTCGTACACCATCGATACCCTCGAGTCGATCCGCGCCGAACTGGGCGCCGACGACCAGTTGTTCCTGGTGCTGGGTTGGGACGCATTCTGCGGCCTGCCCGGCTGGCATCGCTGGGAAGAGCTGCTGCAACACTGTCACATCCTGGTGCTGCAACGCCCGGATGCCGATGTCGAACCCACTGACGAGCTGCGCAACCTGCTGGCGGCGCGCTCGGAGAGCGATCCCACCGCCATGTCCGGCCCGGCGGGGCACATTTCGTTCGTCTGGCAGACACCGCTTGCGGTGTCCGCCACGCAGATCCGACAGCTGCTGGCCAGCGGCAAGTCGGTACGGTTCCTGGTGCCGGACGCAGTACTGGCCTATATCGAGGCGCACGACCTTTACCGTGCGTCGCACTGATGGCGCCCGCAGGCGCCTCATTCATGAATTGAACGAGTTTCTTATGAGCAAGCAGAAAATCAACGGCGAAGAATTGGTCAACCTGGCCAAATCGGCCCTGGAAGACGTCAAGGCCCAGGACATCCAGGTCATCGATGTACGTGAAAAGCACAGCCTGACCGACTACATGATCATTGCCACCGGTACCTCCAACCGGCAGATCAACGCCATGGCCGAGAAGGTCCGTGAAATCGTCAAGCAGCAGGGCGTGCAGCCCCTGGGCGAGGAAGGCAAGGGCGACAGCGACTGGGTGCTGCTGGACCTCAACGACGTCATCGTGCACATGATGACTGCCGCCGCGCGCCAGTTCTACGACCTCGAGCGCCTGTGGCTGGGTGCCGAGCAGAGCCGCTCCGCCGACGGTAAGCACCACAGCCCGGAGAACGCCCACAGCTACTCCGAAAACCTCAAGGACCGGGGCTGAGGGCACGCTGTGCGCCTGCGTCTGATCGCGGTCGGCTCGCGCATGCCCCGCTGGGTCGAGGAAGGCTGGCATGAATATGCCAAGCGCCTGCCCCCGGAGCTGTCGCTCGAGCTGGTGGAAATCCCGCTGAACACCCGTGGCAAGAATGCCGACGTCGCCCGCCTGATCCGCCAGGAGGGCGAAGCCATGCTGGCCAAGGTGCAGCCGGGTGAACGCATCGTCACCCTCGAGGTCCATGGCAAGCCCTGGAGCACCGAGCAGCTGGCGACCGAGCTGGATCGCTGGCGCCTGGATGCGCGGACGGTCAACCTGATGGTAGGTGGCCCGGAAGGGCTGGCGCCGGAAGTCTGCGCCCGCAGTGAACAGCGCTGGTCGCTGTCGCCGTTGACCTTGCCGCACCCGTTGGTAAGGATACTGATCGGCGAGCAGATCTACCGCGCCTGGACCGTGCTGTCCGGGCACCCTTACCACAAATGAGCCTGTAAGCCCGCCCGATGTCGCAGCCGATTCGTCTCAAGGACCACGAGAAAGACGCCCGCCTGGTGCGCAACCGCGTCGTGGTCGGCGCAGTGGCGGTCGTGCTGCTGGTGTGCGTGCTGATCGCCCGGCTGTACTACCTGCAGGTCATCCAGTACGACTATCACTCCACGCTGTCGGAGAACAACCGGGTACATGTGCAGCCGATCCCGCCGACCCGTGGGCTGATCTTCGACCGCAATGGCGTGATCGTCGCCGACAACCGCCCAAGCTTCAGCCTGACCATGACCCGCGAACGCGCCGGCGAGTGGCGCCAGGTGCTCGACACCATCGTCGAGGTGCTGGGGCTGACCCCGGACGACCGCGCCTTGTTCGAAAAACGCATGAAGCAGGGGCGCCGGCCGTTCGAACCGGTGCCGATCCTGTTCGAGCTGAGCGAGGAGCAGATCGCCCGCATTGCCGTCAACCAGTTCCGCCTGCCTGGCGTGGACGTGGCGGCGCAGCTGGTGCGCCATTACCCGCAGGGGGCGCATTTTGCCCACTCGGTGGGGTATGTCGGGCGGATCAACGAAAAAGAGCTCAAGACCCTCGACCCGGTCAACTACAGCGGCACCCACCATATCGGCAAGACCGGCATCGAGCGCTTCTACGAAGCCGAACTGCATGGTCAGGTGGGCTACGAGGAAGTCGAGACCAACGCTCGGGGCCGGGTGTTGCGGGTGCTCAAGCGCACGGACCCGATCCCGGGCAAGGACATCGTCCTGAGCCTGGACATCAAGCTGCAGGAGGCGGCCGAGAAGGCCCTGGGCGGACGCCGTGGCGCACTGGTCGCGCTCGACCCGCGTACCGGCGAGGTGCTGGCCATGGTCAGCCAGCCGAGCTTCGACCCCAACCTGTTCGTCACCGGCATCAGCTTCAAGGCCTACGCCGAGCTGCGCGATTCGATCGACCGGCCGCTGTTCAACCGTGTGCTGCGCGGCCTGTACCCGCCGGGTTCGACCATCAAGCCGGCAGTGGCCATCGCAGGCCTGGACAGTGGCGTGGTGACCGCCAGCAGCCGTGTATTCGACCCGGGCTACTACCAGTTGCCCAACTATGACCACAAGTACCGCAACTGGAACCGCAGCGGCGACGGCTGGGTCGACCTGGACACCGCGATCATGCGGTCCAACGACACCTACTTCTATGACCTTGCCCACAAGATGGGCATCGATCGGTTGTCCGCCTACATGAACAAGTTCGGCATCGGCCAGAAGGTCTCCCTCGACATGTTCGAGGAGTCGTCCGGCCTGATGCCGTCGCGTGAATGGAAACGCGCCACCCGCCGCCAGGCCTGGTTCCCCGGCGAGACCCTGATCCTCGGCATCGGCCAGGGCTACATGCAGGCCACCCCCCTGCAGCTGGCCCAGGCCACCGCGCTGATCGCCAACAAGGGCAAGTGGAACCGCCCGCACCTGGCCAAGACCATCGAAGGCAAGCCACCCGTGGACGAAAACCCCATGGCGGACATCGTCCTGCGCGACAAATCCGACTGGGCCAAGGTCACCCACGGCATGGAGCAGGTGATGCACGGCGCCCGCGGTACTGCGCGCAAGGCCGCCCTCGGTGCCCAGTACCGCATTGCCGGCAAGAGCGGTACCGCCCAGGTGGTGGCGATCAAGCAAGGCGAGAAATATGACCGCAACAAGCTTCAGGAGCGCCATCGCGACCATGCCCTGTTCGTTGCCTTCGCCCCGGCCGAAGACCCGAAGATCGTGGTCTCGGTGATGGTCGAGAACGGCGAGTCCGGCTCCGGCGTTGCGGCACCGGTGGTCCGCCAGGTGATGGACGCCTGGCTGCTCGACGAGAACGGCCGCCTCAAACCCGAATTCGCTCCTGCCACCGTTGTCCAGGAATCGGCCCCGTGAAGAACAATTTCGATCGCATGCTCTCCAGCGAGGACGTGATGCGGCGACGCGCGAGCTTCCTGCAGCGCATCCACATCGACGGCCCCCTGCTGGTCATCCTGCTGACCCTGGCGGCCGGCAGCCTGTTCGTCCTCTATTCGGCCAGCGGCAAGAACTGGGACCTGCTGATGAAGCAGGCCAGCTCGTTCGGCCTGGGCCTGGTGTCGATGTTCGTCATCGCCCAGCTCGAGCCTCGCTTCATGGCGCGCTGGGTGCCCCTGGCGTACGTGGTCGGGGTGCTGCTGCTGGTGGTGGTGGACGTCATGGGCCACAACGCCATGGGCGCCACGCGCTGGATCAACATCCCCGGAGTGATCCGCTTCCAACCCTCGGAATTCCTCAAGATCATCATGCCGGCGACCATCGCCTGGTACCTGTCCAAGCGCACCTTGCCGCCGGACCTCAAGCACGTGGCGATCAGCCTGGTGCTGATCGGCGTGCCGTTCATCCTGATCGTGCGCCAGCCCGACCTGGGCACGGCATTGCTGATCCTGGCCTCGGGCGCGTTCGTGCTGTTCATGGGTGGCCTGCGCTGGCGCTGGATCATTAGCGTGATCGCCGCCGCCGTGCCGGTGGCGGTGGCCATGTGGTTCTTCGTGATGCACGACTACCAGAAGCAGCGGGTGCTGACCTTCCTGGACCCGGAGAGCGACCCGCTGGGCACTGGCTGGAACATCATCCAGTCCAAGGCGGCGATCGGTTCGGGCGGGGTGTTCGGCAAGGGCTGGCTGCTAGGCACCCAGTCGCACCTGGACTTCCTGCCAGAAAGCCATACCGACTTCATCATCGCCGTGCTCGGCGAGGAATTCGGCCTGGTCGGCATTTGTCTGCTGCTGCTGATCTACCTGCTGCTGATCGGGCGTGGCCTGGTGATCACAGCCCAGGCCCAGACCCTGTTCGGCAAGCTGCTGGCAGGCAGCCTGACCATGACGTTCTTTGTATATGTATTCGTCAATATCGGTATGGTCAGCGGCCTTCTGCCCGTGGTGGGCGTGCCGCTGCCCTTCATCAGCTATGGCGGAACTTCGTTGGTGACGCTGCTGTCAGCGTTTGGCGTTCTGATGTCGATCCATACGCACCGCAAATGGATTGCACAGGTTTGAATAAGGTGAAGAATTTCATGCAAGCAGTGCGTGGCTGGGCTGCCCGTTGTGCGCCCTGGATTGGCGCGATGGGCTTGTTCGGCGCAGTCCAGCAGGCCAATGCCGGCGATTACGAGCGCTCGCCTCAGGTGGCCGAGTTCGTCGGCGAGATGACCCGCGATTACGGCTTCGCCCAGGAGCAGTTGATGGGCGTGTTCGGCGAGGTGCAGCGCAAGCAGTCGATCCTCGACGCCATTTCGCGTCCGGCCGAGCGGGTCAAGCCCTGGAAGGACTACCGGCCGATGTTCATCACCGATGCCCGCATCGCCCGTGGCGTGGACTTCTGGCGCCAGCACGAGGCGACCCTGGCCCGCGCCGAGCAGGAGTATGGCGTGCCGGCGCAGGTCATCGTCTCGATCATCGGCGTGGAGACCTTCTTCGGTCGCAATACCGGCAACTTCCGCGTGATCGACGCCTTGTCCACCCTGGGTTTCGATTACCCGCCGCGCGCCGAGTTCTTCCGCAAGGAACTGCGTGAATTCCTCCTGCTGGCCCGTGAAGAGCAGCTCGATCCACTCACCCTCAAGGGGTCGTACGCCGGCGCCATGGGCCTGCCGCAGTTCATGCCGAGCAGCTTTCGCAGCTACGCCGTGGATTTCGACGGCGACGGCCACATCAATATCTGGAACAACCCGGATGATGCCATCGGCAGCGTCGCCAGCTATTTCAAGCGCCACGGCTGGGTGGCCGGCGAGCCTGTGGTCAGCCGCGCGCTGGTGGTCGGCGAGCGCGCCGACGAGGGCCTGACCACCGGTATCGAGCCGGTCAAGACTGTCGGAGAGTTGCGAGCCCTGGGCTGGTCGAGTCATGATGCGCTGCGCGATGATCTGCCGGTCACGGCCTTCCGGCTCGAAGGCGAGCAGGGCCCGGAATACTGGATGGGCCTGAAAAACTTCTACGCGATCACGCGTTACAACCGCAGCGTGATGTACGCCATGGCGGTGCATCAGCTTTCGGAACAGCTGGTTCAAGCACGGGGCGTCAAGTAATGCGCGTAATTTTCTCCACCCATTCCCTCAAGCTGCTGGGCTGTGTCGCGGTCGGCCTGGCCCTGGCCAGCTGCTCCTCCAATCGCGCCACGGCGCCCAAACAAAGCGGCAATGTCGTGCGTACCCAGCCCGGGCTGGACATCAATCGGGCTCACAAGGACGGCGCCCCCTGGTGGGACGTGGATGTGAACAAGATCCCCGATGCCACGCCGACCGTGCACACCGGCGCCTACAAGGCCAACCCCTACACGGTGCTGGGCAAGACCTACTACCCGATGCAGGACTCGCGCAACTACCGTGCCGAAGGTACCGCGTCGTGGTACGGCACCAAGTTCCATGGCCAGAATACCGCCAACGGCGAGCTCTACGACCTCTATGGCATGAGCGCGGCACACAAGACCCTGCCGCTGCCGGCCTACGTACGGGTGACCAACCTGGCCAATGGTCGCAGCGTGATCCTGCGGGTCAACGACCGTGGCCCGTTCTACTCCGACCGTATCATCGACCTGTCCTACGCGGCGGCGAAGAAGCTCGGCTATGCCGAAATCGGCACCGCCCGCGTGCGCGTCGAGGGGATCGACCCGCAGCAGTGGTGGGCCGAGCGTGGTCAGCCGGCGCCCATGGTGCTCAAGCAGCCCCAAGTGGCCCAGACTCAGGCGATTCCGGCCAATACCGGCAAGGTCGAGCAGTGGACGCCGCCGCCCCAGCAGCATGCGGCGCCGGTGGTGCCGGTGCAGATGGGCGGCAACAATGTACCGGCCAACAACGGCGGCAGCTTCCTGCAGGTCGGGGCCTTCGCCAACCCGGATGCTGCCGAGTTGCTGCGCGCCAAGCTCAGCACCATGGTCAGTGCGCCGGTGTTCATCAGCTCCATCGTGCGTAACCAGCAGACCCTGCATCGCGTGCGCTTGGGGCCGATCAACAGCCAGGGCGAGATCCAGCAGGCCCAGGACAGCATTCGCCTGGCCAACCTGGGGCAGGCCAAGCTGGTCACGGCCGACTGATCCACGACTTTTTCTGTAGGAGCGGCCTTGTGCCGCTCCTACCGGTTGTGCACCGGCAACAGGTGTACAGCCAAACTGTCGGTTTTGTCATGAATTGCCGGCCCTGGCCATGTACAATGTCGGCTTTTGCCCGCAGCGACATAACGCCGCATTTTGCGGGCCCGGCCGACGGCCTCAAAAACTAGCCTGACTGGCGCCGGGCACACGATGTGGCCCGCGAAACATCAGACCATTAGCGATTTTCGAGAGACGGATGAACATCACCAACCTTGCCAAACGACTTTGCCTGCCCGTTCTGCTGATGATCACGCCCGCTGCCTTCGCGGCGGAGCAGATGATGCCATCGCCACCGCAGCTGGCTGCCAAGTCCTATGTACTCATGGATGCGTCCAGCGGCAACGTGCTGGTCGAGAACAACGGTGACGAGCGCCTGCCGCCGGCCAGCCTGACCAAGCTGATGACCGCCTACATCGCCACCCTGGACATCCGCCGTGGCCAGATCGGCGAGAACGACCCGGTCACCGTCAGCGAAAACGCCTGGCGCACCGGTGGTTCGCGCATGTTCATCAAGGTCGGCTCCCAGGTCAGCGTCAGCGACCTGCTGCACGGCATCATCATCCAGTCGGGCAACGACGCCTCGGTGGCCCTGGCCGAACACATTGCCGGCAGCGAAGACGCCTTCGCCGACATGATGAACAAGACCGCTGCCGACCTGGGCATGTCCAACAGCCACTTCATGAACCCGACCGGCCTGCCGCATCCGGAGCACTACTCCTCGGCCCACGACATGGCCGTGCTGGCACGCGCGATCATTGACGAAGACCCGGCCCACTACGCTATCTATTCGCAGAAGGAATTCTTCTGGAACAACATCAAGCAGCCTAACCGCAACCTGCTGCTGTGGCGTGACAAGACCGTCGATGGCCTGAAGACCGGCCACACCGACGAAGCCGGCTACTGCATGGTGGCATCGGCCGTTCGTGACGGCCAGCGCCTGATCGCCGTGGTGTTCGGCACCAACAGCGAGCAGTCCCGCGCTGCCGAGACCCAGAAGCTGCTGACCTACGGTTTCCGCTTCTTCGAAACCCAAACCTTCTACCAGAAGGGCACCGAGCTGACCCAGGCTCCGGTCTGGAAGGGCGCCACCAGCCAGGTGAAGGCGGGCCTTGCCAACGACCTGACCCTGACTATGCCTAAAGGCCAATTGAAGCGCCTCCAGGCTTCGATGACCATGAACCCGCAGCTCACCGCACCGATCGCCAAAGGTGACGTGATCGGCAAAGTGGAAGTCAAACTGGACGAGAAAGTGGTTCACAGCGCCGACCTCATCGCCCTCGACGGCGTCGAGGAAGGTGGTTTCTTCCGCCGTATGTGGGATAGCATCCGTCTGTTCTTCTACGGGTTGTTCAACTGATACGTGACCTGCATGCCCCCGCGTATCCTGCGGGGGCATTGTTGTTGCCACGGCTTACGAGGCCGTTTCCGCCATGAGCGAACCTGACGTCAAGTCGCACAAGATCGAATTCCCCTGCGACGATTACCCGATCAAGGTAATCGGCGATACCGTGGTCGGTTTCAAGGACACCGTGATCGAGATCCTGAGCAAATATGCCAAGGTCGACCTGTCCACCCTGGCCGAGCGCCAGAGCAAGGAAGGCAAGTACACCACGGTACAGCTGCACATCGTTGCCGAAAGCGAGAACCAGCTGCACGATATCAACAGCGCCCTGCGCGCGACCGGCATCGTGAAAATGGTGCTTTGATGCCGTCCTGCCTCGGTTTTCGCGATCTCGGCCTGCAGCCCTATGAACCGGTGCTGGAAGCCATGCGTCGCTTCACCGAGCAGCGTAGCCCGGACAGCCAGGACGAAGTCTGGCTGGTCGAGCATCCAGCGGTCTTCACCCAGGGTCAGGCCGGCAAGGCCGAGCACCTGCTGGTGCCGGGCGATATCCCGGTGGTGCAGACCGACCGGGGCGGCCAGGTGACCTACCATGGCCCCGGGCAGTTGGTGGCCTACCTGTTGCTGGACGTTCGTCGCCTCGGCTTTGGCGTGCGCGAGCTGGTCAGCCGTATCGAGCAGACGTTGATCGACCTGCTGGCCAGCTACGATGTCCAGGCCATGGCCAAGCCCGATGCGCCGGGTGTCTATGTCGAGGGGGCGAAGATTGCCTCTCTCGGCCTTCGAATCCGCAACGGTCGTTCTTTCCACGGCCTTGCTCTGAACGTGGACATGGACCTTGCGCCATTCCGCCGAATCAACCCCTGTGGGTATGCGGGGCTGGCCATGACCCAGCTGCGAGACCTGGCAGGCCCGATCGAACTCTCCGAGGTCAGGACAAGGCTGCGCGGACAGCTGGTCAAGCACCTCGACTATGCTGAGCAGACGACCCTCACGGGCGGAATCGACTGAATATGACAACAACTGTGCAAGAAACCGTGCCAACCCCGGAAGCTACCGCGCGCCCCGCGCCGAAGAAGGTCGAGGCGGGCGTCAAGCTGCGCGGCGCCGACAAGGTCGCGCGTATCCCGGTCAAGATCATCCCCACCGAAGAGCTGCCGAAGAAGCCTGACTGGATCCGCGTGCGCATCCCGGTTTCCCCGGAAGTCGACCGGATCAAGCAATTGCTGCGCAAGCACAAGCTGCACAGCGTCTGCGAGGAAGCCTCCTGCCCGAACCTGGGCGAGTGCTTCTCCGGCGGTACCGCAACCTTCATGATCATGGGCGACATCTGCACCCGTCGCTGCCCGTTCTGCGACGTCGGCCATGGCCGGCCCAAGCCGCTGGACGTCGATGAGCCGAAGAACCTGGCCATCGCGATCGCCGACCTGCGCCTGAAGTACGTGGTGATCACTTCGGTGGACCGCGACGACCTGCGCGACGGCGGTGCCCAGCACTTCGCCGACTGCATCCGCGAGATTCGTGCGCTGTCGCCTGGCGTGCAGCTGGAAACCCTGGTTCCGGACTACCGCGGGCGGATGGACGTCGCGCTGGAAATCACCGCGCAGACCCCGCCGGATGTGTTCAACCACAACCTGGAGACCGTACCGCGCCTGTACAAGGCCGCGCGCCCCGGTTCGGACTACGACTGGTCGCTGGACCTGCTGCAGAAGTTCAAGCAGATGGTGCCGCATGTGCCGACCAAGTCCGGCCTGATGCTGGGCCTTGGCGAAACGGACGAGGAGGTCATCGAGGTGATGCAGCGCATGCGCGAGCATGACATCGACATGCTGACCCTGGGCCAGTACCTGCAGCCTTCGCGTAACCACCTGCCGGTACAGCGTTTCGTGCACCCGGACACCTTCGCCTGGTTCGCCGAGGAAGGCTACAAGATGGGCTTCAAGAACGTCGCTTCCGGCCCGCTGGTACGCTCCTCGTACCACGCCGACCAGCAAGCCCACGAAGCCAAGATCAAGCTCTGAGCCTGGCTGTGTGACCCATGCCGATGCGTGCCGGAAGGCGCCATCGGCATTTTTGTTTGCAGGGGGGTATTCCCCCTGCACTGGGCCCTGGGCATGCGTGATCGTGCCGGCCTCGTACCTGCTAGGAGTTGCTCGATGAATTGCCCCGAATCCCTCGACATGCACTTGGCAACCGCTATACCGGCCAATGCCAGCTTCGCCATCGTCGCCCCGGCCGGCCCGGCCCGGCTGGATGCGGAGAAAGCCCACCGCTGGTTCACCAGCCGGGGCATGCAATGCCGGCTGTATCCCGGGGTCAGCCAGGCGCAGGGCTACCTCGCCGGCAGCGATCAGCAACGCCTCGATGACCTGCACGCAGCGTTCGCCGACCCGGACATCGATGCCATCCTCTGCATGCGCGGGGGCTACGGCAGCATGCGCCTGCTCGACCGGCTCGACTTCGACCTGATCCGCCGCCATCCCAAACCGTTGATCGGCTACAGCGACATCACCGCCTTGCACACTGCGCTCAACCGCCACGCCGGGCTCATCACCTTCCACGGTGCGATGCTCAATGCCGACCTGTTGGGCGAGAAGCGGGAGCCGACCGTGCCGTCATTGCTCGGCCAGCTCAGGGGTGAGTTGGGCGAAGGTGACGTGTTACGCCATCCTGATGCCTATCCGCTGACCTGTGTGCAGCCTGGCGTGGCGAGCGGGCGCTTGCTGGGTGGCAACCTGTCGCTGCTCTGCGCCACCCTGGGGACGCCTGCCGAGATCGACAGCCAGGGCTGCATCCTGTTCATCGAAGACGTCAACGAGCCGTTGTACCGGGTCGATCGGTTGCTGACCCAATTGCGCCTGGCGGGCAAGCTGGACGGGGTGCGAGGCGTGTTGGTGGGCGATTTTGCCGGGATCACCGTACCGGCGATGGTGCCGCTGCTCGAGGATATCTTCGGGCCGTTGGGCGTACCGGTATTGGCGGGGTGGCGCAGTGGGCATTGCGACCCAAACCTGTGCCTGCCGCTGGGGGCCAGGGTGCGGTTGGACAGTGAGAAGCAGGTACTGGTACTGGAGCAGGGGTTGTTCAAGGCTTGAGGTGGTTGGGGCTGCTTCGCAGCCCTATCGCGGCACAAGGTCGCTCCACAGGGCCTGTAGGAGCGGCCTTGTGCCGCGAAAGGGCCGCGAAGCGGCCCCCGGAGCATCACTGCCGGCGCAGGCTATCGAGCAGCTTGTGCGTCGGGTACCCATCGGCCGGCCATCCGAGCCCTTGCTGGGCATTGCGTATGGCCTTGCGGGTATTGGCGCCGATGATGCCGTCGGCATTGCCTGCCTCGTGGCCGCGGGCATTAAGCAGGTCTTGCAGCTCTATGCGCTCGCTGCGGCTCAGCGGCAGGTCGTCCTTGGGCCAGCTGCCGGCGATGAAGCCCCAGCCGGAGAAACGATCTCCCAGCAGGCTGACTGCCAGGGCGTAGGACGACGAATTGTTGTACTTCAGGATCGCCCGGAAGTTGTCCAGCACCAGGAACGCCGGGCCGCGGGCGCCCGCAGGCAGCAGCAGGGCGGCCGAGAGCTGGTTGCTGCCCGCAGGCAGTTGGGTACCGGTCGGCAGCGTCACGCCCAGCTGCAGCCATTCGCTGACGGTCTTGCGCTGCGCCCCATCGGCCAACCAGTAGTCGAAACCTGCAGGCACCTGCACCTCGAAGCCCCAGGGTTGGCCCTTCTGCCAGCCCGAGCTCTGCAGGTAGTGGGCGGTGGAGGCCAGGGCATCGGCAGTGCTGTTCCAGATGTCCCGGCGACCGTCGCCGTCGAAGTCTACGGCGTGGGTGTTGTAGGTGGTGGGGATGAACTGGGTCTGGCCCATGGCACCGGCCCAGGAGCCACGCATGGCCTCAGGCTGGATGTCGCCATTCTGCAGGATCTGCAGGGCGGCGATCAGCTGGTCCTGGGCGAAGGTCGGGCGACGGCCTTCATAGGCCAGGGTGGCCAGGGAACGAATCACCGACTTGCTGCCCTGGAACTGGCCGAAATTGCTTTCCATGCCCCAGACCGACACCAGGACCTGGCGATCCACACCATAGCGCTGCTCGATCTGCGACAGCAGCTCGGCGTGTTGTACCAGTAGCTTCTTGCCGTTGCGCACGCGCAATGGCGACAGGGCGCCGTCGAGGTATTCCCACACCGGGCGGGCGAATTCAGGTTGGCTGCGGTCGGCCTTGATCACATCCATGTCGGGCGTGACGCCGAGGAAGGCGCGGTCGAACGTGCTGGGGCTGATACCGGCCTGCAGGGCCTGCTGACGGAAGCCCGCCTGCCATTGGGCGAAGGTCTGCAGGGGCTGGATTTCGCTGCTGGTATCGGGCGTGGTGCCTGGCAGTGTCACGTTTGCAGTGGGCTGGGCAGGTGCCAGCGGCAGGGCGTCGGCGGCGGTGGGTTTTTCCGCGCAGGCAACGAGCAGGATGAAGCTGGAGGCTGCGATCAGCTGGCGTGGGTGCCAGCGCAGGGACAGACGAAAGGGCATGCACAGATCCAGAATTGCGGTTCAGGTGCCGACCATATCATGACTGGGCCCTTCCTGCCTTCATGCGGCCAAAAAGCAAGAAGCCTCCCAATCTCTCGATTGGAAGGCTTCGCGGCGGTAGCTGCCTTTGCCCTTGCTCGGTCGTTCCTGGCGGCAGCGGAACAGTGGTTGGGCGACGATGGACTTGGCCTTGTTCGGGCCGTGCTTTTTCGGCTTCTTGCTCATGGCGATTACCCCGGTTGGGTGGATGTCGGGGCGCACTGTAAGGCTGGGGTGGGGGTGGGGCCAATTGATTGTGTTTATGGAAAGCGCCGCGTGCACCCTGTGGAACGGGCTTATTCTGGTGGCAAGGCCAGACGCTGGCCCGCCATCAGCAGCGACAGGCGCGCCAGGCTGGTCCAGGGCGAACCTTCGGCTTGACCCTTGATCTGCGCATCGATGCGCTGCGCATCCTGCAGCAACTGAGCCCAGCGCTGCGCCGAGAGCCGCTGCAGAGCCTTGCTGACCAAGGGTCGGCGCTTGTCCCACACCGGCGGGCGTGCCTGGCTGAAGGCTTTGTCCAGCGGCACGCCCTGGCTGAACTGTTGGGCGAGCCCTGCCAGCAGGCGCAGCTCC
The DNA here is from genome assembly GCF_056856075.1 of Pseudomonas sp. FA-1. Lineage (NCBI taxonomy): Bacteria > Pseudomonadati > Pseudomonadota > Gammaproteobacteria > Pseudomonadales > Pseudomonadaceae > Pseudomonas > Pseudomonas sp. FA-1. The sequence continues at coordinate 98,795 of NZ_JBWXTH010000011.1, forward strand.
CGGGCCAGGGCCCAGAGGATCACCGGTGGCTCGACCCCCTCGCCACGCAGGCCTTCGAGCATGCGCAGGGCGTGGCCGGCCTCACCATTGAGGATTGCATCGACCAGGCCGAAGACATCGAAGCGTGCGCTGTCGGCGACGGCCGCCTGGACGGTTTCGACCGTGATCTGGTTGCTTTCGGCCAGCAGCTTGAGCTTCTCGATCTCCTGGGCGGCGGCCAGCAGGTTGCCCTCGACCCGCGCAGCGATCAGGTCGACCGCATCGCGCTGTGCGGACAGCCCGGCCTGGGCCAGGCGCTGGTTGATCCACTGCGGCAGTTGCTGGGCGTCCACCGGCCAGATCTGGATGAACTGGCAGTGTTGGCCTTCAATCAGCGCCTTGCCCCACTTGGTCTTCTGCGCACTGCCGTCGAGCTTGGGCAGGCTGATCAGCAGCAAGGTGTCCTCGGCGGGGTTGGCGCAATACTCCATGAGCGCGGCGGCGCCTTTGTCGCCCGGCTTGCCGGATGGCAGGCGCAGCTCCAGCAGGCGGCGTTGGGCGAACAATGACAGGCTGGCACCGGCCTGGAGCAGGGTGCCCCAGTCGAAGTTGGCGTCGGCACTGAACACCTGGCGTTCGTCGAAGCCTTGCTGGCGCGCGGCGGTGCGAATGGCGTCGGCCGCTTCCTGGCACAGCAGTGGGTCATCGCCGCTGACCACGTAGACCGGGGCCAGGGCACCTTGCAGGTGTTTGTTGAGTTGGGCGGGGGCGAGCTTCATGGGGTATGGGGGCACCCAGAGGTGCCCCTCGGCCTCGTCTTAGTTGGCCGGTACTTCCATCGGGGACTGCTGCGGCGTTTCGTCCTGCTGGCGACGGGCCGCTTCCAGGGCGTCGGCTTCGGCCTTGGCGCGGGCTTCGGCTTCACGTTGCAGTTCGTCCAGGTGGGACGGGGTCAGCATCTGCAGGCGCACCATCATGGCCTGGACCAGATCGCGGCGCATTTCTTCCCGGGCCTGGGTGGCTTCCTGGTCGGAGCCTGTGATGTTGTCACCGTCATGCACGTAGATCTTGCGGACCTCGACCTTGTCGCTGAGCAGCGGAATGTCGTTCAGCCCCAGCATGCTGTAGCTGAGCACGGTGGTGAGTTCGTACTCGACCGAGCGGTTGCCGCCGCTGTAGGTGGCTGCGCGCTGGGTCTGCTTCTCGTCGGTCAGCACCAGGCGATAGGGCGCGCCGGCGTGGACGTTGACGCCGTTGCGGTCCAGGGTCTCGCGCAGCTCGGTCACGGTCTCGCCGTAGGCGTTGCGCGCGCGCAGGTCCATTTCCTTGATGGTCAGCTCGGTGGTGCCGGTGCCGCGCAGCTGGAAACCACAGGCACTGAGCACGACGGCCAGGCCCATTACCAGCAGATTGCGTTTGATCATGTTGTAGCTCCCTTGTGGGCCTGTTCCGCCCACCCGCGCCGTGTGCGGGTGGGCGTTGCCATCAGTTGGCGACGATGTTGACCAGCTTGCCCGGCACGACGATGACCTTGCGGATGGTCAGGCCATCGATGAAGCGCAGGACGTTTTCGTTGCTGCGAGCGGCGGCTTCGATCTCTTCACGGCTGGCGCCGGCGGGCATTTCAACCTGGCCGCGCAGCTTGCCGTTGACCTGGACCACCAGGGTGATGCTGTCCTGTACCAGGGCGCTTTCGTCGACGCTCGGCCAGGTGGCATCGATCACCGCCTGGTCGTGGCCCAGGTGCTTCCACAGCGCATGGCTGATGTGCGGGGTGATCGGGGCCAGCAGCAGGGTGACGGCCTCCAGGCCTTCCTGCAGCAGGGCACGGTCCTGTTCGGTGGCTTGCGGGGCTTTTTCCAGCACGTTCATCACGGTCATCACCTGGGCGATGGCGGTGTTGAACTTGTGGAACTGGCCCACGTCGGTGCTGGCTTGCTTGATCGCGGCATGGATGGCGCGGCGAATGGTCTTCTGCGCGTCGTCCAGCGAAGCGACATCCAGCTTGCCCGGCAGGCCCTGGGCAACATGGGCCTGGGCCAGGCGCCAGACACGGCGCAGGAAGCGGCTGGCACCCTCGACGCCGGAGTCGGACCATTCCAGGCTCATGTCGGGCGGCGAGGCGAACATCATGAACAGGCGGCAGGTGTCGGCGCCGTAGGCGTCGATCATGGCCTGCGGGTCGACGCCGTTGTTCTTGGACTTGGACATCTTTTCGGTGCCACCGATTTCCACCGGCAGGCCGTCGGACTTCAGGCGGGCGCCGATGATCTTGGCCTTGGCGTCACGCTCGACCTCGACGTCGGCTGGGTTGAACCAGTCCTTGCCGCCGTTGCTGGCGGTGCGGTAGTAGGTCTCGGCGACGACCATGCCCTGGGTGAGCAGGTTTTTGAACGGCTCGTTGGAGGTGACCAGGCCTTCGTCGCGCATCAGCTTGTGGAAGAAGCGCGCGTACAGCAGGTGCAGGATGGCGTGCTCGATACCGCCGATGTACTGGTCCACCGGCAGCCAGTGGTTGGCCGCCTTCGGGTCGACCATGCCACCTTCGTAGTTTGGCGAAGCATAGCGGGCGAAGTACCAGGACGACTCGACGAAGGTGTCCATGGTGTCGGTTTCACGCTTGGCCGCAGCGCCGCATTTCGGGCAGGTGCATTCGTAGAATTCGGGCATGCGCGCCAGGGGCGAGCCGGCGCCGTCCGGCACCACATCCTCGGGCAATTTGACCGGCAGTTGGTCTTCCGGCACCGGCACGTCGCCGCAGGACGGGCAGTGGATGATCGGGATCGGGCAGCCCCAGTAGCGCTGGCGGCTGATGCCCCAGTCGCGCAGGCGGAACTGGGTGCGCGACTTGCCGAGTTCCTTGCGGATCAGTGCGGCTTCGATGGCGTCGAACGCGCCCTGGAAGTCCAGGCCGTCGAATTCGCCGGAGTTGATCAGTTGGCCATGCTCGCCGTAGGCGGCCTGCCATTCGCTGCCGACCTCGTCGCCCGCGCTGGTGCGTACCACTGCCTTGACCGGCAGGTTGTACTTGTGGGCGAACTCGAAGTCGCGCTCGTCATGGGCCGGGACTGCCATCACGGCGCCATCACCATAGTGCATCAACACGTAGTTGGCGACCCAGACCGGCAGCTTTTCGCCGGTCAGTGGGTGCTGGACGAACAGGGAAGTGGGCATGCCCTTCTTCTCCTGGGTGGCCATGTCGGCCTCGGCGACGCTGCCGCTCTTGCATTCGTCGATGAACGCCTGCAGCGCCGGGTTGCCCTGGGCAGCCTGGGTGGCCAGCGGGTGCTCGGCGGCGACGGCGACGTAGGTGGCACCCATCAGGGTGTCCGGGCGGGTGGTGAAGACCTTCAGGGCGCCTTCGTGGCCGATGCTCGCCTGGTCGTAGGGGAACTGCACTTCCATGCCGCGCGACTTGCCGATCCAGTTGCGCTGCATGGTCTTGACCTGCTCAGGCCAGCCCGGCAGCTCGTCGAGGCTTTCCAGCAGCTCGTCGGCGTAGTCGGTGATGCGGAAGTAGTACATCGGGATTTCGCGCTTCTCGATCAGCGCGCCCGAACGCCAGCCACGGCCGTCGATGACCTGTTCGTTGGCCAGGACGGTCTGGTCGACCGGGTCCCAGTTGACGGTGCCGTTCTTGCGGTAGATGACACCCTTCTCGAACAGGCGGGTGAACAGCCACTGCTCCCAGCGGTAGTAGTCCGGCTTGCAGGTGGTGACTTCACGGGACCAGTCGATCGCCAGGCCCAGGCTCTTGAGCTGGGACTTCATGTAGTCGATGTTCTCGTACGTCCACTTGGCCGGGGCGACGTTGTTCTTCATCGCGGCGTTTTCCGCCGGCATGCCGAAGGCGTCCCAACCCATCGGCTGGAGCACGTTCTTGCCCTGCATGCGCTGGTAGCGGGCGATCACATCGCCGATGGTGTAGTTGCGCACGTGACCCATGTGTAGCTTGCCGCTCGGGTACGGGAACATCGACAGGCAGTAGTAGGTGTCCTTGCCTGGCTGTTCGGTGACAGCGAACGATTGTTGCTCGTCCCAGAAGGTCTGGGCGGCGGCTTCTATTTCACGGGGCGTGTATTGTTCGTGCATGGCTACTTTGTGCTGAGAGAGGTAGGGACCCTGTTTTCCGCAGCGGAACCTCGCTGCGTCCGGCACTCCGGTGTCGGTAGAGTGAACGCCGTAGCATACATGAGCGTCGCGTATCGTGGGAAACCCTGAATGCGGCCCACGGGCCGTTGGTCGCGGCATCCGGCTGCTTTTTGCAGTGACGCTAAGCTCATCTGTGGGGGAGATATTCTTATCTTCAATGAGGTGAACGGATGGGAGAGTCGCAGCTACCCGCAATCAAACCGGAGCTATACGAACGCTTGATCGACCGCCTGGGCCTGGCTCTGGAAGTGGCCAGGACCTCCGTACGATTACGCGACGAGATGCCAGCCGAACTGGAACTGCGTGGCCTGAGCCATGCCGAGTTCGAAGTGATCAAGGCCTACCTGGAAACCCTCCCGGAAGGTCGCTTTGCCAGTACCGGGGCCTACCCGCCACCGGAGCCGACTTCGGCGAAGATCGTCTGGCTCAAGGACAAGAAACGCCCTGCCATCACGGCAAGATCCCGGACGCTGCCCCGCTAGCCGTTCTGGGTTCCAGGCGCAGACCGTCGTGCGCCGGTTCTTTCTTACAACTGCTCATGATCGGCGTCGGACACACACTTGTTGCCCGGCGTCGATCCTCTTAGGCTGCACGCCTTCATGGGAGGTCTGTGCATGCTGCTTCGCTACTTCATCAAACAATGGTTGCTGCCGCCTGGCATGCTGTTCCTGCTGCTGCTGGCCGCCTGGTGGCTGCGCACGCGACGCCCGCGCCTGGCGGCGGCCTGCTTCGCCCTGGGCCTGGGCGGCCTGTGGCTGATGAGCCTGCCCCTGGTGGTGGAGCAGGCTGCCCGGCAACTGGAAACCGAAGCGCCGCTGCTGCCGGCGCAATGGCCGGCCCTGGCCGAGCGTGCCGATGCCATCGTCGTGCTGGGCGCCGGCCGTGAGCGTGGCGACCCGGCCTGGGGCGGCCAGGACCAACCGACCGGCACGGCCCTGGAGCGCATGCGCTATGCCGCGCAGCTGGCCAAGGCCTCGGGGGTGCCGCTGGCGATCAGTGGCGGGCTGCACTACGGGACGCCGCCGAGCGAGGCGCAATTGATGGCTGACCGATTGCAGGCGGACTTCGGCGTTGCCGTGCGTTGGAAGGAGGAGGCCAGCCGCACCACCTGGGAGAATGCCCAGTTCAGTGCGCGGCTGCTGCAGCCCCAGGGCGTCCGTCGGGTGGTGCTGGTGACCCAGGCCTGGCACATGCCGCGTGCGCGGTGGAGCTTCGAGCGGGCGGGGTTCGAGGTGGTGACGGCGCCGGTGGGGTTCCTCGGTGGCGACCATGCCCAGCCGTTCGCCGGCTTGCTGCCCGATAGCCGGGCGGTTTGGCGCAGTGGGCAGTTACTCAACGAGGCGGTGGGGTTGGTGGGGTATCGGTTGTTCTATTGATGCTTTCTGCTGCTGGACCGGCCTCATCGCGGGACGAGCCCGCTCCTACAGGTACGCACAAACCTCAAGGGCTGTGGAGATCCTGTGGGAGCGGGCTTGTCCCGCGATGAGGCCGGGGCAGGAAAACTTAGACTGTCTTGGCGATCCGGCTTGCCAGCAGCGACCAGCCCAGCAACAGGGCGCAGACGATCGCCAGCGGCCACGAGCGCCATTGCAGGTAGGGGGTCAGCTGTTGCATCGGCACCACTTCCCCATAGAGGACCGCCTGCTGGAATTGCGGAATCTGCGCGGTGATCCTGCCGAACGGGTCGATCAGCGCAGTCACGCCGTTGTTGGTGGCGCGGATCATCCAGCGGCCTGCTTCCAGGGCACGCATCTGGGCCATCTGCAGGTGTTGCAGAGGGCCGATCGAGGTGCCGAACCAGGTATCGTTGCTGATGGTCAGCAACAGGTCGCTACGCGCTGCCAGGCCTGCGGCGAACTCGGGGTACACCACCTCGTAGCAGATGAACGGCGCAACCTGGTAGCCCTTGGCCTGCAACAGCGGCTGGTCCGACGGGCCGCGGGCGAAGTCCGACATGGGTAGGTTGAAGAATTCGATCAGCCCACGGAGCATGTCCTGCAGCGGTACGTACTCGCCGAACGGCACCAGCTTCTGCTTGAGGTAGGTGCCGTCGCCTTCGCCGGTTACGGTGATGCCGTTGTAATAGCGGCGCTGATGATGCACCACTTCACGCACCGGTACGCCGGTGATCAGCGCCGAATGGCGGTCGGCGGCAAAACGCCCCATCACATCGATGTAGCCCTGGGCCTGGTCTTTGAGCACCGGCACGGCGGTTTCCGGCCACACCAGGAGGTCCACGGGCTTGGAGGTGAAACTCATGTCGCGGTACAGCGTCAGTTGTGCGTCGATGTGCGCCGGGTCCCATTTCAGGTCCTGCTCGACGTTACCCTGCAAGGCGGCGACCTTCAGTGGGTCGCCGGAGGGTATGGTCCAGGCGTGGTTTTTGAGGGCCAGGCCGACGCCCCAGGGCGCCACCAGCAGTACCACGCCCGCTGCCAGGAACGAGGGGCGTGCGCGCAAGCGGGGCAGGTTGCACAGCAGCGCCGCGCTCAATGCCAGAACAAAGGAAACCAGCCATACGCCCCCAAGTGGTGCCAGGCCTGCGAGTGGGCCGTCGAGCTGGCTGTAGCCGGCGTACAACCAGGGAAAACCGGTCAGGAACCAGCCGCGGAAGGCTTCTTGCAGCAGCCACAGGGCCGCGAAGCACAGGGCGTCGGCCAGCGGCGCCTCGTTGCGCCGCAGCCAGCGCGCCCACAGCCAGGTGGGCAGGGCGAAGAACCAGGCCAGGGCAGCGAAGAACGCCAGCAGCAGCCCCACCGCCAGCAGCGGCGAGGCGCCGCCGTAGGTGTTCATACTGACATAGATCCACCAGGTGCCGGCGCCGTACAGGCCGAAGCCGAACCACCAGCCACGCCACATGGCCTGGCGTGGGCTGAGCTCACGCAGGCCGAGGTAGAGCAGGGCGATGGACAGCAGCGCCAGCGGCCAGATGTCGAACGGCGCCAGGGCCAGGAGGGTCGATGCGCCAGCCGCCAGGGCCAGCAGGTTACCGGGCCAGCCGGGGCGGGTGATCCAACGCATGTTTGTCCTTAACGGGTGATCGGGGTCAGGCGCAGCAAGTGTATCCGCCGGCTGTCGGCGTTGAGAATACGGAACTTGTAGGTGCCGATCTCGGTGGTCTCGTTGCGCTTGGGCAGGTGGCCGAAAGCACTCATCACCAGGCCGCCGACGGTGTCGAATTCGTCGTCGGAGAACTCGCAGTCGAAGAACTCGTTGAAGTTCTCGATAGGTGTCAGGGCCTTGATCAGGAAGTCACCGCTGGGCAGCGGCTTGATGTAGCTGTCTTCCTCGACGTCGTGTTCGTCCTCGATGTCGCCGACGATCTGCTCCAGCACGTCCTCGATGGTCACCAGGCCGGCTACGCCGCCATATTCGTCGATGACCACGGCCATGTGGTTGTGGTTGGCGCGGAACTCGCGCAGCAGCACGTTCAAGCGCTTGGACTCCGGCACGAAGGTGGCGGGGCGCAGCAGGTCCTTGATGTTGAAGCTGTCACCGTTCTCCTTGAGGATCAACGGCAGCAGGTCCTTGGCCAGGAGGATCCCGAGCACATCATCATGGCTCTCGCCGATCACCGGGTAGCGCGAGTGCGCGGCGTCGATCACCGCCGGCAGGAATTCGCGTGGCGACTGGCTGGCCTTGATGCTGATCATCTGCGAGCGCGGCACCATGATGTCGCGCACCTGCAGGTCGGCGACCTGGATGGCGCCTTCGACGATGGTCAGCGCTTCGCTGTCGAGCAGCTTGTTCTGATGGGCTTCGCGCAGCAGCTCGAGGAGCTCCTGGCGGTTTTTCGGCTCATGGGCAAAAGCCTGGGTCAGTTTACCCAGCCAGGACTTCTGCCCATTGCTCGATCGGTCTTCGCTCATGGCGGTTACTCGTGATCCTTTGTCGCGGGAGGAGTGATTTCGTCATCGGCGTACGGGTCGGGATGACCCAGTTCCGCCAGCAAGGTTCGTTCCAGGGCTTCCATTTCCTCGGCTTCGTCATCTTCGATGTGATCGTAGCCGAGCAGGTGCAGGCAGCCATGGATGACCAGGTGCGCCCAGTGCGCCTCGAGGGCCTTGCCCTGTTCGGCGGCTTCGCGCTCGACCACCGGCACGCAGATGACCAGGTCACCCAGCAGCGGGATGTCGAGCAGCTCGTCGGGGACATCGGCCGGGAACGACAGCACGTTGGTCGCGTAGTCCTTGTGCCGGTAGGTGTTGTTGAGCTCGCGGCCTTCGGCCTCATCGACCAGGCGAATGGTCATTTCCGAGTCGGCACTGCGCTGGCGCAGGGCCAGCTCGCACCAGCGGCGGAAGGCGGCGTCATCAGGGGCAGCGGCATCCGTGGCCCGTTGCAGGTCGAGTTCAAGCATCTTGGGCGGGTGCCTCGGGCTTGGCCTGGCGGGCGTCGAAGCGGTCGTAGGCTTCGACGATGCGTTGCACCAAGGGGTGGCGAACCACGTCCTTGGGCTGGAAGTGGGTGAAGCTGATGCCCGGCACGTCCTTGAGCACCTCGATCACATGGGCCAGGCCCGACTTGGTGCCACGTGGCAGGTCGACCTGGGTGATATCGCCGGTGATCACCGCAGTCGAGCCGAAGCCGATGCGGGTGAGGAACATCTTCATCTGCTCGAGAGTGGTGTTCTGGCTTTCGTCGAGGATGATGAAGCTGTTGTTCAGGGTGCGGCCACGCATGTAGGCCAGCGGAGCGATTTCGATCACTTGGCGTTCGATCAGCTTGGCCACATGTTCGAAGCCGAGCATCTCGTAGAGGGCGTCGTACAGCGGACGCAGGTACGGGTCGATCTTCTGCGCCAGGTCGCCAGGCAGGAAGCCGAGCTTCTCGCCCGCCTCGACGGCCGGGCGCACCAGCAGGATGCGGCGCACTTGTTCGCGCTCCAGGGCATCCACGGCGCAGGCCACGGCCAGGTACGTCTTGCCGGTACCGGCGGGGCCGATGCCGAAGTTGATGTCGTTGGCCAGGATTTCCTTCACGTAGCGCTGCTGGTTGACACCGCGCGGGCGGATGTTGCCCTTGCGCGTACGCAGCGAGACGCTGACTTCATTGACGGCCGGGTTGTCGAGGGTCTCGACGGTCGACTCCTGCAGGTACAGGTGGACGGTTTCCGGTGACAGCTCGGAGGCCTTGGCTTCGCGATAGAGGCGGCGCAGCAGCTGTTCGGCAGCCGAGGTGGTCTTGGGCTCGCCGATCAGTTCGAACTGATTGCCACGGTTGCGGATTTCGATGGCCAGGCGCTGTTCGATCAGGCGCAGGTGCTCGTCGAACTGGCCGCACAGGTTGGCGAAGCGGTGGGCCTCGAAGGGCTCGAGGATGAAGCGATGGGGTTGTATGGGTGCGTTCAAGGTCGTTTTTAGCCGCTCGACGGCAATGGATGTGAACTCAAGAATAACCCTTGAAGGGCGGTGGTGAAAGCACTGAAACGATCAAGGGACAGGTATCTGGTGGCGCATTCGCGGGTAAACCCGCTCCCACGAGGTTCACCGCCATTCGGTGGGAGCGGGTTCACCCGCGAAAAGGCCAGCCACCGATCATCATTGAACCAACGAGCCGACCAACGAATGCGGCTTGGCCTCTTCGATCCGTACATCCACCAACTGGCCGATCAGTGCAGGATTGTCGCAATGGAAGTTGACGATTCGATTATTCTCGGTGCGCCCCTGCAGCTTGCCCGGGTCGCGCTTGGAGAAGTCGGTGACCAGGATGCGCTGGATGCTGCCGACCATGCGTCGGCTGATCTCGAACCCCTGCTGGTCGATGCGGTGCTGCAGCCGTTGCAGGCGCTGCTTCTTCACGTCTTCGGGCGTGTCGTCCGCCAGCTCCGCCGCCGGGGTGCCTGGGCGGGCGCTGTAGACGAACGAGAAGGAGAAGTCGAAGCCGACCTCCGCCACCAGCTTCATGGTCTGCTCGAAGTCCTTTTCGGTCTCGCCGGGGAAGCCGACGATGAAGTCCGAACTGATGCAGATGTCCGGTACCGCGGCCTTGAGCTTGCGCAGCTTGGACTTGTATTCGAGGATCGTGTGGTTGCGCTTCATGGCCGCCAGCACCCGGTCGGAGCCGGCCTGCACCGGCAAGTGCAGGTGCTTGACCAACTGCGGGACCTCGGCATGGGCCTGGATCAGGCTGTCGGAGAACTCCAGCGGGTGCGAGGTGGTGTAGCGGATCCGCTCGATGCCGTCCACCGCGGCCACGACGCGGATCAGCTCGGCCAGGTCGGCCAGGCGCCCGTCGTGGGTCAGGCCGCGGTAGCCGTTGACGTTCTGGCCGAGCAAGGTGATCTCGCGCACGCCGTTCTCGGCCAGGTGGATCACCTCGGCCAGCACGTCGTCGAACGGCCGGCTGACTTCGGTGCCGCGGGTGTAGGGCACCACGCAGAAAGTGCAGTACTTGCTGCAGCCTTCCATGACCGAGACGAACGCGGTCGGCCCGTCGATGCGGGGCTCGGGGAGGTGATCGAACTTCTCGATTTCCGGGAACGACACGTCGACCTGCGGCAGGCGGGTGCTGCGGGCGGCGTCGATCATCTCGGGCAGGCGGTGCAGGGTCTGCGGGCCGAACACCACGTCGACATAAGGCGCCCGCTTGCGCAGCGCCTCGCCTTCCTGGCTGGCGACGCAGCCGCCGACGGCGATGACCATGTCCGGGTTGCGGTCCTTCAGGGCGCGCCAGCGGCCGAGCTTGGAGTACACCTGGTCCTGGGCCTTTTCGCGGATCGAGCAGGTGTTGAGCAGGATGACATCGGCATCATCGGGGTGCTCGGTCACTTCCAGGGCCTGGTATTCGCCCAGCAGGTCGACCATGCGCGAGCTGTCGTACTCGTTCATCTGGCAACCGTGGGTTTCAATGTAGAGCTTCTTGGCCATGGCGAATCATCTGCTGCGGGTGCTGAAAGGGCCGCACATTATAGAGACCGGGGCGGGTGCTTAACAGGCCAGGCGGTCTGCTATGATGCCGGCCTTTTCCTATCTTTGTGTCGTTTCTTTCGATCATGAGCAAACGCGAACCCGCTATCTACAAAGTGATCTTCCTGAACCAGGGCCAGGTTTTCGAGATGTACGCCAAGCAGATCTACCAGAGCGACCTGTGGGGGTTCCTGGAGATCGAGGAATTCGTCTTCGGCGAGCGCTCCCAGGTGGTGGTCGACCCCAGCGAAGAAAAGCTCAAGGCGCAGTTCGAAGGCGTGGTACGCAGCTTCGTGCCGATGCATTCGATCGTGCGTATCGACGAGGTGGAGCGCCTGGGTACCGCGAAGATCAGCGAGGCCAAGGGGGGCGGCAACGTGATGCCGTTCCCGATGCCGATGCCGGAGAAATAGGCGGCCTGTTAGGGCAGGGGAGAGAACGGCGTACGCCCTTCGGCGTTCTGCAATTCCAACAGGTATTTGCGGAAGATCTGGCCAAGCACCTGGGTGGCATGCTCGAGTTCGTCGCGGGGCATCTGCTCGGTGACTTCGTCGGCCATGTCCAGGGCGTCTTCATCGCCATTGACCGCGGCCATCTTCAGCAGGATATAGGCCTGCACATTGTTGGCCGGGACCCCTTCGCCATGGAAGAACATGGCACCCAGGCGGTATTGGGCCTGGGCTTGGCCTTGCAGCGAGGCCTTCTCGAACCAGTTGACGGCTTTTTTCAGGTCCTTGGGGGCCTGGTTGCCACTGTAGTAGAACTCGCCCAGTTCGTACTGTGCCTGGGCATCCCCCGATTCTGCCGTCCGCTCGCACGCCTTCAGGGCATTCTCCAGGTCCTCTGGCTGGGTATTGAGGGTGCAGCGTCCCGTCGCTGGAATGAGCAACGAGTTGCCGCCCTCCGCCAGGGCCAGCAGGGGCTGAAGAAGCAGCAGGCAGCCCAGGGTAAGGGCTCGGCCGGTGCGGTTCATGGGGATCGACTTACCTCTGCAAAGCTGCGGCCAATGTCTCTGGTGGCACATTATGGGATAAGCAGCGCCTACCTTACAAAGTTTTACTCGATTTTCTGTATAGGTGAAGCTGGGTCATCCAGAGGTTGGGGGTGTGACAGGCGTCACAAAGCCGGCGTGAACCGGCCCCTTCGCGGGTGAACCCGCTCCCACAGCGTTGATGATGGGCTTGTGGGAGCGTGGTTGCCCGCGAAGGGGGCCGTGCAGACAACCCTTATTTCAGGGCTGCGAAGGCGCGCTCGGCTGCATCCAGGGTGATCTTCAGCTCGGCATCGCCATGGGCGATGGAGGTGAAGCCGGCCTCGAACGCGCTCGGCGCCAGGTACACGCCGCCCTCGAGCATCAGATGGAAGAAGCGCTTGAAGCGTTCGACATCGCTGGCCATCACGTCGTCGAAGGTGACGATGTCGTCGGCGCCGCTGAAATACAGGCCGAACATGGCGCCCGCCTGGGTGGTGACGAACGGAACGCCAGCGGCATCGGCGCGCTGCTGCAGGCCGTCGAGCATGCGGCTGGTGTAGGCGGTCACTTCATCGTGGAAGCCCGGGCGGCTGATCAGCTTGAGCGTGGTCAGGCCCGCGGCCATGGCCAGCGGGTTACCCGACAGGGTACCGGCCTGGTAGACCGGGCCAAGCGGGGCGATGCACTCCATGATCTCGCGCTTGCCGCCGAAGCAGCCGACCGGCATGCCGCCACCGACGATCTTGCCGAAGGTCGACAGGTCCGGCTTGATGCCGTAATGGCCCTGGGCGCCACCGAGGGACACGCGGAAACCGGTCATCACTTCATCGAAGATCAGCACCACGCCGTGCTTGTCGCATTGTTCGCGCAGGCCCTCGAGGAAGCCTGGCGCCGGCGGTACGCAGTTCATGTTGCCGGCCACCGGCTCGACGATGATGCAGGCTACCGTCTGGCCGACCTCCGACAGGGTTTTCTCCACCGCCGCGATGTCGTTGAACGGCAGGGTCAGGGTGTGCTTGGCGAAGTCCGCCGGCACGCCGGCGGAGCTCGGCACGCCCTGGGTCAGCAGGCCGGAACCGGCCTTGACCAGCAGGCTGTCGGAGTGGCCGTGGTAGCAGCCTTCGAACTTGATGATCGCATCGCGGCCGGTATAGCCACGGGCCAGGCGGATGGCGCTCATGGTCGCCTCGGTACCGGAGCTGACCATGCGCACCATTTCCATGGACGGCACGATCGAGCAGACCAGGTCGGCCATCTCGGTTTCCATGGCGGTCGGGGCGCCGTAGGACAGCCCGTGCTCCAGCTGCTTGCGCACCGACGCAAGGACGTCCGGGTGGCTATGGCCGAGGATCATCGGGCCCCAGGAGCCGACGTAGTCGACGTAGCGTTTGTCGTCTTCATCGATGACATAGGCGCCTTCGGCATGCTTGAAGAACAGCGGGGTGCCGCCGACGCTGCGGAAGGCACGCACGGGCGAGTTCACGCCGCCGGGGATGTGCTTCTGGGCTTGGGCGAACAGGGATTCGGAACGGGACATGGGATTTCTCTCGAATCAGGAAGCGAACAAGGCGTTGAAGGCGCGGGCGCGGCGGGTGACTTCCTGCGCGCTGTCGGCACCGAACAGGCCATGGATCACCGCCAGCAGGTCGGCGCCTTGGGCGACCAGCGGGGCGGCGTTGTCGAGGGTGATGCCGCCGATCACGGCGATCGGCAGTTGCACGCGGGCGCGGGCTTGGCCCAGCAGGGCGAGGTCGGCGGCCGGTGCACCGGGTTTGGTCACGGAGTTGAAGAATCGGCCGAAGGCCACGTAGCTGGCGCCTTCGGCGGCGGCCTGCTCGGCCAGTTCGAGCTGGGCGTGGCAGGTGGAGCCGATGATGGCGTCACGGCCGAGCAGGGCGCGGGCCGGGGTCAGGGGGCCATCGGTCTGGCCCAGGTGTACGCCGACGCCCAGACGTGCGGCCAGCTCGGCGTCGTCATTGATGACCAACTGGGTACCGTAGCGCTCGCAGAGCTTCGCCAACGCTTCGGCTTCGCGCAGGCGGCGGGCTGCGTCATCGCTCTTGTCGCGGTACTGCAGCAGGCACACGCCGCCGTCTAAGGCCGCCTCGACATGGGACAGGAAGCGACCGGCGAGCAGCTGGCTGTCGGTGATCGCGTACAGACCGCGTAACTTCATCGCAAGACCTCGTGGATCAGGAGCAGAAATCCAAGGGCAGCCGGCGTGGGACGAACTGCCCCTTGCCCAGCTGCTCGGCATCGCGCAGGGTGCGCCAGGTGTAGTCCAGCGCGCTGCGCACGGCACTTTCCAGCTGTTCGCCAAGGGCCAGGCGACCGGCCAGGGCGCTGGCCAGCGTGCAGCCCGAGCCATGGTAGCTGCCTGGCAGGCGCTCGCAGGTCCAGGTGTGCTGCTGGCCGTCGCGGCTATAGAGCCGGTTGTGGATTTGCGCTTCGTCGCCGTGACCACCGGTAATCAGCAGATGTCTACAGAACGGCAAAAGTTTCTCGGCGCATTCGTCCGCGGTGCCTTCGGGCAGCTCGGCGAGGATGCGGGCTTCAGGCAGGTTCGGCGTGGCGATCAGGGCCAGCGGCAGCAGGCGCTCACGCAGCGCGTAGCCGACTTCGTCCTTGCCCAGTCGACCACCGCCGCCGGCCCGCAGGACCGGGTCGCAGACCAGCGGCAGGTGCGGGTGGGCGGCGAGCAGTTCGGCAACGGTATCGACCATTTCGATCGAGCCGAGCATACCGAGCTTGACCGCTGCCACCGTGGAGTCGGCCAGCACGGCATTGGCCTGGGCCAGGACCCACTCGCGGTCGAGCACACGGAAGTCGGAGACGTTGACGGTATCCTGCACGGTCAGGGCGGTCACGGCAGGTGCGGCGTGACAGCCCTGGGCGATCAGGGCTTCGATATCTGCCTGCAGGCCGGCACCGCCACTGGGGTCGTGGCCGGAGAGACAGAGGACAACGGGGCGGGAGCTGTAGGTATTCATGGTCGGCGAGCTTACCACCAAACCTGTTGGGGCGAAGCGCCCTGCGCGGGGCTTTTGTTGATCAAATGGTCAGAAAATATCGTGGTTATTGTCTGAAAGTATTGAGATAGAGCCTTTTCTTCATATCGTGAAGTGGCTGGTGGAGTGCGCGGAAGGCTATGCTAGAGTGCTCGGATAACTCGATAAACGGGCGCTGCCGGAAACCGTCGTCTCAAAGGGAAGGGAGGCCACCACGACGCGACCGGACACGCCATGCTGGGGCTGTATGCGCTATTTGCTGATAATGCTGCTGGGCTGCGTGCCCCTGTTCGCCGGAGCGGTCGATTTCGACAATTCCACCCGCCATCTTCCCTTGGGCAAGGCCATGCAGGTTTTCGAGGACCGTGATGGCAGCGCCAGCATCGTCCAGGTCAGCTCGCCGGCCTTCGCCCACCGTTTCCGCCAGCATCATGAGGCGGTGCTCAATGCCGGTTATTCCACCTCCGTGTTCTGGCTGAAGATCGATCTGCGCAACACCAGCCCTGAGTCCGCCACGCCCCGCCAATGGCTGCTGGAATTGGCGTACCCTCCGCTGGACCACCTGGACCTCTACCTGCCCGATGACCAGGGCGGCTATCGTCTGGTGCGGCGAACCGGCGATGCCTGGCCCTATGCCAGCCGGCAGATCCGGCAGAACAACTACCTATTCGAACTCCCGCTGCGACCAGGCCAGGCGATCACGGCCTACCTGCGTCTGCAGAGCCAGGGCTCGGTGCAGGCACCGGTCGCGTTGTGGTCACTCGAGGCCTACCTGGAAGACCAGCCTACGCGCCTTTATGTGTTGGGCATGATCTACGGCGTGCTGCTGGTGATGCTGGTGTACAACCTGTTCATCTACCTGGGCGTGCGTGACGTCAGCTACCTGTACTACATCTGCTATATCGCCTCGTTCGGGCTGTACCAGGTGTCGGTCAATGGCGCGGGTGTGGCCTATTTCTGGCCGGACAGCCCCTGGTGGGCCAATGCTGCCACCCCCTTGTTCATCGGGGCCGCAGGGTTGTTCGGTTGCCAGTTCGCGCGGCATTTCCTGCAGCTTGGGCGGCTCAGCCGTGGCCTGGACTGGCTGCTGCTGGCGCTGATGGCAGGTGGTGCATTGGTCATGGCGCTGGCGGTGACCACCCCTTATGGCATTGCCCTGCGCATGGCCACGTTGCTGGCACTGCTGTTCACCGTGAGCATCTTTGCCGCCGGGCTGTACGCCTGGTGGCGAGGGGTGCGGGTCGCGCGCTGGTTCATCATCGCCTGGACGGCCTTTCTTGTGGGTGGGTTGGTCAACACCCTGATGGTGCTGGGCTACCTGCCGAACATGTTCCTGACCATGTATGCCAGCCAACTGGGTTCGGCGCTGGAGGTGGCGCTGCTGTCGCTGGCCCTGGCCGATCGCATCAACAGCCTGCGTGAACAGCAGGCCCAGGCCTTGCGCGAAACGGGGCGTGCCCTGGAGCAGCTGAACCAGCAGCTGGCCCGCAGCAATCAGCTGAAGGATGAATTCCTCGCCACCGTAACCCACGAGCTGCGCACACCGATGAACGGTGTGATCGGCTCGTTGGAACTGATGCACACCCTGCCCATGGGCGCCGAGCATGCCCAGTACCACCGCACGGCCACCGGGTCCGCGCAGGACATGATGGCCATGGTCGACGATATCCTCGTGCTCACCGAGTTGCAGGCCGGCCGCCTGCGCGCCCAGGCTGCACCGTTCAGCCTGCGCCGGCAGCTTCAGGAGTTGCGTGCCGGTTTTGCCGGGCGAGCATTGGGCAAGGGGCTGTACCTGAGCCTGGACATCCCGGCCGACCTGCCCGACGACCTGGTAGGGGATGCGGCCAAGCTGCAGCGTTGCCTTGCCTGCCTGGTGGACAACGGCCTGAAGTTCACCCACCAGGGCGGCGTGATGATCCAGGTGCGAGGCCGTTGGCTGGCACCGGACAGCCTGGCGTTGAGCTTCATGGTGATTGACAGCGGCATCGGCTTCGATGACCTGGACCAAGCCATCCTCTACCAGCGCTTCTTCCAGGTCGATGGTTCCATGACCCGTCGTTATGGTGGCCTGGGCATCGGTTTGTCGATCTGTCGACAACTGGGCGAGCTGATCGGCGCTCGCCTGGTGCATGAGTCGAGCCGGGGCCTGGGTAGCCGCTTCGAACTGACGCTGAACCTGGCCGTGGCCCAGGCGCAAAGGCCTTCCAACCAGGCGGCAGGCGGTTAGGGTGTCCCTCCGGGCGTCGAGTCAGGCGTTTTTGCCACTTTGACTCGCGGGGAAGGAGTGCTTCACTGGGGCTTTCAGGCATGACCGGATCCAGGGAGCCCCCGATGAACCTGCACCAGTTCGCTGAAACCCACGAAGTCACCAACCAGCCGCCGTCGCTCGATGGCGCCAACCTGTACCGCCTCGATCTGCCGCTGCAGGAATGGTCCCGGTACTTTGGGGCCGGCTGGGCCGAGTCGCGGATCGATGCCTATGGTGCCCTGGCCGGTGGTCCCCTGATGGCGGCGGGGTTCCTGGCCAACGCCCACAAGCCCGAATTCAGCAGCCATGACCGTTATGGCCATCGCATCGATCTGGTGGAATTCCATCCGGCGTATCACGAGCTGATGCGTACGGCAGTCGAACATGGCCTGCCATCCTTGCCCTGGGCCGAGCCCCGCCCGGGCGCCCACGTGGCACGGGCGTCGATGACCTACCTGCACAGCCAGGCGGAGGCCGGCACCGGCTGCCCGTTGACCATGACCTTCGCCGCGGTGCCAGCCCTGCGTCTGCAACCGGAGTTGGCCGAGTACTGGTTGCCCAAGGTGCTTGCACGTGAATACGACCCGCGCAACATTGGTGACCGGCACAAGGCTGGCGTGACCCTCGGCATGGCCATGACCGAGAAGCAGGGGGGCACCGATGTGCGCGCCAATACCACCCGGGCTTACCCGGTCGGTACCCCAGGGCCTGGCCAGGCCTACGAGCTGGTCGGTCACAAGTGGTTCTGCTCGGCGCCGATGTGCGACGCGTTTCTCACCCTGGCCCAGACCGACAAGGGGTTGAGTTGTTTCCTGCTGCCGCGCCACCGCCCGGACGACAGCCGCAACCAGTTCTATATCCAGCGGCTGAAGAACAAACTTGGCAACTGCTCGAACGCGTCCAGCGAAGTGGAGTTCCGTGGCGCCCTGGCGTGGATGGTCGGTGAGGAGGGGCGAGGCGTGCCGACCATCATCGAGATGGTGGCCATGACCCGTTTCGATTGCATGGTCGGCTCCAGCGCCCTGATGCGCCAGGCCCTGACCCAGGCGGCGCATCACTGTGCCCATCGCAAGGTCGGCGGCCGGGTGCTGAACGAACAGCCCTTGATGCAGAACGTGCTGGCCGACCTGGCCCTGGAAAGCGAGGCGGCGTTGGCCCTGAGCCTGCGCATGGGCCAGGCCCTGGACCAACTGGACGATCCGCAGCAGGCGCATTTCGCCCGCCTGGTCACCGCCGTGGGCAAATACTGGATCTGCAAGCGTGCGCCGGCCATGATCAACGAGGCTGCCGAGTGCATGGGCGGCGCGGGTTATGTGGAGGACAGCATCCTGCCGCGGCTGTACCGCGAGGCGCCGGTGAACTCCACCTGGGAAGGGTCGGGTAACGTGCAATGCCTGGATGTGCTGCGTGCGCTGTCCAAGGAGCCAGGCGTAATCGATGCGCTGTTCGCCGAGCTCGGCGATGGCCACGGCGACCCGCGCCTGGCGGCGCATATCGGCAACCTCAAGGGGGCGTTCAGCGACACCAGCGACATCCAGTACCGCGCCCGGCAGTTGACCGAGGACATCGCCGTGGCGCTGCAGGCCAAGCTGTTGCTGGAGGCTGGGAATGCGACGGTCAGCGATGCCTTCATCGACAGCCGCCTGGGGGCGGGAGGGCGCGTATATGGCGCCTTGCCCCGAGGCATTGACGTTACGGCACTGGTGGCCCGGGCGACGCCCGCCTGGCAAGGCTGAATGCGATAGGGCCGTAATAGGCGGCCGGGGGTGTAATTGCCATGGAAGGCAGGCAAGATAAACGCCATGCATGCCAGAAGACAGGAAGCCCAGCGTGAGCCAAGCGTTTGTAGTCGTTGATACCCCCGAACAGGCCGTCGATCGTCTGGCGGCCCTGCATGAGCAGGCCACCGGCGCCCTCAGCCAGGCCCTCAAGCGCTACCTCAAGGACCGCACCGAGCCGGATGACGACCAGCGCGCGCTGTTCCGCTACCCGGCCCTGCGCTTGACCTACTACAGCCATGGCGAAGTCGCCGCGACCACCCGGGCGTACGCCAAGGTGCAGGTGGCCGGCACCTACAGCGTCACCATCACCCAGCCAGCGGCATTTCGTGGTTACCTGCTCGAACAGTTGCGACCCCTGATGCATGACTACACCGTGACATTGGAGGTCGGCGTCAGCGAGCAGAACATCCCGTACCCCTATGTGGTCGACCAGGGCGACGAGCTGGCCGGCAGCGGTATCACCGCCGCAGAGCTGGCCCGTGTGTTCCCCAGTACCGACCTGTCGGCGGCCACCGACAACATTGCCGATGGCCTGTACGACTGGGGCAACGCCGAAACGCTGCCCCTGGCCCTGTTCGATGCCGCCCGAGTGGATTTCTCGCTGCGGCGCCTGGTGCACTACACCGGTAGCGACTGGCATCACGTACAGCCATGGATCCTGCTGACCAACTACCACCGCTATGTCGATCAGTTCATCGCCCACGGCCTGGAGCAGCTGCAGCAGGACCCGCGCTTCGTGCGCATGGTCCTGCCCGGCAACGTGATCATCGAAAAAGGCATGGACGAAGGCGTCGCCCAGGCCTTGGTGGCCGGCGTGGTCTGGCACCGCTACCAGATGCCGGCCTACCACCTGATCGCCGATGATGGCGACGGCATCACCCTGGTCAACATCGGTGTGGGCCCGTCCAACGCCAAGAACATCACCGACCACCTGGCCGTTCTACGACCGCACTGCTGGCTGATGATCGGCCACTGTGGCGGCCTGCGCCAGTCGCAGACCATCGGCGACTATGTGCTGGCCCATGCCTACATGCGTCGCGATGGCATCCTCGACCGGGTAGTGCCACCGAACATCCCGATCCCGGCCCTGGCCGAAGTGCAGCTGGCCCTGCAGGAGGCGGCGGCGCAGGTGACCGGCGAGCGTGGCGAGCAGCTCAAGAAGCGCCTGCGCACCGGCACCGTGTTGACCTACGACGACCGTAACTGGGAGCTGCGCTGGGCCCAGGAGCGTCCGCTGATCAACCTGTCGCGTGCCGTGGCGGTGGACATGGAAAGCGGCACCATCGCCGCCCAGGGCTATCGCCTGCGGGTACCGTACGGCACCTTGCTGTGTGTATCGGACAAACCGCTGCACAGCGAGATCAAGCTGCCGGGCTCGGCCAATGCGTTCTACAACCGCGCGGTCAGCCAGCACCTGAAGATCGGCATCGCCGCCCTCGACCTGCTGCGCACCGAGCTCAACTCGTTGCACTCGCGTAAACTACGCAGCTTCGATGAGCCGCCGTTCCGCTGAGGATCCATGCCCCTGCCTCCCCGTTCCAAGCCGCGCCGCCCTTCGGCGCGGCCAGCCGGCCCGCGTCGCCAGCCCAAGGCGCCGCCGGCCGAGCCCCGCCTGATCCTGTTCAACAAGCCGTTCGACGTGCTGACCCAGTTCAGCGATGGCGAGGGGCGTGCGACGCTCAAGGACTACATCGATATCCCTGGCATCTACCCGGCCGGCCGTCTGGATCGCGACAGCGAAGGGTTGTTGCTGCTGACCAACGATGGCCGGTTGCAAGCGCGCATCGCCGACCCCAAGCACAAACTGCCCAAGACCTATTGGGTGCAAGTGGAGGGTGAGCCGAGCGAGGCGCAGTTGCAGCGTTTGCGCGAGGGCGTGGAGCTCAATGACGGGCCGACATTGCCAGCCGAGGCGCGCTTGCTCGACGAGCCTGCCCTGTGGCCGCGCAATCCGCCGGTGCGCTTTCGCAAGAGCGTGCCGACCCATTGGCTGGAGCTGGTGATACGCGAGGGGCGCAATCGCCAGGTACGGCGCATGACGGCAGCAGTGGGGTTGCCGACCTTGCGCCTGGTGCGGGTGCGCATTGGCGACTGGGCGTTGGATGGGCTGGAGCAAGGGTGCTGGCGGGAAGTGCCACCCAGGCTTTGAGGGGTAGGGCCCCATCGCCGGCAAGCCGGCCCCTACCTGCTCTGTGCCGTTTTCAGAGACACCGTCATACCTGTGGGAGCCGGCTTGCCGGCGATAGGGTCTGAGGCGCTACACCCCTTCGAGAAACCCCACCACCACGCTCTTGATGATGAACGCGAGCACGCCCAGGCCCAGCACGAAGAACAGGATCAGCGTGCCGAAGCGGCCTGCCTTGGATTTCTTCGCCAGGTCCCAGACGATGAAGCCCATGAAACCGATCAACACGGTGACGAGGATGATCATCATCCATTCTTCGAATACGGCGGGATCCATCAATATTCTCCAGGCAGGCTGAGCGTTCGAGTATACGCCGAGTGATCAGCGAAGGTGGGTCAGCGGCAGCTCGGTACTGGCCAGCACTTGGTTGAGCACGAAGCTCGAGCGCACGCTGGTGACGCCCTCGATGCGGGTCAGGCTGCCGAGCAGCAGTTTCTGGTAGTGGTCCATGTCCGGCACCACGACCTTGAGCTGGTAGTCAGCGTCCATCCCGGTGACCAGGCTGCATTCGAGTACTTGGGGCAGGCTGCGGATGGCCGCCTCGAAGGTCTCGAAGCGTTCGGGGGTATGGCGATCCATGCCGATCAGCACATAGGCGGTCAGGCTCAGGCCGAGCTTCTTGCGGTCCAGCAAGGCCACCTGGCGCGAGATGTAGCCGTCGTCTTCCAACTGCTTGACCCGCCGCGAGCAAGGGGAGGGGGACAGGCCGATGCGTTCGGCCAGTTCCTGGTTGGAAATGCGGGCGTCACGCTGCAATTCGGCGAGGATGCTCAGGTCGTAGCGGTCAAGCTTGCTCATGGATAAGGCCTTTTCTGTATGGATTGCTGCGAATTATCGATCCGAGGTTAAAAATTGCGCAAGTGCTATTTATCAGAGCAATCTTCGCAATCCTCTGCTGCGTCGAATCCGTATCTTTATCAACAGAATCACTGCCCGGACAACAGTCCACGGCGCCGGCCTCAGGAAGGCCGTCGCGGCCAGCCATCCAACAGGATCCGCCAGGCCCCCGGGCTACACACCGTCCAGAAGACGGCGTGAGGTGAGCCGGTGTCACAAGCGCCGAGCACGGACGACAATTCCCAAAGGGAGGCCGATGGCCTCCCTTTTTTCATGTCTGGATTTTCATCCGCCAGCCTGCGGGCACGGTAGACTGCTGGCAGATCCAGCGGTTTTCGAGAGGGCATCATGACGTCGCGCATTCGGCAATTGGCCGGTATTGGTTTGCTGGGGTTGGGTATCAGCCTGGGCACGTTGGCCCAAGAGCCCGGCCCGCAGGACCCCAATGGCGGCGCCATGGGCACTTCGCCACTGAATTCGCGGGACGAAGTGCGCCAGACCCAGCCACCTCGCCAGGGCTACTACCAGGATATTCCTCGGCGTGGTGGGCACTGGGACGCGGGCGGGCACGGGCAGCGCCCAGGCGGCGACTGGGCCGGACGCCCTGATGGCCATGGTGATGGCTGGGGGCCGGGGCCGCAGTACCGGCCGGGGCACAGGGTCGACCGATTCGCAGACCGCTACTGGAAGGTGCCCTACCAGGGGCAGGATTATTTCTATTCCGGCGGGTATTGGTACAGGCCCAACGGTGGCGGCTATATCGTGGTGACGCCACCCTACGGTGTGCGGGTGGGTTACCTGCCCAGCTATGCACGGGAGGTCTGGGTCGGGGATTCGCTGTTCTTCCTGGTGGCCGACAGCTATTACCAATACCTGGGCGGCGACCAGGGCTACGTAGTGGTCAACCCACCCAACATCCTGCCGCCACCGGGGCCGGCATTGGGCACCGGCTACGATGTGGTCGCCCACCCATTGTCCGGGCAGACACCCGCACAACAGGACCAAGACCGTTACCAGTGCCATCGCTGGGCCGTGCAGCAATCGGGGTTCGACCCGGCATCGGCATCTTCTGCCCCGCCGGTGCATGTGGCGGATGCCTATCACCGGGCCTTGGGGGCATGCCTGAGCGACCGGGGCTACAGCGTGAACTGACGCGCCAGCTATACCGGGTCGGCGTGCACCATCACATCCGCCTGTGGATAACGCTGGCGGATCGCCTCGGAGGCCTTCACGCACAGCGCGTGGGCCTCGTGCAGAGCCAGCTCGCCTGGCAGCTCCAGGTGCAACTGGACGAACCAGCGGTTACCCGAGACCCGCGTACGCAGGTCGTGTGCACCCCTTACCCCAGGTATGGCGCATACCAGCTCGAGCATGCGTTCGCCGATGTCGGCGGGCAGTTCCTTGTCCATCAGGATCGCGGTGCTTTCGCGCGCAATTTGCACCGCACTCCACAAGATGTAGACGGCGATGCCCAGGCCGAACAAGGCATCGAGTTGTGGCCAGCCGAAGCGGGCCAGCACCAGGGCCAGCAGGATGCTGCCGTTGAGCAGCAGGTCGGAGCGATAGTGCAGCGAGTCGGCGCGCACCGCCGTGGAGCCGGTGGCGTGGATCACCTTGCGCTGGAAGGCCAGCAGGGCCAGGGTCAGCATCAGCGACAATACCATCACGGCGATACCGGCGGCGGTGTCGCCCAAGGGCTGTGGCGTTTTCAGCCGCTCGACCGCCTGCACGCCGATCAACACCGCGCTGACGCCGATGAACAGCGCCTGGGCCATACCGGCCAGTGCTTCGGCCTTACCGTGGCCGAAGCGGTGGTCATCGTCGGCCGGGCGCAAGGCGTAATGCACCGCGAGCAGGTTGAGGAAGGAAGCGACCGCATCGAGCGCCGAGTCGGTCAGGCCGGCCAGCAAGCTGACCGAACCGCTCAGCCACCAGGCCACGGCCTTGCTCAGTACCAGCAGGCTGGCCACGGCCAGAGAGGCGCGGGTGGCCAGGCGCAGCAGGCGTTGGTGTTCGGCGCTGGAAGTCATGCCGGGCAGGTGTTCCCTTCGATCAGGCGGCTGGGGCCAGGCCGTAGGCGGCCAGTTGTTCGACGCTGCCACGGTGCTGGATCAGCCGTGGGTCGGTCAGTGGCAGGCGCTGGCCCAGTTCGCTTTCGAGGATAGCCTGCAGCTTGGCGTTGTCGACCTGGCCATCGGCCTTGATGGCGGGCTTGAGCTTGGCCGGGTCGACATGTGCGGTGGTGCCGCCCGGGTAGTAGATGGCACCGGTGGCGAAGTCTACGCCGAAGGCGATCAGCCCCGGGATGACGTAGAAGAGGATACCGATGGCGTCCAGGGCAGCGACCACCGGGTCGATCTTGCCTTCGATCTGGCCGCGGCGGTCCGGGTAGAAGATGGTGCCGCAGGCGGTGAGCTGGGCCAGCAACGTGGCGATGAGGGCGCCACCGATGATGCGGGAGTGGATGCGCATGTGAATCTCCGAAACGGTAACCCGAAGGAGCAGGCCAAACGCCAGCTCCTGTTGTTCAGACCATGATAAGCCAGGCGTGGTTCGCCGTTATACTCGGACCTCTGTTCGAGGACCACCATGATTTCATTACCAATCGATGCCGTATTGCCCGCCTTGCGCCAGGCCCTGGCCGAGCGCGACGAAGCCGTGCTCGAGGCGCCGCCCGGCGCCGGCAAGACCACCCGCGTACCCCTGGCCCTGCTCGACGAGCCGTGGTTGGCCGGTCAGACCATCCTGATGCTCGAGCCCCGTCGCCTGGCCGCCCGCGCGGCCGCCGAGCGCCTGGCCAGTGAGCTGGGCGAAAAGGTCGGTGAAACCGTGGGCTACCGCATCCGCCTGGACAGCAAGGTCGGCCCCACGACACGTATCGAAGTGGTCACCGAAGGCATCCTCACCCGCCGCTTGCAGGCCGACCCTGCGCTGGAGGGGGTGGGGCTGGTGATCTTCGACGAATTCCATGAACGCAGCCTGGACGCAGACCTGGCTTTGGCGCTGAGCCTCAATGGCCGGGAACTGCTGCGTGACGAGCCGCCGCTGAAGATCCTGCTGATGTCCGCCACCCTGGAGGGCGAGCGGCTGTCGCGCTTGCTCGACGATGCCCCGGTGGTGAGCAGCGAAGGGCGCATGCACCCTGTGGATATTCGCTGGAGCAGGCCGTATCAGCCAGGTGAGTTCGTCGAGCCGCGGGTGGTCGATTGCGTGCTCCAGGCTTTGGCCGAACAGCCCGGCAGCCTGCTGTTGTTTCTGCCGGGCCAGGCTGAGATTCGGCGGGTCCACCAGTCGCTGCAAGAGGCCTTGGGCGAGTGCGCGGATGTGCTGCTTTGCCCATTGCATGGCGAACTCGACCTCAATGCCCAGCGCGCCGCCATCGAGCCTGCACCCAAGGGCCTGCGCAAGGTGGTGCTGGCCACCAACATCGCCGAGACCAGTCTCACCATCGACGGTGTACGCGTGGTCATCGACGCCGGGCTGGCGCGTGTGCCTCGGTTCGATCCCGGCAGCGGCATGACGCGCCTGGAGACCCAGCGTATTTCTCGCGCCAGCGCCACCCAGCGCGCCGGCCGTGCCGGGCGCCTGGAGCCGGGCGTGTGCTATCGCCTGTGGTCCGAGGCCCAGCATGACCAGCTGGCGGCCCATGGCAGCGCCGAGATCCTCCAGGCCGATCTGGCGGGCCTGGCTTTGCAACTGGCGCGCTGGGGTGTCTGGCCCGATCAGTTGCGCTGGCTGGATGCACCGCCGAGCGCTGCCCATGCCCAGGCCTGCGACTTGCTCGCCCGGTTGGGGGCGTTCAAGCCTGGCAGCCGTGAGCACTTGAGCGAACATGGCCAGGCCATGGCCGAACTGCCTGCGCACCCGCGCATTGCCCATCTGTTGTTGCGTGGCCAGGCACTGGGCCTGGCCGACATGGCGTGCGATGTGGCCGCGCTGCTGGGTGAGCGCGACATTCTGCGCGGGGCTGGCGCTGACCTGCACAGCCGGCTGGCCCTGCTCAGCGGCGAAACCAAGGCGGCCCGTGGCGGCCCAGGGGGCGTACAGCGCGTCCGGCAACTGGCGCGCCAGTACCGTGGCCTGCTGCGCGGCGAGCGTGGCGCGGCTGTCGCCGATGTGGATCACCCACGCTGGTTGGGCGCATTGCTGGCGCTGGCCTATCCCGACCGGATTGCCCAGCAGCGGCGCGAGGGTGGCGCTGAGTACCGGTTGGCCAATGGACGTGCGGCGCTGTTCGCCGAGGTGGATGCACTGATGAAGTGCCCATGGCTGGTAATCGCGGACCTGGGTAGCCGTCAGGGGCAGCGCGAGGAGCGCATCTACCTGGCCGCCGAGTTCTATCCGAGCCTGTTCGAGGGGGCGCTGGCCGAGCAGGTGGAAACACTCGATATCCTGGACTGGGACGAACGCGAGCAGGTGCTGCGCGCCGAGCGCCAGCGCAAGGTCGGCGAGCTGGTGCTCAGCCGCGAACCCTTGCCGGAGCTGAATGACGAAGCCCGTGCCAAGGCGTTGCTGGGCCTGGTGCGACGCAAGGGCTTGAACCTGCTGAGCTGGACACCCGAACTGCGTCAATGGCAGGCACGAATAGCACTGTTGCGTCAGTTGGACATGAACAAGGACGGCCACAGCGAGTGGCCCGATCTGAGCGACGAGGCCCTGCTCGCCAGCCTGGAGAGCTGGCTGCAGCCGTATTTGGGCAAGGTGTCTCGCCTCAGCCACTTTGCCCAACTGGACCTGCCGTCGATCTTGCGCAACCTGTTGCCTTGGCCGCTTCCCCAGCGCCTGGAGGAGTTGGCTCCTGCGCACCTGACGGTTCCATCCGGCTCGAGCATTCGCCTGGACTACAGCGAGAATCCGCCGATCCTCGCTGTGCGTTTGCAGGAATTGTTCGGGTTGGCCGACACGCCGCGCATCGCCCAGGGGCGCCAACAGGTCAAGCTCCACCTGCTGTCACCGGCGCGCCGCCCGGTGCAGGTGACCCAGGATCTCGCCAACTTCTGGCGCACCACCTACGCCGAGGTGAAGAAGGACCTCAAGGGTCGCTATCCCAAGCACTATTGGCCCGATGACCCGCTCGTGGCCGAAGCCACGGCGAGGGCCAAGCCCAGAGGTACCTGATGATTCCAGGGTTGCCGAGGGGGCAATTCATCCGGCTGTCACTGCTGTCGGGTGATCAGGAATGTCGTGTCGTCTCCGTCTTGCACGCAGAGGTAGATTTGATTACTGCGTGCAAGTTTCACGGTGTGTCCCAAGTGATCACGGATTCGGCAACGTAGCGTGTCCTGAGTCCACTCCAGCGGCTCGAGTTTCAATAGGTCAACCTTCGCATCACCTCGGTAGAGGCCAAGGTAGCCATTGCGGCTGATCTCGACTTGGCTGTTGCTGTTGCTGCCAGTGCCTTTTATGCGGACGTACAGGCGGTTGGGGGTTTGGGAGTCGAACAGAATTTTGAAGGTCGTGGGCGTCCCGCCTCCAGCGATGAGCCAGTTTTCTTCGAGACTGGAACCTTCGCTCAGGCGTACGGGGGATTGTGGAGGGCGATCTTGGATGTCTAGCTCCTCAAAAGGGTTCACCTCTGCCCAGTAGTTACCGGTCCAGTACATTGGAGTCACATAACAGTGTATGTGGGCATCGAAAGACCCAGCTGTTGCGATCCAGTTCGTGAGGTTGTCGGTCATGAAAATACTCCGCCGTTCTGTTGAATAGAGGCTTGTGGTCCACGAACAGAACACTAACCAGGCGTCGAACTGGGGCGAAGTTGGAGGCTTTTCCGTGCTTAACGCTCAGAAACCTGACGCGATGCAAGGCGAATCACTGGCCGACAGGCGGCACTTCAGGAGGGTCTTGGCGCTGTTGTCCGGCTCCTGCAACAGGATGGCATCCTGCGTTTGGGCACGGGCCAGGCGGGTGCCGTCGAGGGCGAAGAGGTGGGCCGAGAGGGAACATTTGTCCCGCTCAGCCCGCTGTAGAAGAGAGCGCAGCCGCCGGCGCAGCAGATTGCAGCGGCTCCTGAGAGCGTGCGCTCGTTGATGCTCAGGCGAGTGCGTCGTTTTCCAGCAGCATGAACAGGCGGTACAGCACCACACTGCTGAACAGTTGCAGGAAGCCGCTGAGGCTGTCCAGCGCCAGTTGCACACCCGGCTGCGGCTCGGGGAAGGCCATCAGCAGCAGGCCGTCGAGCAGCCACAGCGGAGCCAGTACGGCGAGCATGCAGATCAGGATGCGCATGAAGTGCCCGGTGGTCATCCGGGCGCTCTCGCGCATGGCCTGTACCACCGGCAGGCCACGCAGCACCAGCAGGTACTCGGCGAACACCAGGTTGATCATGATCCACACGCCCGGGAAGATGAACAGCGCCAGGCCCGCCATGATCAGCAGCGAGCTGATGAGGATCAGCAGGGCCAGGGCCGGCCACAGCTGCACGGCGCGGGCGAACAGGTTGCGCTTGGCAACGTCCTGGCCGTTGCTGCGGGTGTCCATGTAAAGAATAAGGGCGGCGCTGTACAGCGGGTAGAACAGCATGCTGACCAGCATGCCGTAGGCCGTGGAGGCCTCGTCGCCCAACTGGCGGTACAGCAATTGGGTGCACAGGGCCTCGGCCGCGACCAAGGGCAGGCAGAGCTGAATGATGTTCAGCAGGTGGCGGCGGAAGAAGTACAGGGAGTCGCGCAGGACGCTCAGCGGATTCATCGGGTCTATATCGCATGGCAGAAAAAGCAGGGCGTAACTTTAGCCCAGTCCGTCGCTCGCTGAAAAAAGTTTCACCCTTTGGTTGATTGATTCCATCGCCCGCGACCCCCATCTTTGACGCTATCCGATGTTCGCCCTGTGCACGAGGTAGCCAATGAATACTGAAGAGCAAACCCTGATCGATGGCCTGTTCGGCCGCATCAAGCAAGCCGAGGACGCAGGCCAGGCCCGCGACGCCCAGGCGCAATCGCGCATCGAGGAACACCTGCGCCAGCAGCCGGCAGCGCCGTACTACATGACCCAGGCAATCCTGGTCCAGGAGGCCGCGATCAAGCGTCTGGACGAGCAGAACAAGCAGCTCGAGGCCGAACTCAAGCAGGCCCGAGCACAAGCGGAGACGAGCCGCAGCGGTAGTGGTGGCGGGGGCTTCCTGTCGGGGCTGTTCGGTGGCGGGGCGCGCGAGGCCGCGCCGGCGCCCCAACCCCAGCGCCCGACCGCGCCCGTGGCCTCCGGTGGCGGTTGGCGCGAGCCGTCGGCGCCAGGCTTCGGCCAACGCCAGCAGCCTGCCTTCAATGCCGCGCCGGCGCGCAGTGGCGCCAGCAGCTTCCTGGGCGGTGCCATGCAGACGGCCGCCGGTGTGGCCGGTGGCGTGCTGCTGGCACAAGGCATCAGCAGCTTGTTCAACCATGGCTCCCAGCCCGAGGAAGTGGTCGAGGTGATCAAGGAAGAACCGGCGCCGGCCAGCGACAACGGCGGCTGGACCGACCAGGGCGGCCAACCCCAGGTGGCCGACAACGGCGACTACGGCTACGACCAAGGCTTTGCGGACAGCGACTACGGCAGCGATGGCGGTGGCTTCTTCTCTGACGACGACACCTTCGTCTGACGCCTCTGGCATACTGGCGCGCATTGGGGCTGCTGCCGTGCGGCCCCGTTCACGCAGCCAGAGAGGTCAGGGTGAAGAAGATCGCGTTGTTCGCCGATGTGCAGAACCTCTACTACACCGTGCGCCAGGTGC
This sequence comes from Pseudomonas sp. FA-1, assembly GCF_056856075.1. Classification (NCBI taxonomy): domain Bacteria; kingdom Pseudomonadati; phylum Pseudomonadota; class Gammaproteobacteria; order Pseudomonadales; family Pseudomonadaceae; genus Pseudomonas; species Pseudomonas sp. FA-1. The sequence goes on from NZ_JBWXTH010000011.1 coordinate 128,574, forward strand.
ATGGCTGCCACTTCGACTACGCCGCGCTCTGGGCCGATGTCAGTCGCCAGGGGCAGATCGTCGAGGCGGTGGCCTATGCCATCGACCGTGGTGACAGCAAGCAACAACAGTTCCAGCAGATCCTGCGTAACCTGGGCTTCGAGGTGCGGCTCAAACCGTTCATCCAACGCAGCGATGGCTCGGCCAAGGGGGACTGGGATGTGGGTATCACCCTGGATGTGATCGACGCCGCCAGCCGGGTCGACCAGGTGGTGCTGGCCTCTGGCGATGGCGACTTTGATCTACTGATGGAGCGGGCCAACCAGCGTCATGGCGTCGAGACGGTGGTCTATGGGGTGCCTGGGCTTACCGCGCTGTCGTTGATTCGCGCGGCCAGCCGGTACGTGCCGATCGAGGGGCAGCTGTTGCTGCGCCATTGACAGGCCGGTGGGCGCTCCCACAGGGGAGATGTGCGCCTCAGCCCTTCCTCCCGTTGCCCTCTAGCTGCCCAAGCGGCACCCGCCGCTCCACGGCGCTGGAAAGAATGATCGAGGTCTTGCTGAAGCCCAGCTGCGACACTTGGTTGATCAATGCCTCCAGCTCATTCATCGACCCCACGGCCGCCTGCATGATCACGCAGGGGTCGCCCGTCACCCGATGGCATTCGGTGAGCTGCGGGATCCGCGTCAGCGCGTCGTAGGCCTGCTGGTTGCCGTGGCTGGCCAGGCGCAATTCGATCACGCACTGGATCGGCAGGCCGATCTTCTCCAGATCGACCTTGGCGGTGTAGCCGGTGATCACGCCGCTGGCCTCGAGCTTGGCCACCCGCTCGGCCACCGCCGGTGCGGACAGATTCACTTGGCGAGCCAGTTGCGCGTAGGTGGCCCGGCCGTTTTCCAGCAGGGCGGCGAGTAGCATGCGGTCGTACTTATCCATGGTGGTTCCTGGCTGCCATGCAATCCACGGCTAAGCCCTCGCATAACCGTTCATTGCAAAGTGTATTGGTCATTTAAAGCCGTTTTGTAACTTAAGTTTGCGCGAAGCCCTTTCTAAACTAAGTCACCCGTAAACGGATTTCGAGTGTTTTCCCATGCCTGCGTCCCGTCCTGCCCCGTTGCTGCTCATCGGCGCCTTCCTCGCCCTCTACCTGGTCTGGGGCTCCACTTACCTGTTCATTCGGATCGGCGTCGAGTCCTGGCCGCCGATGCTCATGGCCGGGGTGCGTTTCGTCATCGCCGGCAGCCTGCTGTATGGCTTCCTGCGCTGGCGGGGCGTACCCGCGCCGACCTGGCCGCAATGGCGTGCGGCGGGGGCGATCGGCTTCTTGCTGCTCAGTTGCGGCAATGGCGGTGTGACCCTGGCCGAGCATGCCGGAGTGGCGTCGGGTGTCGCCGCGTTGGCGGTGGCGACGGTGCCGCTGTTCACCCTGGTGTTCGGCTTGCTGTTCGGGCATCGCAATTCGCGCCTGGAGTGGGCGGGCATCGCGCTTGGCCTGGTGGGTATCGGCTTGCTCAACCTGGGCTCCAACCTGCAGGCCAGCCCCATGGGTGCGGCCCTGATCCTGTTCGCTGCGGCGGCCTGGGCCTTTGGCTCGGTATGGAGCAAGAGCCTGCCATTACCCCAGGGAGCCATGGCCAGCGCTGCCGAAATGCTGGTCGGTGGGGCCGCGCTGTTGATCGGCAGCGCGGTCAGCGGCGAGCGCCTGGTGCAGATGCCGACCGCCGCGGGCTGGGGCGCGTTGGCGTACCTGGTGTTCTTCGGTTCGATCCTGGCGTTCAGCTCCTACATGTACCTGCTCAAGCATGTGCGCCCGGCGGCGGCCACCAGCTATGCGTATGTCAACCCGGCGGTGGCGGTGTTGTTGGGTATCGTCTTCGCGGGCGAACGGATCGGTGCCGAGGAATGCGTGGCGATGGCGGTGATCATCGGGGCGGTGGTGCTGATCGGCCTGCCGCAGTGGCGCAAGGCGCCTGAGCAGCCGGCGCCGTTGAAGGGCGAAATGTGCAAGTAGGGTGGGGTGTTGCGGTAAACTGCCGCCTTCGCTGAACCCCCTGATGGTATCTCCATGAATTTCGCCAAACTCGGCCTGATCGAACCGCTGTTGCGCACCCTGCAGCAGCTGGACTACACCACTCCGACCCCGGTCCAGGCCCAGGCCATTCCCGCCGTACTGGCCGGCCGCGACCTGATGGCCGCAGCCCAGACCGGCACCGGCAAGACCGCCGGTTTCGCCTTGCCGGTCCTGCAGCGCCTGGCCCTGGAAGGGGAAAAGGTGCAGAGCAATTCGATTCGTGCCCTGGTGCTGGTGCCGACCCGCGAACTGGCCGAGCAGGTTCATGCCAACGTTCGTGAGTACGCCGAAAACCTGCCGGTGAGCACCTACGCGGTGTACGGCGGGGTCAGCCTCAACCCGCAGATGATGCGCCTGCGTCGAGGCGTCGACCTGCTGGTGGCCACCCCTGGCCGCCTGCTCGATCTGTTCCGCCAGAACGCCGTCAAGTTCGGCCAGGTGCAGGTGCTGGTGCTCGACGAGGCCGACCGCATGCTCGACCTGGGCTTCGCCGAAGAGCTGCAGGCGGTGTATGCCGCCTTGCCGCGCAAGCGCCAGACACTGCTGTTCTCCGCGACCTTCTCCGACCAGATCCGCATGCTCGCGGGCCTGGCCTTGAACGACCCGCTGAGCATCGAGGTCAGCCCGCGCAACACCACCGCCAGCACCGTGAAGCAGTGGCTGGTGCCGGTGGACAAGAAGCGCAAGGCCGACCTGTTCTGCCATTTGCTGCGCAAGCAGCGCTGGAAGCAGGTGCTGGTGTTCGCCAAGACGCGCAACGGCGTCGACCAGTTGGTGGAGCGGCTGCTGGGCGAGGGCGTCAACGCCGACGGTATCCATGGCGATCGCCCGCAGGCCACCCGCCAGCGCGCCCTGGACAGCTTCAAGGCGCGCGAGATCCAGGTGCTGGTGGCCACCGATGTCGCCGCTCGGGGCCTGGATATCGACGACTTGCCATTGGTGGTCAACCTCGACCTGCCGATCGTGGCCGAAGACTACGTGCACCGTATCGGCCGCACGGGCCGGGCGGGCAACAAGGGCGAGGCGATCTCGCTGGTATGTGCGGATGAAGTGCAGCTGCTGGCGGCGATCGAGACGCTGATTCGCCAGACGCTGCCGCGCCATGAAGAGCCGGACTTCATCCCCGATCACCGGGTGCCGCTGACCGATGCCAATGGTCAGGTGCTGAAGAAGCCGAAGAAACCCAAGAAACCGAAGGAGAGCAGCGCCAAGCGTGGGTTGGGGCGCTGGATGGACAGTGCCGAGGCGAGTTTTTCGGAGCCTGCGGTCAAGCCGGTGCGCAAGGTGCCGAGCTTCAACAGCGGGCCGCGTAAGCGTAAGCCTTGAGATTTTGGGGGCCGCTGTGCGGCCCAATCGCGGGACAAGCCCGCTCCTACACGGTCTTTGTGGGAGCGGGCTTGTCCCGCGATTGGGCTGCAAGGCAGCCCCCTATCAGCGACGCCGCTCCAGCCATGCCACGGCCGCCTTGCCCGCTCGCAACCCGCTGGCAAAGCAGGCGGTCAGCAGGTAGCCGCCGGTCGGCGCCTCCCAATCCAGCATTTCCCCCGCGCAAAATACGCCAGGCACCTGCTTGAGCATCAACCCTTCATCCACCCCTTCGAAACGCACGCCACCGGCGCTGCTGATCGCCTCGTCCAAGGGCCGCGTGCGCACCAGTTCGATCGGCAGGGCCTTGATTGCCTTGGCCAGCGAGGTGGGGTTGGCGAAGGTTGCCTGGTCGGTCAGCTCACGCAGCAATGCCGCCTTGACTCCGTCGATCCCCAACTGGCCCTGCAGGTGCTTGGCCATGGAACGGGACCCACGTGGCTTGGCCAGGGCCTGGGCAACTTTATCCACAGGCCGGTCCGGCAGCAGGTCGAGCAGCAACGTGGCCCGGCCGTCGCGGTGGATGGCCTCGCGCACTGCTGCGGACCATGCATAGACGAGGCTGCCTTCGACGCCCTGGACGGTGAGGATGAATTCACCCTTGCGCGGCGTACTGCCCGGCACGCTCAGGGCAATATTCTTCAGCGGCGCGCCCGCGAACTTCTCCTTGAGCAGCGCGCTCCATCCTTCCACTTCGAAGCCGCAGTTGCTTGGCCGCAGCGGCGAGATATCCACACCCCGTTCGGCCAGCAGCGGCTGCCAGCTACCATCTGAACCCAGGCGTGCCCAGCTGCCGCCCCCGAGCGCCAGTACCACGGCATCGGCGTGCAGGCGCAGCTCGCCCTGTGGATAAGCGATCCGCAAGGTGCCGTCATCGTTCCAGCCCAGCCAGCGGTGGCGGGTGTGGATAACCACACCGCTGTCGCGCAGACGCTTGAGCCAGGCGCGCAGCAGCGGCGCGGCTTTCATGTCGCGGGGGAACACCCGCCCGGACGTGCCGACGAAGGTCTCGATGCCCAGGCCGTGGATCCACTGGCGCAAGGCGTCGGCATCCAGGTCGCGAAGCAGGGCGTCGATTTCGTTACGACGCTCGGCGTAGCGCGAAACGAAGGCTGGGTAAGGTTCGGAATGGGTGATGTTCATGCCGCCCACGCCGGCCAGCAGGAACTTGCGGCCCACCGACGGCATGGCATCGAACACCTGCACGGCCATGCCAGCGCCTGCCAGTGCCTCGGCGGCCATCAGGCCGGCGGGACCGCCGCCAATGACAGCGACCAGGGGAGGGGAGGCGGAGCGTTGGCTGGGCATGGGCGATTTCAGGCTGTGGAAAAGAGCCGGCATTCTACCCCAGGCGGGCCCAGGGAAACACTGCACAAAAAATAACCAATGCTTTGCAGATCAGGCAGTTAAAGGCCTGCAGCGTCTTTCGCTCAGGTTATCCACAGGCGGTTCCACAGTCATTGTGCACAACCGAGTACCCGCGCCGCACTGTGGTGAAGGATGCCATGACGTTTGGCCAAGGCTTGGCGATCCTTGCTGTAGCCACCGCCGATCACCCCGGCCACGGGGATGTCGCGGCCAAGGCAATGGCGCATGACCTGCTCGTCACGGGCAGCCAGGCCAGCGTCGGTCAGTTGCAGGTACCCCAGGGCGTCGTCCTTGTGCACGTCCACGCCGGCGTCGTACAGCACCAGGTCAGGCTGGTACAGCGGCAGCAGGTAGTTCAGGGCGTCGTCCACCACCTTCAGGTAGGCGTTGTCGCCCATGCCCCGAGGCAAGGGGATGTCCCAGTCGCTTTGGGCCTTGCGTGCGGGAAAATTCTGTTCGCAATGCAGCGACACGGTGATGGCGTCGGGGGTGTCGTGAAGGATCCGTGCGGTGCCGTCGCCCTGATGGACATCGCAGTCGAAGATCAGCACCCGGTGCACGCGACCGGCTTCCAGCAGGTAGCGGCTGATCACCGCCAGGTCGTTGAAAATGCAGAACCCAGCCGGGTGGTCGTAGTGCGCATGGTGGGTGCCACCGGCCAGGTGGCAGGCGATGCCCTTTTCCAGGGCCATTTCGGCGGTCAGCAACGAGCCGCCCACGGCACGTACGGTACGCCGCGCCAACGCCTCGCTCCAGGGCAGGCCGAGGCGGCGCTGATCCTCACGGGACAGCTCGCCTTGCATGTAGCGCTCGATGTAGCTGCGGTCATGGGCCAGGGCGAGGATGTCGTTGGGGCAGATCTGCGGACGCAGAAGCTCGGTGTCCAGGGTCAGGCCGCTGTCGACCAGGTGGTCGCGCAGCAGGCGGAACTTGTCCATGGGGAAACGGTGCTCGGCTGGGAACTCCGGGCTGTAGTCGTCGTGGTAGATCAGCGGCAACGGCATGGTGGTATCGCGTCGAGGGGCAGGCACTGATCTTGCCAGCAGTGACGAGGCGATGCCACCGAGGACGGTGGAGGCGGTTTTCCAGGGCATTGCTCGGCTGCATGCGCTACCCCGGTGGCCGGTGAAGTGGGCGTGGAAAATACATTCACGGTCTTGGGGGCTGGGTGAAGGCCAGGCCCGCGCCTACGCTATAGACTGCATGACTATGAATGCGGAGCGGCCCCGATGACCCCGATCTTCGAACTGGAGAGCGCACGCCTGATCCTGCGCCAGTGGCAGGACGATGACCTGCGCGAGTTCGCCGCGCTTTGCGCCGACCCTCAGGTGATGCGCTATTTCCCCGCGCCGATGACGCGCCTGGAGGCGGCAGCGCTGATCGGGCGCATCCGTGGGCATTTCAACGAGTACGGCTTCGGATTGTGGGCGCTGGAGCGCAAGGACAGTGGTGCGTTCATCGGCATGACCGGCTTGCTCAATGTCAATTTCGATGCCCCCTTCGCTCCGGCCGTTGAGATCGGCTGGCGGTTGGCCCGGCGCCATTGGGGGCTTGGCTTCGCCAGCGAGGCGGCCTGGACCTGCCTGCGTTGTGCGTTCGCCCAATTGCGCCTGGATGAGGTGGTGTCGTTCACTGCCGAGGGCAACCTGCCGTCGCAGAAGGTCATGCAGGCCATCGGCATGGTCCAGGACCCCGCCGGCAGTTTCGAACACCCCCGCCTGGCCGTCGACCACCCCTTGCGCCCCCATGTGCTGTACCGCATCGACCGGGCACGCTGGCAAGAAACCTTGCGTGGCTGAATGGCAGCTTATGCAGGGCGTCAATGACAAACCCTGTATCATTTGCTGCATAACTGCGCCGTAGAGCCGTGATGCCTTGCTAGGAGAACCCCATGAGCCACGTATTGGACGACCTGGTCGACCTGTTGAGCCTTGAATCCATCGAAGAGAACCTGTTCCGTGGGCGCAGCCAGGACCTGGGTTTCCGCCAACTGTACGGCGGCCAGGTGTTGGGCCAGTCGCTGTCGGCCGCGAGCCAGACGGTCGAGGAGGCGCGCCATGTGCACTCGTTGCACGGCTATTTCCTGCGCCCAGGCGATGCCAGCATGCCGGTGGTGTACTCGGTGGACCGCGTGCGTGACGGCGGCAGCTTCAGCACCCGGCGGGTGACGGCGATCCAGAAAGGCCATGCCATCTTCACCTGCAGCGCTTCGTTCCAGTACGACGAGGGCGGCTTCGAGCACCAGGTGCAGATGCCTGACGTGGTCGGCCCGGAAAACCTGCCCACCGAGGTCGAATTGGCCAGCGCCATGGCTGACCGGTTGCCCGAGCGCATTCGTGACAAGGTGCTGTGCGCCAAGCCGATCGAGATCCGCCCGGTCACCGAGCGCGACCCGTTCAACCCCAAGCCGGGCGAGCCGATCAAGTACGCCTGGTTCCGCGCTGACGGCAAGCTGCCGGACATGCCGGCCCTGCACAAGTACCTGCTGGCCTACGCCTCGGACTTCGGCCTGTTGACCACCTCGCTGCTGCCCCACGGCAAGTCGGTGTGGCAGAAGGACATGCAGATCGCCAGCCTCGACCACGCGTTGTGGTTCCATCGCGACCTGCGCGCCGATGAGTGGCTGCTGTATGCCACCGACAGCCCCTGGGCCGGCAACGCTCGCGGGTTCAACCGCGGCAGCATCTTCAACCGCGCCGGCCAACTGGTGGCATCGTCGTGCCAGGAAGGCCTGATCCGCCATCGCGAGGACTGGGCATGAGCCTTGGCGCCATTCGTCATTGGGTGTTCGACATGGACGGCACCCTGACGGTGGCCGTGCATGATTTCGCCGCCATCCGCGAGGCCTTGGGCATTCCGCCGGAGCACGACATCCTTACCCACCTGGCGGCCTTGCCGGTGGAGGAGGCGGCCGCCAAGCACGCCTGGCTGCTGGAGCATGAACGGGACCTGGCGATCGCCTCGCGCCCGGCGGCTGGCGCCGTCGAGCTGGTGCGTGAATTGGCCGGGCGCGGCTGCCAGTTGGGTATCCTCACCCGCAACGCCCGGGAGCTGGCCCATGTGACGCTGGAGGCCATCGGCCTGGCGGACTGCTTCCCGGTCGAGCATATTCTTGGCCGCGACGAAGCCGCGCCCAAGCCCAACCCCGACGGCCTGCTGAGGATCGCCCGCGCCTGGGGCGTGTCACCGAGCGAGCTGGTGATGGTCGGCGACTACCGTTTCGACCTGGATTGCGGGCGTGCCGCCGGCGCGCGCACGGTATTGGTCAACCTGCCGGACAACCCCTGGCCGGAGCTTGTGGACTGGCATGCAGCAGATTGCCATGCGCTGCGAGGGTTGTTGAGCTGACCGGCATGCAGGCACAGGCTAAGCTGCACTGCAATTTTCGACTTACCAAGGAGACCCAGCCATGAGCAGCAAAGCGATCTACGTCCAACCCGGCGGCGGTTATGACAAGGTCCAGGTCGGCACCTGCGAGGCGCCTGCGCCCCAGGCTGGCGAGATCACCGTGCGCCTGCACGCAAGCTCCCTCAACTACCATGACTTCGCAGTGGTCAGCGGCATGTGGGGGCCGAGCGAGCGGCGCATCCCCATGGCCGACGGCGCGGGCGAGGTGGTTGCCGTGGGCCCGGGCGTCAGCGAATTCAAGGTCGGGGATTCGGTGGTGAGCACCTTCTTCCCGGGCTGGCTCGACGGCCAGGCGAACGTGGAAGGTTTCGCCAGCGTGCCCGGGGACGGTATCGATGGCTATGCCCGCGAGCAGGTCACCGCCCGCGCCACCGCCTTCACCCAGGCGCCCCAGGGCTACAGCCATGCCGAGGCGGCGACCCTGACCACCGCCGGCCTGACCGCCTGGCGCGCGCTGATGAGCGATGACCATCTCAAGCCAGGCGATACGGTCCTGGTGCAGGGTACCGGCGGGGTGTCGATCTTCGCCCTGCAGTTCGCCAAGCTGGCCGGTGCCACGGTGATCGCTACGTCCTCCAGCGATGCCAAGCTCGAGCGCCTCAAGGCCCTGGGCGCCGATCACCTGATCAACTACCGCAGCACCCCGGCGTGGGGCGAAAAAGTGCGCGAGCTCACGGGCAACCGTGGCGTGGACCACGTGATCGAGGTGGGTGGCCCGGCGACCCTGGAGCAGTCGATGATCGCCGCGCGTATCGGCGGGCATGTCTCGCTGATCGGCATCCTTACCGGCGTTGCTGGGCAACTGCCGCTGGTCCAGGCGCTGGTTCGGCAGATTCGCCTGCAGGGTGTGCTGGTAGGCAGCCGCGCCCAGCAGCAGGCGATGATCCGCGCGATCGACGCCAATGGCCTGCGACCGGTGGTGGACAAGCATTTTGAGCTCGAGCAGATCGTCGAGGCCTTCCGCTACCAGGAAAGCAATCGCCATTTCGGCAAGATCTGCCTGACCTACTGAGGCTGCCAATGGGGGCTGCTGCGCAGCCTCTTCGCGGCACAAGGCCGCCCCTATAGGGGGCTGCTGCGCAGCCCTTTCGCGGCACAAGGCCGCTCCTACAGGACGCGCGCCCCCCTGTAGGAGCGGCCTTGTGCCGCGAAAAGGGCGCGTAGCGCCCTCGGTCCCATTCCGCTGGAACGCCCGTCCCAGAGCACCCCTAGTGGCCATTTGATAAATGTGACCAGCCCGGCAACGCCGTGTCGTGATCGAACAGTTGCGGGACGTTTTCGAGTATTTTGCCCTCGGCCACCCCGGCTTAAAGTGGACCCCGCATTTTGTCGGTGCATCGCCCTGAGCGTGAAAACGTCAACAACAGAGCGTGAGTGGTGTACCTGGTTACCGTTCTTTCAAAGGAGAAGCTTTTCGCCTACGTCTGCCCGTCTTTCCTTGTGTCAGCAAAAAGAGAACAAGACCAATGAACACCGTGGGATCTGATGGCAACCTTGCACAAGGTTTCAAGCCACGTCATGTAACGATGTTGTCCATCGCGGGCATCATCGGTGCCGGACTTTTCGTAGGTTCCGGGCACGCCATCGCGGCGGCCGGGCCAGCTACCATTCTTTCTTACTTCGTGGCCGGCACCCTGGTGGTACTGGTTATGCGCATGCTCGGTGAGATGGCCGTCGCCCATCCAGACACCGGTTCCTTCTCCACCTACGCTGAACAAGCCATCGGCCGCTGGGCCGGCTACACCATCGGATGGTTGTACTGGTGGTTCTGGGTATTGGTGATCCCTATCGAAGCGTTGGCCGCAGGCCATGTGCTCAACGCCTGGTTCCCCCAGGTGGACAGCTGGATCTTCGCCTTGTTGTCGGTCGTGCTGCTCGCTGGCACCAATCTGTTCAGCGTGGCCAAGTACGGCGAATTCGAATTCTGGTTCGCGATCCTCAAGGTCACGGCGATCCTCGGCTTCATCGGCCTGGGCTTCGCGGCCCTGATGGGCTGGCTGCCAAACCGCGAAGTCAGCGGCCTGAGCACCCTGATGGCCGAGCATGGCGGCTTCACGCCCAAGGGCTGGTCCGCAGTAGTCGGCGCGTTCATCACGGTGATGTTCAGCTTCATCGGCACCGAGGCAGTGACCATCGCTGCCGCCGAGTCCAGCGACCCGTCGCGCAACATCGCCAAGGCCACCCGTTCGGTGATCTGGCGTATCAGCACGTTCTATATCCTGTCGATCTTCGTGATCATCTCCATCGTGCCGTGGAACGACCCGCAACTGGCAGTGGTCGGCTCCTACCAGCGCGCCCTGGAAATCATGAACATCCCCAATGCTGCGTTCATGGTCGACCTGGTGGTGCTGGTGGCCGTGACCAGCTGCATGAACTCGTCGATCTACATCGCCTCGCGGATGATGTACTCCCTGGCCAAGCGCGGCGACGCCCCAGCCGTCCTGAACCACACCAACAAAGCCGGCGTACCCTACGCAGCCGTGTTCGGCAGCACCCTGATCGGAGCGGGCATCGCCATCCTCAACTACTTCGCACCCAAGGGCGTGTTCGAGTTCCTGCTGGCAAGCTCCGGTGCCATTGCCTTGCTGGTATACATGGCCATCGCCATTTCCCAGCTGCGCATGCGCCGCCGCCTGGAGCGCGAAAGCACTGAGCTGAAGTTCCGTATGTGGTTGTTCCCGTACCTGACCTGGGCGGTGATCATCTTCATCGCTGGCGCCTTGGGGGTGATGATGTTCACCGAGGAGCATCGCGCGGAGGTGACTTCGACCCTGGGCTTGGCGTTGGTGATTTCCTTCCTGGGGATCATCACCAGCCGTGGGCAGGCGCGGGCGGCGTCGATGGCTCGCTCGGTGGGCTGACGGTCGGTCGATTCTGGGTAAAGGAAAAGGCATCTGGTGACAGGTGCCTTTTTTCGTTATGGGCGAGGTGTTTCGGTGTGAGGCACTCGGGGGTTATCTGTCGCAACTGTGGCTACGACCTGGTAGTGGGCACTGGTGCGGCAGCGGTCTACAGAGTGGCTCCTTGCGAAAGGGGTGATTGTATGCTTTGAAGGAGATCACACAGCCCTGAAGAATTGCACCCGTGGCAAGCCCACGCTTCGCCTTCCAGGAACCGATTAGAGGCCTGTTATGACCGATGACAGCAACGATGACCGTCCACTCTACCAAGCAGCCTGCCATTGCGGGACTGTCCGCTTTTCTGTGCGCCTGACCGATGGTTTGCGTACCGCACGCAGATGTAACTGCTCGCTCTGCCGTATGCGTGGTGCCGTAGCGGTATCGGCCAACCTGAACGACCTCACGGTCACCCAGGGGGAAGAGGCGCTCACCCTCTATCAGTTCAACACACGTGAAGCAAAGCATTACTTCTGCTCAAAGTGCGGCATCTACACGTTCCACCAACGCCGTTCTGCGCCGGACCAATACGGCGTCAACGTGGCATGTATCGAGGGAATGAGCCCGTTCGACTTCCCGGAAGTGCCCGTCAATGAGGGCCGGAGTCATCCCAAAGACCGCGTAGAGGGCGGCTCAGGCATTGCCGGGTGGCTGCGTTACGCGCGCCATCCTGAGTGACTTCATGGCCCTAAAAGGTCGCTCACGACAGGCCTGCGACGGCGCAAGTTTTCGGATGTGTTTTCGCCCCAGCGGACGATACTTCTCTATACGCAGGCGTGTTCCTGGTGGCGCACGCGGCTAGGAGGTGTCTGATGGACAAACTGACAATCGTGGGTGCCGGGCTGGTCGGCGAGGCGGCAGCGCAAATCATCGCTCGGGATGAGTTATGCCATGAGCTGGTGTTGATGGACGTTCAGGGTGAGCTGGCGCAGGGTAAGGCGCTGGATGTGTGGCAGGCTGCTGTAGAGTCCGGGTCTGATACCCGTGTCTACGGCGGGGCCAAAGCCGAGATGCTGGATGGCTCCGAGCTGGTGGTCATCACTGCAGGCGTTCCGCGCAAGCCAGGCCAGTCGCGTCAGGATGTTCTGAGTACCAACTTGCCCATCCTCGACAGCATCATGGCCGATATCAAACAGCATGCACCTACGGCAACGGTGTTGGTGGTGTCCAACCCAGTCGACGTGCTCACCTACCGCGCCTGGAGTATCAGCGGCCTGGGTCGCGACAAGGTGTTCGGGCAGGCCGGCGTGTTGGACACTGCCCGCATGAAGTGTTTCATCGCCGAGCAAACCGGGTTTTCTGCCCGGGACATCACGGCGCTGGTGTTGGGCGGGCATGGTGACAGCATGGTGCCGCTGATGCGCTACTGCCAGATCGGCTCGGTGCCGTTGTCGCACTTCTTGAGCAATGAGCAGATCGAGCAAATTGTCGAGCGTACGCGTAAAGGTGGTGGTGAGATCCTCGGCCTGAAGAAACTGAGCAGCGCCTGCGATGCACCGGGTGTGGCCATTGCCCAGATGGTCGATGCGATCGCCAATGGACGAAACCGCATTTTGCCGGCGGTGGCCATTTTGCAGGGCGAGTACGGGCGTCACGACATCGCCATGGGCGTGCCTTGTGTACTGGCAGAGCAGGGACTGGCGCGGGTGATCGAGTTGCCGCTGGATGTGCAGGAGCAGGCAATGTTTGATCACTCTGCAGATCAGGTGGCGCGGGATATTGCTGAGATGAAAGCGTTGTGAGCAGTGTAGGGGTTGGGCGTTGACGAATAAGATCCGGGCAGAATGGGTACGGGGAGTGAATCAATGTAACAGCCGGGGTGCTGCCCGATATCTGGGTAATGGCTGCTGCCGCTGCCAGTCTGCGGATGTTTTCAGGCAAGGCCAGTGCCAGCGGCAATACCACCAGTGAGTTGTGCGTGGAGGCGCTAAAGATTTACCGCGCGTGGCTCGCTGGGCTGTAGGCGCCGCGGGCGCGCCGAGAGCAAACCGAGCAGCGGTGCCGCGGGTCAGAATCCAGCTGATTGCCGTGCCCGCGCTCTTCGTGCTGCTTCTGGGCGTTGCTCAGGGTACGCTCGTTGGAAGGGGATGGTTTTATGCTAGGCACCTGATGATGCCCCACGGGAATGTAAATCGTCAGTGGCATACCGGTAAAAAATGTTAGTTCTGGATAGTGCAAAGTCCCAAAGAAGAGACGTCCGTGGACGGTTTTTAATGGGCTGGGGTAATTTGAAGCCGGTCGGTATCTATCTGTTTTGGCTGGTAAATAATTTTTTGGTCAACTTGTATGGAATACCAGTTGGAACGTTGCGTGGTCTGGATTCCGATGGACGGTGCTTTTTGAGAACCGGCCCCGAAAACGAATCGGGGCCGAATCTATAAAGCAAATGGTCATCCAGTTGACCGTTGCCCCTGCGCTTGCCGGTACAGGGGCTCCTAGCAAACGATACCGTCAATGATTGCCGTGTTGGCTAAGCCGACTCTCGAAGTATTGCGCCGTCTCTTTGTCGGTGCAGTACAGGTAGCAACCCTTCATCCCCCGTGTCATCAGGGTTCGGTATGTATTTTTGATGATCAGGTCTGTTTCACTTTTCGCGAGGGTAGGTTGCTCTTTCATCATTTTTTTCCAGCCGCGAATCGATTTATCGTGCTTGTCGCGCTCATCCGGGGATGTCACTACCTGACCGTCACGCACGACCAGATCTGGACCGATAATTACCCCGACGTAGTCGACTTCCAAACCTTGGCAGGTATGAATGCAGCCAACCTGCTCGATGGAGTTTTCAGCGATGATCCACAGGCTGCCATCCTGATCCAGGTTCCATTGGCGTTTGTAGTCACCAATCACGATATCAAAAGCGGTGGGGTCTTTCTTGCTCAACCAAGGCCAGCAATAGCCCGCGACCACACGAGCTTTGTTCCTGTGGTTTTTCTCGTTGATTGCGTCATGCATCGCCTGAGGTGAGTCGAACACCTTAAACTCGTACTCTTGGGTCTCAAGCGTCGGATTTGCCGTCGAGCGAATGCCTAGCGTGTCATCCAGCCATGCCAGGTAACCGTCAGAACCACTGCAGCGAAACTGCGAAGACAGCACGTGTTCTTCAACCACCGCACCCTTGGCTTTCGCAAAGGCGCGAATCGCCTGCTTGCTGCCGATATCGCTCAAGGTTACACGCTGGTCCTCATCAATGAAGAAAATGGAGCATTTCGCTGAGTCAATCAGCTCCTTGATCTGGTTCTCCCCAAGGTTTCCATAAAGCCCGCTTTTCTCATTCAGCCGGTGAGCCTCGTCCACGATAAGCGCATCGAATGTGTTGGGCTCAGTGTCGATGAATGCCCCAGAGCCTGAAAAGAAATTCGAGAAATGGCTACGCTTGATGGTGCCAACCAGTTTGCTTTCGTAGACCTTGCGAGGGGCAGCATTCTTGGAGACGTATTTGCTCATCAGCTTCAATTCGGTGAGCTTCACCAGCAGATTGATAGCCAGAACAGTTTTTCCGGTGCCCGGTCCACCTTCGATGATCATCACCTTGGGTGCTTGGTCCGAGGCCTCGCATGCCGCCGCAAGCGCCGACTCAAAAATTGCTTTCTGATCGTCAATCAATACGAACTCGGGTTTGCCTTTCATCAACCCCCCGAGGGCTTCGGCTAGCGCCTTGGATGGGCGAATTTTTCCTTCGGACAGCTCGTAAAGAACCTCTTTGTTGTCGCCATGACTTATATGCTTTTTCAGAAAGGTTCTGAGTTTAGTGAGCTCTTCCGGGCCTTTCAGAAACAGCGGAGCCTTGCTGATGTGGGGCTCATAGTGTGCTGAATCTATGACCCCGTCGCTGACATAGTTATGGAGGTAGGCACACGGACGGATTTCGATGCTTTTGTCATACACCGCCTCGTTGAAGCCTTCCAGCAGCGCTGCATAGGACCATACCTGATAGGACGGGTGAATGGTCTCAATGAGGCCGCCACCCAACGCCGTTTTGACGATGGCGTCTTTGGTTGTGGCGTTGGCCTTGCTCCATTGCTTCAGCTCGATCAGTACGGCCTTTTTTGCCTGGTTTTCGTCGCGACCGGTGAGTAGAAAGTCGATTCGCTTCGACGACTGCGGAATGTGCAATTCAATGGCCAGGCCTGCATCGCTCGGGAGGCCCTCATCTCTAAGGACCTTGGCCATGTACGTCAGGGACCCTTGCCACGACCTGATTTCCGAGGAGCCAACGTTCTTGCCGGTAGCTTCCTTGTAATGCCTGAGGATCACCTCCTCAATGTCATCGTTATCGTTGTCTTTAAGAAATTGCTGTTTGGTCGCAGCGTAAACGATCACGGGTTGTCCTTAGGTGCGTGTTGGTCAGAGTCGGTCGTACTTTTTGCTGGTGCTTCTGGCTTTATCTACGGGGTACTTCTGGCCATTCGAGGCGAGTTTCTGTGTCACCGCCTCGTTGAGGTCAATGCCAAGTACGCTGCTCAGGCGGACCAGGTACATGAATACGTCCGCCAGTTCATCCTTGACGGCTTGGCCGATTTCGGGGTCTGTTGCGGCGGAGATCGAATCGGCGTCGCTCATCCATTGGAAAATCTCGCACAGTTCTCCTACCTCACCAGTGAGCGCCAGGATGAGATTTTTGGGGGAATGGAACTGCTGCCAATCGCGATCATCTGCGAACCGTTGGAGGGATGCGGCAAGCTTCACTACGTCAACCAGTGGCGCGGATGCGCTTTCTGAGTTACTCACGGGCTATCTCTTTGGCAACGATGGGGACAATGTGTAGGAAATCCGGCCTTGGATTGTAAGGGTTTTTACCGCTTTCGCAGTTTTTTGTGTTTAGCCTCACCTGTCGGCTACTGGTCGGATTGATGCCAGTGCTCAGCATTTGGCCAAAAGCGAGCACGACAATTCGTCAAACCTGTGCGGGCCTCGACGGGTTTGTCCTTTTGTCTAATTGGTTAAGGCCGTGCAGGCAATAATGGGCGTGCTACTATATCGCCACCTATTTCCTGGGACGTCTCTTCTGCCATCAGGTAATCACCATGGACGACGTAGTCATAACGCATTTGGATGTGTACCAGAGCTGGCAAAACCATCTCTTCAAATTCAGTCTCGACGATCCCAAGACGAACGTACCCGGGCTGCGCAAACCGCAATTGGCTGCGCTCTATGCCACCTTGGGACATCTGGTGGTTGATCCCTCTTCGACGGCCACCGTGGTCATGCCGACCGGTACAGGGAAGACCGACACCATGCTCGCGCTGATCATCGCTGCTAGGATGCCCAGGACCTTGATCCTGGTTCCCTCGGATGCCCTAAGAACGCAGTTGGTGGGCAAGTGTACGGAGATGAAGACGCTCCGCTCCGTGGGGGCGGTATCGGACACGGCGCGCAACCCCATTGTTGCAGCCATCGATTCAAAGCTGTCAGAGGACCAGGTTGCTGATTTGGCTAGCGCCAACATCATTGTGGCCACTCCCCAGGCTCTGTTGTTATTCAAAGAGGCCGCCTTGGAGGCGTTGGTCAACATGTGCAGCCACCTGATGATCGACGAGGCTCATCATGTCGCCGCTGCCAGCTGGAACCGGATCAAAACCGCCTTCATGGGTAAACCATGTATTCAGTTCACTGCAACGCCATTCCGGGAGGATGGTCTGGCTCTAGCTGGCAAGATTATCTACAACTACCCGCTCCGGGATGCGCAGCTTGACGGCTATTTCAAAGGTATCGAGTTCCATCCGGTACGAGAATACAACCTCAAGCTGTCCGATCAGGCCATCGCAGACAAGGCTGTTGAGCTGCTCAGGGCTGACCTCAAGGCTGGGTATAACCATCTGATGATGGTGCGGGCAAAGTCGCACAAGCGGGCGTCGGACCTGTTTGAGATATACAAGCAGCACCCCGACCTCACGCCGGTACTGATTCATAGCAATGTGCCGAATCAGGCTAGGGTGATGGCTGAAATTATCAAGAAGAAGCACCGGATCATCGTGTGCGTCGATATGCTTGGTGAGGGCTTCGATCTGCCTGAGCTCAAAATTGCTGCCATTCATGACCAACACCAAAGCCCTGCAGTGACGCTCCAGTTCATTGGCCGCCTGACACGGGTTGATGCGGCCCTAGGCGATGCCAAGTTCGTGGCGAACATCGCTAACCAGAAGACCGATCATCAGATGGCTGACCTCTATAAGGAGAGTGCTGACTGGGGGGCAGTCATTCGCAATGTAAGTGAGAAAAAGGTCAGCCGGGAAATTGAGAAGGCGGACTTCAACGAACAGTTCGCTGAGGGTGACGATGCCCAGGTGATCTTTGGGCTCAACCCGAACCCCAAAATCAGCGCCGTGGCGTATCACGTCTCTGCCAAAGACTGGACACCGCAGCGGGCGCAGAGTCTGGATGGGCGTAGAGAGACACTGCAGTACTTCTCGATCAATGAGCAAGCCGATACCGTTATTGCGGTAACCCGGCGAGAGACATTAGTTGGCTGGGCTCAGACCGAAGAAATCGTCGATACCAACTGGAATCTTTACATCGCGTTCTATGACAAAGCGCAGAAAACCCTCTTCATTCACTCCTCGGGTGACGACACCCAGGCAACTCGCTTCCTGAACCTGGTGGCCAAAGACTCTCGTCGCATCAATGGTGAGCCGGCGTTCCGGACGCTCCACGACATCAAGCTGATGAAGCTGCAGAACGTTGGCCTGTCCCGCGCCCGGAAAGACCTGCGGTTTACGATGCATGTGGGGCGCGACATCAACCAGGTGATCAGCGATATCGAGAAAGGTAATGCGACAAAGTCGAACATCTTCGCCACTGGTTTTGAGGATGGAGAACGAACCACCGTGGGCTGCTCGCACAAGGGCAAGATCTGGGAGATGAACTCCTCTCCGATCAACTACTGGGTCGAGTGGTGCAAGCGGATGGCGGTCAAACTCAACGACAACACCATTGACCCTGGTGACGTCCTCAAAAATGTCATGCGTGCCGACCAAATCAAGGACAAATGGCCAGAGGGGCTGTTCTACGCCGACTGGCCTGTGTCGATCGCGATCGAAAACGAGCAAAGGATCTCGCTGTATTTTCAGGGAGAGACTTTCAACCTGCTCGATGTCGAGCTTGGTAAGCCTGAGTACATTGATACACGGACGCTGGAAATCCCCGTCATTGTTGTGGGTAACGAGGGCGAGGAGCGCCGGCTGACCACCATCGCCATCAAATTGTTGGAGGATGGGTACAAGACCTCCTGCCCAGGTGTGAAGATCCTTTACCCTCACGAAATGCCACTGGATTCTTACCTGGATGGAGAGCCGCTGGTACTTCTCAAGGTCGACGGATCCATGGTGCAGGGCAACTACCGTCAGTACTCGCTCAACAGCATGGATGTAAAACTGCCAGCTGGTTTGCTCGAAGCCTGGGATTGGGGAACGACGAAAATCCATCAGGAGTCAATGCGTGCGGAGCGACGCAAGGATTCAGTACAAGGGTTCACTTTCGACAAGATCGCTGACGATTACTCAATCGTGTTCAACGATGACGGCAAAGGCGAAATCGCTGACCTGGTGGCAATTCGGGAGAACCAGGATGCCATCTACGTCGACCTGTACCACTGCAAATTCTGTCCTATGACGAATGGCGTCGCCGCACCTGGGGCGCGCGTCGCCGATGTCTATGAAGTATGCGGTCAGGCATCCAGGTCGGTAAAATGGCTTTACACCGGCGAGAAGTTCTTCAACCGGCTAATGGATCGCTACCAGCAAGGACTGCTGAAGGACTTCGACCGAATGCTGAAAGGCACGCCTCAGCAGCTGGAGATCCTGCGCAACAAATGCCACGACCATGAGCTGATTTTCAAATTTGTGATCGTGCAGCCTGCGATATCAGCGGAGAAGGTGTCGAAGGAGCAACTGGCCGTCTTGGGAACGAGCTATTCATACATCAAGAGCATCTCGGGCTCGGACATCAAGGTCATTGTTAGCCCTTGATTGACTTGCACCAGCGGAATTGCAGCTGATTCCGCTGATGTCATGCTTTGATCCGAACCTCCTGGGCGCCCTTTGGTGATAGTTTGTAATTAGGAGTTAAAAGTTTTTGCGAAGATTGCCTTTAGCGATTTTCTCCAAGATCTGCATGTAGCGCTCAGATGTTACTTTAGAAATTTCCAAGGTGTTGGTGAAAATGGGGGGGAGAAGAGACGGCTTTGTCCAAGCCATCGCCAGGGCAGTGGGACGAGCTGCTCGACTTTGCCCGAAAAAATCTGGGCCATTGAAGTTTCGTTCTCAAAGAACATGAACTTGTCCAGTTTATGGGGGCGAGCTTCAGGAAAGACCCGGTCTATGTCATCCCTATGTTTTATTAATAGCTCCCAGAAGGGCCCGCATAAGCTATCGAGCCGAAACGCGTTCAATGTATTAGGATCAACCTCAACGCCGCTATTAGTAAGGGTGGACTTAAGGTCAAGATATTGCTCCATCGCCGCGTCTGGCTGTCCCGTCATGAGCGCCATCTGTTCTTCGGAAATCCGGTAGAACGCGTGATTGGCGGCACCCAAGTGTGCTTGGATAAGTTCGTTCGCGCTTAGCGGAGCTTCTCGGCTGAAAGTGAATTGCTGACGAGTATTTTGTACGCGCCGGAAATGCTCATTGAGCCAGTTAACACCATTGAGAAAGCCGCGCTCCTCGGTTCGCTCGCTCCTAGTCCACTCATAGGCTTGAAGCCAGCTGGAAATATTGAACTTGTCCAGCATAGCTGGATGGGGGAGTTGTCGATCACGGGCTAGTTTCAACAGCGTTATTTGGGGGTGGTTCATAGCGAGAAATCCCTGCCTCGATTGCTTGAAATGGTGTACCTCGCAGCTGATAGCGCAGCCAGACGATATTCCCTCGTACGGTCCACATCAAGCCATCCCTGCCACCGCTGGCAAAATTCCGGTAAAGCCGGGAGCACAAGCCTTTGAATGCCCCCAAAGTGTTTGCTACCAAGTCAAAGTTGCTGTTCAGTAAGGGCAGCTAATGGCCGGTTGCTGCCAGCGCCGAACGGTGGCTATGAGTCAATAGCAGCCGGTCTTACTCATAGATTGAAACCCCATGTTTTTTGTAAACGACGAGCGAGCAGCCGCACGGTCAGCAGATAGTAATATCGCGTCGCATCGCTTCGTCGATTTAGTCGATGCTCAAGAAACCAAGCCACGTGCTTTTTTACCAAGTCCAAGGTTTCTGTGCTGCCAGCGCTCTGCGATCTCAGACTGGATGATTTTCGCCTGTCGTACATGGCGTTGGCGGCTGGCGTGAGATCCGGTCAGCAGGCCAGCCAAGAACAACTCCATATCAAATGGCTTTCTCATTTGTGACCTCCTACGTAAGCAGCGACCACATCAATCCGACCGTGGCCCAGCTCATAGCTGATCTGCCGCCGGGCCTCACGATCAAGGGCTCTATCTACCTGACAACAGTGGCCGCCGTTGATAGGTGGGCGATGCTAGGTGATCTGCTCATAGCGTTCACATGCGTAACGGTTTTTCCTTCTCAGTTACAGGAATTTTCCTTCCACACCAGCCGTTGCGAATCGATCCGGCCTAGGCCTACATTACCCGGGTCGCAGCAAAATCTGCGACCAGGTGTAGGAACCTGCTGGTAAACTTGGCGCACGCACTAGGCGCCCCATCACAACGGCTGGCGCCTTTTTTGCGCCCGCTGCGATGTCATGGCGGCTGTGTGTGGGCAGGCTTCGGCCTGGCCGGGTTCCAAGTTTCCCGGTATTCCTACCCCACGCACAGCTGCCACCCAATCCCGTAGGAAGGATCGTGGTAGCTCCAATCTCAAACTTGGAGTCTCATGCATGCTTATTCGCATTCTGAGCAGGATCCTCGCATCCGCTCTCCGCCGCCCAACCCCCGCAGCCACCCCAGCCCCAACCTTCTATCCGATCGACAGCCAATCCCGCGCCACCCGTGCTAATCGGGAGGTGCCCCATGTCTGACCATGAATGCCTATCTTCTATCCAGAGCTACGTCTGGACGCTCGAGTTGCTCGGTGAGGTGCTGGTCCAGCATGACGAAGTGCTGGAGTGCGAGCACAACCCACAGCTGAGCTTCCGTAACACGGCGGGTATTCATCAGGCGATCCGGATCATTAGCCGGCTGGCCAGCGAGCAGTTCAGCAAGCTGGAGGCGATGAAGGAGGAGGAAAGAAGATGATGGCATGGTGTCGATGCCGCTGAGACACTGAATTCCAGGCATAAAAAAAGACGCCCTAGGGCGTCTTCTTCTTAGGATTTGGTGGAGCCGGGGGGATTTGAACCCCCGTCCGCCAGTACTCCGCTGTCGGTACTACATGCTTAGCCGTGTCTACTGAGTTAATCCGCAGCCGCCCGACGGGCAGGGTGCTTTGGACGAGTTGTGTAAGTTTTAGTCGCTTTGCCCACAACGTGCTACACGACGATCCTGTTCTGTATGACAATCACTTCGGGTTTACAGGCATCCCCTGGTGATTGCTGGAGCCGAAGCTACCAGGAGAGCGGGCTCAGCTGCTTACGCAGCGAGAGCGTAGCCCTCGTAGTTTTCGTCATTGGCAACTATAGAAAGTTGCAACAGTGGATTTACGAGTTCTGTTACCAACTCGGCATGCACCTAGAGTTTCGCTACCGGCGTCGAATCCTGATCGGCCCCACACTCAGCTCTAGCTGACGTGCCCTTCGACACGTGAGCGCAGTATACGCCTTTGCATGGGCTGCGTCGACTGCTGCGGCCGGCGTGCCTCAAGAGCCGCTGCCGGCGCCTCCGGTCGAGCCGCTGCCTTTCTCGGTTTTTTCCATGCGTTCGAGCACTTTGGAGGTGACGGCGATGCATTCCTTGGTATCGCCGGCGGCTTGGGCTGCCTTGGCTTTGTCGACCTGCTCGGTGATGGCTTTGTCCAGGCCTTCGGAGGTGGTGCCGACGGTGGCCATGTTGTCATCGATCTTCTGCAGGTTGATGGCACAGAGGTCCTCGGCGGCGAACACCGGCGAGGCCAGCAGGGTTGCGGCCGCGAACAGGGCGGAAAGCGCAGTACCTTTCATGGGTGTCTCCTCGTGATGGCCTCTGGTAGGTGGGCCTGTAAGGGTGGACTCCCAGGATTTGGCGAGGGTTCAATCGAGGTGCAGGCGAGGGCTGCGCCCTCGAATCGCCGGCGAGCCGGCTCCCACCTGTTCTGCGTTGTTTTCAGAGGTTGTGGGAGCCGGTTTTCCGGCGATTGGGGCGGGCCCGGCATGGAAAAGTCCGGGCGGGCCGTCGGGAGGGATTACAGAGGACGCGGTCGGGTAACGCGATCCACCAGGTACACCAGCCCGTGATAGTCGATGCCGCTGTGGCTGGACAGGCCGATTTCGCAGGTGCGGCTGGTGGAAATGCCTTCGCTGCAATGCTGCACCGCATCTTTGAGCGTGCGCAGGGAGTGGGCGTTGAGCTCGGGTGTGGTGAAGCCTTTGTCGCCGGCGAAGCCGCAGCAATGGATGCCTTCCGGGATCACCACCTGCTGGCTGCACAGTCTGGCCAGGTCGATCAGTGCCTGGCTTTCGCCCAAATGCTGGGTGCTGCAGGTGACGTGTACGGCCACTGGCTCGCGCTGCGGCGTGAACTCCAGCTTGTCGACCAGGTGGGTGCGGATGAAGCGCACCGGGTCGTAGAGGTCCAGGCGGGTGTCGCCCAGGTCCTGGACCAGGCGCAGGGTGCAGGGGCTGGTGTCGCAGTAGATGGGGTCGAGGCCGCCGCGGCTGGCGTGCAGCAGGGCGTTGATCAGTTCCTGGCGCTTGTGTTCGGCCTGCTCGGGGTAGCCCTTGGAAGCGAACGGCTGGCCGCAGCATAGGCTGTCGGCCTTTTCCGGGAATATCACGTGGTAGCCGGCTTTTTCCAGCAGGGCGCGGGTCTTGTCCAGCAGTGAGCTTTGCTCCTTGTCGCCAGCGGCCGGGCCCATGACCCGGGACACGCAGGCAGCCAGGTAAACCACCCGTGGGCGGGCGTCATTGATCGGCCGGGCCGGGGCGAAGGTGCGCAGCGGCTGCGGCATGGCTGGCGTCCACTGCGGCAGGCGGCCGTTGCTGGCCTTGCTCAGCGAGGCGCTCAGGCGACTCAGGCGCGGGGCGCCGAGGAGTTTGCGCGCGCCGTTGGCGGCGGCCAGCGTCAGGCGTGCGCCGCGCAAGGCGGTATGGAAGTTGTCGGCGAGCCAGTCGGCGGCCTTGTTGTGCTCGGCAGCTTGGCTGCGCAGCTTCTTCACCAGCTCGCCGGTATTGATGCCCACCGGGCAGCGCTGGGCGCACAGGCCGGTGGCGGCACAGGTGTCGATGCCCTGGTACTGGTAGGTCTGCATCAGTTCGCGGGTATCGACGCCGGCGCGTTTCTTCGCCTGGATGTCGCGCCACATGACGATCCGTTGGCGTGGGCTCAGGGTCAGCCCCTTGGACGGGCACACCGGCTCGCAGAAGCCACACTCGATGCACTTGTCGACGATGTCATCGGCGGCCGGCAGGGGCTTGAGGTACTTGAGGTGGATGTCCCGGTCGTCGCTGAGCACCACGTCAGGGTTGAGGATGCCGTTAGGGTCGAGCAGGCGCTTGAGCGTCCACATCAATTGGTAGGCCTCATGGCCCCATTCGAGCTCGACGAAGGGGGCCATGTTGCGCCCGGTGCCGTGCTCGGCCTTGAGCGAGCCGCCGAACTCCACAGCCACCAACTGCGCCACATCGTCCATGAAGGCCTGGTAGCGCGCCACTTCCACGGCGCTGTTGAAACCTTGGGTGAACACGAAGTGCAGGTTGCCCTCCAGGGCATGGCCGAAGATGATCGCTTCGTCATAGTGGTGCTTGTCGAACAGCTGGATCAGGCGGTTGACGCCTTCGGCCAATTGTTCGATGGGGAAGGTCACGTCTTCGATGATCACCGTGGTGCCGGTCTGGCGCACGGCTCCGACGGCGGGGAAGGTGTCCTTGCGGATCTTCCACAGCTGGTTGTACACCGCCGGGTCTTCGCTGAAGTCGACCCGCTGCTCCAGCGGGAATTCGGCGATGGCGGCCATCACCTGGCCAAGCTGCTCGTGCAGCAGGCCCTGGCTGGCGGCGCGGGACTCGATCAGCAGGGCGCAGGCATTGGCCGACAGGCCTTTGACCCAGCTCGGCATACCGGGCATGTCCTGCACCGAGCGCAGGCTGCGGCGGTCGAGCAGCTCGACGGCGGAAACCGGCTGCGGCTTGAGTACGGTCACGGCGCGGCAGCAGCTTTCCACGCTGGGGAAGACCAGCAGCGCGCTGGCTTTGTGCGGATGGTCGGGCACGGTGTCGTAGGTGACCGCACTGATGAAGCCGAGCGTGCCTTCGGAGCCGACCAGCAGGTGCTGGAGGATATCCAGCGGCTGGTCGTAGTCGATCAGCGAATTGAGGGACAGCCCGGTGGTGTTCTTCAGGCGGTACTTGTGCCGGATCTTGTCGGCCAGGGCCGTGTTGGCGCGGGTTTCCCGGCCCAGGCGGGCCAGTTCGTCCAGCAGCGTGGCATGGCTCTGCTCGAAGGCGGCGACGCTGGCCGGGTCTTCGGTGTCCAGGCGGGTGCCGTCGGCCAGCACCAGGCGCATGCCGGCCAGGGTGTGGTAGGTGTTCTGCGCCGTGCCGCAGCACATGCCGCTGGCATTGTTGGCGACGATGCCGCCGATCTTGCAGGCGTTGATCGAGGCCGGGTCCGGGCCGATCTTGCGTCCGAAGGGCGCCAGCCAGGCGTTGGCCTGGGCGCCGATGACGCCGGGCTGCAGGCGGATCTGCTCGCCCTGGCCGCGGATCTGGCGGCCGTTCCAGTTGTCACCCAGCACGATCAGTACCGAGTCGCTGATGGCCTGGCCCGAGAGGCTGGTGCCGGCGGCGCGGAAGGTCACCGGCACGCGGTCGCGCTGGGCCAGGTGCAGCAGGCCCACCACTTCGTCCTCGGATTCGACCCGCACCACCAGCTTGGGAACCAACCGGTAGAAGCTGGCATCGGTACCGAAGGCCAGGGTCGAGGTCGGGTCGTCGAATCGGCGCTCGGCGGGAATCAAATGCTCGGTATCTCGCAGGAACGCGGCGGGCAAGCTCATGCAGTCTCCTCGTGGGGCCGCGGCGTCTGGCGCGCTGCGTGCCCCGGGCAATCAGGCAGTGTTCGGACGGGCGCTCAGGCGCCCAGTTCGCGGACCAGCGAGTCGCGGCTGATCTCGCTGATGGACTTGGCGCCGGTCAGCACCATGGCCACGCGCATTTCCTTCTCGAACAGCTCGAGCAGGTTCTTCACCCCGGCTTCGCCGTGGGTGGCCAGGGCGTAGAGGAAGGCGCGGCCGATCAGCACGGTATCGGCGCCCAGGGCGACCATGCGCACCACGTCCAGGCCGTTGCGGATGCCGGAGTCGGCGAGGATCTTCAGGTCGCCCTTGACCGCATCGGCGATCGCCGGCAACGCGCGGGCGCTGGACAGCACACCGTCGAGCTGGCGCCCGCCGTGGTTGGACACCACGATGCCGTCGGCGCCGAATTTCACCGCGTCCCGGGCGTCATCGGGGTCGAGGATACCCTTGATGATCATCGGGCCGTCCCAGAATTCGCGGATCCACTCCAGGTCCTTCCAGGAAATGGACGGGTCGAAGTTGGCGCCCAGCCAGCCGATGTAGTCGGCCAGGCCGGTGGGGTTGCCACGGTACTTGGAGATGTTGCCCAGGTCATGGGGGCGGCCCAGCAAGCCGACATCCAGGGCCCATTGTGGGTGGGTCATGGCTTGCCAGATACGCCGCAGCGGTGCGTTCGGGCCGCTCATGCCGGAATGGGCGTCGCGGTAGCGGGCGCCGGGGACCGGCATGTCGACGGTGAACACCAGGGTCTTCACGCCAGCGGCCTTGGCACGTTCCAGGGCGTTGCGCATGAAGCCGCGGTCCTTGAGCACATAGAGCTGGAACCACATCGGCCGGTCGATGGCCGGGGCGACCTCTTCGATGGGGCAGACCGAGACGGTCGACATTGTGAAGGGAATGCCCTTGGCCGCCGCCGCGCGTGCCGCCTGCACTTCGCCTCGGCGTGCGTACATGCCGGTCAGGCCCACCGGGGCCAGGGCCACGGGCATGCTCAGGGTTTCGCCGAACAGCGTCGTCTGCAGGCTCAGCTCGGACATGTTCTTCAGCACCCGCTGACGCAAGGCGATGCTCGCCAGGTCCTCGACGTTGTGGCGCAGGGTGTACTCGGCGTAGGCGCCGCCGTCGGCGTAATGGAAGAGGAAAGGAGGCAGCTTGCGTTGGGCCGCGGCGCGATAGTCGGTGGAGGCGGAAATGATCATGGATTCTCGCAGCGTGGGTGGGTGTGGTTGCCGGGCGCGCCAGGGCGCCCGGCCCCTTTCACTTTAGTGATGAACCAGCATGCCGGTGAGCCAGTAGGCCTGGACCAGGGTGATCAGGCCGACGATGGTGGCGAAGAACAGGCTGTGCTTGACGGTGAAGCGGAACAGGTCGGATTCCTTGCCGACCAGGCCGGTAGCGGCGCAGGCCACGGCGATCGATTGCGGCGAGATCATCTTGCCGGTCACGCCGCCGCTGGTGTTGGCCGCTACCAGCAGGGTGTCGTTGACCCCGATCTGATGCGCGGTAGTGGCCTGCAGCGAGCTGAACAGGGCGTTGGACGATGTATCGGAGCCTGTCAGGAACACGCCCAGCCAGCCCAGGAACGGCGAGAAGAACGGGAAGGCGGCACCCGTACCGGCCAGCACCAGGGCCATGGTCGAGGACATGCCCGAATAGTTGGTGACGAAGGCGAAGGCCAGGACCATGCCGATCGACAGGATCGGCCAGCGCAGCTCCCAGAAGGTTTCCTTCAAAGTGGTCAGACCGGTTTTGACGTTGATCTTCAGCACCATCATCGACAGCAGCGCCGAGAGGAAGATCGCAGTGCCGGTGGCGGAGATCGGGTCGAGCTTGAAGATCGCCGGCATGGCGGTTGGCGTGGCGGCGATCGGCGCGCCCTTGATCACCAGTTGGTCCAGATGCGGAATGGCGAAGTTGAACACGAAGTCGTACATCGAGCCACCCGCGGCGAACGCGGCCTTGAACGGCTTCAGCGTCCAGATGGTCACCAGTACGGTGAGGATCAGGAACGGCGACCAGGCCTTGAAGATCTCGCCCAGGCTGTACGGGGAAGGCTGGCTGCCACCGCCGCTGACCACGGCAGCGCCGACGCTGCCCTTGGCTTCGGCGAAGGCGCGCTTGGGCTGCCAGACTTTCAGGAACAGGGTCAGGGCGATCAGGCTGGCCAGGGCCGAGGTGATGTCCGGCAGTTCCGGGCCGATGAAGTTCGAGGTGAAGTACTGGGTGACGGCGAAGCTCAGGCCAGCGACCAAGGCGGCAGGCCAGGTTTCCTTCACGCCGCGCAGGCCATCCATCATGAACACCAGCCAGAACGGCACGAACAGCGACAGCAAGGGCAGCTGGCGACCGGTCATGGCACCGATGTGGAACGCGTCGATGCCGGTCACCTGGCCGGCGACGATGATCGGGATGCCCAGGGCGCCGAAGGCCACGGGCGCGGTGTTGGCGATCAGGCACAGGCCCGCGGCGTACAGCGGGTTGAAGCCAAGGCCCACCAGCAGCGCGGCGGTGATGGCCACCGGCGCGCCGAAGCCGGCCGCACCTTCCAGGAAGGCGCCAAAGCAGAAGCCGATCAGCAGCACTTGCAGGCGTTGGTCGTCGGTGATCGACAGGACCGAACTGCGGATCACTTCGAACTGGCCGCTCTTGACCGTGAGTTTATACAGGAACACCGCGGCGACGATGATCCAGGCGATGGGCCATAGGCCGTAGAGGAAACCATAGCCTGCGGCGGCCAGTGCCATGTCGACGGGCATCTGGAAGGCGAAGATCGCCACCAGGATCGACAGGGCAAGGGTGATGCTGCCGGCGACGTGGCCTTTGAGGCGGAACACGGCCAGGGCAAGGAAGAAGAACACGATGGGAATGACTGCCGCCAGCGCGGACAGGCCAAGACTACCAAGCGGACTATAGAGCTGTTGCCAGGTTTGCATATGGGGTGGCCCCTAATTGTTGTTGGTCAGGCACTGGCATTGGATAATTGGTAAGACCAATTTACAATGGCTGGTCGCTAGGTTAAAAGCCTCGTTGAGGCCGTGTCAATTTGTCTCGGGGAAAACTTTGGTCGGATGTCGATGAATGGGCATCTGTCGGGTAGGGAAAATCGTCATCTGATGGGTGTCGTCGTGGCCGGTATCGGCGAGAATAGGCGGCCCCGGTGTTCGTGGGGTTTGTGGAGAACATGTGATGGTTTTTGATCAGGTCCGCCAACGGCGCCTGTCCGACGATATTGTCGACCGGTTGGAAGGAATGATTCTCGAGGGCACGCTGACCTCGGGGCAGCGCCTGCCGGCCGAGCGTGTCCTGGCCGAGCAGTTCGGCGTATCCCGACCGTCCCTGCGCGAGGCGATCCAGAAGTTGGTGGCCAAGGGCCTGTTGGTCAGCCGCCAGGGCGGTGGCAACTACGTCGCCGAGACGCTGGGTTCGACCTTCAGCGACCCGCTGATGCAGTTGTTCGAGCGCAACCCCGACGCGCAGCGCGACCTGCTGGAGTTTCGTCACACCCTTGAGGCTTCATGCGCCTTCTACGCAGCCCAGCGCGCCACCGAGCCTGACCGCGAGCGGCTCAAGGCGGCATTCGATGCGTTGCAGGACTGCTATTCCCGGGCCAGTGAGGTCAGCCGGGCAGAGGAGGGCGCGGCCGATGCGCGTTTCCACCTGGCGATTGCCGAGGCCAGCCATAACGCAGTGCTGCTGCACACCATCCGCGGCCTGTTCGACCTGCTCAAGCGCAACGTGGTGACCAACATCGGCGGCATGTACCAGCAGCGCTCCGAGACCCGGGACATGCTGATCAGCCAGCACAGGGAGCTGTACCAGGCGATTGTCGAGGGCAGGGCGGAGGATGCGCGGGAGGTGTCGAGCCGGCATATCCTGTATGTGCAGGAAGTGCTCGAGGAAGCGCAGGAAGAAGCCCAGCGGGTGGCGCGGGCGGAGCGGCGCAGCGGGCGTTGATTGCCTGTGGCCGACGATCCGTACGGTCGTTGTAGGAGCGGCCTTGTGCCGCGAAAGGGCCGCTTGGCCGCCCCGGGGGCTTGTCGTTGGCGCTCGGAGTGCTGGGGCTGCTGGGCAGCCCTTTCGCGGCACAAGGCCGCTCCTACAATAACTGCGCCAGCTGGCTAGGGGGATTACTCGTCCTTGCCCTTGTTACGCACAGCCCGTTGCAGCTCGCGGTTGGAATCGCGTTCGCGCATGGTGTCGCGCTTGTCGTATTCCTTCTTGCCCTTGCCGAGTGCGATCTCGCACTTGATCAGGTGCTTGCTCCAGTACAGCGACAGGGCCACGCAGGTGTAGCCCTTCTGTGCCACGGACGCTTCCAGGCGCTCGAGCTCGCGCTTGTTCAGCAGCAGCTTGCGGGTGCGCGTGGGGTCGGCGATGACGTGGGTGCTGGCGGTGGTCAGCGGGGTGATGTGGCTGCCGAACAGCCAGGCTTCGCCGTCCTTGAGCAGCACGTAGCTGTCGGTCAGGTGCGCCTTGCCGGCCCGCAGGCTCTTTACTTCCCAGCCGGACAGGACCAGCCCGGCCTCGAACTTATGCTCGATGAAGTAATCGTGTCGCGCTTTCTTGTTCTGCGCGATGGTCCCGGTCGGATGTTTCTTTTGCTTAGCCATAGGGGCCGCATTATAGGGAGTCGTCGCGTTGTCGGCTACGGGGTTTAGGTGTGCTTGAGCCTGTAGGATGAATCCCGGACAATGCAGGGCCTGTTTCTGTGAACAGCACTGTTTTCGAAGCGCTGAGAAGCGCTGCCGCCCTGTCTTGGAAGTGACGCCTGGATGACTACCCATATTCAACGCTCTGCCCTGCTGCCATACCCTGCCCAGGCGCTCTACGATCTGGTCAACGATGTGGCCAGTTATCCGAAGTTCCTGCCGTGGTGCTCGGCCGCGACTGTGATCGAGGCCAGCGAGATGCACATGCGGGCGAAGCTGGAAGTGGCCAAGGGCGGCATGAGCCAGCAGTTCGTCACGCGCAATGTGCTGGTGCCGGGGCAATCGATCGAGATGAACCTCGAAGAGGGGCCGTTCACCCAGCTGCATGGGCTGTGGGTGTTCAAACCGTTGGGCGAGAAGGCCTGCAAGATCAGCCTGGACTTGTCCTTCGACTACGCCGGGCCACTGGTGCGCGCCACCCTGGGGCCGCTGTTCAACCAGGCAGCCAACACCTTGGTCGATGCCTTCTGTCAGCGGGCCAAGCAGCTCAATGGCTGACTCGGGCCTGAATATAGAGGTGGTGTATGCCACGGCCGAGCGCCAGTGGTTGTTGGCGTGCGTAGTGCCTGAAGGGACGTGCGTGCGTGAGGCGCTGCGTCTGTCTCGGCTCGCCGAGCAGGTGCCTGGCCTGGATTTGGAAGCGTGCCCGGTAGGGATCTTTGGCAAGGTGGTTGCGGACCCTGCGCAGCGCAGGGTCGAAGAGGGCGATCGCCTGGAGGTCTACCGGCCACTGCTGGCCGACCCCAAGGAAGTGCGCAAGCAGCGGGCAGCCAAGGCGCGGGCGGCGCGGCAAGGCTGAGGGGCATGCGGGCTTCTGTAGGTGTGGGTTCGACAGCCTTGTAACAAAAAGCCCGGGCACTGCCCGGGCTTTTTCGTGTCGGCCGCGTTTACTGCGGGGAGGTTTCCAGTGGTGCTGGCGTCGGGACCGGCGTGGTCTCGATGGTGTCGATCTCTTTCTGGATCGACTCTTCCAGCGAACCTGGCTTGGCTGGTTTTTCTTCCGGCTGGCCCTGTTCGGCAGCTGGGCTGACGGTGGTGTCGCCGCTGCCACCGAGGATTTCCTGGTCGCGGCTCACGCCTGGCATGAAGTCGCCGGACAGGCTGACCAGTTGGTCGCTGTCGTTGAAGAAGATGCTCATGCGCTCTTGCTGGCGCTGGCCACCGCCGGGCTGGAGGCTGTAGAGGTAGTCCCAGCGGTTGGTGTTGAAGGTGTCCTGAATCAGTGGGTTGCCCATGATAAACCTTACTTGCCGGCGGGTCATTCCGGGGCGCAATTGGTCTATCATGTCCTGCGTAACGACATTGCCCTGCTGGATGTCGATTTTGTAAACCCCGGGAAACGAGCAACCGGCGAGTGCGAGCAGTCCCACGAGGGTGAGGCTGGTTAGCAAGAGCTTGGTGTTTTGCATCGGTGGGCGACTTCCACTATCTTGGCTGGACAACGTAAACCCCGATCATACCCGTATTAAGAGAAGCTGCGAAGCAGCATCGGCGAGAAAGCTGACCATGGTTGAAAATAGCGAATTGCGCAAAGCCGGTCTCAAGGTGACCCTGCCTCGAGTCAAGATCCTACAGATGCTCGACTCCACCGAGCAGCGTCACATGAGCGCCGAGGATGTCTACAAGGCGCTGATGGAGGCTGGCGAGGATGTTGGCCTGGCGACCGTGTATCGCGTACTGACCCAGTTCGAAGCGGCGGGTCTGGTGGTTCGCCACAACTTCGACGGCGGTCATGCAGTATTCGAGCTGGCTGATGGCGGCCACCACGACCACATGGTCAACGTGGATTCCGGCGAGGTCATCGAATTCATGGATGCCGAGATCGAGAGGCGCCAGAAAGAGATCGTTGCCCAGCACGGCTACGAGCTGGTGGATCACAATCTGGTTTTGTACGTACGCAAGAAAAAGTAACGATTTTCTCGTTACCAAAAGCAAAGGCGACCTTCGGGTCGCCTTTGTGCTTTCAGCGGGTGATGCCCGCCCCTGTAGGAGCGGCCTTGTGCCGCGAAAGGAGTGCGTAGCGCTCCCTAATTTCAGCTTCGCAGCAGAGATTGCAGGGCCGCTTTGCGGCCCTTTCGCGGCACAAGGCCGCTCCTACAGCATTGATGTCAGGACTTCACTACCATCTTGCGTGCATGGGCCAACGATTCCTTGGTCAGGTCGATGCCCCCCAGCATTCGCGCCACTTCCTCCACCCGCTCGCGCTTGCCCAGGCTGGCGACTGCAGTATGGGTAGTGTCGCTGTTGCGCACCTTGTGCACGAACAGGTGATGATGCCCTTGCGCGGCGACTTGGGGCAGGTGGGTGACCGTCAGTACTTGGCCACGCTCGCCCAGGCGGCGCAGCAGTTGGCCGACGATCTCGGCGGTAGGGCCGCCGATGCCGACGTCCACTTCGTCGAACACCAGGGTGGGAATGCGCGAGGTCTGTGCGGTGATGACCTGGATCGCCAGGCTGATGCGTGACAGTTCGCCGCCCGACGCTACCTTGGCCAGGCCCTTGAGTGGTTGCCCGGGGTTGGCACTGACCAGCAGTTCGACCCCTTCCAGGCCATGGGGCGACAGTTCATCGCCTGCATAGGGGGTCAGCTCGATGCAGAAACGCCCGCCAGGCATGCCCAGGCGCTGGATTTCCTGCTCGACGGCGGTCGCAAGCTGTTTGGCAGCCTGCTGACGCAAGCCGCTGAGCTCGGTGGCCTTCTCGCGGTAGTGCTGGGCATAGGCCGCGAGCTCCTCGCCCAGCCGCTCGATCGACTCATCGCTGGTGTTGAGCCCTTCGAGCTCCTCAATCAGGCGCTGCTGCAGGTGCGGAAGCTCGGTGGGGTGCACGCGGTGTTTGCGTGCCAGGGTATAGATGGTGTCGAGCCGCTCCTCCAGAGCCTGCAGGCGCATGGGATCGGCGTCGAAATGGTCGAGGAAGCGGTTGAGCTCGCCCACGGCCTCTTCGATCTGGATCTGCGCGCTGGCGATCAGGTTGGCCGCTTCACCGAGTGCCTTGGGTGCATTGGCCACGGCGCTCAGGCGGTTGAGGCTGGCTGTCAGGGCGCTGAGCACGTTACCCGAGTCGCTTTCGCTGCATTGGTCGATGACCTGGCGGCAGATGCCGAACAAAGCCTCGGCGTTGGTCAGGCTCTTGTGTTCCTGTTCCAGTTGCTCCAGTTCGTTCTCGCCCAGGCCGAGGTTGTCCAGCTCCTCCAGCTGGTAGCTGAGCAATTGATGGCGGGCGCGTTGCTCGTCGCCGGAATTGGACAGGCGCTCCAGCTCCAGGCGGGTCTGGCGCCAGCGCTGGGCCGCCAGGTGTACTTGGCGGGCCAGGTCAATGGCGCCGGCGTATTCGTCCACCAGGCGGCGATGGGTGTCGGTCTTGAGCAGGGACTGGTGCTCGTGCTGGCTGTGGATGTCGATCAGCAGTTCGCCGAGTGCCTTGAGGTCGCCCAGCGGGCAGGGCGTGCCATTTATATAGCCACGGCTGCGGCCTTCGCCGGTTATCACCCTGCGCAGGATGCACGGGCCGGCGTGGTCCAGGTCGCGTTCGGCGAGCCAGTTGCGGGCCTCCGGGATTTCGTCCAGGTCGAAGGTGGCGAGGATGTCCGCCTTGTCCGCACCCGGGCGCACCACGCCGCTGTCGGCGCGATCGCCCAGGGCCAGGCCGAGGGCGTCGAGCATGATCGACTTGCCCGCGCCGGTCTCGCCAGTGATCACGCTCATGCCGCGGGCAAGCTCGAGATCGAGGTGTTCGACGATGGCGTAGTTGTGAATGGACAGGTGCACCAGCATGGGGCGGCTCCCGAAGGCTTTTGTCTGGTTATTTATACAGTACTTTTTTCAGGCCTGCCAATCCCCGCAGGACGAACAGGGTGAGTCATGAAAAGCGGCTTGCCCCTTGAACCCGGTTTTTCCGACCCCATATAGCCGGCAAGACAAGACGAGCTCGGCTCGCCCACCAAGAAATTGCGGAGGAGAAACCTAATGGCTGACGAACAGCTGGATGAGAAGAACCTTAACGCCGAAGAGGCTGGTGCAGAGGATCTCGGTGCCCGCGTCCAAGTGCTCGAGGAGCAGCTGGCCGCCGCCAAGGACCAGTCCCTGCGTACTGCCGCCGAGCTGCAGAACATCCGCCGTCGCGCCGAACAGGATGTCGAGAAGGCCCACAAGTTCGCCCTTGAGAAGTTCGCCGGCGACCTGCTGCCAGTGGTCGACAGCCTGGAGCGTGGCCTGGAGCTGTCCAGCGCCGACGACGAGACCATCAAGCCGATGCGCGAAGGCATCGAGCTGACCCTGAAGATGTTCCACGACACCCTCAAGCGCTACAACCTCGAGGCGGTCGACCCGCACGGCGAACCCTTCAACGCCGAACACCACCAGGCCATGGCCATGCAGGAAAGCGCCGAGGTCGAGCCCAACAGCGTGCTCAAGGTGTTCCAGAAGGGCTACCTGCTCAATGGTCGCCTGCTGCGTCCCGCCATGGTGGTGGTCAGCAAGGCACCGGCGGCGCCCCAGCCATCGATCGACGAAAAGGCTTGAAATCCTTCCGGGCATCCCCATCTAGGTGTCAAGCATTCAAGTATTACCGCAGTTGGCCAAAGTAGTCGCTGCTACCTAATTCAAGTTTCGGGAGAGTAAACATGGGCAAAATCATCGGTATCGACCTGGGGACCACCAACTCGTGCGTCTCCATCCTGGAAAACGGTAACGTCAAGGTCATCGAAAACGCCGAAGGCGCGCGTACCACCCCTTCGATCGTGGCCTACGCCAACGATGGCGAGATCCTGGTCGGTCAGTCGGCCAAGCGCCAGGCCGTCACCAACCCGCACAACACCCTGTTCGCAGTGAAGCGCCTGATCGGCCGTCGCTTCGAAGAAGACGTCGTGCAGAAAGACATCAAGCTGGTGCCGTACAAGATCGTCAAGGCCAACAACGGTGACGCCTGGGTCGAAGCCGGCGGTAAGGAAATGGCGCCCCCGCAGATCAGCGCCGAAGTCCTGAAAAAAATGAAGAAAACCGCCGAAGACTACCTCGGCGAGCCAGTCACCGAAGCGGTCATCACCGTTCCGGCCTACTTCAACGACAGCCAGCGCCAGGCCACCAAGGACGCAGGTCGCATCGCCGGCCTGGACGTCAAGCGTATCATCAACGAGCCGACCGCTGCTGCGCTGGCCTACGGCATGGACAAGGCCAAGGGCGACCACACCGTCATCGTCTATGACCTCGGTGGTGGTACCTTCGACGTCTCGGTCATCGAAATCGCCGAAGTCGACGGTGAGCACCAGTTCGAAGTACTGGCCACCAACGGCGACACCTTCCTGGGTGGCGAAGACTTCGACATGCGCCTGATCGACTACCTCGTCGACGAGTTCAAGAAAGAGTCCGGCATGGACCTGAAGAACGACCCGCTGGCCCTGCAGCGCCTGAAGGAGGCTGCTGAAAAGGCCAAGATCGAGCTGTCGTCCTCGCAGTCGACCGACGTCAACCTGCCGTACATCACTGCAGACGCGACCGGTCCTAAGCACCTGAACGTGAAGATCTCCCGCGCCAAGCTGGAGTCGCTGGTCGAAGACCTGGTCAAGCGCACCATCGAGCCTTGCCGCATCGCCCTGAAGGACGCCGGTATCGACGTCAGCAAGATCGACGACGTGATCCTGGTCGGCGGTCAGACCCGTATGCCGCTGGTACAGAAAGCCGTTGCCGACTTCTTCGGCAAGGAAGCGCGCAAGGACGTCAACCCGGACGAAGCCGTGGCCATGGGTGCAGCCATCCAGGGTGCGGTACTGGCCGGTGACGTGAAGGACGTGCTGCTGCTGGACGTCAGCCCGCTGACCCTGGGTATCGAAACCATGGGTGGCGTGATGACCGCGCTGATCGAGAAGAACACCACCATCCCGACCAAGAAGTCGCAGGTGTTCTCGACCGCCGATGACAACCAGAGTGCTGTGACCATCCATGTACTGCAGGGTGAGCGCAAGCAGGCTGCACAGAACAAGTCGCTGGGTAAATTCGACCTGGCCGACATTCCGCCGGCTCCGCGTGGCGTGCCACAGATCGAAGTGACCTTCGACATCGACGCCAACGGCATCCTGCACGTCGGCGCGAAGGACAAGGCCACCGGCAAGACCCAGTCGATCGTGATCAAGGCCAACTCCGGCCTGTCGGACGAAGAAATCGAGCGCATGGTGCGTGACGCCGAGGCCAACGCCGAGGAAGACCGCAAGTTCGAAGAGCTGGCCGCTGCCCGTAACCAGGGTGACGCGCTGGTGCACTCGACCCGCAAGATGGTCGCCGACGCCGGTGACAAGGTAACCGCCGAAGAGAAGGCTGCCATCGAGGCTGCTGTCGTTGCCCTGGAAGCCGCTGTCAAAGGCGACGACAAGGCCGCGATCGATGCCAAGGTCGAGGAGCTGTCCAAGGTCTCCGCGCCGGTTGCCCAGAAGATGTACGCCGAGCAGCAGGCCGAGCAGCCTCAGGGCGGTGCCCAGCAGGCCGAGCCGGAAGCCAAGCACGACGACGTGGTCGATGCCGAGTTCGAAGAAGTGAAAGACAACAACAAGCAGTAATCCCTGCATGTTGTCGGCCGGCTCACCGTCGTTTGTCGGTGAGCTGGTAGGATGTCGCCGCGCGGGGGCTTGCTCCCGCGTTGGCGTATCTGGAATTCGAGAATTTTTACAGCATCTGTCAGCGCCGAGCGGCGGCAGGTGTTGATGGCGTGGCGCAGATGCCAGACGCCCAACAAGGTGCAAATGACCTATGTCCAAGCGTGATTATTATGAGGTACTGGGTGTCGAGCGCGGCGCCAGCGAAGCAGACCTCAAAAAAGCCTATCGCCGGTTGGCGATGAAGTACCACCCGGACCGCAACCCGGGCGATAAAGAGTCGGAAGACAAGTTCAAGGAGGCCAACGAGGCCTACGAAGTGCTGTCTGATGCGAGCAAGCGCGCAGCGTTCGACCAGTATGGCCATGCTGGCGTCGATCCGAGCATGGGTGGCGGTGGTGCAGGTTTCGGTGGTGCCAACTTCTCCGACATCTTCGGTGATGTGTTCAGTGACTTCTTCGGCGGTGGTCGGGGCGGTGGACGTGGCGGTGCCCAGCGCGGCAGCGACCTGCGTTACACCCTGGAGCTGAACCTCGAGGAGGCGGTGCGTGGCACCACGGTCAGCATTCGCGTGCCGACGCTGGTCAACTGCAAACCGTGCGATGGCTCCGGTGCGAAGAAGGGCTCCGCTCCGGCGACCTGCCCGACCTGCGGCGGTATCGGCCAGGTGCGCATGCAGCAGGGCTTCTTCTCCGTGCAGCAGACCTGTCCGCGCTGCCATGGCCAGGGCAAGATCATCACCGACCCATGCTCGTCCTGCCATGGCGAAGGCCGTGTCGAGGAATACAAGACCCT
Organism: Pseudomonas sp. FA-1; assembly: GCF_056856075.1. NCBI lineage: Bacteria > Pseudomonadati > Pseudomonadota > Gammaproteobacteria > Pseudomonadales > Pseudomonadaceae > Pseudomonas > Pseudomonas sp. FA-1. The sequence goes on from NZ_JBWXTH010000011.1 coordinate 165,839, forward strand.
GTCGGTCAAGGTGCCGGCCGGTGTCGACACCGGCGATCGCATCCGCCTCTCTGGCGAGGGCGAGGCGGGTACCCATGGGGGTCCGACCGGTGACCTGTACGTGGTCATCAATGTGCGTGAGCACGCGATCTTCCAGCGCGACGGCAAGCACCTGTACTGCGAAGTGCCGATCAGCTACACCGATGCCGCCCTGGGCGGCGAGCTGGAGGTGCCGACCCTCGATGGCCGGGTCAAGCTCAAGATCCCGGAAGGTACCCAGACCGGCAAGCAGTTCCGCCTGCGCGGCAAGGGCGTGGCCCCGGTGCGTGGTGGTGCGGCGGGCGACCTGCTGTGCCGTGTGGCGGTGGAAACGCCGGTCAACCTGAGCCGCCGCCAGCGCGAGCTGCTCGAGGAACTGCGTGACTCACTCCAGGGCGACAGCTCCCATTCGCCCAAGGCCAGCGGCTGGTTCGAGGGTGTGAAGCGCTTCTTCGGCGATCTCTGACAAGGAACAGGTTATGCGACGTATTGCAGTGATGGGCGCGGCGGGGCGGATGGGCAAGACCCTCGTCGAGGCCGTGCAGCAACAGGCGCCCCAGGCGGGCCTGACGGCGGCGATCGATCGCCCCGACAGCACCCTGGTCGGGGCCGATGCGGGTGAGCTGGCAGCGCTGGGGCGCATCGGCGTGGAGATCTGTGGTGACCTGGCCAAGGTCGCCGACGAGTTCGACGTGCTGATCGACTTCACTCACCCCTCGGTGACCCTGAAGAACCTGGCGTTCTGCCGCAAGGCGGGCAAGGCCATGGTGATCGGTACCACCGGCTTCACGCCGGAAGAGAAGGAACTGCTGGCTGAGGCGGGCAAGGAGATCCCGATTGTCTTCGCTGCCAACTTCAGCGTAGGCGTCAACCTGTGCCTGAAGTTGCTGGATACTGCGGCGCGGGTGCTGGGTGATGAGGTGGACATCGAAATCATCGAAGCGCACCACCGGCACAAGGTCGATGCGCCGTCCGGTACCGCGCTGCGCATGGGCGAGGTGGTGGCCCAGGCGCTGGGGCGTGACCTGGGTGAAGTAGCGGTCTATGGGCGCGAAGGCCAGACCGGTGCCCGTGATCGCCAGACCATCGGTTTCGCCACGGTGCGGGCCGGCGACGTGGTGGGTGACCACACCGTGCTGTTCGCCGCGGAAGGCGAGCGCGTCGAGATCACCCACAAGGCCTCCAGCCGCATGACCTTCGCCAAGGGGGCGGTGCGCGCCGCGCTGTGGCTGGATGGGCGCGAGCCGGGTCTGTACGACATGCAGGATGTGCTCGAACTGCGTTGATCGCATCGCCGTCTTTGTAGGGCGGGCTCGGCCCGCTCCTGCAAGAGACTGGCATCGCTTGTCGCATTCCTGTGTTTCAGAGACACATACGCGGTAGACCTAAAACGTAATTTTCTGTAAGCTACAGCTTTAGTGTGTCCACTAAAAGCGCGCAGACAAATTCAGCATAAAAGCGGGGTGACGTGTCCATACGTCATTCCGCTTTTTTGCAACCTGCGATCGCCCTTTCAGGCTTGATTTACGGGAGGTCTTCTTGACTAAGCCAGCCATACTCGCCCTTGCCGATGGCAGCATTTTTCGCGGTGAAGCCATCGGAGCCGACGGTCAAACCGTTGGTGAGGTGGTGTTCAACACCGCTATGACCGGCTACCAGGAAATCCTTACAGACCCTTCCTATGCCCAGCAAATCGTCACCCTGACTTACCCGCACATCGGCAACACCGGCACTACCCCTGAAGACGCTGAGTCCAACCGCGTCTGGTCCGCCGGCCTGGTCATCCGCGACCTGCCGTTGCTGGCCAGCAACTGGCGCAACACCCAGTCGCTGCCTGAATACCTGAAAGCCAACAACGTCGTGGCCATCGCCGGCATCGACACCCGCCGCCTGACCCGTATCCTGCGCGAAAAAGGCGCTCAGAACGGCTGCATCCTGGCCGGTGACGACATCAGCGAAGAAGCCGCCATCGCCGCTGCCCGCGCCTTCCCGGGCCTCAAGGGCATGGACCTGGCCAAGGAAGTGTCCACCAAGGACCGCTACGAATGGCGCTCCAGCGTGTGGAACCTGGAAACTGACAGCCACCCGACCCTGGAAGCGGCCGATCTGCCCTACCACGTGGTGGCCTACGACTACGGCGTCAAGCTGAACATCCTGCGCATGCTGGTCGCCCGTGGCTGCCGCCTGACCGTGGTGCCGGCCCAGACCCCAGCCAGCGAAGTCCTGGCCCTGAACCCTGATGGCGTGTTCCTCTCCAACGGCCCTGGCGACCCCGAGCCGTGCGACTACGCGATCCAGGCGATCAAGGACATCCTCGAGACCGACATTCCGGTCTTCGGTATCTGCCTGGGTCACCAGCTGCTGGCCCTGGCCTCCGGCGCCAAGACCATGAAAATGGGCCACGGCCACCACGGTGCCAACCACCCGGTCCAGGATCTGGACAGCGGCGTGGTCATGATCACCAGCCAGAACCACGGTTTCGCCGTCGACGAAGCCACCCTGCCGGGCAACGTTCGCGCCATCCACAAGTCGCTGTTCGACGGCACCCTGCAGGGTATCGAGCGTACCGACAAGAGCGCGTTCAGCTTCCAGGGCCACCCTGAAGCGAGCCCAGGCCCGACCGACGTCGCGCCACTGTTCGATCGTTTCATCGATGCCATGGCCAAGCGCCGCTGAGCATCCTGCATCAAGGCCCCGGGGCGGCTTGCGCCGCGCCCGGAAGCGCCTGACCCAGATTGTTCAAGACGGCTTGCCGACTGACCCGCGGATTTGAGTGACAACCCATGCCAAAACGTACAGACATCAAAAGCATCCTGATTCTCGGCGCCGGCCCGATCGTGATCGGCCAGGCCTGTGAATTCGATTATTCCGGCGCCCAGGCCTGCAAGGCCCTGCGCGAGGAAGGCTTCCGCGTCATCCTGGTGAACTCCAACCCGGCCACCATCATGACCGACCCGGCCATGGCCGACGCCACCTACATCGAGCCGATCAAATGGCAATCGGTGGCCAAGATCATCGAAAAGGAGCGCCCGGACGCGCTGCTGCCGACCATGGGTGGCCAGACCGCCCTGAACTGCGCCCTGGACCTCGAGCGCCACGGCGTGCTGGAGAAGTTCGGCGTGGAAATGATCGGCGCCAATGCCGACACCATCGACAAGGCCGAAGACCGTTCGCGTTTCGACCAGGCGATGAAGGCCATCGGCCTGGAGTGCCCGCGTTCCGGTATCGCCCACAGCATGGAAGAAGCTAATGCGGTGCTCGAGCGCCTGGGCTTCCCCTGCATCATCCGCCCGTCGTTCACCATGGGCGGCACCGGTGGTGGTATCGCCTACAACCGTGAAGAATTCGAAGAAATCTGCGCCCGCGGCCTGGACCTGTCGCCGACCAAGGAGCTGCTGATCGACGAATCGCTGATCGGCTGGAAGGAATACGAGATGGAGGTTGTCCGCGACAAGAAGGACAACTGCATCATCGTCTGCTCCATCGAGAACTTCGACCCGATGGGTGTGCACACCGGCGACTCGATCACGGTCGCACCGGCACAGACCCTGACCGACAAGGAATACCAGATCATGCGCAACGCCTCGCTGGCGGTGCTGCGTGAAATCGGCGTCGAGACCGGTGGTTCCAACGTGCAGTTCGGTATCTGCCCGAACACCGGCCGCATGGTCGTGATCGAGATGAACCCGCGGGTATCGCGTTCCTCGGCCTTGGCCTCGAAGGCCACCGGCTTCCCGATCGCCAAGATCGCCGCCAAGCTGGCCGTCGGCTACACCCTCGACGAGCTGCAGAACGACATCACCGGCGGTCGTACCCCGGCATCCTTCGAGCCTTCCATCGACTACGTGGTCACCAAGCTGCCGCGCTTCGCCTTCGAGAAGTTCCCGAAAGCCGATGCCCGCCTGACCACCCAGATGAAGTCCGTGGGTGAGGTCATGGCCATCGGCCGTACCTTCCAGGAGTCCATGCAGAAAGCCCTGCGCGGCCTGGAAGTCGGCGCCTGCGGCCTGGACCCGAAGGTCGACCTGGCCAACCCGGAAGCCATGAGCATCCTCAAGCGTGAGCTGACCGTGCCGGGCGCCGAGCGTATCTGGTATGTCGCCGATGCCTTCCGTGCCGGCATGAGCCGTGATGAAATCTTCGCCCTGACCAAGATCGACCACTGGTTCCTGGTGCAGATCGAAGACCTGATCCAGGAAGAAGAGAAGGTCAAGACCCTGGGCCTGGCCGCCATCGACAAGGCACTGATGCTGCGCCTCAAGCGCAAGGGCTTCTCCGACCAGCGCCTGGCCAAGCTGCTGGGCGTGACCGACAAGAACCTGCGCCGTCACCGCCACAAGCTGGAGGTGCTGCCGGTCTACAAGCGCGTCGACACCTGCGCCGCCGAGTTCGCCACCGACACGGCCTACCTGTACTCCACCTATGAGGAAGAGTGCGAGGCCAACCCGTCGACCCGCGACAAGATCATGATCCTCGGCGGTGGCCCGAACCGTATCGGCCAAGGCATCGAGTTCGACTACTGCTGCGTGCACGCAGCCCTGGCACTGCGCGAAGACGGTTACGAGACCATCATGGTCAACTGCAACCCGGAAACCGTCTCCACCGACTACGACACCTCCGACCGCCTGTACTTCGAGCCGCTGACCCTGGAAGACGTGCTGGAAATCTGCCGTGTCGAGAAGCCAAAAGGTGTCATCGTCCACTACGGCGGCCAGACCCCGCTGAAACTGGCGCGCGCGTTGGAAGAAGCCGGCGTGCCGATCATCGGTACCAGCCCGGACGCCATCGACCGTGCCGAAGACCGTGAGCGTTTCCAGCAGATGGTCCAGCGCTTGAACCTGCGCCAGCCGCCAAACGCCACCGTGCGCAGCGAAGACGAAGCCATTCGCGCCGCTGGCGACATCGGCTATCCGCTGGTGGTGCGTCCGTCCTACGTGTTGGGTGGCCGTGCCATGGAAATCGTTTACGAGCTGGACGAGCTCAAGCGCTACCTGCGCGAAGCGGTCCAGGTATCCAACGACAGCCCGGTACTGCTCGACCACTTCCTCAACTGCGCCATCGAGATGGACGTGGATGCGGTCTGCGACGGTACCGACGTGGTGATCGGCGCGATCATGCAGCACATCGAGCAGGCCGGCGTGCACTCCGGTGACTCCGCGTGCTCGCTGCCGCCGTACTCGCTTCCGGCCAATGTCCAGGACGAAGTCCGCGAGCAGGTCCGCAAGATGGCCCTGGAGCTGGGCGTGGTCGGCCTGATGAACGTGCAACTGGCCCTGCAGGGCGACAAGATCTACGTGATCGAGGTCAACCCACGCGCTTCGCGTACCGTGCCGTTCGTCTCCAAGTGCATCGGTACTTCGCTGGCGATGATCGCGGCCCGTGTCATGGCCGGCAAGTCGTTGAAGGAGCTGGGCTTCACCAAGGAAATCATCCCGAACTTCTACAGCGTCAAGGAAGCCGTCTTCCCGTTCGCCAAGTTCCCAGGTGTTGACCCGATCCTCGGCCCTGAGATGAAATCCACCGGTGAAGTCATGGGTGTCGGCGACAGCTTCGGTGAAGCCTTCGCCAAGGCCCAGATGGGCGCCAGCGAAATCCTGCCTTGCAGCGGTACCGCGTTCATCAGCGTGCGCGATGACGACAAGCCACAAGTGGCCGGTGTCGCCCGCGACCTGATCGCCCTGGGCTTCGAAGTCGTCGCTACCGCGGGCACCGCCAAGGTTATCGAGGCGGCAGGCCTGAAGGTGCGCCGCGTGAACAAGGTGACCGAAGGTCGCCCGCATGTGGTCGATATGATCAAGAACGACGAAGTGTCACTGATCATCAACACCACCGAAGGCCGTCAGTCGATCGCCGATTCTTACTCGATTCGTCGCAATGCGCTGCAGCACAAAATCTACTGCACCACGACCATTGCGGCAGGTGAAGCCATCTGTGAAGCGCTGAAATTCGGTCCCGAGAAGACCGTTCGTCGCTTGCAGGATCTGCACGCAGGATTGAACGTATGAGCATTACCAAGTACCCAATGACCGTCCAGGGCGCTCGCGCCCTGGAAGAGGAACTGCTCTTCTTGAGCAAGACCGAGCGCCCGCGCCTGAGCCAGGCGATTGGCGAGGCGCGTGAGCTGGGTGACCTGAAGGAAAACGCCGAATACCATGCCGCCCGCGAGGAGCAGGGTATGGTCGAGGCGCGTATCCGTGACATCGAGGGTCGCCTGCAGAACTCGGTGGTGATCGATGTCACCACCATTGCGCACACCGGCAAGGTGATCTTCGGGACCACCGTGGACCTTGAGAATACCGAGACCGGCGATCAGGTGACCTACCAGATCGTGGGCGAGGACGAGGCGGACGTAAAGAAAGGCAAACTCTCGAACAGTGCGCCGATCGCCCGTGCCATCATCGGCAAGGAAGAAGGTGACACCGTTGTCGTCAAGACACCAAACGGCACGGTCGAGTACGAGATTGTCGAAGTCAAGCACATCTGACCGGCATCCGCGGGCGCCATCCCTCGAAGGGATCCTCTGGCAGCTGGCCCAGGTCTTCTGGGTCGGCGGCCTATGGGTATTTCATGTAGGGCTGGTGCCGGCGCTCAAGGTGACCGGCCTTGCGCCATTGCTCGTGCAGGACGTGGCTGCGCAGATCGACCGCTGGTTGATCGGCGTCGCGTTGCTCGGCCTGATGACCCAGCTGGCGGTATTGGCGAGGGTGGATGGCCTTTCGGCCTGGTGGCGGCAGTTCCGTGGCCAGATGCTATTGCTCGGCTTCGGTGCCTGCGTCGGCTACTACACACTGCGCTACGGGATCTCCGTGGGCGAGCGGTGGCAAATGTTCTGTTTCCTGGTGCTGGGCTTTTCCGGCATCGTGCTAGTGGCCCAGCCCGTTCCGGTCAGGGCGCGAAAATCGCGCCATTGACCTGGCTATCCATGCCTTTGTGGGAGCCGGCTTGCCGGCGATGAAGGCATCGCAGTGCTTGGCGCCGGTGATCGCCGGCAAGCCGGCTCCCACAGGTTTGTACGGTTGCGTCCGTACCGTTACTTGTAACGGTGGATGTTGGACAGTTGCTTGTTCGGCTGCGGGTTCTTGCGGTAGATCAGCGCCTTCTTGCCGATAGTCTGTACCAGCTCGGCACGGCCGGCCTTGCACAGTTCCGCGATGGCGGCGGCACGCTCTTCGCGGTCTTCCGAGCGGATCTCGACCTTGATCAGTTCGTGATCGGTCAGGGCGCGCTCCAGTTCGGCGACCACGCCTTCGTTCAAACCATTGCCCGCGACGATCAGGACCGGCTTCAGGTCGTGACCAATCGATTTGTATTGTTTCTTCTGCTCGTTATTGAGCGGCATAATCTGACCCTTTTCGTCTGATTCTGTAAAATTGGTGGCCATTTTACCCGAGGGCCACTGGCTCCGCCCAGTCAATCACGACGCATATCATCGAGGTGCCCTGTGGCGCAACGTTCCAAGAGCAGCCATAACTGGCTGAGAGAGCATTTCAACGATCCTTTCGTCAAGCAGGCGCAAAAGGACGGCTACCGCTCGCGCGCGAGCTACAAACTGCTGGAGATCCAGGAAAAGGACAAATTGATCCGCCCTGGCATGAGCGTGATCGACCTGGGCGCGGCCCCGGGAGGCTGGTCACAGGTGACCAGTCGTCTGATCGGCGGGCAAGGGCGCCTGATCGCTTCGGACATCCTGGAAATGGACTCGATCCCCGACGTTACCTTTATCCAGGGCGATTTTACCCAGGATGAAGTGCTCCAGCGCATCCTCGAGGCGGTGGGCGATTCGCACGTGGACCTTGTGATTTCCGACATGGCCCCCAATATGAGTGGTACGCCCGCCGTGGACATGCCGCGCGCCATGTTCCTCTGTGAGCTGGCCCTGGATCTCGCGACCCGCGTATTGCGCCCTGGTGGGGACTTCCTGATCAAGATCTTCCAGGGTGAGGGTTTCGACCAGTACCTCAAGGATGTACGCAGCAAGTTCGACAAGGTACAGATGCGCAAGCCTTCGTCCTCCCGGGATCGTTCCCGCGAACAGTACCTGTTGGGCCGCGGCTTCAAAGGGGCGTGAGTGACGTTTTGCGGGGCCTCCGATAGTTATTTCCAATCGGCGGTTCCGTCAGGATCGTCCGAACTTCGTGTAGTCTAGCTTTCACAAAGGGTTACAGACGGCGCCTGCGGATGCGTAGGTAATGTAGTAAGTTAGGGCGGTGAATATCATGCGAGGCACGGCAGCGTCGTGCGCCGGCCTCAGAGGGTAGCTAATTGAACGACATGGCAAAGAATTTGATCCTGTGGTTGATCATCGCGGCAGTCCTCGTGACGGTGATGAACAACTTCTCCAGCCCGAACGAGCCGCAGACCCTCAACTACTCCGACTTCATTCAGCAGGTCAAGGACGGTAAGGTCGAGCGTGTCACCGTCGACGGCTATGTCATTACCGGCAAGCGCACCGACGGCGACAACTTCAAGACCATCCGCCCGGCCATCACCGACAACGGCCTGATCGGCGACCTGGTCGACAACCATGTCACCGTCGAAGGCAAGCAACCTGAGCAGCAGAGCATCTGGACCCAGTTGCTGGTGGCCAGCTTCCCGATCCTGGTGATCATTGCCGTATTCATGTTCTTCATGCGCCAGATGCAGGGTGGCGCGGGCGGCAAGGGCGGCCCGATGAGCTTCGGCAAGAGCAAGGCGCGCCTGTTGTCCGAAGACCAGGTCAAGACCACCCTGGCTGACGTCGCCGGTTGCGACGAGGCCAAGGAGGAGGTCGGCGAACTGGTCGAGTTCCTGCGCGACCCGGGCAAGTTCCAGCGCCTGGGTGGCCGCATTCCGCGTGGCGTACTGATGGTCGGCCCGCCCGGTACCGGTAAGACTTTGCTGGCAAAGGCCATCGCAGGCGAGGCCAAGGTGCCGTTCTTCACCATTTCCGGTTCCGATTTCGTCGAGATGTTCGTCGGCGTGGGTGCCAGCCGCGTCCGTGATATGTTCGAGCAGGCGAAGAAGCACGCGCCTTGCATCATCTTCATCGACGAGATCGATGCCGTGGGTCGCCATCGTGGTGCCGGCATGGGCGGTGGTCACGACGAGCGCGAGCAGACCCTCAACCAGTTGCTGGTGGAGATGGACGGCTTCGAGATGAACGACGGCATCATCGTGATCGCCGCCACCAACCGTCCGGATGTTCTGGACCCTGCGCTGCTGCGTCCTGGCCGATTCGACCGCCAGGTGGTGGTCGGCCTGCCGGATATCCGTGGCCGTGAGCAGATCCTCAAGGTGCATATGCGCAAGGTGCCGGTCGGCGAGAACGTCAACGCGGCCGTCATCGCCCGCGGTACCCCCGGTTTCTCCGGTGCCGACCTCGCCAACCTGGTCAACGAGGCCTCGCTGTTCGCCGCTCGCGCCAGCAAGCGCCTGGTCGAGATGAAGGAGTTCGAGCTGGCCAAGGACAAGATCATGATGGGTGCCGAGCGCAAGACCATGGTCATGTCCGAGAAGGAAAAGCAGAACACGGCCTACCACGAGGCGGGCCATGCCATCGTCGGTCGCCTCGTTCCCGAGCACGACCCGGTGTACAAGGTTTCGATCATCCCGCGCGGTCGTGCGCTGGGCGTGACCATGTTCCTTCCCGAGGAAGATCGCTACAGCCTGTCCAAACGTGCGCTCATCAGCCAGATCTGCTCGTTGTATGGCGGCCGTATCGCTGAGGAAATGACCCTGGGCTTCGACGGCGTCACCACCGGTGCTTCCAACGACATCATGCGCGCGAGTCAGATCGCCCGGAACATGGTTACCAAGTGGGGCCTGTCCGAGAAGCTCGGCCCGCTGATGTATGCCGAGGAGGAGGGCGAGGTGTTCCTCGGCCGCAGCGCGGCGAGCCAGCATGCCAGCGTGTCGGGTGAGACGGCCAAGCTGATCGACTCTGAGGTGCGCAGCATCATCGATCACTGCTACGCCACGGCCAAGCAGATCCTGACCGACAACCGCGACAAGCTCGACGCCATGGCCGAGGCCCTGATGAAGTACGAGACCATCGATGCCGACCAGATCGACGACATCATGGCCGGCCGTACGCCGCGTGAACCGCGTGACTGGGACAACGACGCCGGTACCTCCGGCAACCAGGCCTCCCAGGGTGATCGCCCGGAGTCGCCGATCGGCGGTCCTGCGGCTCAACACTAAGGGCATCTATGACTTCAAAGCAGTACCCGACCCGGTTGCCTTGCGGCAACCGGGTTCTTGATTTGTCCCGTACCCATGTCATGGGTATCCTCAATGTCACCCCCGATTCCTTCTCCGATGGCGGGCGCTTCAGTCAACGTGACGAAGCCTTGCGCCACGCCGAAGCGATGGTGGCGGCCGGCGCGACCCTGATCGACATCGGTGGAGAGTCCACCCGCCCTGGGGCGCGGGCGGTTTCGCCCACCGAGGAGCTGGAGCGCGTGGCGCCCATGGTCGAGGCGATCAACAGCCGCCTTGACGTGGTCATCTCGGTCGACACGTCTACGCCAGCCGTCATGCGCGAGTCGGCCCGCCTGGGCGCAGGCCTGATCAACGATGTGCGCGCCCTGGAGCGCGACGGCGCGCTGGATGCCGCCGCGGCTACCGGGTTGCCGGTGTGCCTGATGCACATGCGTGGCGAGCCGGGCAACATGCAGGACAATCCACACTACGACGATGTGTCCGTGGATGTGACGCGCTATCTTGAAGAGCGGATGGCGGCATGCGCGGCCGCCGGAATCGACGCCGAGCGGATCATCCTCGATCCGGGCTTCGGTTTCGCCAAGACGCTCGAGCATAACCTGAGCCTGTTCAAACACATGGAAGTGCTCTACCGCCTGGGGCGCCCGTTGCTGGTCGGGGTCTCGCGCAAGAGCATGATCGGCCTGACGCTGGATCGTCCTGTCGGTGAGCGGCTTTACGGCAGCCTGGCGCTGGCCGCGCTGGCCATGGCCAAGGGTGCGAGCATCCTGCGCGTGCACGACGTGGCTGAAACCGTCGACGTGGTACGCATGATTGCCGCGGTGCAGAACGCCGAATAAGAACATTGGAGTCCCTATGAGCAGAAAATACTTTGGTACCGACGGCATCCGTGGCCGCGTCGGCGAATACCCGATCACTCCCGACTTCATGCTGAAGCTTGGCTGGGCGGCGGGCATGGCCTTCCGCAAGCAGGGCAATTGCCGCGTGCTGGTGGGCAAGGACACGCGCATCTCCGGCTACATGTTCGAGTCCGCCCTCGAGGCCGGCTTGTCCGCGGCAGGTGCTGATGTGTTGCTGCTGGGGCCGATGCCGACGCCGGCGATCGCCTACCTGACGCGTACCTTCCACGCCGAAGCCGGTATCGTCATCAGCGCTTCGCATAACCCGCACGATGACAACGGCATCAAGTTCTTCTCCGGCCAAGGCACCAAGCTGCCCGACGAAGTCGAACTGATGATCGAGGAGTTGCTCGACCAGCCCATGACCGTGGTCGAGTCGAGCAAGCTGGGCAAGGTGTCGCGTATCAACGACGCGGCCGGTCGCTACATCGAGTTCTGCAAGAGCAGCGTGCCGAGCAGCACCAGCTTCGACGGGCTCAAGCTGGTGGTCGATTGCGCCCATGGTGCGACCTACAAGGTGGCGCCAAGCGTCTTCCGTGAGCTTGGCGCCGAAGTCACCGTGCTGCACGCCCAGCCTGACGGCCTGAACATCAACGAAGGCTGCGGTTCGACCCATATCGAGTCGCTGCAGGCTGCCGTACTGGTAGGCCATGCGGACCTGGGCATCGCCTTCGACGGTGACGGTGACCGTGTGCTGATGGTCGATCACACCGGTGCCATCGTCGACGGCGACGAGCTCCTGTTCATCATCGCCCGTGACCTCAAGGATCGCGGCAAGCTGCAGGGCGGGGTAGTGGGCACCCTGATGAGCAACCTGGGCCTGGAGCTTGCGCTCAAAGACCTCGATATCCCGTTCGCCCGTGCCAAGGTCGGCGACCGCTACGTGATGGCCGAGCTGCTCGAGCGCGACTGGCAGCTGGGAGGCGAGAACTCCGGGCATGTGGTGTGTGGCAATCACACCACCACGGGTGATGCGATCATCGCGGCGCTGCAGGTGCTGATGGCGCTCAAGCGTCGCGGCGAGACCCTGGCCCAGGCGCGCCAGGGGCTGCGCAAGTGCCCTCAGGTGTTGATCAATGTGCGTTTCGGCGCGGGCAAGGACGACCCGCTGGAAAATCCCGCCGTGCAGGAGGCCAGTGCCAAGGTCACCGAGGCCATGGCCGGTCGCGGCCGGGTGCTGCTGCGCAAGTCTGGCACCGAGCCATTGGTGCGCGTGATGGTCGAAGGTGACGACGAAAACCAGGTCCGTGGCCATGCCGAGGCATTGGCCAAGCTGGTTGGCGAAGTTTGTGCCTGAAAGACGCTTGCCAGCACAGTTCGGGTTGGGTAAGATCTGCGCCCACTTTGACCGACGAGGTAAAGCATGCGTCGCCCCATGGTAGCTGGTAACTGGAAGATGCACGGTACCCGCGCCAGCGTCGCTGAGCTGACCGAGGGCTTGAGCAATCTGGCCCTGCCGAGCGGTGTGGAAGTCGCGGTGTTTCCACCGGCCCTGTTCATCAATCAAGTGATTGATGGGCTGCAAGGGAAGGGGATCATCGTCGGAGCCCAGAATTCTGCTGTACAGCCCGAACAGGGCGCGCTGACCGGGGAGATCTCACCGGCTCAGCTAGCTGAGGTGGGTTGCAAGCTTGTGTTGATCGGGCATTCGGAGCGTCGCCAAATCATTGGCGAGAATGACGAAGTGCTCAACCGCAAGTTCGCAGCCGCCCAGGCAAGTGGTTTGAAGCCCGTGCTCTGCGTAGGGGAAACCCTTGAGGAGCGCGAGGCAGGCAAGACGCTCGAAGTCGTTGGGCGTCAATTGAGCAGTATCATCGACGCGTTCGGTGTTGCCGCTTTTGCCAACGCAGTAATCGCCTATGAGCCTGTTTGGGCCATCGGCACAGGTCTGACGGCCTCGCCCCAGCAAGCCCAGGATGTGCATGCAGCCATTCGGGCGCAGTTGGCGGCGCTGGACGCTGAAGTTGCCCAGAACGTGCAGCTTCTCTACGGCGGCAGCGTGAAGGCGGCCAATGCGGCCGAACTGTTCGGCATGCCGGATATCGATGGGGGGCTCATTGGTGGAGCGTCCCTGAACGCAGACGAATTCGGTGCAATTTGTCGCGCCGCAGGAAACTGAACAAATGCTGGAAACAGTCGTAGTTGTTTTTCATCTGTTGGCGGCCGTGGCACTCGTAGTGTTCGTGTTGCTGCAACAGGGTAAAGGTGCGGAAGCAGGTGCATCTTTCGGCGCAGGTGCTTCAAATACTGTGTTCGGAAGCCAAGGTTCCGCTACCTTTTTGAGTAAAGTTACTGCTATACTTGCTGCCACTTTCTTTTTGACTGCTCTTGGGTTAGGATACTTCGCTAAAGAGAAAGCTCACCAGCTGACTCAAGCAGGTCTGCCAGATCCAGCAGTGCTGGAAGTCAAAGAGCAGAAGCCGGCAGTAAATGATGATGTACCGGTGCTCCAGGAGAAGAAGAGCGAAACCACCAACGCTGGTGATGTACCTCCTCCAACCGACGAGCAGAAGTAACGGGTTTCAAGAAGTAGTATTGCCGAGGTGGTGGAATTGGTAGACACGCAACCTTGAGGTGGTTGTGCCCATAGGGTGTAGGGGTTCGAGTCCCCTTCTCGGTACCAATTGAAGCATGAGAGCCCGCTTTAGCGGGCTTTCTTGCAGGTGGAGGTCGGATTGACCCTGTAACGGGTTCGGTCTTATACTTTCGCCCCAGCTTTGTCGCGGGGTGGAGCAGCTTGGTAGCTCGTCGGGCTCATAACCCGAAGGTCGTTGGTTCAAATCCAGCCCCCGCAACCAGCTTCAGCGGAGCCCCTTTTCAGGGGCTTTTTGCTAGCTGAACAGTTCTTCGCGTCGTTGTCCAACGGCGCTTTCAGGGATGGGCGCTTTGCCCATTTTTTATTTGCACAGCATGCACGAGGGGGTTCAGGTGTCGAGCAAGCTAGAACAGTTGCAGGCCTTGTTGGCCCCGGTGGTCGAGGGTCTGGGCTATCAATGCTGGGGGATCGAGTACGTTTCCCAGGGTAAGCATTCGGTACTGCGTATCTACATCGACAAGGAAGGCGGGATCCTGGTGGACGACTGCGAAGCGGTCAGTCGCCAGGCCAGCGCCATCCTCGATGTGGAAGACCCGATCACCAACGAATATACCCTTGAGGTGTCCTCTCCTGGCATGGACCGCCCGCTGTTCACTCTGGAACAGTTTGCCTCGCATGCCGGCGAACAAGTGAAGATCAAGCTGCGTACGCCCTTCGAAGGTCGTCGTAACTTCCAGGGCCTTCTCCGCGGCGTGGAGGACCAGGATGTGGTGGTCCAGGTGGACAACCATGAATTCCTGCTGCCGATCGACTCGATCGACAAGGCCAATATTATTCCCAGTTTTGACTGAGACGTGCCGGGCCCGGCGGACTATCCGGGCCCAATGGCTTGCGCAAGGCGAGGCGTACGATGAGCAAAGAAGTACTGCTGGTTGTTGAATCGGTATCCAACGAAAAAGGTGTACCGCCCGGCGTCATTTTCGAAGCGCTGGAAGTGGCTCTGGCCACTGCAACCAAAAAACGTTTTGAGGACGAAGTCGACCTGCGTGTGGAAATCAACCGCCACACCGGTAGCTACGAGACCTTCCGTCGCTGGACCGTGGTTGACGAAGCCGATCTGGACGATCCGGCAATCGAGACCTGGTTGAGCAAGATCCACGAGACCCACCCGGATGCCAAGGTCGGTGACGTGATCGAGGAGAAGATCGAGTCGATCGAATTCGGCCGCATCGCCGCCCAGACCGCCAAACAGGTGATCGTGCAGAAGGTTCGCGAAGCCGAGCGCGCCCAGGTGGTCGACGCCTACCGCGAACGTGTTGGCGAGATCATCTCCGGCACGGTCAAGAAGGTGACCCGCGACAACGTCATCGTCGACCTGGGCAACAACGCCGAAGCGTTGCTGGCCCGTGAAGACATCATTCCACGTGAGACCTTCCGTGTCGGCGTGCGCCTGCGCGCACTGCTCAAGGAGATCCGCACCGAGAACCGCGGCCCGCAGCTGATCCTGTCGCGCACCGCGCCTCAGATGCTGATCGAGCTGTTCCGCATCGAAGTGCCGGAAATCGCCGAAGGCCTCATCGAAGTCATGGCCGCCTCCCGTGATCCGGGGTCGCGTGCCAAGATCGCCGTCCGCTCCAAGGACAAGCGCATCGACCCGCAAGGTGCCTGCATCGGCATGCGCGGTTCGCGCGTCCAGGCCGTATCCGGCGAGCTGGGCGGTGAGCGTGTGGATATCGTCCTGTGGGACGAGAACCCGGCGCAATTCGTCATCAACGCCATGTCGCCTGCCGAGGTTGCAGCGATCATCGTTGACGAGGACGCCCATGCGATGGACATTGCCGTCGCCGAAGACAACCTGGCCCAGGCCATTGGCCGTGGCGGTCAGAACGTTCGCCTGGCCAGTCAGCTGACCGGCTGGACCCTGAACGTGATGACCGAAAAGGATATCCAGGCCAAGCAACAAGCAGAAACCGGCGACATCCTGCGCAACTTTATCGAGGAACTGGAAGTCGACGAGGAGCTGGCCCAAGTGCTGGTCGACGAAGGCTTTACCAGCCTCGAAGAAATTGCCTACGTACCGTTGGAAGAAATGCTCAACATCGATGGCTTTGACGAGGACATCGTCAATGAGCTTCGCGCTCGTGCCAAGGACCGTTTGTTGACCAAGGCCATCGCTACCGAAGAAAAACTGGCAGACGCCCACCCGGCCGACGACCTGCTCTCCCTCGAGGGCATGGACAAGGACCTGGCGGCGGAACTGGCGGTGCGCGGCGTGGTTAACCGCGAAGACCTGGCCGAGCAGTCGATTGACGATCTGCTCGACATCGACGGCATCGACGAAGAGCGTGCCGGCAAGTTGATCATGGCCGCCCGAGCCCACTGGTTCGAGTAATTAGGCGTGGCCTGAGGAGAGAAGTGCATGACGCAAGTCACGGTGAAAGAGCTGGCCCAAGAGGTCGAGGCACCGGTAGAGCGCCTGCTGCAGCAGATGCGTGAGGCAGGTCTGCCGCACACCGACGCCGGTCAGGTAGTGACCGACAATGAAAAGCAGGTTCTGTTGACTCATTTGAAGAGCAGCCACAAGAGCAAGGCGGAAGAGCCGCGCAAGATCACCTTGCAGCGCAAGACCACCAGCACCCTGCGTGTCGCCGGTAGCAAGAGCATCAGCGTAGAAGTACGCAAGAAGAAAGTATTCGTGCAGCGCAGCCCGGAAGAAATCCAGGCTGAGCAGAAGCGTGAGCTGGAAGAGCGTCGTGCAGCCGAAAACGCTGCTCGCGAGAAAGCCGACGCTGAAGCGCGCCAGCGCGCCGAAGAGCAGGCTCGTCGCCAGGCTGCCGAAACCGCGTCCGCGGCCCCTGCGGCCAAGGCTGAGCCGGCTCCGGCGCCTGTTGCCGCACCGGTAGTGGCCGAGGCCCCGGTCTCCGAAGACGCAGCGGCCCGTGCCGCCGAGCGCAAGAAGGACGAGACCCGCCGCAACGAAAGCCGTACCCGTGACGACGACCGTCGCGGGGGTGGCGAGCGCCGTGGCGAAGCCCCGCGCGTTTCGATCAAGGTCAAAGTCAAGGAAAAGGAAAAAGCGCCTACGCCTCGCGCAGCGCCTCGTACCACCGACGAAGAGAGCGATGGTTTCCGTCGCGGTCGCGGTGGCAAGGGCAAGCCGAAGAAGCGCAACCAGCACGGCTTCCAGAACCCGACCGGTCCAGTCATCCGTGACGTGACCATCGGTGAGACCATCACGGTTTCGGAACTGGCGCAGCAGATGTCGATCAAGGCTGCTGAAGTCGTCAAGTTCATGTTCAAGCTGGGTACCCCGGTCACCATCAACCAGGTGCTCGACCAGGAAACCGCCCAGCTGGTAGCCGAGGAACTGGGCCACAAGGTAACCCTGATCAGCGACACCGCCCTGGAAGACTCCCTGGCCGAATCGCTGAAGTTCGAAGGTGAAGTCGAGCCGCGTGCACCGGTCGTGACCGTCATGGGCCACGTCGACCACGGTAAGACCTCGCTGCTCGACTATATCCGTCGTGCCAAGGTTGCCGCTGGCGAGGCCGGTGGTATCACCCAGCACATCGGTGCCTACCACGTGGAAACCGACCGCGGCATGGTCACCTTCCTCGACACCCCGGGCCACGCCGCGTTTACCGCGATGCGTGCCCGTGGTGCCAAGGCCACCGACATCGTCATCCTGGTGGTGGCGGCGGACGACGGCGTGATGCCGCAGACCCGCGAAGCGGTACAGCACGCCAAGGCTGCCGGCGTTCCGCTGGTGGTCGCGGTGAACAAGATCGACAAGCCGGGTGCCGATATCGACCGCATCCGTAACGAGCTGGCCGTCGAAGGCGTGACCTCCGAGGACTGGGGTGGCGATACCCCGTTCGTCAAGGTCTCCGCGAAGATGGGTACCGGCGTCGACGAACTGCTCGAAGCCGTGCTGCTGCAGGCCGAGATTCTCGAGCTCACCGCTACCCCGACCGCTCCAGGTCGTGGTGTCGTGGTCGAGTCGCGCCTGGACAAGGGCCGTGGCCCGGTGGCGACCATCCTGGTTCAGGACGGTACCCTGCGTCAGGGCGACATGGTCCTGGTCGGCTCGAACTATGGCCGCGTGCGTGCCATGCTCGACGAAAACGGCAAACCTGTGAAGGAAGCTGGCCCGGCGATCCCGGTCGAGATCCTCGGCCTGGATGGCACGCCTGAAGCCGGTGACGAGATGTCCGTGGTCGCCGACGAGAAGAAGGCCCGCGAGGTTGCCCTGTTCCGTCAAGGCAAGTACCGCGAGGTCAAGCTGGCCCGTGCCCACGCCGGCAAGCTGGAAAACATCTTCGAGACCATGGGTCAGGAAGAGAAGAAGACCCTCAACATCGTCCTCAAGACCGATGTTCGCGGTTCCCTCGAAGCGCTGCAGGGCTCGCTCAGCGGCCTGGGCAACGACGAAGTGCAGGTCCGTGTGGTCGGCGGCGGTGTCGGTGGTATCACCGAGAGCGATGCCAACCTGGCCCTGGCGTCCAACGCGGTGCTGTTCGGCTTCAACGTGCGTGCCGATGCCGGTGCGCGCAAGATCGTCGAGCAGGAAGGTCTGGATATGCGTTACTACAACGTGATCTACGACATCATCGAAGACGTCAAGAAGGCACTGACCGGCATGCTCGGCAGCGATGTTCGCGAGAACATCCTGGGCGTCGCCGAAGTGCGTGACGTGTTCCGCTCGCCGAAGTTCGGCGCCATTGCCGGCTGCATGGTCATCGAAGGTACCGTGTACCGCAACCGTCCGATCCGCGTACTGCGCGAAGACGTGGTGATCTTCGAAGGCGAACTGGAATCGCTGCGTCGCTTCAAGGACGACGCCTCCGAAGTGCGTAACGGCATGGAGTGCGGTATCGGCGTCAAGAGCTACAACGACGTCAAGGTCGGCGACAAGATCGAAGTCTTCGAGAAAGTCCAGGTGGCTCGTACCCTGTAAGGGGCGAGCGTGGCGCAGCCCCCGCCCCAGGGCGGCTGGCAGCGCCTCTGAAGGTAGCGCCCGGTCAGGCTTGAGCCTGTCCGGGCGTTTGCCGCTTTAGTTACAGGTAGCAAGAATGGCAAAAGAATATAGCCGTACCCAACGCATCGGCGATCAGATGCAGCGTGAGCTGGCCGAGCTGATCCGTCGTGAAGTCAAGGATCCGCGAGTTGGCCTGGTGACCATCACCGCCGTGGATGTCAGTCGCGACCTGGGCCATGCCAAGGTCTTCATCACCGTCATGGGCCAGGACGGCGCCGATGCCGTGCAGCAGACGCTCAAGGCGCTCAACAGCGCCGCAAGCTTCCTGCGCCTGCACTTGGGCCGTGTCATGCAATTGCGTAGCGTGCCGCAGCTGCACTTCCACTTCGATGAAAGTGTCAGCCGGGGTGCCCACCTGTCGGCGCTGATCGAGCGGGCCGTGGCTGAGGATCGCCTGCACAAGGATGCCGACAAAGCGGACGCCGAGGAGTAACCGGTGGCCCAGGTCAAACGAATCCGCCGCAATGTCAGCGGCATCATCCTGCTGGACAAGCCGCTGGGGTTCACCTCCAACGCCGCCTTGCAGAAAGTCCGTTGGCTGCTCAATGCCGAAAAGGCCGGCCACACTGGCAGTCTCGACCCCTTGGCCACCGGCGTGCTGCCGCTGTGCTTCGGCGAAGCCACCAAGTTCTCCCAGTACCTGCTCGATTCCGACAAGGGCTACGAGACGGTCATGCAGTTGGGGCAGACGACCAGCACCGGCGATGCCGAGGGCGAAGTTCTGCAGACCCGCGAGGTGACCGTTGGTCGTGCCGACATCGAGGCCGTGCTGCCGCGTTTTCGCGGTCAAATCAGCCAGATTCCGCCGATGTACTCGGCCCTCAAGCGTGACGGCCAGCCGTTGTACAAACTGGCGCGTGCAGGAGAGGTAGTGGAGCGCGAGGCGCGTTCTGTTACTATTAGCCGCTTGGAGTTGCTCGAGTGCGAAGGCACCCGGGTTCGCCTGTCGGTTGGTTGCAGCAAAGGCACCTATATCCGCACTCTGGTGGAGGATATCGGTGAGGCGCTGGGCTGTGGTGCCTATGTCGCCGAATTGCGCCGTACCCAGGCCGGCCCGTTCGAACTGGCCCAGACCGTGACCCTCGAGGCCCTTGAGCAGGCCCATGCAGACGGCGGCAACGAAGCGCTCGATCGCTTCCTGATGCCGTCCGACAGTGGGTTGCAGGACTGGCCGCTGGTGCGTCTCTCCGAGCACAGTGCGTTCTACTGGCTGCATGGCCAGGCTGTTCGCGCCCCGGATGCCCCGCAGTTCGGCATGGTCCGGGTACAGGATCACAATGCACGCTTCATCGGTATCGGTGAAGTGAGCGAAGACGGGCGTATTGCGCCGCGTCGACTGATTCGGTCGGAATGATCGAAATCGCAGGCCGAGGCCCCGGCCGAAACCTGCGGAACCGAGGGTGGCTGTCAATAGGCACGGTCACTCCTCTTCTCATTAATACAGGGACTTGTCCCTGGCCTATTGGAGACCGTTCGCGGGATCCGTTTATCAGGAGAAGCCAAATGGCCCTCAGCGTCGAAGAAAAAGCTCAGATCGTTGCCGAATACCAGCAAGCCGCCGGCGATACCGGTAGCCCGGAAGTGCAGGTTGCTCTGCTGACCGCCAACATCAACAAGCTGCAAGGCCACTTCAAGGCCAACGAGAAAGACCACCACTCCCGTCGTGGCCTGATCCGTATGGTCAACCAGCGTCGTAAGCTGCTGGACTACCTGAAGGGCAAAGACACCACTCGTTACAGCGCCCTGATCGGTCGCCTGGGCCTGCGTCGCTAATAGCGTCCTGGCCAGTGGTGTGCATGGCGTGTCGCATGTTTCGGGAATGCTGCCTGGCAGCATTCGCGTCAGGCACGCCACGCGTATCTCCGAGGTTGGCAGCCTGGCTGTGCTGAGCGGATTTTCCGCCCGGCGGTCAGGCTCCCAGCCTCGTGTTGTATCTGGACGGTCAATGGGGCCGATTCCCCGTTCTGCCCAAGAATTCGCAAGAACAAGTTCCCCCCAGAGCCACTGAAAAAGGTAGGAAACCGTGAACCCGGTAATCAAGACGTTCCAGTTCGGTCAGTCGACCGTTACTCTCGAGACAGGCCGTATCGCCCGTCAGGCCACCGGTGCTGTACTGGTCACCGTCGATAACGATGTCACCGTGCTGGTGACCGTGGTCGGTGCCAAGCAGGCCGATCCAGGCAAGGGTTTCTTCCCGCTGTCTGTCCACTACCAGGAAAAGACCTACGCCGCCGGCAAGATCCCGGGTGGCTTCTTCAAGCGTGAAGGCCGTCCTTCCGAAAAGGAAACCCTGACCTCGCGCCTGATCGACCGTCCGATCCGCCCGCTGTTCCCTGAAGGGTTCATGAACGAAGTGCAGGTCGTCTGCACCGTGGTTTCCACCAGCAAGAAGACCGACCCGGACATCGCTGCGATGATCGGTACCTCGGCTGCCCTGGCCATCTCTGGTATTCCGTTCGAAGGCCCGATCGGCGCAGCACGCGTCGCCTTCCATGAAAGCACCGGCTACCTGCTGAACCCCACCTACGAGCAACTGCAAGCGTCCAGCCTGGACATGGTCGTCGCCGGTACCGAGTCCGCCGTACTGATGGTCGAGTCCGAAGCCAAGGAACTGACCGAAGACCAGATGCTGGGCGCCGTGCTGTTCGCCCACGACGAGTTCCAGGCCGTGATCCAGGCCGTCAAGGAACTGGCTGCCGAGGCCGGCAAGCCGACCTGGGACTGGCAAGCACCTGCTGCCAACACCGAGCTGCTGAATCTGGTGCGTGCCGAGTTCGGCGAGGCCATCTCTCAGGCCTATACCATCACCCTGAAGGCCGACCGCTACAACCGTCTGGGCGAGCTGCGCGACCAGGCTGTTGCCCGCCTGTCCAACGAAGAGACCGGCCCGACCGCCGGCCAGATCAAGGACATCTTCGGCGAGCTGGAATACCGCACCGTCCGCGAAAACATCGTCAACGGCAAGCCGCGTATCGATGGCCGTGACACCCGCACTGTCCGCCCGCTGAACATCGAAGTCGGTGTTCTGCCCAAGACCCATGGTTCGGCCCTGTTCACCCGTGGCGAAACCCAGGCCCTGGTCGTCGCGACCCTGGGTACTGCCCGTGATGCCCAGCTGCTGGACACCCTCGAAGGCGAGAAGAAAGACGCCTTCATGCTGCACTACAACTTCCCACCGTTCTCGGTCGGCGAGTGCGGCCGCATGGGCGGTGCCGGCCGTCGCGAAATCGGCCACGGCCGTCTGGCTCGTCGTGGCGTCCAGGCCATGCTGCCGAGCGACGACGAGTTCCCGTACACCATCCGCGTGGTGTCGGAAATCACCGAATCCAATGGCTCCAGCTCCATGGCCTCGGTGTGCGGTGCTTCCCTGGCCCTGATGGACGCAGGTGTACCGATGAAGGCGCCGGTTGCCGGTATCGCCATGGGCCTGGTCAAGGAAGGCGACAAGTTCGCGGTCCTGACCGACATCCTGGGTGACGAAGACCACCTGGGCGACATGGACTTCAAGGTTGCCGGTACCGCCAAGGGCGTCACCGCGCTGCAGATGGACATCAAGATCAACGGCATCACCGAAGAGATCATGGAAATCGCCCTGGGCCAGGCCCTGGAAGCGCGCCTGAACATCCTCGGCCAGATGAACCAGATCATCGCCCAATCGCGCAGCGAGCTGTCGGCCAACGCCCCGACCATGCTGGCCATGAAGATCGACACCGACAAGATCCGTGACGTCATCGGCAAGGGCGGCGCCACCATCCGCGCCATCTGCGAGGAAACCAAAGCTTCGATCGACATCGAAGACGACGGCTCGATCAAGATCTTCGGCGAAACCAAGGAAGCCGCTGAAGCTGCCAAGCAGCGCATCCTGGGTATCACTGCCGAGGCCGAGATCGGCAAGATCTACGTGGGCAAGGTCGAGCGTATCGTCGACTTCGGCGCCTTCGTCAACATCCTGCCGGGCAAGGACGGCCTGGTGCACATCTCCATGCTCAGCAACGAGCGCGTGGAGAAGGTCACCGACGTTCTGAAGGAAGGCCAGGAAGTCGAAGTACTGGTACTGGACGTGGACAACCGCGGCCGTATCAAGCTGTCGATCAAGGACGTGGCGGCTGCCAAGGCCTCCGGCGTCTAAACCTCGGCGACAAAAGAAAGAGCCCTTCGGGGCTCTTTTTTTTGCCTCGATTTTTACTTTGCCCGCTTGCATCTTGCATGCAGGATTTTGCCCAGGGTTGCAAATTGCACGATGGCATTTGTTTGTCACCCATTGTAACTGGCTGATTTTAAAGGGGTTGCTAATCTGGGAAAGCTGGCACAGCGCGTGCAATGGTATTCACACCTGCTGCCAGGAACGACGGCGCAGGCCTTTCGAACAACAGGAGTGACTCACATGAAGAAATTCGCCATTGCTGCCGCTACTGCCACCGCCTTGACCCTGACCATGGCTAATGCGGCATTCGCCCAGCAACCCGCCCAGCCAATGACGCTGGCGGCCGGTGAAATGACCAAGGCCAAGGAAGAAACCAAAGACACTTGGATCACCACCAAAGTGAAGGCCGACCTGATGACAGAGAAAGGCATCCCTGGCAGCGACATCAAGGTCGAGACCAACAAAGGCGTGGTCTCCCTGTCTTCTGACGTAGCCATTACCCAATCGCAGAAAGAGCAGGCGATCGCCATCACCAAGAAGATCAAGGGTGTGCAGGCCGTATCCGCTGATGGCCTGAAAGCCGAATAAGGCATGTCCCGTCGGCCAAACGGAATTGGCCACCCCTTCGCACAAGGCCGCTTCTGTCTGCAGGAGCGGCCTTGTGTTGCGTCAAGAGCTGGGGGCAGCGGCTGCGCTCACTCCCCGCCCAGGCGTACCGGGTTGAAGGCGATCACATCGCTCTCGAAGCATTCCTGTTCAAGGATCAACGGCTCGACCAGCGGCCTGCTGTCGCGGAAATGGGCCGTCTGGGTATGGGCCTCGTACGCTGCGTCATCACGGTAGATCTCGTAGAGATAGATCACCTCGGGATCGACACGGTCCTGGGACACATCGAACACCAGGCAGCCCGGCTCGTTGGCCACCGAAGCGGCGGCGTTGACCTTGATGGCCGAAAGAAAGGCTTCGGCGCTACCGGGTATTACACGGGTCTTGATGAACAAACTGTACACAGGGCGATCCTTTTGTTTTAAATTCGGCTTCAAATTGTATACATAATAGGAGCCGAGTCCATGTCCGATTTACCCGTCCGTCCTGGCCGCCTGAATGGCTTGCGCCATCTGGCCCTGCTGGTCCCGAATCTGGAGGAGTGCGAGCGTTTCTACGTCGACCTGCTCGGCATGGAGGTGCTGCACCGTGCTCATGAAGACCTGGTATACCTGACTTGCGGTAACGATAACCTGTCCCTGGGGCGTGCCGCAGGGGCGGCCAATGGGTTACAGACCATGGACCACTACGGGTTCATCGTCGACAGCGTGGAAGAGCTCGATGCCTGGTACGCCTATTTCAAGGCCCATGGCGTGACCCTGCTGGACCGCCCGTTCGACCACGGCGATGGAGCGCGCAGCTTCCATGTGCTCGACCCGGCAGGTAACAAGGTGCAGCCGCTGTATCACCCGGCGGTGTCCGGGCAGCGGTTGGTCTGAAGGAAAGGTTTGCCGATGAGATTCGCGGGTAAACCCGCTCCCCACAGGGCTGCGTAAAATCCTGTGGGAGCGGGTCTATCCGCGAAAATGACACGCGTCTGGCAAGAGGTGGCTGCTGATGCCTACTCGGCATCCAGGTGCATTGGCGTAACGACCTGTCCATCGCTCTCGGCCTGCCCCAGGGTGGTATCGAGGAAATACACCCGATCATCCTCCAGCTGGCCCTTGTCCACCAAGTAGTCCTTGATGCTGCTGGCGCGCTCCTGGCCGAGGGTACGCAGCAGTGCTGCGCTTTCGGCCCAGGACTTGATCACCGCATCGCGCAGCTTGATGGTACGTTCCTCGCGGCCGAGCTCTTTCCATTCGGCCGGGGGCTGCTGTTTGAGGCGGTTGCGGTAGATGCCTTCGAGCATGGCTGGCTTGTCGCTGTCGTCGACCACCAGCATCGAAGCATTGGCCGGTACCTTGTCACCGCGGCGTTGGAGCATCTTGTACCAAGTGGCCTGATATTCACGCTCCAAGCGCTGTTGGGCAATCAATGGGCCGTCGCTGCTCTGGGCGCTGGTACCCTCGATTTCCAGGCGCAGTTCCGGGCGTTCCTTGAGGGCCGCTGCCAGCTTGTCCAGGGCCGACTGGGCATCGCCGCTGAGCTCGCTGGAGCCAGGCGCGAATTTTACGGTGCCAAGGTCTTCCGAGCCGCCGCCGGCGATCAGCCCACCGATGAACTTGAACGGCGCCTGTGCCGCGCGCAGCACCAGGTTGCGCAGGGTCTGCCAGACAATCGGCATGACACTGAACTGAGGGTTGTTCAGGTCGCCTGAAACCGGCAGCTCGATGGAGATCTTGCCCTCGGTATCCTTCAGAAGCGCGACCGCCAGGCGGATCGGCAGGTCTACGGCATCGGGGCTGTCCACCTTCTCGCCCAGCTGCAACTGTTCGACCACCACCTTGTTCTCGGCCTTGAGCTGGCCGTTGGTGATCAGGTAGTGCAGGTCGAGGTTGAGCCGGCCCTTGCGGATGCGGAAGCCCGCGAACTTGCCGGAGTAGGGCGTCAGGGTGGTCAGCTCGACCCGCTTGAAGCTGGTGGCGATGTCCAGGCTCGCCAGAGGATTGAACGGGTTGAGCGCCCCTTTGATGGTGACCGGGGCGTAGCGGTCGACCTTGCCCTTGACGTCCACTTTGGCCGGTGCCGGCTTGCGGTTGTCGATGGTGCCGATCTGGCCGTTGAGCTGCTGCACCGCCGTGGCGAAGTTGGGCGTGAGGGTCAGGTCGGCGAAGTTGGCCGAACCATCGTTGATGTCGGTCTGCCCGATACGAATGCCCAGCGGCTTTTCATTGCTCGCACTGGCCGGTTTGGCCTGGCCGCTGCCCGGTGCGCCTGCCGGTTGGGGGATCAGCAGGTCGTCGACGTTGGTGGTGCGGTCTTCGTTGATGATGAAGCGTGCATAGGGCTGCAGCAGGCTCACCTTGTCGATCGACAGGGCGTCGCCATGAACGTAGGACAGGCCGCTCAGGTCCAGTTGCTGCCATTTGACGAAGTCCCGGTCCTTGATGGTGTCCAGGGTATGCAGCTGGCTGACTTGGGCCTTGCCGCCAACGGTGAAGGCCAACGGTTCGGTGCTCTTGAGGTCGACCTTGAGGTCGCTGGCAAGCATGCCGCTGCGCAGTTCCAGGCGGATATACGGGCTGATGTAGGCCTGGGCCACGCGCAGGTCGATGTCGCGGGTGCTGACGTCGAGCTTGGCCGTGACCGGGGCCAGGTTGACCTGGCCTGCCGCCTGCAGCTTGCCTTGTTTGCCCACGCCGGTGTCCAGCTTGAGCGTAAATGGCGACTGGTTGAGGCTGTCGAAATTCTGCAGGTCCAGGTTGAGCGGGCCGACATCCAGCGCAACCGGCGCCTTCTGGCTGCGGTCGGCCAGGTGGACCTGGTAGTTGCGCAGTTGTACATCCTTGAGCAGCACCTGCCAGGGTTTGCTCGGCGCCTTGGCGGCCTTTTCCGTGTCGCTCGGTTCGGCGGCGGCGGGCTCGGCCTTTTCCTTCGGGGTGGCCTTGGCCGGCTGGCTGGCGAACAGCTTCTGCCAGTCGAGCTGGCCATCCTGTTCCAAGGCGGCCCAGGTCTCCAGCTTTTCGCTGCGGACCTTGCCTACGATTACCTGCTGCCTGGCCAGGTCGATGGACGTCTCGCTGACATCCAGGCTGGCCAGGCGTGCCAGTTGGCGGCCATCAGGGGCCTTGATGGCGAACGGTGCGATGCGCAGCGAGGTCTTGTCCAGCAGCAGCTCGGTTTCCTTGGCGAGGTTGAGCTTGTAGTGGGTATCGAGGCTCACCACGCCATCCTCCAGCACCAGCGGGACGGCATCGCGTACGTAGGGCCAGAAGGACTTCATTCGGCCTTCGGTGACCTTGAGGGTGCCTTCGGAGGCGATGGGGGCCAGGCTCAGGGTACCGTTCCAGTCGATGCGCCCGCCGTTGGGGCCGTTGGCCACCAAGGTCATGTCGGCGTTGTCGTCGGGCAAGGTGCTGAGGTTCTTCAGCTCCAGGTTCATGGAGTCGTAGAGGAACTCGATGGGCTCGCTGGGGCGCAGGTCTTGGAAATGCAGGTAGCCTTCGCTGAGCTTGATGCTGCCGATACGCAGCGGGAAGGGATCGCTGGGCGGCTCGTCAGGCTTGGGCTCGCTGGCCGGGAGCTTGAACAGCTGGGTCAGGTTGAGGCTGCCGTCCTTGGCGAACAGCACTTCGTTGCGTGGCTTGTCCAGCTCCACGGCATCCAGGTGCAGGGCCTTGGTCCACAGGCTGTCCAGCGAGAGGTTGGCGTACAGGCGTTCGAAGCCGACCTGTTCCTTGCCGGGCTCGCCGATCTGCAGGCCCCAGAGCGTCAGCTCCAGGCTGAAGGGGTTGAATTCGATGCGCTGCAAGTGCGCCGGCACCGTGGCGTATTGCGCCAGTTGCTGGTTGGCGATACGCAGGCCGACACCGGGGAGAATGAGAAAGCCAAGCAGGCTGTAAGAGGCAACGATGGCCAGCAAGGCGCCGAGGGCGCGAGTCAATCCTTTGGGCATGTAAGGCGTCATCTGTCTGAAGCGAGGTGCCTTGGAGTATGGCACGTTAAAACGGTTCCGACGAAGCGACCAAAATACCTTACTCGATACCCATGCGGCGCCGCGCGCGATGCGCGGACCCGTCGCGCATGGCCCAGCGCAGCACGGGCGCGGTGCCTTTGATGCCCAGGCGGATCAGGCGCTGCTGCAATGGGCCTTGGTGCAGGCCAAGCAGGCTGCGGCCCCAGTCGGGCAGCAGGTCGATGCCGGCGTGGAGCATCAGCTTGCCCACCGGCTCGGCCATGCGGCTGGGGGCGGGGGCGTCGAGCAGGATCTTCACCACTTCATGGCTGCGTGCATCGCACTGGAGCTGCGGGCGCATGCGCTGCAGGTAGTGCTCGACCTGCTGGCAGGAGCGTGGCACCTCCCGGGCACCGAGGCGTTCGGCGATGAGAGCGATCTCGTTGTAGTAGGCATCCTGGTCGGCGCGTGGCAGGTTGGGGTTGCGGTAGCGCAGGTGGGCGGCGAGGAAGCTGCTGACTTCGGCGACATGCACCCAGGTCAGCAGGTCCGGGTCGCTGGCCGCATAAGGGCGGCCATCGGGCGCGGTGCCGACCACCTGCAGGTGAATGGTGCGGACCTTGTCGATCAGCCATTGGGCGTCGCGGGTCGAGCCGAAGGTGGTGCCGGAAATGAACTGGCTGGTGCGGCGCAGGCGGCCGAGCAGGTCGTGACGGAAGTTGGAGTGATCCCACACCCCGGCCAGCGCCAGGGGGTGCAGCAATTGCAGCATCAGGGCACTGATGCCGCCAACCAGCATGCTGGGGAAGTCGCCGTGCACCTGCCAACTGACGCTCTGCGGGCCGAACAGCCCTGGGTCACCCTTGGGCGACTCCAGGTCGAGCTGGCCGAGGGCCAGCCCGGTGAGGCTCATGACCTGGGTTTCGATACGGCGACGTAGGGCTTCCATGGCGGTCCTGCAGGCCGCCATGGCGGCCATTTACTGGTTGAGGCGTTTGTCGATCAGCCCCTGGACCACGCCTGGGTC
This sequence comes from Pseudomonas sp. FA-1, assembly GCF_056856075.1. Taxonomy (NCBI): domain Bacteria; kingdom Pseudomonadati; phylum Pseudomonadota; class Gammaproteobacteria; order Pseudomonadales; family Pseudomonadaceae; genus Pseudomonas; species Pseudomonas sp. FA-1. The sequence goes on from NZ_JBWXTH010000011.1 coordinate 194,244, forward strand.
GGCCAGGGTCGATGTGTCGCCCAGGTTGTCCAGCTCGTTGCAGGCGATCTTGCGCAGTATACGCCGCATGATCTTGCCCGAGCGGGTCTTGGGCAGGGCCGGGGCCCACTGGATCAGTTCCGGCTTGGCGAAACTGCCGATCTCCTTGCTGACCAGGGCGAGCAGCTCGGCCTTGAGCGCGTCGTCCGGGGTAACACCGTTCATGGGCGTGATGAAGGCGTAAATGCCTTGGCCCTTGAGGTCGTGAGGGTACCCCACCACGGCGGCCTCGGCGATGCTGTCGTGCAGCACCAATGCGCTTTCCACCTCGGCTGTGCCGATGCGGTGGCCGGAGACATTGATCACATCGTCCACGCGCCCGGTGATCCAGTAGTCACCGTCTGCATCGCGACGGGCGCCGTCACCTGTGAAGTAGTAGCCGGGCATGGGTTTGAAATAGGTATCGACCATGCGCTGGTGATCGCCATAGACGCTGCGGATCTGCCCAGGCCAGCTGGCCTTTATTGCCAGCAGGCCGGCACCTGGCCCATCGATCAGCTTGCCTTTCTCGTCCAGCAGCACCGGCTGCACGCCGAACATCGGCTGGGTGGCACAGCCTGGCTTGAGGTGCGTATTGCCGGGCAACGGGGTGAGCATGATGCCGCCGGTCTCGGTCTGCCACCAGGTATCGACAATGGGGCAGCGCTTCTGCCCGACTGCTTCGAAGTACCACTCCCAGGCTTCCGGGTTGATCGGCTCGCCCACGCTGCCCAGCAGGCGCAGGCTTTGCCGCGACGTGCCCTGCAGCGGCGCCTCGCCTTCGCGCATCAGGGCGCGCAAGGCCGTGGGGGCGGTATAGAAAATATTCACCTGATGCTTGTCCACCACCTGCCAGAAGCGCGAGCTGTCCGGGTGGTTGGGCACGCCTTCGAACATCAGCGAGATCGCGCCGTTGGCCAGAGGGCCGTAGACGATATAGCTGTGCCCGGTGACCCAGCCGACATCGGCAGTGCACCAGAACACCTCGCCGTCACGATAATCGAACACCACCTCGAAGGTGAGGGCGGCCTGCAGCAGGTAGCCGGCGGTGGTGTGCAGCACGCCCTTGGGCTTGCCGGTGCTGCCGGAGGTATAGAGGATGAACAGCGGGTCTTCCGCGTCCATGGGCTCGGGTGCGCAGTCGTCACCGGCCTGTTCCGTCGCGTCGTGGTACCACAGATCGCGACCTTCGCTCCAGGCGACGTCGGCCCGGGTGCGGCGTACCACCAGCACGCTGGTCACATTGGGGCAGCTTGCCAGGGCCTTGTCGACGTTCTGCTTCAGCGGGATGCGTTTGCCGCCGCGCACGCCCTCGTCGGCGGTGATCACCGTGCGGCAGTCGGCATCGAGGATGCGGTCACGCAGGGCATCGGGCGAAAAGCCGCCGAACACCACCGAATGAATGGCGCCGATGCGTGCGCAGGCGAGCATGGCATAGGCCGCCTCAGGGATCATGGGCATGTAGATGCACACCCGGTCGCCTTTCTTCACGCCCCGGGCCTTGAGGGCATTGGCCAGCCGGCAGACCTGGCGGTGCAGTTCGCGGTAGCTGATCGCCTTGGCATCCTTTGGGTCGTCGCCTTCCCAGAGCAGCGCGGTCTGGTCGCCTCGGGTGGCCAGGTGGCGGTCGATGCAGTTGTAGCTGACGTTGAGCTGGCCACCGTCGAACCAGCGCGCCGCGCCGGTACTCAGGTCGCATTGCTGCACCTGGCGCCAGGGCTTGATCCAGTCCAGGCGTTTGGCCTGTTCGGCCCAGAAACTGTCGGGGTCTTCGACCGACTGGCGGTAGAGGCGGCGGTACTCGTCGGGGGAAAGGCGTGCGGACTGGCTGACGGCCAGGGCCTGGGGATAGTCGCGGATATCGAACATGGCGGGTGGTCCTGCTCTTGTCGGGCGATGGACTGCACGACATCCCGATACGCAAGGCAATGACATGATCGCCGGCAGGATGAGGTGCAACGGCTATTCGATTGGACAGTGTAGCCCGCGAAGGTGTTCCGGGGAGCAGTAGCCCAATCGCCGGCAAGCCGGCTCCCACGGGTGCGAGTCTGCACGGGGCGGGTGGGAGCCGGCTTGCCGGCGATTGGGCCTGTTGGTTCAGCCGCGGTGGCGGCCGCGGAAGTAGTTGATCAGGCCCTGGGTGGAGCCATCCTCGGCGCTGTCTTCCAGGCTGCCGACCAGGCGCTGGTATACACCCTTGCCCAGCTCCTTGCCCAGTTCCACGCCCCACTGGTCGAAGGCATTGATACCCCAGACGACGCTCTGTACGAAGACCTTGTGTTCGTACATGGCCACCAGCGCCCCGAGACGACGTGGGCTGATGCGCTCGACCACCAGGGTGTTGCTCGGGCGGTTGCCCGGGATCACCTTGTGCGGTGCGAGCTTCTCGATGTCCGTTTCGTTCAGGCCCTTGGCCCGCAATTCGGCTTCGGCCTCCGCGCGGGTCTTGCCGAGCATCAGCGCCTGGCTCTGGGACAGGCAGTTGGCATACAGCCATTGATGGTGGTCGGCCACCGGGTTGAAGCTCACCACCGGCACGATGAAATCGGCGGGGATCAGCTGGGTGCCCTGGTGCAGCAACTGGTGATAGGCGTGCTGGCCGTTGCAGCCGACACCGCCCCAGATCACCGGGCCGGTTTCGGTCTTCACTGGGGTACCGTCCTGCAGCACGCTCTTGCCGTTGGACTCCATGTCCAATTGCTGCAGGTGCTTGGTGATGTTGCGCAGGTAGTGGTCGTACGGCAGGATCGCGTGGCTCTGGGCGCCCCAGAAGTTGCCATACCATACGCCCAGCAAGGCCAGCAGCACCGGCATGTTCTTCTCGAACGGGGTGTTCTGGAAATGCTGGTCCATGGTGTAGGCACCGGACAGCAGTTCCTTGAAGTTGGCGGTGCCGATGGCCAGGGCGATCGGCAGGCCGATGGCCGACCACAGCGAGTAGCGCCCACCCACCCAGTCCCACATGGGGAAGATGTTCTCTTCACGGATACCGAAGGCCACGGCGGCGGTCTTGTTGCTCGATACGGCGATGAAGTGGCGGTAGAGCTCCGCCTCGGAGCCGCCCTGGGCCAGGTACCAAGTGCGTGCGGCAGTGGCGTTCTTCAGGGTTTCGAGGGTGTTGAACGACTTCGACGAGACGATGAACAAGGTGGTCTCGGCGCGCAGCTTGGCCGACAGCTCGTGGAATTCGCTGCCGTCGATGTTCGCCAGGTAATGGCAGCGTACGCCGCGTTGGGCGTAGGGCAGCAGCGCCTCGGAGACCAGCTCCGGGCCCAGGAACGAGCCGCCGATGCCGATGTTCACCACGTCGGTGATCGGCTTTTCGCTGTAGCCGCGCCACAGGCCGTCGTGGATGCGGCCCACCAGCTCGGTGATCTGGTTGAGCACTTTGTGCACTTCGGGCATCACGTTGACGCCATTGACGCTGAGCTTGTCGCCTACCGGGCGGCGCAGGGCGGTGTGCAATACCGGGCGACCTTCGGAGGCGTTGATGATTTCGCCGCTGAACATCGCTTTGATCGCGTCCGCCAGGCCCACTTCATTGGCCAGGTTCACCAGCAGGTCACGGGTCTGCTCGGTGATCAAGTTCTTCGAGTAGTCGAGGAACAGGCCGCAACTGCTGAGGGAAAACTGGTCGAAGCGCTTGGGGTCGGCTGCGAAGGCTTCGCGCATGCTGAAACCTTGCATGGCGTCGCGGTGTTGCTGGAGCGCCTGCCAGGCGGGCAGCGCCGTCACATCGTGGGGAGTACGGTAATACGCCATTGCGGATGCTTTCCTTGGTGCGTGGTCTGGCCTTGGACATCAGGCCGTGGCTGCCAGTTGCAGGCCGGCCATCATTATAGGCATTGGTGGCGCGGGGGGAATGGGGGGGCGCCGTGCGCCCCTTTTCGGGGCACGATCTCTTAATGTGGGCGCGGGCCCAATCGCGGGGCAAGCCCGCTCCCACATGTCGGGCGTTATGCGGTCTTTTCGTCCAGATGCACGTACAGGTTGTCGATCAATCGCGTCGTGCCCATGTACGCGGCGGCCAGCACCACCACATCACGGTCGTCGACCATTGCCGGGCGCAAAGTCAGGGCATGGCGCACTTCCAGGTAGTCCGGGCGGAACCCGGCAGCCACCAGCTGAGCCTGGCCATCGGCGATCAACGCGGGAAAATCACGCTGGCCCCTGCGGATGGCCTCGGCCATGGCGCTCAAGGTACGGTACAGCGCAGGCGCGGCGGCACGTTGCTCTGGGCTCAGGTAACCGTTGCGCGACGACAGTGCCAGGCCGTCTTCGGCACGCACGGTAGGCTCGCCGATGATCTGGATCGGCATGTTCAGGTCACGCACCATTGCGCGGATCACCGCCAGTTGCTGATAGTCCTTCTCGCCGAACACGGCGAGGTCCGGCTGGACCATGTTGAACAACTTGCTGACCACCGTGGCCACGCCTTCGAAGTGGCCGGGCCGGCTGGCGCCGCACAGGCCTTCGGACAGTTGCGGCACGCTGACACGGGTCTGTACTGCCATGCCGTCGGGGTACATCTCCTCCACGCCCGGGGCGAATAGCAGGTGGCAGCCGGCCTGGAGCAGGTGCTCTTGGTCGGCTGCCAGGGTACGCGGGTACTTGTCCAGGTCTTCGCCGGCGCCAAACTGCAGCGGGTTGACGAAGATGCTGGCGACCACGAAGTCGGCGCGTTGGGCCGCCTTGGTTACCAAGGCTGCATGTCCGCTGTGCAGGTTGCCCATGGTCGGCACGAAGCCGATCCGCTTGCCTTCGCCGCGGGCGCGCGCCACGGCGGCGCGCAGTTCTCGGACGGTCTTGACTGTATTCATGCGCTGAACCCGTGTTCGCTGCCTGGGAAGCTGACGTCCTTGACCGCCGCGACATAGGCGGCAAGGGCGCTGTGGATGTCCGGCTGGCCGGTCATGAAGTTCTTCACGAACTTCGGCACGCGGCCGCTCAGGGAAAGGCCGAGCATGTCGTGCAGTACCAGCACCTGCCCGTCGGTGGCGCTGCCGGCGCCGATGCCGATGACCGGAATGCTCACGGCCTGGGTGATTTCCGCCGCCAGCTCGCTGGGTACGCATTCGAGCAGGAGCATGGCCGCGCCGGCCTGTTCCAGGGCGATGGCGTCGGCGCGCATCTGCCGCGCCTGGGCTTCCTGGCGGCCCTGAACCTTGTAACCGCCCAGGACATTGACCGACTGTGGCGTCAGGCCCATGTGCGCGCACACAGGCACGCCGCGTTCGGCCAGCAGGCGGATGGTTTCGGCCAGCCAGGCGGCACCCTCGAGCTTGATCATGTGGGCGCCGGCTTGCATCAGGGTGGCGCAGTTGGCGAAGGCCTGTTCGGGTGTAGCGTGGGCCATGAAGGGCAGGTCGGCGAGGATCAGCGCCCCGCTGTTGCCGCGCTTCACACAGGCGGTGTGGTAGGCCATCTCGGCGGTCGTCACCGGCAGGGTGCTGTCATGGCCCTGCAGGACCATGCCCAGGGAGTCACCCACCAACAGTATTTCCACGCCGGCCTCGCTGGCGGCCTTGGCGAAGGTCGCGTCGTAGCAGGTCAGCATGGCGATTTTCTCACCCTTGGCCTTGAGGCCGTGCAGAGTGGTCAGGGTTACTTCAGGCATGTAGGAAATCCTCGTTCAGGCGCTGTGAAAAACGACTGCGTACAACGCGTGTAATCATCTTTCGGAGCGGCACATCATCGCGCGTGATGTTTGGGCACAGGTCCGTCCGAGCCTAAATCGGTCAATGAGGCGGCACTTTGGTGCCACGGGACGCCTATAGTCGTGAGCGAGGGGGGGGAAGTCAATCACCCTGTTACCGCATTGTTACGATCAGGGTGTTACTGGCGTTACCGATGGCCGGAACGCCCGATTTACAGGCGTTCCAGGCCCACGAAGGGGCAGGCTTCGAGCAGTTGCGCCAAGCTGCGGCCGTCGGCAAGGCGAAAGTCGGCGGGCACCAGTTCGGCCAACGGGTAGAGCACGAACGGACGGGCTTGCATGTGATAGTGCGGCACTTTCAGGCGCGGCACGTCGATCACTTCTTCGCCGAACAACAGGATATCCAGGTCGAGGGTGCGCGGGCCCCAGCGCTCCTTGCGTACCCGGCCCTGGTCGTTCTCGATGCCTTGCAGGGCATCGAGCAGGTCCAGCGGCGCGAGGCTGGTGTCGAGGGCCGCTACCGCGTTGGTGTAGCGCGGCTGGCCGGGCAGCAGCGAGTCGCTGGTGTACAGCGCCGAGGCCGCGGCCAGGCGGGTGTCAGCGATCTGGTCCAGCGCCTGCAGGGCGCTGCGCAGTTGGTCGGCGGGGGCATCGAGGTTGCTGCCCAGGCCGATATAGGCGCGCACCGTCATGCTCAGTCCCAGGCCTCGTCATTACTGCGCTTGCGTTTGCTGCCACTGCGCTTGCGCTTGCGTGGGGCGGCACCGGAGGCGTCGTCGCGGCTGCCCAGCTCACGGATCATTTCGCGCCGCTCGCTGTCGTTGGCGTCCTGGTAGTCGGTCCACCATTGGCCCAGCTCATCGGTTTCCTCGCCCGCGCTTTCGCGCAACAGCAGGAAGTCGTAGCCGGCGCGGAAGCGCGGGTTGTCGAGCATCACGTCGGCACGCTTGCCGCTGCGGCGTGGCAGGCGTTCCTGCATGTCCCAGATTTCGCGGATCGGCAGGGTGAAGCGCTTGGGAATGGCGATGCGCTGGCATTGCTCGGCGATCAGGTCGTGGGCTGCGCCGTTCATGGCCGGAATCGGCGGTACTCCCTGGCTTTGCAGGTACATGACGCGACCGGGCAGTGCCGGCCAGAGCAGGGCGGCGAACAGAAACGCCGGCGTGACCGGCTTGCCCTGCTTGACGCGCAGGTCCGTGTTGGCCAGGGCGTGGCTGATCAGGGTATGGGTGTAGGTCGGGCGTTCTTCCAGCGCGTGGGCGCTGGCTGGGAACAGTGGGTCGAACAGTTGCAGGTCGACCAGCATTTCGAAGGTGATAGCGCCCTGGCCAGAGAGGAACAGCTTGAGGCTTTCCTCGAACAGGCGCGCGGGCGGGATTTCGCGCAGCAGCGGTGCCAGTTCGCGAATCGGCTGCACGGTGTGCTTCTCGATGCCGAAGTCGAGCTTGGCGGCGAAACGCACGGCCCGCAGCATGCGCACAGGGTCTTCCTGATAGCGCTGGGTCGGGTCGCCGATCAGGCGCAGCAGACGGTTACGAATGTCATGCACGCCATTGGCGTAGTCGAGGACGCGCTCGCTGACCGGGTCGTAGTACAGGGCATTGATGGTGAAGTCACGACGCTGTGCGTCGTCCTCCAGCGTGCCGTATACGTTGTCGCGCAGGATGCGCCCGCTGGCGTTGTGCGACGAACGGTGGCTGTCGCCTTGGTCTTCTTCGGAATGGTGGGCACGGAAGGTCGCGACTTCGATGATCTCGCGGCCGAAGTGCACATGGACCAGCTTGAAGCGCCGGCCGATGATCCGGGCATTGCGGAACTCGGCGCGCACTTGTTCGGGGGTGGCGCTGGTGGCGACATCGAAGTCCTTGGGGGTGATACCCAAAAGCAGGTCGCGCACGCAGCCACCGACCAGATAGGCCTGGTAGCCGGCGCCCTGCAGGCGCTCGACGATGCTCACCGCGTGGCGGCTGAACTGGCTGCGCTGCAGCGAGTGCTGGCTTTTGTTGATCACTTCAGGCGTGGTGCGCCTGTGGTGTTGGCCACGAAGGGGAGGGCGGAACGACTGGAACAGCTTCTTCAGCATGGGATGCACTGTTTGAAGGAATGTTCGGCCAAGAATAGGAGAATGGCCGCATGATGGGCGGGGATTCTAGCATTTACTCTGGGAATGGTGTAGGCGGTACGCCCGGGTGTCGCTGCGGGGGGTAGAAACGACATGGGGAGCCGAAGCTCCCCAGGAAAGTCGTTGCGTGCTCTTATTGTTTTTCTGCCGGGCTTCTTGTTTTTGTTGAATGCCCTGCCCACAAATCTCGAAGCTTGTGGACGACCCCCAACCCGGGGGTGAAGAGCAAACGGATTGCTTTGGTCGCTGATGTTATGCTGATCGATCGATCCAACCAGTTCAGGCGCTGCTTTTTAGTGCAGTTTTTATTGTTCTCTGCCTGGTTGTGGGGCAAGCCCCAAACACAACTCCTCTCCAAAAGAATCAGTTAGCTGCGCCTCCGCCGTCTTGTTTTTATTGTGCGTGAGCCGTTTCGTCTTGTTCTTATTCTGGATTGCAGTGCTTGTTATTGTTCTTGTACCAAAGATATAGCAGGTGCCGTGCCAACTTTTCAAAAGCCAGCAAAATCAGGGGTTTGAGAGGTGTGTGCAGCGTCTGGAAGGCTGGAAATGTGGAAATTTCGTTACCGTACGCCTCGGTGGATGTTACGGCTGGGCAGGTTGGGTAACAGATTTAGGCGCAGTGAGGGTGCCCTTGCCTATGCCATTGCGATAGCAGGGCCGGCCCGCGATTGCGGTATCGAGAACGAGCAGAGAAAGAGGCGGGAAGCTGTGTTCCCGCCCAGGAAGGATCAGTTATCGCTGGTGGCGTTGCTCTTGCGCCGTGGAATGCCCAGGCGCTGGCGGCGCTCCCACAGGCATTTGCGGCTTACGCCGAGCTTGCGGGCCAGTTCGGTCTCGGTCATATGGTCCTGGTGCTCGAGGACGAAGTGCTGGAAGTAGTCCTCCAGGGAGAGGTCCTCGGTCGGCTCATGGCTCGCGTTGTTGGCGCTGGCGCCCGAAGCGGCTGGCGCGATATCGAAGGCTTCTTCATCTTCCAGGCCGCTCAGCTCGATATCGATGCCCAGCAGATCTGCGGAAATTTCCGAGCTCTCGCTGAGAATCACCGCGCGCTCCACGGCGTTTTCCAGCTCGCGCACGTTACCCGGCCAACTGTAATGGCGGATGGCTTGCTCTGCTTCGGTGGAGAAGTGCAGGTCGTCACGACCGATACGGGCGCTCTGCCGGGCCAGAAAGGCGTCGGCGATTTCATTGACGTCGCTGCCGCGTTCGCGCAGGGCCGGAAGCTTCAGCGCAATGACATGCAGGCGGTAATAAAGGTCTTCGCGGAACTGGCCGGCCTTGGCCAGGTTCTTCAGGTCCCGGTGGGTCGCGGCGATCAAGCGCACGTCGACCTTCTGCGATTGCACCGAGCCGACCCGGCGGATCTCGCCCTCCTGCAGCACGCGCAGCAGGCGGGCCTGGGCTTCTAGCGGCAATTCGCCGATTTCATCGAGGAACAGGGTGCCGCCGTCGGCCGCTTCGACAAGGCCCGCACGGCCAGCGCTGGCGCCGGTGAAGGCGCCCTTTTCGTGGCCGAACAGTTCCGACTCGATCAGGGTTTCCGGAATGGCCGCGCAGTTCACCGAGATCATCGGTGCCTTGGCCCGACGCGACAGGTTGTGCAGGGCTCGGGCGACCAGCTCCTTGCCGGTACCGGACTCACCCTGGATCAGCACATTGGAGTCGGTGGGCGCGACTTTGCGGATTTTGCTGAACATATCCTGCATGGGCGGGCACGAGCCGATGATGCCGATCTCGCCGGTTGCGGGTGCAGGACTGCCCTTGTCGGAGACGACGGGCTTGCCGTTGGCCCGCGGCTCGGTGCCGCCGACGGCCGCGGCAGGTGCCGGGGCGTTTTGCCGGTCGCGCAGGATGCGCGCCACGGCCTGGAGCATCTCGTCATGGTCGAAAGGCTTGGCGATGTAGTCCACCGCGCCCATCTTCATGGAGTCGACCGCCGAACGCAGGCTGGCGTAGCTGGTCATGATCAGTACTGGCGTGCCCTGGCCGAGCTTGATCAGCTCGGTGCCCGGGGCGCCGGGCAGGCGCAAGTCGCTGACGATCAGGTCGAAGGTGGCAATGCTGAAGCGTTCCTGGGCTTCCTGCACCGAGCCGGCTTCGCTGACCTGGTACTGGTTCCGCTCGAGCAGTCGACGCAAGGCCGAGCGGATGATGGTTTCGTCTTCGACGATCAGAATGTGCGGCATTGATTCAATTCTCTCGACGGTCTCGAATTTCAGGGGACGTCGCTACGACATGCCGGGGCAGGGTCACGCGGATCCGGGTGCCACGCTGCCGTTCGATATCGGCGGGGCTGTCGATGGTGATTTGCCCATAATGCTCTTCCACGATGGAATAGACCAGAGCAAGCCCAAGTCCGGTGCCTTCGCCCGGGTCCTTGGTGGTGAAGAAGGGTTCGAACAGACGGTCCATGATGCTTTTCGGGATCCCGCTGCCTTCATCCTCGACGACCAGGTCGACGGTGTGCTCGTTGACCTCGCTGCGCACACGCACGGCACTGCCGGGCGGGGACGCGTCGCGGGCGTTGGAAAGCAGGTTGATCAGCACCTGGGCCAGGCGTTGCGGGTCACCTTCTACCCAGTGGTCCGGGTCGCAAAGGTTGAAGAACTGTACTTCGAAATTGCGCCGGTTCAACGCCAGCAGACCAATGGCATCCTGCGCCACCTCGGCCAGGCATACCGGCTCCTCGCTGTTCTGGTGGCTGCCGCCGGCATGGGCGAAGCTCATCAGCGACTGCACGATGCGCGAGACGCGCTTGGTCTGCTCGATGATCTGGCTGGACAGCTCGATGATCTCGCCGTCGCCTTCGCGTTCTTCGCGCAAGTTCTGCGCCAGGCAGGCGATGCCGGTGATGGGGTTGCCGATCTCGTGGGCCACACCCGCGGCCAGGCGGCCGATGCTCGCCAGGCGCTCGGAATGCACCAGCTTGTCTTCCAGGGCCTGGGTCTCGGTGAGGTCCTCGACCAGCAGCACCAAGCCGCTGTTGCCCGGTGCCAGTGGCTCGGCGATGGCGGCCTTGTGCAGGTTCAGCCAGCGGGTCTGGCCGTCCAGGGCCAGGCGCTGCTTGTGCAAATGTTCGTCCGGGACATTGATGAAGTTCTGCAGCAGCCCGCGCCAGGGCTCGGAGACGGTGACCAGGCGCGAGCCGACCACATGCTTGGCGGCAACACCGGTCAATTCCTCCATGGCCTTGTTCCACATCAGGATCTCCTGATCCTTGGCCAGGGAGCAGACGCCCATCGGCAGCTCCTGCAGGGTCTGGCGGTGGTAGCGACGCAGGGCGTCGAGCTCGGCGGCAAGGCCGGTCAGGCGCGAGTGGTAGTCTTCCAGGCGGCTCTCGATGAAGTGGATGTCTTCGGTGACGTAGTTCTCGTTGCCCGACTTGTACGGCAGGAAGGTCTCGACCATGTCCTGGGCCACGCTTGGCCCCATCAGGCCGGACAGGTTGGCCTCAATGCGGTCGCGCAGACGGCGCAAGGCGTAGGGGCGGCGTTCATCGAAGGGCAGGTAGAGGTCGCGCAGGGCCTGCTCCACCTCCTTCTGCGCCGCCTTGGCGCCCAGCGGCTTGGCCAGCTGGGTGGCGAACTCTTGGGGGGAGGCGGCGTGCAGCTCCCGACGCTGCGGGCGGCGGACGTTGTCGACGGCACAGGCCTCGGCGGCGCTGACCTCTTCGCTGCTGGCGTTGGTGAACAGCGAGATCAGGGTGAACAGCAGCACGTTCGCTGCCAGCGAACCGATGGCGGCCATGTGCCAGCTGGTGTCGTCCAGCACATAGATCATATCCAGCAAAGGAATATAGAAGCCCTGCAGGTTGCCCAGCAGCGGCAGCAGCATGGTCACCATCCACACCGCGATACCGGCCATCAGGCCGGCGATGAAGCCGCGCCGGTTGGCGGTCGGCCAGTACAGCACCGACAGCACGCCAGGCAAGAACTGCAAGGTGGCGACGAAGGCGACGATGCCTAGGTTGGCCAGGCTCTGATGGTTGTTCTGGGTCAGGTAGAACACGAAGCCTGCGGTGATGATGGCCACGATCAGGGCCCGACGGGTCCACTTCAGCCAGCGGTAGATGTTGCCTTCGGCCGGCGGCTGGTAGAGCGGCAGCACCAGGTGGTTCAGCGCCATGCCGGACAGCGCCAGGGTGGTGACGATGATCAGGCCACTGGCGGCCGACAACCCGCCCACGTAGGCGAGCAGCGCCAGCGCTGGGTTGTCGGCGGCGATGCCCAGGCCCAGGGTGAAGTACTCGGGGTTGGTGCTCGCGCCCAGGCGCAGCCCTGCCCAGAGTACCAGCGGCACGGCCAGGCTCATCAGCAGCAGGAATAGCGGCAGGCCCCAGCTGGCGCTGACCAGCGAGCGCGGGTTGAGGTTCTCGGTGAAGGCCATGTGATACATGTGCGGCATGACGATCGCCGAGGCGAAGAACACCAGCAGCAGGGTCCGCCAGGGGCCTTCCTGCAGCGGGGTGTGCAGCGCGGCCAGGGCGGTCTGGTTCTGCAACAGCCAGACCTCCAGCTGGTGCGGGCCGCCGAATACTCCATACAGCGCGTACAGGCCGATGCCGCCCAGGGCCAGGAGCTTGATCACCGATTCGAAGGCAATGGCGAATACCAGGCCTTCATGCTTCTCGCGGGTGGCGATGTGGCGCGAGCCGAAGAAGATAGTGAACAGAATGATCAGCGCGCAGAAGGCGAAGGCCACCCGTGCCTTGACCGGCTCACCGGTGAGAATGCTGATCGAGTCGGCGACCGCCTGGATCTGCAAGGCCAGCAGCGGCAGCACGCCGATCAACATGAAGATGGTGGTCAGCGCGCCGGCCCAGGTGCTGCGAAAGCGAAACGCCAGCAGGTCGGCCAGTGATGAGAGCTGGTAGGTGCGCGTGATCTTCAGGATCGGGTAGAGCAGCACCGGGGCCAGCAGGAAGGCGCCGGACACCCCCAGGTAGCAGGCCAGGAAGCCATAGCCGTACTGATAGGCGAGGCCTACCGAACCGTAGAAGGCCCAGGCACTGGCGTAGACGCCCAAAGACAGGGTGTAGGTCAGCGGGTGGCGAATGATCGAGCGGGGGATCAGCCCGCGCTCGCTGATCCAGGCCACGCCGAACAGCACCAGCAGGTAGGCGGCGCTGATCAGGATCATCTGGGTCAGGCTAAAGCTCATCGGCATCTCGTTGGCTCTGCAGAATGAAGGTGACGACGATGAGGATCAGCCAGAGCAGGTAAGGGCGGTACCAGGCACCGGTCGGCTCGATCCACCAGTCCATGATGGCCGGGGAGAAGAGGTAGATCCCCACGACCAGAAGCAGGACCAAACGATAGATGTACATGCTGGCCTCGTTGATTGGGCGCTGCGGGCTTGGACTTATTATTGGCGCAAATGGCTGGAGCGATGCTAGCGGGAATCGGTAGGGTTCGCCAAGAGTTTGAATTTATTGGCCTTTTGTTTTTCAGCCTGCACGCCGCTCCTACATCGATCGTGTCCGCTGTATCAGTGCAGGTCAGCCTCAGGCACGCTCAGTTGCCGTGCAATCGCCTCCGGCCGCCAGCGTTGCCGGGCGACAGCCAGCACCTCGGCGGGGCCAGCACTTGCCATGGCAGGCTCGGTGTCCTGCCCCAGCGCACGCAAGGCCCGCAACAGCAAGGGCGTTGCCTGGTCGGCCTCGAGCGGCGGCGAGCGGTATGACTTGCCCAGCTTGTGCCCATCCGGCTGCACGATCAGCGGAATGTGCAGGTAACGCGGCTGCGAGAAGCCCAGCAGCTCCTGCAGGTACAGTTGGCGTGGGGTGTTGTCGAGCAGGTCGGCGCCGCGCACGATGTCAGTGACACCCTGCCAGGCATCGTCCAGCACCACCGCCAACTGGTACGCATACAACCCGTCGCGGCGCTGGATGACGAAATCGCCCACCTCGCGGCCCAGGTGTTGCTGGAATTCGCCTTGCACCCGGTCGGTGAAGCGGTAGATCAGCTCCGGTACCCGCAAGCGGATCGCGGCCCCCTCTCGGGCATGCCCGGCGTTGCGGCACAAGCCCGGGTAGATGCCGTTGTACTCCTCCAGTTGCTTACGTGAGCAAGTGCAGGCATAGGCCAGGCCCATATTGAACAGGCGGTCGACCACGGCGGCATAGGCGTCGTGCCGCTGGCTCTGGAATACCACCTCGCCATCCCACTCCAGGCCGTAGCGCTCCAGGGTCTGCAGGATGGCATCGCGGGCGCCGGGCATTTCCCGTGGTGGGTCGGTGTCTTCCATGCGCAGCAGCCAACGGCCGCCCACCGCGCGTGCATCGAGCCACGAGGCGAGGGCGGCGACCAGGGAGCCGAAATGCAGAAAACCACTGGGCGTAGGGGCGAAGCGTCCGATGTAGCGGGAGTCGTTCATGGGGTACAGGCTATATAAATGAAACGGGGCGCCTCGAGCGCCCCGTTCAGGTGGGAATCAGGTCAGGCCTTGCCGACCTGCTTTTCCTTCTTCTCCGCCAGCTCCTTGCAGTCGAAGCACAGGTCGGCGGTCGGGCGGGCTTCCAGGCGACGCAGGCCAATCTCGACGCCGCAGGCATCGCACCAGCCGTATTCGTCTTCCTTGATCTTGTCGAGGGTCTTGTCGATCTTCTTGATCAGCTTGCGCTCGCGATCACGGTTACGCAGTTCCAGGGCGAATTCTTCTTCCTGGCTGGCGCGGTCGGCCGGGTCGGGGAAGTTGGCCGCTTCGTCCTTCATGTGATCCACGGTGCGATCCACGCTGGTCATCAGTTCCTGCTTCCAGGCACTGAGGAGCTTGGTGAAGTGCTGTTTCATGGGCTCGCCCATGTACTCTTCACCCTTGGTTTCGACGTAGGGTTCGACACCGTACATGGTCTGACCGGCTTTTTGCTTTTCTACGGTGGACATGAATAGACCGCCTCTTACTCATCTGATCCAATGCGCAGGCTGCTCCATCTCCGGCACCCGCCGGCCCTGCGACTGCGAGCCGCCGAACTTACCAGATAGATCGGGGGTGCGCTACCCCGCCCGATCCTAGGTGTTGACAGCGACGCAAGCCGCACGTTCGATGCCGCGCAGAGGTAGAATCACCAGTTTAGACCCAATTGAGAGAAGGCCCATGGCTCAGCCACACAGTGCGCGCAGTCGCGCCATCGAACCCTTCCACGTCATGGCCTTGCTGGCGCGCGCCAATGAGCTGCAGGCGGCCGGCCATGATGTCATCCACCTGGAGATCGGCGAGCCGGACTTCACCACAGCGGAACCCATCGTGGCTGCAGGCCAGGCGGCATTGGCCGCAGGCCACACCCGCTACACCGCGGCGCGTGGCCTGCCGGCGCTGCGCGAGGCGATCGCCGGCTTCTATGCCCAGCGCTATGGCGTGAGCGTGGACCCGGAGCGCATCCTCGTCACCCCGGGCGGTTCGGGTGCACTGCTGCTGGCCAGCAGCCTGCTGGTCGACCCGGGCAAGCACTGGCTGTTGGCCGACCCTGGCTATCCCTGCAACCGGCACTTCCTGCGGCTGGTCGAAGGTGGGGCGCAGCTGGTGCCGGTAGGGCCGGAGGTCAACTACCAACTCACTGCCGACCTGGTCGAGCGCTACTGGGACAAAGACACCGTCGGTGCGCTGGTGGCCTCGCCGGCCAACCCCACTGGCACGGTCCTCGACCGCGCCGAGCTGGCCAGCCTGTCCAAGGCCACCCGTGAACGCCACGGGCACCTGGTGGTGGACGAGATCTACCACGGCCTGACCTATGGCATGGACGCGCCCAGCGTGCTGGAAGTGGACGACCAGGCGTTTGTCCTGAACAGTTTTTCCAAGTACTTCGGCATGACGGGCTGGCGGCTCGGTTGGCTGGTAGCGCCTCCCAGTGCCGTGGGCGACCTGGAAAAACTCGCTCAGAATCTCTACATCAGTGCGCCCAGCATGGCCCAGCACGCAGCGTTGGCGTGTTTCGAGCCTGCGACCCTGGCCATCCTCGAGGAGCGCCGGGCCGAATTCGCCCGGCGACGCGACTACCTGCTGCCGGCCCTGCGCGAGCTGGGCTTCGGCATTGCCGTGGAGCCCCAGGGCGCCTTCTACCTGTACGCCGATATCAGCGCCTTCGGCGGTGATGCCTTCGCGTTCTGCCGGCATTTCCTGGAGACCGAGCACCTGGCCTTCACCCCCGGCCTGGACTTCGGCCGCCACCAGGCCGGCCACCACGTACGGTTCGCCTATACCCAAAGCCTGCCGCGCCTGGAGGAGGCGGTGCAGCGCATTGCCCGTGGCCTGAAGAGCTGGCAAGGCTGATGCTGTTCTTTCCCGCACTTGAACAGGCGCGCCTGCTGCGCCGCTACAAACGCTTCCTGGCCGATATCGAACTGGCCAGTGGCGAACAACTGACCATCCATTGCCCGAATACCGGGTCCATGCTCAATTGCATGCGCGAGGGCGGGCAGGTCTGGTTCAGCCGCTCCAATGACCCCAAGCGCAAGCTGCCGGGCACCTGGGAAATCAGCGAGACGCCCCAGGGACGCCTGGCCTGCGTCAACACCGGTCGGGCCAATGCCTTGGTGGAGGAGGCCCTGCGCGGTGGGCAGATCGCCGAGCTGTCCGGCTTCACCGCGCTCAAGCGCGAGGTGGCCTATGGCGAGGAAGGCAGCCGGGTGGACTTTCGCCTGGAGTTTCCGGACGGGCCGGCCTACGTGGAGGTCAAGAGCGTTACCCTGGGTTACCCGGATACGCCGATTGCCGCCTTTCCCGATGCGGTGACCCAGCGCGGCGCCAAGCATCTGCGCGAGCTGGCGGCGCTGGCGCGCCAAGGTATTCGCGCGGTGCAGCTGTACTGCGTCAACCTCACCGGCGTGGAGGCGGTGCGCCCGGCCGAGGAGATCGACGCGGCCTATGCGCAGGCTTTGCGGGCTGCAGTGGCGGATGGCGTCGAAGTGCTGGCCTACGGTACCCGGCTGGATGCCGAGCAGATCGTCATCGACCGGCCATTGCCGGTGTTGCTCACGCCTTGACCCAGATGCCCTGGCTGTCTTCCAGGCAGTCCAGGGCGTCCAGCTGCTCGCCTTCGCAAGGGCCGGCCACGCATTCACCACTTTCGATCAGGAACAATGCGCCATGGTGGGCGCAATGGATCAGGCTGGCACTGTCGTCGAGAAAGGCATCGACATCCCAGTTCAAGGGGATGCCGCGGTGCGGGCAGCGATTGCGGTAGAGATAGACCCGGCCCTGGCGGCGCACACCGAACAGGTGCTCGCCGGCTACGCTGAAAGCGCGGCTGGCACCTTCGGCCAGGTCGGTTGAAGCGCAGAGAAAATGCATCGATGCAGACGACTCGTGTAACAAAGGGATGGCTTGACGCTTCAATGCGAATAATTATCAAATTGCCCGCACGCGCTGCGTCCGGCTGTCTATGGTGCGCAGTTCCGCCGCCTGCGACAAGCGTGTGCCCCCCCTCTGCAAAGGAATACGATGATGCGTCGTCCTGCTGCCCTGATCGCTCTGTGCCTGGGTGTCTTTCTCTCCACCCAGGCCCTGAGCGACGAGCTGCCCAAGCGCTGGGTCAGCGCCGGCGGTGCGTTGAGTGAATGGATCAGTGCGTTGGGGGGCGAGCCGCGGTTGGTCGGGGTCGATACCACCAGCCAGCACCCGGCATCGCTCAAGGCGCTGCCCAGCATCGGCTACCAGCGCCAGCTCTCTGCCGAAGGCATCCTCAGCCTGCGACCTGACGTGCTGGTTGGTACCGAGGAAATGGGGCCACCCCCCGTGCTGGCGCAGATCCGTAAGGCGGGTGTGCGGGTCGAGCTGTTTTCCAGCAAAGCCGAACTGGGCGCCGTGGACGGCAACCTCAAGCAATTGGGCAGCCTGCTTGGTGCCGAGCAGAAGGCCGCCGAGCTGAGCGCCGGTTATCACCAGCAACTGAAGGCCGTGCAGGCGAAGGTCAAGCGGGCCCAGGCCAGCGGGAAGGTTCCGGGAGTCCTGTTGTTGGTCGGTCATGCTGGCGCCATGCCCCTGATCGCAGGGCAGGGGACGTCCGGCGATTGGCTGCTGCGCCAGGCCGGTGCCCGCAACCTGGCCGATCACCAAGGCTACAAGAACTTCTCCGTCGAGACCCTCGCTGTCCTGGACCCGGACGTGGTGGTGTTTTCCGACCGCGCCCTGGAGGGGGAGCAGGCCATGCAGGCGCTGCTCAAGGAAAACCCAGCTCTGGCAGCCTCCCGTGCAGCGCGTGACAAACGCCTGGTTTCCCTGGACCCGACCTTGCTGGTCGGTGGTCTTGGCCCGCGCCTGCCAACGACCTTGAACGGCCTGGTCGAGGCCTTCTATCCGGCCGCCCAATGAGACAACGTGTCCAGCCTCGTGCTCTGTTCATCGGCCTGACCCTGCTGTGCCTGTTGGCGACTTGGTTGTCGCTGGCATTGGGCCCGGTCAGCCTGCCGCTGTTCGATACGTTGCGTGCAGGGTTGCACCTGTTGGGGTTGCCCATTGCCGTCGATGGTCTGGAGCAGGCCGAGATGATTCTCGGGCAGATTCGTCTGCCACGTACCCTGCTGGGGTTGGCGGTAGGTGCGGTGCTGGCGCTGTCGGGCGTGGCGATGCAGGGGTTGTTCCGCAACCCGTTGGCCGACCCCGGGCTCGTCGGCGTTGCCAGTGGCGCGGCCCTGGGCGCGGCAGTGGCGATCGTCGGCGGCAGCTGGTTGGGCGGAATCCCGGAGTGGTTCGCCCCTTACCTGTTGTCGGCGTGCGCTTTTCTTGGCGGTCTTGGCGTCACTGCGCTGGTCTATCGCCTGGGGCGGCGCGACGGCCAGACCAACGTCGCCACCATGCTGTTGGCGGGCATCGCCCTGACCGCGCTGGCGGGTTCGGCCGTGGGGCTGTTCACCTACCTGGCCGACGATGCCACCTTGCGTACATTGACATTCTGGAACCTGGGCAGCCTCAACGGCGCCAGCTACGAGCGCCTGTGGCCTTTGTTGCTGGTGGCGACGGCCGTCTCGTTGTGGTTGCCACGCCGAGCCCAGGCGCTCAATGCCCTGCTGCTGGGAGAATCGGAGGCGCGGCACCTGGGTGTCGACGTGGAAGCGCTCAAGCGCGAGCTGGTGTTCTGTACTGCCTTGGGAGTGGGGGCCGCCGTTGCTGCAGCCGGGCTGATCGGCTTCATCGGCCTGGTGGTGCCACACCTGGTACGTCTGCTCTGCGGCCCGGACCATCGGGTGCTGTTGCCGGCATCCTTGTTGGCCGGCGGGGCGCTGTTGCTGTTCGCCGACCTGGTGGCGCGCTTGGCGTTGGCACCCGCAGAGCTACCGATCGGTATCGTGACCGCATTCATCGGTGCGCCATTTTTCCTGTTCCTGCTGATTCGAGGGCGCGCCTGATGTTGCAAGTCGACGGCCTGCACCTGCGGCGTGGCAGCAATGATGTGCTGCACGGGATAGACCTGCAGGTGCGGCCCGGGCAGGTCCTGGGTGTGCTAGGGCCCAATGGCGCCGGCAAGAGCAGCCTGTTGGGCGCCTTGTGTGGCGAGTTGGTGCCCAGCCAGGGGCAGGTGCAGTTGCAGGGGCGCCCGTTGGCAGACTGGCCGGGCCAGGAGCGCGCTCGTCGCCTGGCGGTGTTGCCACAGGTCTCCAGCCTGGGTTTTGCTTTTGGCGTCGAAGAGGTGGTCGGGCTCGGCCGGCTGCCTCATGCCAGTGGCCGCCAGCGTGATCGGGAAATCGTCGAGGCGGCCTTGCGTGCGGCAGATGCCTGGCACCTGCTGGAGCGCAACTACCTGGCGCTGTCCGGCGGCGAGCGCCAGCGGGTGCACCTGGCCCGGGTATTGGCGCAGTTATGGCCAGGCGAGGCGGGCAGCACGTTATTGCTGGACGAACCCACCTCGATGCTTGACCCCTTGCACCAGCACACCACCTTGCAGGCGGTACGTCGATTCGCCGACCAGGGGGCTGCGATCCTGGTCATCCTGCATGATCTCAACCTGGCGGCGCGCTACTGTGACCGTATCCTGTTGCTGGAGCAGGGGCGCAGCCATGCCCTGGGTACGCCGCAACAAGTTCTTGCACCCGCAGCGCTCAAGGCGGTGTTCGGCATCGATGTGTTGGTGCAGGCGCATCCGGAGCGTGGGCATCCGCTGATCATCATCCGCTAGGAGGTTCTGCCATGCGCCATGGGTTGTTGTCCGGCTTGTTGGTTCTGGCATTGACCGGCTGCCAGGCCAGCCTGCCGCCCTTGCCCGCCTGGCAGGGCTCCGAGGGGCGGAATGATGCGCAGCTAGGGGCGATCCGCAACTTGGCCGATGGTCAACAGCTCACCCCTGACCAGCTCGTGGCGCAGTTGGCCCGAGCCCCTCGGGTGCTGGTGGGCGAAAAGCACGACAATCCCGACCACCACGCCCTGCAGTTATGGTTGCTGCGTGCGCTGGAAACCCGGCGTGCGCAGGGCAGCCTGTTGCTGGAAATGCTACAGCCAGCGCAGCAACCTTTGGTCGATGCACTGCAAGGGCAGGCGACACAGCCCGAGAAGCTGCCGCAGGCCCTGGCCTGGCAAGAGGGATGGGACTGGCGGTTGTACGGGCCTATCGTGCGTGAGGCCTTGCAGCGGCAGATCCCTTTGCTGGCGGCCAACCTGACGCCAGATGAAATGCGCCAGGCCTATCGCAACCCGCTGGTGTTGGACGGGCAGCACTCGAATGCTCCGGCGGTGAAGGCTGCGTTGCTAGAGCACGTCCGTGCTGGCCATTGTGGGTTGCTGCCGGAGCCGCAACTGCCAGCCATGCTTGCCGTCCAGCAGCAACGCGACCGGCGTATCGCCGAGCGGATCATGGCTGCGCCGGCCCCGGCCTTGCTGTTCGCTGGCAGCTACCATGCACGCAAGGACCTTGGCGTGCCGCTGCACTTGGCAGACCTGGGGACGCCGGGCGAGACGAAGGTCTTGCTGCTGGTGGAGGTCGGAGAGAAGGTCGAGCCAGGCATGGCGGACTATGTGTGGTACACGGCGGCATTGCCTGCCCAGGACTATTGCGCTCAGTTGCGGCGATGAGATACCGCCGTTGCCGAATGCCGGCCAAAAAAAAGACCCGGCAAAACTGCCGGGTCAATAACCGTGATTAGCCTGATGAGGAGATAATCTGAGCGTCCGAACCAGGGACCTTTCAGCTTATCCAACCAGTCTCGCGACCAGCCGTGATAATCATAACTATTCTCATTTCGGCGTCAATCCCTCCACCCGATTATTTTGGTTTTTTTTGCGCAGGGGTCTTGGCATCCAGTTGATCGTCGAGCGCCTGCTTGCGCTCGGCGGGCAAATCGTTCCAGTGCATGTCCAGCAATGCTGCCTCGATGGAGTACAACAACACCTTCGAGGCCCGGAACCCTCGTGACTTCACGGCCTGATAGGCGCCCACCGCGCCCAGGCGGCGCAGGTCCGATGCACTGTGGATACCGACGGCGTGAAGCCATTGTGCGGAGGTCTTGCCAAGATTTCTCAGATGCTGCAATTCATCGTTCATCTGGCCTCCTGGCGATGGCTGAACGAGGTCTGTGGAATAAATCGCGAGCAGGTCAGAAAGGAGTGTAGCGGGGGTTGGGAAATACGCGGCCTTTTGCCATCGACCCCCGACGAGGGCGATCCTGAAAGCTGGGCATTGGCGTCCGTGAGAGCGGCTTTGCCCGGCCGTGATGGCATGCAAAAAAAGGGCTGCAAAAGCAGCCCTTCATGAATCGTTCAGATACCCGGGAGGCGCTGGCGGATCTGCTCGATCAACTGGTCCATGCTGGCGCTTTCCTGAGTGTCCACCCGCTTGCAGTGGGGCAGTTCTTCGGCGCTCAGCGGTTCGCGGCTGGCCTGCTGGGCCTTGACCACTTCCAGGGTCGCATCGGAGGGGTCGTTAGCCTCGGTCTGGCGCTGGGCCAGCCAGCTGGCAATGACGGCGTCGGGCGCCTGGCAATCGAGGATGAGGAAGGGAACGCCCGTTTCGTTGGCAACCTGGGCCGCGGCCTGGCGCTGGGCCAGCTTGAGGTAGGTGGCATCGAGCACTACCGGGAAGCCTGCACGCAGGATGATCGCCGCCAGCTCATGCAGGCGCTGATACGTGGCGCGGCTGGCGTCCTGGTCATAGATGCCGGCCTGCAGTTGGCCAGCGCTTTGTTGCTGTTGCTCGCCGAACAGGCGCTTGCGCTCGACATCCGAACGGACACGAATCGCGCCCAGGGCTTCGACCAGGCGCATGGCCACGTGGCTCTTGCCCACGGCCGAGACGCCATGGGTGATGGCCAGCAGGCGCGATGGAATAGCGCTGTAGCTTTCGGCCAGGTTGGCATAGTTGCGGTAGGTGCGCAGGGTGGTGGCGCGCTGCACGCCGTCGGCTTCGGCCGGCATGCTGAACAGGGCGACCTTGGCGCGTACCAGGGCACGGTAAGCTTTGTAGAAGTTCAGCAGCTCCAGGCCTTCGTAGTCGCCGGTCAGCTCCAGGTACTGGTTGATGAAGCGGCGCGCCAGGCACTTCAGGCCGCGGTCCTCGAGGTCCATGGCCAGGAAGGCGATGTCGGCGTAGACATCGGTCAGGCGGAAGGGCTCGTTGAATTCGATGCAATCGAAGATCACCACCTTGCCATCGATCAGTGTGGCATTGCCCAGGTGGATGTCGCCGTGGCATTCACGGATGAAGCCGTTGGCCTTGCGCGACTCGAGCAGGCCGTGCAGCCGCTCGAAGCTGCTGCGAGCCCAGGCCTGCAGGTTGTCCAGTTGTTGCAGGTCGGCCTTGTCGGTGAGGAACGGGCGAATCTGCTCGAAGTTCTGCTCCACCGGGGCCATGACGCTCTCCGGTGTCCCCAATGGG
The DNA here is from genome assembly GCF_056856075.1 of Pseudomonas sp. FA-1. Lineage (NCBI taxonomy): Bacteria > Pseudomonadati > Pseudomonadota > Gammaproteobacteria > Pseudomonadales > Pseudomonadaceae > Pseudomonas > Pseudomonas sp. FA-1. Next base: position 216,839 of record NZ_JBWXTH010000011.1, read on the forward strand.
TGATCGACCGAGACTTTGGGCGCCTGCAGGTGGAACTCGGCGATCTGTCGGGCCATCTGGTCGATGTGGCCGGCGTTCAGTTCCCCATTGGCCTGCAGGGTATTGAGCATCTGCCCCTGGGGGAACTGACGCATCTTCAGTGCATATTCGATCGGCTCGCCATCGCCGCCCAGTTGCGGGACTTCGGCGCTGCCGGTGATCGGCAGGACTTCCAGGTACAGGCCGTCGGTCAGGCGCTGGTTCAGGCGCAGCTCTTCGTTACAAAAATGCTGGCGCTGGTCCAGGCCGGTGAAGTCGAGGAAGCCGAAGTTCATCGGCTTCTTGATCTTGTAGGCATATTCGCCGGTCAGCAGCACCCAGGAGATATGCGTCTCGATGAGTTGGAACCCGTCCACTGGATGGGAATAGAGGGCGGGGTTCTGCAGCGCGCTGATCAGGGCTTGGCTCACGGGCAATCCTTCTGGAGGCAGGGAATTCGAAAGCGCCATTATGGTCAATGGTGCCGTCCCTGCAAACCGCTGGAATTCCAGGCGGACGAAGCGACTATTCTGAATCGCCCCGCAGCCCACCAGCCTTGACCAAAGTGCGTATAATCCGCCGCCATGACTCGTACCCGAAACTCCCGCACCCCCAAGAAACGCCCGACCGGCCGCTCCCGCGCCTGGCTGGGCTGGGCCCTCAAGCTCAGCCTGGTCGGCCTGGTGCTGATCGCCGGCTTCGCGGTCTACCTCGATGCTGTCGTCCAGGAGAAGTTCTCCGGCAAGCGCTGGACCATCCCGGCCAAGGTGTACGCCCGGCCATTGGAGCTGTTCGTCGGCCAGAAGCTGAGCAAGAACGACTTCCTCACCGAACTCGATGCCCTCGGCTACCGCCGTGAAACCGCCGCCCAAGGCCCGGGCGAAGCATCGGTCAACGGTAACACCGTCGACCTCAATACCCGTGGCTTCCAGTTCTACGAGGGGATGGAGCCCGCGCAGTTCGTACGCGTGCGTTTTTCCGGCGACTATGTGGCAGGGCTCTCCGGGGCCAATGGCGGCAAGCTCGACGTGGTGCGTCTGGAGCCGCTGATGATCGGCGGCATCTACCCCAAGAACCTGGAAGACCGCATCCTGATCAAGATCGACCAGGTGCCACCGTATCTGCTGGAAACCCTGGTGGCCGTGGAAGACCGCGACTTCTACAGCCATTTCGGCGTATCACCCAAGTCCATCGCCCGTGCCATGTGGGTCAACACGTCGGCGGGCGCGATGCGCCAGGGCGGCAGTACGCTGACTCAGCAATTGGTGAAGAACTTCTACCTCACCAACGAGCGTAGCCTCAGCCGCAAGCTGACCGAAGCGATGATGGCGGTGTTGCTGGAGCTGCACTACGACAAGCGCGAGATCCTCGAGGCCTACCTCAATGAGGTGTTCGTCGGCCAGGACGGCCAGCGCGCCGTGCACGGCTTCGGCCTGGCCAGCCAGTTCTTCTTCAGCCAGCCGCTGGCCGAACTCAAGCTGCACCAGATCGCCCTGTTGGTCGGTATGGTCAAGGGGCCGTCCTACTACAACCCGCGGCGCCATCCGGACCGCGCCCTGGCCCGTCGCAACCTGGTGCTCGACCTGCTGGCCGAGCAGGGCGTGGCGACCCCGGAAGCGGTCGCGGCGGCGAAGAAGATGCCGTTGGGCGTGACCAAGCGCGGCAGCCTCGCCGACAGCTCCTTCCCGGCATTCCTCGACCTGGTCAAGCGCCAGTTGCGCCAGGACTACCGCGACGAAGACTTGACCGAAGAAGGCCTGCGCATCTTCACCAGTTTCGACCCGATCCTGCAGATGAAGGCCGAGACGGCCATGAGCGAGACCTTCAAGCGCCTGGCCGGACGCAAGGGCGCTGATGAGGTGGAGTCGGCCATGGTGGTGACCAACCCCGAAACCGGCGAGGTGCAGGCACTGATCGGCAGTCGCCAGGCCGGTTTCGCCGGCTTCAACCGGGCCATCGACGCGGTACGGCCGATCGGCTCGCTGGTGAAACCGGCGGTGTACCTGACCGCGCTGGAAAAACCGACCAAGTACACCCTGACCAGCTGGGTGCAGGACGAGCCGTTCTCGGTCAAAGGTGCCGACGGCCAGGTCTGGCGCCCGCAGAACTACGACCGCCGCCCCCACGGCACCATCTACCTGTACCAGGGCCTGGCGAACTCGTACAACCTGTCCACCGCCAAGATCGGCCTGGAAGTGGGTGTGCCCAACGTGATCAAGACCATCGGCAGGCTCGGCGTGAACGTCGACTGGCCGGCATTCCCGTCGATGCTGCTGGGGGCCGGCGGCATGTCGCCGATGCAGGTCGCGACCATGTACCAGACCATCGCCAACGGTGGCTTCAACACGCCGATGCGCGGTATCCGTAGCGTGCTCACCGCCGAAGGCGAGCCGCTCAAGCGCTATCCGTTCCAGATCCAGCAGTCCTTCGACCCGGGCGCCATCTACCTGGTGCAGAACGCCATGCAGCGGGTGATGCGCGAAGGTACGGGCCGCTCGGTCTACAACGTGCTGCCACGCTCGCTGACCCTGGCCGGCAAGACCGGTACCAGCAACGACTCGCGCGATAGCTGGTTCTCCGGTTTCAGCCAGGACCTGCTGGCGGTGGTCTGGCTGGGGCGTGACGACAACGGCAAGACCCCTTTCACCGGTGCCACCGGCGCTCTGCAGGTCTGGACCAGCTTCATGCGCAAGGCCGACCCACTGCCGCTGGACATGCCGCAACCGGACAACGTGGTACAAGCCTGGATCGACCCGTACAGCGGCCAGGGGTCGGACAGCAGCTGTCCGGGTGCGGTGCAGATGCCGTATATTCGAGGGAGTGAACCGGCTCCCGGTGCCATCTGTGGCCCACAGGACCCGGTCGAGTCCGTCATGGACTGGGTCAAGGGATGGATGAATTGAGCGCTAGCTTCGAAGAGGGTGTGACGTGAACAAGTGGTTGTTTCCTGCCTTGACGGCGATGGCCGTGCTCCATGGCTGCGCCAGCGTGCCGCGCGGCAATATCCCGGTGGTGGACTCCAGCACCCGGGTCTCCAACAGCGAGCGGGTCGCGGCCAACCGCAGTGGTGGCCTGCCGACCAGTGGCGGCACCCGCCAGGCCCAGGCCCTGCCCGAAGACTCCGGCGTGACCGTAATGATCCCGCAAGGGGCCGGCGGTGCACCGATCCAGTCCTTCCCGGCCGGCAGCAGCGCGGCGCCAATCAGCACTGGGCCGATCACGCCTGGGCCGATCAGCACCGGCCCGATTACCACCAACCCCAATCCGGTGGCGGATGAGCCGTTCGACATCGCGTCGATGAACAGCGCGCCGAGCGCCACCTCCGGTGCCCCGACCGGCATTCCGCGCAGCAACGTGGGCAGCGGTGGCTTGTCGGCCGACGAGCAACTGGATGGCCCTGTGCTGGCGTTGCTGACCACTGCCCAACAACAGCAGGGCGGCGGTGACTTCAACGGTGCCGCATCGAGCCTGGAGCGTGCCCAGCGCATCGCCCCGCGCGAGCCGCAGGTACTGTTCCGTCTGGCCCAGGTACGCCTGGCCCAGGGCGACGCCGCCCAGGCCGAACAACTGGCCCGTCGCGCCCTGACCTACGCCAACGGTCGCCCCGACCTGCAGGCCGAGCTGTGGAACACCATCGCCCAGGCCCGCGAGAAGCAGGGTGACAGCGCTGGCGCGGCATTGGCGCGGCAGAAGGCGCGGACGACATCGTGATGGAGCAGCGTATCCTGGACATCGCCGACCACCTGCTGCTGATCGAGCGTGAGCTACAGGTTCAAGGCTGGTGGAGCGCCGAGACGCCGACGGCCGAAGCGCTCGCCAGCGTGGTGCCGTTCGCGGTGGACACCATGGCCTTCGAGCAGTGGTTGCAATGGATCTTCCTGCCCCGTATGAAGCTCATCATCGAGCAAGGACATCCGCTGCCCAACGCCTCCGGCATCCTGGTCATGGCCGAAACCGTGTTCGTCGATCGTCCGGAACAGAGCCGCGAGCTACGGCGCCTGCTGGCAGCGTTCGATCAATTGATCGGCCCTTCCGCCTGATTTCTTCTCTTTTTCCTTCAAGGGCCGCAGATTGTGGCCCTTTTTTATTGAATTCTTTATTTTTCTGCTGCAGAGTTCGTTTTTAGTGGTGGCAGCACTTCATCCTTTGGAAAAATTGGCAATAATTTTTCTTGACTTACGCGTGCCGAATCAGAAGAATCCAGTTTCCGCTGTAGAGGGACTGCCAGAAGCAGACCCGCTAAGCAGATCATGAGGCGCACACCCGCGCCGACTTGTTACACCCCGCAACGCGTTACCTCGCGCTGGGTGGGAAACCCCCGCAACACTCTGGGGCGCTCCCAATACTTGCTCAGTCAGTGCTGACGTTCGCTCATGCTCTGCTTGGCAGTAAACCTATTAAGACCCGCCCAATGAGGGCGGTATTCTGGCGTTTTAGAGGTGAACAACGTGGAGCTTTTATCTGGCGCTGAGATGGTCGTCCGCTTCTTGCGTGACGAAGGCGTTAAGCACATCTATGGGTACCCTGGTGGTGCTCTCCTTCATGTTTACGACGCCCTGTTCAAGGAACCGGAGATCAACCACATCCTGGTTCGTCATGAGCAGGCTGCCACCCATATGGCGGACGGCTATGCCCGTGCCACCGGCAAGGCTGGTGTGGTACTGGTCACTTCCGGCCCGGGCGCGACCAATGCCATCACCGGCATTGCCACCGCCTACATGGACTCGATCCCGATGGTCATCCTCTCCGGCCAGGTGCCCAGCACCATGGTAGGGACCGATGCCTTCCAGGAAACCGACATGATTGGTATTTCCCGGCCGATCGTGAAGCACAGCTTCATGGTCAAACATGCCACGGAAATTCCCGAAGTTCTGAAAAAAGCCTTCTACCTGGCGCAATCCGGTCGCCCAGGCCCGGTCGTGGTCGACATTCCAAAAGATATGACCAACCCGGCTGAGAAGTTCGAATACGTCTACCCGAAGAAGGTCAAGCTGCGCTCCTACAGCCCGGCGGTACGCGGTCACTCCGGCCAGATCCGCAAGGCGGCCGAGATGCTCCTGGCCGCCAAGCGCCCGGTGGTGTACTCCGGCGGCGGCGTCATCCTTGGCGGCGGCTCCGAAGCGCTCACCGAGATCGCCAAGTCGCTGAACCTGCCGGTCACCAATACTCTGATGGGCCTGGGAGGCTTCCCGGGTACCGACCGTCAGTTCCTCGGCATGCTCGGTATGCATGGCAGCTACACCGCCAACATGGCCATGCACAATGCCGACGTGATCTTCGCGGTCGGCGCGCGCTTCGATGACCGTGTGGTCAACGGCCCGGCCAAGTTCTGTCCGAATGCCAAGATCATCCACATCGACATCGACCCTGCGTCGATCTCCAAGATGATCAAGGCCGACGTGCCGATCGTAGGCCCTGTGGAAAGCGTCCTCAACGAGATGCTGGCCATCCTCAAGGAAATCGGCGAGCAGCCCGACAAGGCCGCGCTCGACGCTTGGTGGAAGCAGATCGAGGAGTGGCGCGGCGATCGCGACCTGTTCCCCTACGACAAGGGCGACGGCAGCGTGATCAAGCCGCAGACCGTGATCGAGACCCTCTGCGAAGTGACCAAGGGCGATGCCTTCATCACCTCCGACGTAGGCCAGCACCAGATGTTCGCGGCGCAGTACTACCGCTTCAACAAGCCGAACCGTTGGATCAACTCCGGCGGCCTGGGCACCATGGGCTTCGGTTTCCCGGCGGCGATGGGCATCAAGCTCAACTTCCCCGATCAGGACGTCGCTTGCGTGACCGGCGAAGGCAGTATCCAGATGAACATCCAGGAGCTGTCCACCTGCATGCAGTACGACCTGCCGGTGAAGATCGTCAACCTGAACAACGGTGTGTTGGGCATGGTTCGCCAGTGGCAGGACATGGCCTACAGCGGCCGTCACTCGCACTCCTACGTGGAGTCGCTGCCTGACTTCGTCAAGCTGGTCGAGGCCTATGGTCACGTGGGTATCCGCATCACCAGCCTGAAGGACCTCAAGCCGAAGCTGGAAGAGGCTTTCGCGATGAAGGACCGCCTGGTGTTCATCGACATCGCGGTCGACAGGACCGAGCACGTCTATCCGATGCAGATCAAGGACGGCTCGATGCGTGACATGTGGCTGAGCAAGACGGAGCGTACCTGATATGCGGCACATCATTTCCCTGCTGTTGGAAAACGAACCCGGTGCCTTGTCTCGCGTGGTCGGCCTGTTCTCCCAGCGTAACTACAACATCGAAAGCCTGACCGTGGCGCCGACCGAGGATCCGACCCTGTCGCGCCTGACCCTGACGACCGTTGGTCATGACGAAGTGATCGAACAGATCACCAAGAACCTGAACAAGCTGGTCGAAGTGGTCAAACTCGTCGATCTGTCGGAAAGTGCTCACATCGAGCGCGAGCTGATGCTGGTCAAGGTCAAGGCCACCGGCGCCCAGCGCGCCGAGATCAAGCGCACCACGGATATCTTCCGTGGCCAGATCGTCGACGTCACCGCCAGCGTGTACACCGTGCAACTGAGCGGCACCAGCGACAAGCTGGACAGCTTCATCCAGGCCATCGGCACTGCGTCGATCCTGGAAACCGTGCGCAGCGGCGTTACCGGCATTGCCCGTGGCGACAAAGTGCTCAGTATCTGAATACGCATACAAGAATCAGTGATGGCTCCGTGGAGCCGAGATATAACAGGGGTATTTCATGAAAGTTTATTACGACAAAGACTGCGACCTTTCCATCATCCAGGGCAAGAAAGTCGCCATCATCGGTTACGGCTCCCAGGGCCACGCCCAGGCGTGCAACCTGAAGGACTCCGGTGTGGACGTTACCGTCGGTCTGCGTAAAGGTTCGGCCACCGTGGCCAAGGCAGAAGCCCACGGCCTGAAAGTGGCTGACGTGGCCACTGCCGTCGCTGCCGCCGACCTGGTCATGATCCTGACCCCGGACGAGTTCCAGGGCGCTCTGTACAAGAACGAGATCGAGCCGAACATCAAGAAGGGCGCTACCCTGGCCTTCTCCCACGGCTTCTCGATCCACTACAACCAGGTCGTGCCGCGTGCCGACCTCGACGTGATCATGATCGCGCCGAAGGCTCCGGGCCACACCGTGCGCTCCGAGTTCGTCAAGGGCGGTGGCATCCCTGACCTGATCGCCGTCTACCAGGACGCCTCCGGCAACGCCAAGAACGTTGCCCTGTCGTACGCCTCGGGCGTCGGCGGTGGCCGTACCGGCATCATCGAAACCACCTTCAAGGACGAGACCGAAACCGACCTGTTCGGCGAGCAGGCCGTTCTGTGCGGTGGTACCGTCGAGCTGGTCAAAGCCGGTTTCGAAACCCTGGTCGAAGCTGGCTACGCGCCGGAAATGGCCTACTTCGAGTGCTTGCACGAGCTGAAGCTGATCGTTGACCTCATGTACGAAGGCGGTATCGCCAACATGAACTACTCGATCTCCAACAATGCCGAGTACGGTGAGTACGTCACCGGCCCGGAAGTCATCAACGAAGAATCCCGCAAGGCCATGCGCAACGCTCTGAAGCGCATCCAGGACGGCGAATACGCGAAGATGTTCATCTCCGAAGGCGCCACCAACTACCCGTCCATGACTGCCAAGCGTCGCAACAACGCTGCCCATGGCATCGAAGTCATCGGCGAGCAGCTGCGTTCCATGATGCCGTGGATCGCTGCCAACAAGATCGTCGACAAGACCAAGAACTAAGGTCTGCTTCGATACATGAAAAAACGCGGCTTCGGCCGCGTTTTTTCATTTAGGCGGCCGGCTTCTGGTATAAAGCGACCAGTGGCTTGCCGTTAGAACCTGTTTAGCAGGCCCATGTCGAATTTTTTTCCACTTCCGTTGCAAGGTATTTTTCATGAGCGAACGTCCCGAAGAGCCGAACAAGCCCTCCGACGCCGAAAGCCTGCTACCTGTCGATGAGCATATTGAAGAAGGGCATGACGCCGAAGGCCGCAAGGTCCGCCATCGTGGCATCTATCTGCTGCCCAACCTGTTCACGACCGCCAACCTGTTTGCCGGGTTCTACTCGATCGTCAGCTCCATCAGTGCCCACGGCTATCTCAGCGCGGGCGACCCGCGCGAAGCGAGTAAGTATTTCGCCTTCGCCGCGATCGCCATCTTCGTGGCCATGGTCCTCGACAGCCTGGACGGTCGTGTGGCACGCATGACCAACACCCAAAGCGCATTCGGCGCCGAATACGACTCGTTGTCGGACATGGCGGCCTTTGGCGTCGCGCCGGCGCTGCTGGCCTTTGTCTGGGCGCTGGGCGATATGGGCAAGGTCGGCTGGATGGTGGCATTCATCTATGTCGCAGGTGCTGCACTGCGCCTGGCGCGTTTCAACACCCAGGTCGGCACTGCCGACAAGCGCTACTTCATCGGCCTGGCCAGCCCGGCCGCCGCAGGTGTGGTCGCCGGTACCGTATGGGCCTTCAGCGACTACGGTATCCAGGGCTCCAAGCTGTCGTTCCTGGTTGCCTTGTTGGTGGCGGCTGCGGGTATGCTGATGGTCAGCAACATCAAGTACAACAGCTTCAAGGAGCTTGACCTCAAGGGGCGTGTGCCGTTCGTTGCGATCCTGGCCGTGGTGCTGGTGTTCGCCGTGGTGTTCAGCGACCCGCCCCGTATCCTGCTGCTGATCTTCCTCGGTTATGCCGTGTCCGGCCCGGTGCAGTACCTGCTGCGTGGCCGGCGTCGCAAGACACCTCAATGAGTTAATGCTGGAATAACCCTCCGGCTCCATAGTCTTACAGGTACATCCGTTGCCTGTGCTATGGAGCCGTCATGCTTATCAAGTCTCCCAGATCGTCCGATTGCAAAGCATCGGAGATCACCCCTGAAACTATCTATCTTTCCCGGCGTACCTTGATCGGCGGCTCCCTTGCCGGCCTGGCGCTCGGTTCGCTGCCGGCAGCCGGTATGGCGGCTGAGCCGTCGCGCTATGCCGATGTCGCGCCGGGCGCGCCGCCACGTTGGTTCGGCGAAAAGCTCGCGGGTACGCGTTGGCAGGCGGTCACGGTCAAAGATGAGGCGATCACGCCCTTCAAGGACGCCACGCACTACAACAACTTCTATGAGTTCGGGCCGGACAAAGGCGACCCAGCCGCCAATGCCAGCAGCCTGAAGACCGAACCCTGGAGTCTTGTGGTCGATGGCGAGGTGGCCAGGCCAGGTCGCTATGCCTTGGAGGACTTCGTCAAACCCTACCAGCTCGAGGAGCGCATCTACCGCTTGCGCTGCGTCGAGGCATGGTCGATGGTCATTCCATGGCTGGGCTTCCCCTTGGCCGAAGTACTCAAGCAGGTGCAGCCGACCTCGAAGGCGCGTTATGTGCGCTTCGAAACCCTGCAGGACCCCAAGTCCATGCCCGGCCAGCGTTCAGGCTTTGCCCTGATCGACTGGCCCTATGTAGAAGGGCTGCGCCTGGATGAGGCGATGAACCCGCTGGCAATCCTGGCAGTGGGGATGTATGGCCGTGAGCTGGCCAATCAGAATGGCGCACCGCTACGCCTGGTGGTGCCCTGGAAGTACGGCTTCAAGAGTATCAAGTCGATCGTGCGCATGAGCCTGGTGGAGCAGCAGCCGCGTACTACCTGGGAAAGCCTGGCCCCTGAGGAGTACGGTTTCTATGCCAACGTCAACCCGACGGTCGATCATCCCCGCTGGAGTCAGGCCAGGGAGCGGCGCCTGCCCAGCGGGCTGTTCAGTCCTAATGTGCGCGATACCTTGATGTTCAACGGCTACGCCGATGAAGTGGCGTCGCTGTATACCGGGCTCGACCTGCGGAAGAACTATTGATGCGCTACCCCTGGTTTCGCCTGGCTATCTTCCTGGTGGGGTGCGTGCTCCCGGCCTGGTGGCTCTATGAGGCAGCTATGGGCTTGCTCGGGCCCGACCCTGGCAAGATCCTGGTGGATCGCCTGGGGTTGGGCGCGTTGACCTTTCTCCTGGTAACCCTGGGCATGACGCCTCTGCAACGGCTGACGGGGTGGTCGGGCTGGATTGTGGTGCGCCGACAGCTGGGATTGTGGTGCTTTGCTTATATCGTGCTGCACATGACGGCCTATATGGTGTTTATCCTGGGGCTGGATTGGGGGCAGTTGGGTGTCGAGCTGCGTAAGCGGCCGTACATCATCGTCGGGTTCCTGGGCTTCCTGGGCCTGCTCGCGCTGGCGGCCACTTCCAATCGATACAGTCAACGGCGGCTGGGTGCCCGGTGGAAGAAGTTGCACAGATTGGTATACGTCATCCTGGGGCTGGGGCTGCTGCACTTTCTCTGGATCGTGCGTTCGGATCTCAAGGAATGGGTAATGTATGCCTCTATTGGTGCGCTGTTGTTGGCCGTGCGATTGCCGCCGGTATGGCGCCGTGTCCCTCGCTTGATGGGGCGGAGGAGGGCAGGTTGAAACTTTATTGAAATAACTGTTGACGCCCTTCTGAATCCCCTTATAATGCGCCCCACTTCCGACGCAGTCGAAACGCAAAACTCCTTGAGATTCAATGGGTTGAACGCTTCAGGTAGTATCGGAAGGCTTCGGTCTCACAGATCGGCAGCGGTGAAAAAGGCAGTTGACAGCAGGTTCTAACGCTGTATGATTCGCCTCCCGCTACGAGAGATCGCAGCGAGTTAAGCGGTTGAAGTTGAACGAAAAACTTCAAA
>NZ_JBWXTH010000012.1:0-138043 GCF_056856075.1 Pseudomonas sp. FA-1
TGCCTGGCACCCACCTGCGCAAGGCTTCCACTCGGCCTCCTGACGTCGCGATTGGCGGCGCCTGGGCTATCGCGTAGGAAAAGCAAGAGCAAAAGCGGCGGCGGCGAAAAATATGCCGGTTGGTTGCCTGCCCGGCCCAATCGCCGGCAAGCCGGCTCCCACAGCGCTCAATGGCGCCCGCTGTATCTCTGTATCTGTGGGAACAACTGTTCGGTTGGTTTAATACTTCTCAGCCGTGCAAATACGGCCCAGGCTCCGCTTGCATCGTGGGATGCTAGCGGGGCCTGCGATAGAAAAACAAAAGCTCTCTCATGGATCTACAGCTTCATTCTGGGCATTTCGATACGGTGCTCATGCACCCGCCGATACAGGGTCGCACGGGAGATGCCAAGCGCCCGCGCCGCCTCCGCCGGCTTCCAGCGATGGCGGATCAAAGCATCGAGCAGTACCTGCCGTGCGGGGCTGGAGGCAACCGCCTCGCTGGGAGCCCCTGCACCACGCACCTCTTCGGGCAGATCCAAAGGCAGCACCTGCCCGCCCTCGCACACCGCACAGGCGTAACGCAGCACCTGGCGCAACTGGCGCAGGTTGCCGGGCCAGCGATAGGTCAGCAGCACCTCCAGCGCCGCATCGGTCAACCTGGCGTCGACGCCACAGGCCTGGGCTTCCTCGGCCAGCAACCGATGGATCAACCCCAGGCGGTCGTCCCGCTCACGCAACGGCGGCAACTCGAAACGGGCATTGGCCAGGCGGAAGTACAGGTCCTCGCGAAAACGCCCATCGGCCACCATCGCCGCCAAGTCCCGGTGGGTGGCGCAGATCACTTGCAAGTCCACACGTTGGCGCCGTGCCGCGCCCAAGGGCGCCACTTCGCCCTCGGCCAGAACCCGCAGCAGGCGGGTCTGCAGATTCAACGGCATGTCGCCGATCTCATCGAGGAACAAGGTACCACCATCGGCCTGCTGCAACAGACCCTGCATGCCCTTGTTCGAAGCCCCGGTGAAAGCCCCGGCCACATAGCCGAACAGCTCGCTCTCGATCAGGCTTTCCGGGATCGCTGCGCAGTTGAGCGTCACGAATGGGCCGTTACGCCGTAGGCTTTGCTGATGCACCTGGCGGGCGAATACCTCCTTGCCCACGCCGGTCTCGCCCTGTACCAGCACGGCCAGGTTGCAGTCCTTGACCCGCGTGGCCAGGCGCAGGTGCTGTTCGATGCGCGCGTCCTGGGCCTGCTGGGGCAACAGCGTCCGGGCCCGGCGCTGGGGCGCGCTGACTCGACCGTAGAGCCCATCCCAGCCCGGCAGGTGCTGGGCCGAGGCATCGCTGGCCCGGCGCAGCTGGTCAAGGTCGAACAACTCGCCGATATGCCCCGGCAACCGGCCAAGGCGCTCCAGCAAACGCTGGCGCGCCAGGCTGTTGATAGCGTGCAGGCGGCCATCGGCGTCCCAGGCCAACAGGTAGTCCGGCTGGCTTTCCACGTAGCCTGGCGTGCCATGGGCGCGCATCACCCAATGGCCTTGGGCGCTGTGCATGAAGAAGGCGTTCTCGATCTCCCGCGCGGTCTGCTCCACCAATTGGCGGATCAAGTGTTGGCTGCGCCGATCGTCGGGCGACTGCAAGGCCGACACATCCACCACCCCCAACAGTTCGCCCTGCGGATCGAACACCGGGGCCGCGCTGCAGGTCAGGCCGATGAAGGCGGCGCGGAAGTGGTCGCGCTTGTGGACGGTGATCGGCGCCTTGCTCGTCAACACGGCGGCTACCCCACAAGTGCCCTCCTCGCCCTCCGACCAGCAAGTCCCCAGGTACAGCCCAGCCTTGCGGCAGTCATTGCGGATCGTCGACTCCACCCGGTAGTCGATGGTGCGCCCCTGGGCATCGGTGAGCAGCACGCAGTAGTCGGCGCCACGCACCCGTTCGTGCAACCGGGCCACGGCATCGCTGGCGATACGCAGGAACAGTTCGGCGCGCTCACGGCACTCGTTGAGCAGGTCCTGGGACAGGATACGCGGCCCCTGCAAGGAGCCGGGGTCCAGTCGGTAGAGCTCCATGGAGCGGCGCCACGAGTCGAGGATCAGCGTCGGCACCGGTGCCTGGGGCAAGCGGTCGGCGTTCTTCAGCACACGGCTGACGCAGTCGACATGGGCTCGGGAGTTCGCGGCAAGCATCGGGCCTCCGGTTCTCGTGTTCTTGTCGTTGTGCGGCCATTAAGCGCCTCGACGAAGTGCCCGACAAGCGCCGCGTGATCATCGGCACGCCTGAGACGCTGCGTCTCAGCGTCTCGCCCTGCGCCTGGCGCAGCTGGCACCCGGCGTCTCGCCTGGTACCGCTCGGGGGTCGTCGAGCACCGGGCGCAGCCGCTCTGGCACGGGCACTTCGAGTCGAAATGGCAAAACTGGCACCGCCCTTGCTCCAGCCCCTGGCAAACAAGAAAACGAGGTGCGCCATGACGCAACCTGCCCCGACCATCGGCATCATCGCCAACCCGGCCTCCGGTCGCGACCTGCGCCGCCTGACCGCTACTGCCGGCCTCTATTCCAGCACCGACAAGGCCTCGACCATCCAGCGCCTGCTGGCCGCCTTCGGAGCCACGGGCATCGCCCAGGTGCTGCTGCCCAGCGATATGACCGGTATCGCCGCCGCCGTGCTCAAGGCCAGCCAAGGCCCGGTGGCACGAGACCAGCACTGGCCGGCCCTGGAGATCCTCGACCTGCCGCTGAGCCAGACCGTTGCCGATACCCGCCTGGCCACGCGCTTGATGGTTGAACGGGGCGTAGCGATGATCGCCGTGCTCGGCGGCGACGGCACCCACAAGGCCGTGGCCGCCGAAGCCGGGGACGTGCCGCTGCTGACACTGTCCACCGGTACCAACAACGCCTTCCCGGAACTGCGCGAGGCCACCAGCGCCGGCTTGGCTGGGGGGCTACAGGCCACTGGCCGGGTGCCCGCCAGCATCGGCCTGCGCCGCAACAAGCGCCTGCTGGTGCAGGTACCGGAACAGGACGTGTGCGAATGGGCGCTGGTGGAAGTGGCCGTGTCACCCCAGCGCTTCATCGGCGCCCGAGCGCTCTCTCGCAGCGAAGACCTGGCCGAGGTCTTCGCCTGCTTCGCCGAGCCCCATGCCATCGGCCTTTCCGCCCTGTGCGGGTTGTGGTGCCCGGTATCGCGTCTGGACCCATACGGCGCCTGGGTGCACCTGGACGCACACGCCCAGCATGCCCTGCTCGCGCCGCTGGCCCCCGGCCTGCTGCAGGGCTGCGGCATCGGCGCCTCGGGCCGGCTCGAGCCAGGCATCGCCTACCCCTTGAGCCTACCCTGCGGCACCTTGGCCCTGGATGGTGAGCGGGAGATCGAATTCACCGAGCACGACACCCCCACCGTCACCCTCGACGCCAACGGCCCGCTGACCGTGGACGTCGAGGCCGCACTGGCCTACGCCGCCCGACATCACCTGCTGGCGGTCCCGAAGGACCACCGGTGCCTCGCTGCAACCCTGTGTTGAGACAACCCTGGAGAACAACAAGATGTCCACTCAACTGAGTTCCGAGCAGTTGCTGCATGCCTATGAAGTGATGCGCACCATCCGCGCCTTCGAGGAACGCCTGCATGTGGAGTTCGCCACCGGCGAGATCCCTGGCTTTGTCCATCTGTACGCCGGCGAGGAAGCCTCCGCCGCCGGGGTCATGGCCCATCTGCGCGACAGCGATTGCATCGCCTCGACCCATCGCGGCCATGGCCACTGCATCGCCAAAGGTGTGGATGTGTACGGCATGATGGCGGAAATCTATGGCAAGAAGACCGGCGTGTGTGGCGGCAAGGGCGGCTCGATGCACATCGCCGACCTGGAGAAAGGCATGCTCGGCGCCAACGGCATCGTCGGTGCCGGTGCGCCCCTGGTGGCCGGCGCAGCACTGGCGGCGAAGATCAGGGGCCGCGACGATGTATCGGTGGCCTTCTTCGGTGACGGCGCCTCCAACGAAGGCGCGGTGTTCGAGGCGATGAACCTGGCCTCGATCATGAACCTGCCGTGCATCTTCGTCGCCGAGAACAATGGCTACGCCGAGGCCACCGCCTCGACCTGGTCGGTGGCCTGCGACCATATCGCCGACCGCGCCGCAGGCTTCGGCATGCCTGGGGTGACCATCGATGGTTTCGACTTCTTCGCTGTGCACGAAGCCGCCGGCGCCGCCATCGAGCGTGCCCGCGCGGGGCAAGGTCCGTCGTTGATCGAGGTCAAGCTCAGCCGCTACTACGGCCACTTCGAAGGCGACGCCCAGACCTACCGCGCCCCGGACGAGGTGAAGAACCTGCGTGAAAGCCGCGACTGCCTGCTGCAGTTCCGCAACAAGACCACCCGCGCCGGCCTGTTGAGCCACGAGCAGCTCGACACCCTCGACGCCCGGGTCGCGGACTTGATCGAAGACGCCGTGCGCCGCGCCAAGTCCGACCCCAAGCCACAGCCAGCCGACCTGCTCAGCGACGTCTACGTCAGCTACCCGTAAGGCCGGACAACAAGAACAACAGGAGAACCACCATGGCAAGAAAGATCAGCTATCAGCAGGCCATCAACGAAGCCCTGGCCCAGGAAATGCACCGTGACCCCAGCGTGTTCATCATTGGCGAGGACGTTGCCGGCGGCGCCGGGGCGCCAGGCGAGGACGATGCCTGGGGCGGCGTGCTCGGGGTCACCAAGGGCCTCTATCATCAGTTCCCCGGCCGCGTGCTCGATGCGCCGCTGTCCGAAATCGGCTATGTGGGCGCCGCCGTCGGCGCCGCGACCCAAGGCCTGCGCCCGGTGTGCGAACTGATGTTCGTCGACTTCGCCGGCTGCTGCCTGGACCAGATCCTCAACCAGGCGGCCAAGTTCCGCTACATGTTCGGTGGCAAGGCCGTCACCCCGCTGGTGATGCGCACCATGTACGGCGCCGGCCTACGCGCCGCGGCCCAGCATTCGCAGATGCTCACTTCGCTATGGACGCATATCCCGGGCCTGAAGGTGGTGTGCCCCTCCTCGCCCTACGACGCCAAGGGCCTGTTGATCCAGGCGATCCGCGACAACGACCCGGTGATCTTCTGTGAGCACAAGCTGCTCTACGGCATGCAGGGCGAAGTGCCCGAGGAGCTCTACAGCGTGCCTTTCGGCGAGGCCAACTTCCTGCGCGACGGCGACGACGTGACCCTGGTGACCTATGGGCGCATGGTCCACGTGGCCATGGAAGCTGCTGCCAACCTCGCCCGCCAGGGTATCGACTGCGAAGTACTGGACCTGCGCACCACCAGCCCGATGGACGAAGACAGCATCCTCGAGAGCGTGGAGAAGACCGGCCGGCTGGTGGTGATCGACGAAGCCAACCCGCGCTGCTCGATGGCCACCGACATCAGCGCCCTGGTCGCGCAGAAGGCCTTTGGCGCCCTCAAGGGTCCGATCGAGATGGTCACCGCGCCCCATACGCCGGTACCGTTCTCCGATGCGCTGGAAGACCTGTACATCCCCGATGCGGCGAAAATCGAGGCCGCCGTGCGCAAGGTGATCGAAGCCGCAAGGAGTGCCGCATGAGCCAGATCCATACCCTGACTATGCCCAAGTGGGGCCTGTCGATGACCGAGGGCCGGGTGGACGCCTGGCTCAAGGAAGAAGGCGACGCAATCGCCAAAGGCGACGAAGTGCTGGACGTGGAGACCGACAAGATCAGCAGCAGCGTCGAGGCCCCCTTCAGCGGCGTGCTGCGCCGCCTGGTGGCGCGCCCCGACGAGACCCTGCCGGTGGGCGCCCTGCTCGCCGTGGTGGTGGAAGGCGAGGCCGACGATGCCGAAATCGATGCAGTGGTACAGCGCTTCCAGGCCGAGTTCGTCGCCCAGGAGGGTGCCGAGCAGGCCCAGGGCCCAGTACCGCAGAAGGCCGAAATAGCCGGCCGCCTGCTACGCTGGTTCGAACTCGGCGAAGGCGGCACGCCCTTGGTGCTGGTACATGGTTTCGGTGGCGACCTCAACAACTGGCTGTTCAACCACCCGGCCCTGGCCGTGGAGCGTCGAGTCATCGCCCTGGACCTGCCCGGCCACGGCGAGTCGGCCAAGGCCCTGCAACGGGGCGACCTGGATGAACTGAGCGAAGCGGTGCTGACCTTGCTCGACCATTTGCAGATCCCTCGGGCCCACCTGGTCGGCCACTCCATGGGCGGCGCGGTGAGCCTGAACCTGACGCGCCTGGCCCCCCAACGGGTGGCCAGCCTGGGCCTGGTGGCCAGCGCGGGCCTCGGCGAGGCGATCAATGGGCGCTATCTGCAAGGTTTCGTCGAGGCCGGCAACCGCAACGCGCTCAAGCCGCAGATGAGCCAGCTGTTCGCCGACCCGGGCCTGGTCACCCGGCAGATGCTCGACGACATGCTCAAGTTCAAGCGCCTGGAGGGCGTGGACAACGCCTTGCGCCAGCTGGCCACGGCCATCGCCGACGGCGACCGGCAACGGCACGATCTGCGCGGTGTACTCGGCAACGTCCCGGTGATGGTGATCTGGGGCGCTGAGGACGCAATCATTCCAGCCAGCCATGCCCAAGGGCTGGAGGCCGAGTCAAAAGTGATACCTGGCGTCGGGCACATGGTGCAGATGGAGGCGGCCGAGCAGGTGAACCAGCATCTGCTGGCGTTCCTGCGCAAACACTGACCACCAGAGCGGGTTGACCCGCGGCCGGGCTGGCCCTACCAGCGCGGCCGCACGGCAAGGGCTTCGCCCTTGATCGCGGGACAACCCCGCCTCCACACGCCGCACAGGGTGGTGAACATACGTATTACGTCTTTACTTGCAGGTAACCGCCTGCAGAACGGACGTGCCTATGAAAATCGTGATCACCAGCATCCTGGTCGATGACCAGGCCAAGGCCCTGGCCTTCTATCACTATGTGCTGGGCTTCGAGCCCAAGCACGATATCCCCATGGGCCAGCACCGCTGGCTGACCCTCACCTCGCCCAACGACCCCAACGGTGTGGAGCTGCTGCTCGAACCTGATGCCCACCCCGCCGCCAGGACCTACAAGGCCGCTCTCAAGGCCGATGGCATCCCCGCCACCTCGTTCGGCGTGCGCGACATCCAGGCCGAATACACCCGCCTGTGCGCGGCGGGCGTACGCTTCACCCAGCCGCCGACCGCCATGGGGCCGGTGACCGTGGCGGTGTTCGACGACACCTGCGGCAACCTGATCCAGATCGCCCAGCGCCACTGAGCACAGCGCCCGGAGTGAATGTCGCCAAGCCTTCCGCTAAAGTGCCGATTCCTGCAACAAGCGCAGCCATAACAAGGAAAACCCATGCGCTACGAATTCAGCGAAGTACTCAACGACCTGGTCGACTATTTCATCCTCGGCGATATCCAGTTGCTACAACGCTACAAAGAAGAACACGACCTGCCTGATGACCTGGCCGGGGCGTTCACCAGCAGCGATGTCGGTGACCAGGCGGTGTTCGACGGCATCGTCCTGCCGCTGGCTGGGGTCGAGAATCTGCCCTACCGGATCATCTTCAGCCTCGACGAGGCTACCCCCGCCCTGCTCGCCCCCGGCAGCCGCCTGAAGCACCGCCGTCCGGGCTATGTACTGCAAGTGCAGCACCGCGCGCTGATGCTGTTCACCTGGCGCATCCTGCAGCACTTCACCCATAAGGCCCTGGGTGATCTGCTGGTGCGCTACCAGCAACCGGGCCGGCCGATTATCGAACTGGACAACGGTTGGTACCGGGTCGAGGTGCTTGCCGGGGCAGTGCTGCGCGACGGGCTGTACGAGCCGGCGTTCGAGTTCGTGCTGAACAAGACCCACAGCCGGGGCGATTGCGCGGGCGTCGACATCGGCTATCGCTATGCCTTGCGGGGTTGTTTCGACTAGGTGATAACCCGTTGTCGCGGGCTCTGCAGGAGCGGCGGTCCGACCGGCCCCGCGATCAACAGCAAGCCCTTGCCGGGCAACGGCGATATCGGACCCGCCCTGATCGCGGGACAAGCCCGCTCCCACAGGCCATTGTTGTCGCGAGCCCCTGTGGGTGCCGGCTTGCCCCGCGATGGCTGCGCAGCAGCCCCGCTCATGCATGATGGATATCGCGGTCCTTGGTCTCGGGCAGGAAGAAGATCCCCAGTACCGCCGTCATCACCGCGATGACGATCGGGTACCACAACCCGTAGTAGATATCCCCCGTGGCTGCCACCATGGCGAACGCCACGGTCGGCAGGAAACCGCCGAACCAGCCATTGCCGATGTGGTACGGCAACGACATGGAGGTATAGCGGATACGCGCCGGGAACAGCTCGACCAGCCAGGCCGCGATCGGGCCGTAGACCATGGTCACGTAGATCACCAGAAGGGTCAGCAACAGCAACACCATCGGGTAATGGATCTTCGCCGGGTCGGCCTTCTCCGGGTAACCTGCCTCCTTGAGTGCAGTGCCCAGAGTCGTGGTGAAGGCGTCGCCCTGTGCCTTGAAGTCCGCCGCAGCCAGCCCGGCCCCTTCGAAGCTTGGGATCACCCGGTCACCGATGCGGACCTGCGCCACGCTGCCGGGTTCGGCATCTTCATTGGAATAGGGAATCGCACGCTTGGCCAACAGGCTCTTGGCGATGTCGCAGGAGCTGGTGAAGCGCGCCTTGCCTACCGGGTCGAACTGGAACGCACATTGGTCGGGGTCGGCGACCACCACCACCGGGTT
The DNA here is from genome assembly GCF_056856075.1 of Pseudomonas sp. FA-1. Lineage (NCBI taxonomy): Bacteria > Pseudomonadati > Pseudomonadota > Gammaproteobacteria > Pseudomonadales > Pseudomonadaceae > Pseudomonas > Pseudomonas sp. FA-1. The sequence goes on from NZ_JBWXTH010000012.1 coordinate 8,685, forward strand.
CTGCTCCTGGGCCACGAATACATCCGGGTTGCCGTACTCGGTCAGCGCCTTGAAGATCGGGAAGTAGGTCAGCGCAGCGATGATGCAGCCGGCCATGATGATCTTCTTGCGCCCGATGCGGTCCGAGAGGCTGCCGAACAGCACGAAGAACGGTGTACCGATCAACAGGGAACCGGCAATCAGCAGGTTGGCGGCCTGTGGGTCGATCTTGAGCATCTGCAGCAGGAAGAACAGCGCATAGAACTGCCCGGTGTACCACACCACCGCCTGCCCCGCGGTACCGCCGAGCAATGACATGATCACGACCTTGAGGTTCTCCCAACGGGCGAACGACTCGGTCAACGGCGCCTTGGACGCCTTGCCCTCGGCCTTCATCTTCATGAACACCGGCGACTCGTTGAGCTGCAGGCGGATGTACACCGAAATCGCCAGCAGCAGAATCGACAACACGAACGGGATGCGCCAGCCCCAGGCCTCGAAGGCCTCCGGCCCGAGCGCCGTGCGGCAGGCCATGATCACCAGCAGCGACAGGAACAGCCCGAGGGTGGCAGTGGTCTGGATCCACGAGGTGAAGAAACCTCGCTTGCCCTTGGGTGCGTGCTCGGCCACATAGGTCGCTGCACCGCCGTATTCGCCGCCCAGGGCCAGGCCTTGCAGCAGGCGCAGGCTGATGAGGATGATCGGCGCCGCCACACCGATGCTCGCGTAGCTGGGCAGCACGCCGACCACGGCCGTGGACAGGCCCATGATGACGATGGTGATCAGGAAGGTGTGCTTGCGCCCGATCATGTCGCCCAGGCGGCCGAACACGATGGCGCCGAACGGGCGCACAGCAAAGCCTGCAGCGAAGGCCAGCAAGGCGAAGATGAAGGAGGTGGTTTCGTTGACCCCAGCGAAGAAGTGCTTGGCGATGATCGCGGCCAGGGAGCCGTAGAGGTAGAAGTCATACCATTCGAACACGGTGCCCAGGGATGAGGCGAAGATCACCTTGCGCTCCTCCCGGGTGATGCCGCGCTGGGGCGCACTGCTGCCTGTGGACGTGCTGTCGATAACCGCCATGGGTTGCCTCCGTCTATGAGCTATAGGCCGAAGGTGCCCCGCACTACCATTCACCAATGCACCCAGGCCGTGGGTTGTGCACGATTGCGCGAAGCACGACAGGACGAGCCGCCCAGGATCGCAGCAAGGTCTGTTGAAGAATAATCGGCTTTGCCCGGATAGCCATGCAAACCCGACCACGCGCCTTGACAAGCGACATGGTCGGGACACCATGGGACCGCTCAGCCCATCCTGCTGGCCGCCAGCAGCCGCACCACTTCGTCATCGCTGGTCTGCTCGAACCGGTCATAGTGCAGCCCCACCGCACGAAACGGCTCGGGCATTTCCAGGCATACCAGCTCATCGACCAGGGGGCGCAGCATCGCCACCGCTTCCCGCGCGCCCACCGGGGCAGCGAACAGCAAGCGCGACGGCCCGATGGCGGCCAGGGCCAGCAAGGCGGCACGGGCAGTGCTGCCGGTGGCGACGCCATCGTCCACCAACACCACCTCACGGCCCGACACATCAGGGGCTGGGCGATCCCCGCAGTAGGCCCGGCGGCGCCGCTGGATCTCCAGCAGTTGCCGATCACGCTCGGCGTCGAACCAATCCTGGGAGGCGCCGAACAGCGCCATCATCGCCTGGTCGGCCACGCAGTAAGGCGGGTTGCCCTCGGCCACGGCACCGACGGCGAACTCCTCGTTGCCCGGTGCGCCGATCTTGCGCACCAGCACCAGGTCCAGTGGCGCAGCCAACGCCTTGGCCACTTCATAGGCGACCGGCACGCCGCCACGGGGCAAGGCGAGCACTAGCGGCTGGCCTTGTACCCGCGACTTGAGCGCCTGGGCCAGGGCGCGCCCGGCCTGGCGACGGTCTTTGAACACAGGGTGCTGGGAAAAATAGGTATTCATGGCATCAGACTCCGAACGGGAAGGTGTCTTCCTCGTGGCTGGCGCTCTCGGGCACCGGCAGCGGCGTGACGGCAGCGGTCTGCTCGATCCACACCAGGGCATCGAACTGGTCGGCCAGCGACGCCTCGAAATAATGGCTCTGGCGCTCGGTGGCCGGGCGGTAGATGACGCCGATGGCACGCTCGAGCAAAGGTTCGGCCAGGGCCTCGCGCAATGCCTGCGTGCCCTCCCCGCGCCAGTCGGTCAACGAGGCCGCGATGCCGGCATCGAGGAAACGGCGTTCCCAGCTGTCCGGGCGTGACGGCAGGACCTGCTTGATCCGCACCGGGGCATCCCAGTCATCGGCGGCTGCCACCTGGCCACGGTCGGTGCTCATGCCGATCAACACCGCATCCTGCCCGAAGGCGGTGCGGCACAGCTGACCCAGGTTGAGCTCGCCGCGCCAGCCCATCTGGGTGGCGGCAGCATTGCCGATATGGGAATTGTGCGCCCACACCACCGCCTTGGCTCCCTCGCCGCGATGGGCGAGCAAGGCCCGCAGGGTGTCGAACATATGGGTGTCGCGCAGGTTCCAGGAGGCCGCCGAGCCGCGGTACATGGCCCGGTAGTACTGTTCGGCAGCCCGCACCACACGGGCGTTCTGGGTAGCGTTGAAGAAGGCTTCGCCATCATGGGCCAGGCGCGCCAGGCGTTCGACCAGCAAGCTGTTGAGCTGCTGCACCACCGCATCCTCGCATGGCACCTGGCCACCGCGCTCGACGAAGTGCCCATACAAGGCTGGGTCGTCCTGCCATGGGGTCAGGCACCCATAGCGCTGGCGGGCCTCTCGCGCCAGCTCGGTGTCGGTGCGGTCCAAGTAGGCCAGCACTTCGGCCATGGAGTTGCGCAGGCTGTAGATGTCCAGGCCACGGAACTCGATACGCGCCTCGCTTGCCAAGGGCTGGTTGTGGCCATGCAGCCAGTGGATGAACTCGCGCACCTCGACGTTGCGCCACATCCAGCTGGGAAAGCGCGCGAACGCCGGGTCGCGGGTGGGCGCGGTCCCCAGGCCCCGCACCTTGCGATCGAGCTGGCCGGCATCGGGCCAGTCGGCCTCCACCGCGACGATGGTGAAGCCGTGCCGCTCCACCAGCCGTCGGGTGATGGCGGCCCGAGCCCGGTAGAACTCCCGGGTGCCGTGGCTGGCCTCACCGATCAGCACGACCTTGGCGTCGGCATAGCGGTCGAACAGCTCGCCGAACAGTGGCGCATCGATGTTCGGCAGCGGCTCGCCATGGCGGCGCAGCAGCGTCAGCAACGCATGGTCGGCAGCTTCCCGAGTCTTGGCGGGGGCAGGCATGGGCACCTCCTCTGGATCGTCTCCCGATATGTCGGGAGACGCCAGGTCGGCGCGGGATGTTCCTCGGCATTACCTGGGCGGTCGAGCACCCCGCAATGCGCCCCACGCAAGACTGGCCAGCGCCCCGCCAAGCGCCAGCGCCATGTCCTTCTGCGCATCCCAGGGGTCGCGCTGGGTGGCGACGAAAGCCCGGCCCGTGTCGGTGCCCACATATTGGCCACCGACCCATTCGATCAGTTCGTACAACGCCGAAGTGGCCAGCACCAGGTTCAACGCCAGAAAGGCGAGCCAAGCCCCACGCAGGGGCGTCAGACGCCATAGCGTTTCGCGCAGCGGCCGATAGAACAGCAGGCCGTAGCTCAGGTGGACCAAACGATCGTACTGGTTGCGTTGCCAGCCCATGGTCGCGTTCAACGACTGGTCGAACAGGCTCTGCCACCAACGGTTGTAGGGCACTTCGGCGTAGGTGTAGTGCGCCCCCAGTTCATGCACGGCCAGTAACAGCAGGATAGCCAGGTAGGCCTGCCATGACAGGCGCAACCAGCGCCAACCGACGACCAAGGCCAGTATCAGGGCCAGCGGGACGAGGTTCTCCATCAGCCAGTCGGCGCGGTGGCGGGGCATGATGCCGGACGCCAGCACCGTGGCCATGGCCAATACCAGCAAGGTCACGGCCTGGGAGGGTGTGGCGTGTGGGGCAAGGGACTGTCGGGCCACGATGATGATCTCGTTGGGCTGTCTTTGCTTAGAGTCATCTCGTTATAGGTGTTCTGCTTGATCGGTGGATCTGTAGGAAATATTCCAGATTTTCGGCCTATTACCCGTAACTAGCGCTGCTCGTGGGGCAGCTTGCCGGCGATTGATCATGCCTAACATCAGCGTTTGACAAAAAGTGACCCGCCGTAAGGGCGGAAAGGTTATTCAGCGTCGCCCTCGCAAACGGACTGTTCGCTTAAATCAATACCAACGATTCCAGATTCAACAAACACCGAGCGCATGGGAACCGCGAAAACTCCATTCGCCATGGAGGCGCTGATTCACCTTTTCGCCTTTACGGCGACCTACTTTTGCTCTTGGGCAAAAGTAGGCAAAAACCGCTGGCTCCTGCATCCGGCCCCTGCGCTACGCTCCGGGGTTCCCTCGCTCCGGCATTACTCCCGGCGGGGCGCGGCGAAGGCAAAGGCAAAGGCATCCTCTTACAAAACTTGATAACCAATTTGATTTCGCGGGGTATTGGGGGGCACCGCTGCGCAAGACCACAGGAGCAGCACCCGATTACCGTCGCCTGGCAAGGACTTGGCCCTTATCGCGGGCCAAGCTCACAGGACACCGGCCCCTTGAGCTCGACCTGGTTGCCGTCGGGGTCGAAGCAATACAGCGAGGGCCCCTCGCCCTCGGCGCCATAACGTTTCTCCGCAGGCTCCACGGTGACCCCGGCCGCTTGCAGGTAGCCGATCAGCGCAGGCGCGTCGAAAGGTTCGATGCGCAGGCAGAAGTGATGCAGGTTATGCCCCTGCCCGCTCGGCGCCGGCCCGCCTGGGCGCCCTAGCGGCCCATCGAGGCTCACCAGGTCGATCATCGACGTGCCTGCCGCCAGGTGCACCATGCCCAGGTCTTCCCGGGTTCGGCTCACCTGGCAACCGAGCAGGTCACGGTAGAAGGCGACGCTGCGGTCCAGGTCATGGACCCGCAGGACGATATGATCGATATGCTGGATGACGAACGGTGGCATGCCGCAGCTCCTTTGGGCGACCTGGGAAAAGGTACCTGGGCAACATAGCCCATCCCAAGGTGCACCGACAGCCCCCGTTTCGCGCGGCTACTCGTTGACCAGACGCTGCAACTGGCCATGGTCATGGGTGGCCAGCACCCGCAGGATCAGGTCGACCAGGGTGCGGTCCGGGCCTTCGAGATGGAAGTGGTGCCCTCCCGGATGCCAAGTGACCCGGGCGTGGCCAGGCAGAGCCCCCTGTCGAAGCTCGAAACCGTCCCCGGCGAAGGCGCCCTGGCGCCCGAGCATCAGGTACAGCGGGCAGGCGATCTGCCTGAGCAGGTCGCAGGCTTCACGCTCGGTCAAGGGCATGGGTTCGGGCAGCACCAGGCGCGGGTCGTGGCGCCAGCAATAGCCCTCGCCCACCTGCAACAGGTCGCGCTGGGCCAACAGCCGTGCGGCCTCGGCGGACAAATTGCCATCGAGCCGGTTGCGCCGTTGCGCGAGCGCGGTATCCAGGTCATCGAACTGGCTCCCACCAGGCTCGGCAAAACCTTGCAGACGGCTGCGCCGGACCATGCGCTTGAGGCGATAGGCCCGGGCCAGGTGCGCCACACGATCATCTTCGGCGACCGTGAACGGCGCCCCCATACCATCGAGAAAGACCATACTGGCGATGCTGCTGGTCAGTGCCGCCAGCAGCGAGGCGATACCGGTGCCCATGCCGTGGGCCAGGACATGAAAATGCCCTAGGCCCAGGCTGTCGACCACGGCCAGCATGTCTTCGGCGTGTTCCCACAGGTAATAGCCGCTGTCGTCGCGGCGATGGTCGGAACGGCCGTGGCCGGCAAGGTCCGGTGCGACCACGAAGCACCCGTCGAGCAAGGGCGCCAACCGGTCGAATGAAGCGGCGTTGTCCAACCAGCCGTGCAACGCGAGCACCGGAATGCCATCTTCCGGCCCCCAGCAACGCACGGCAATCTCGACGCCATCGAGGTCTAGCAGGTGATCCTTGGGACTGCACTGCGAACGCATGAACTCTCTCCCTTGGCTATGGCCTGGCGCCAGCGCACAGGCCGGTAGCCTACCTTCGCCCAGCCAAGCCTGCCCCGCTGGCCCCTCACCGACGGCAACGTGTGCGACACCGACCCTTCGGCGTCATTGCCTGCATCGACCCGCGTGACCGCTCAATGGCAACGCTTTGATGCGCACGCTCACTGACCGCGCAGGTCTTCGAAAAACGCGTGCCGGCCAACCACCTGGCCGGACGCGCGAGGCGCACCCGCCGACTCGCCGTTGGCGGCCTCCACATGCCAATAGCAGTGCCTGACCGCACGGGTCACCGCGACATAGGCCAGGCGCTGCACTTCTTCCTTCTGCGCCGTGTCGAATGCCTGGGCATCACCGGCGCGCCCCAGGCCCGCCATGCGGTACGCCTGGTTCTTGTAGGGTGAACTGGTCAGGTACTGGCAATCGCCGAGCATGAACACCGCGTCGGCCTGCAGGCCCTTGGCGCTGTGGTAGGTCAGCTGGCGCAGCCGACGCTGGTCGGGCGGCAAGCTGGAGTCCGCCTTGTACACCGCTGACAAATGCTGATCCATCAATGATTTATCGGAACTTTTTCGAAACAGCATCATGACCGTTTCGCCCCGTTGGTAATGTTCCATCAAGGTCTTGGCCAAGGCGGCCTCGTCGCGCTCGAAGACTTTCACCGGCGACAGCGGCAGCTCGGCAGCCTGGCCGCTGGCCTTGGCCTTCTTGCCCGCGATAGCCTGTGCGCCTTTTACCAGGTGTTCGGCGGCATCGATGATGTGCTGCTGGCTGCGGTAGTTTTCCACCAGCATTACCCGGGTATTGGCCGGCGACGGGAAAGCCTTGGTGAATTCCATGAAGTATTTCGGGGAGCTGCCCCGCCAACCATAGATCGACTGCCAGTCGTCGCCCACGCACATCAGCGAACTGTGCCCGGCGTTACGCCCGGTGTGCATGGCCGGGCCGCGCCTGCGGATCTCAGCCAGGCTTGCCCGCAACCAGCTGACGATCTGCGGCGAGACGTCCTGGAACTCGTCGATCATCAGGTGCGCCAGCGGGCGCAGCAGCGGGTCGGGCAAAAGGCGCAGGTTCTCCGGGTTGTTCTCGCCGAACAGCGCGAACATGCGGTTGTAGGTCATGACCGGTGGCGATTGCGTCAGCAGGTGTGCTTCCAAGGCTTTCCAGTAGAGCGCCAACGCTTCGAAGAACAAGGCATCGCTGTCACCCGGCGGGAAGCTCATGCCGGCCACGGCGCTGTTCACCTCCAGGCCAAGGTTCTCGATGAAGCTGGCGGCACCGACAAACGCGTCGAGCAATGGCGCCGGCGCCAGTTCGCCCTTGACCTTGTACTCGAAGCCCGGGCCCGCGACGGCATCCCCAGCCAAGGTGGCGGCCAGGCGCTTGGCTGCCGAATAGTTTTCCAGCCATATCAAAGGTTTGTCGCAGAAAGCCTGGAACAGGGTGCGCTTTACCGCCCATTCGGCACGAACCCCAAGCTTGGCGCCTGGGCGCTGGTACTGCGCGCTTTCGGACGGGTCGAAACCCAGCACCACCCAGGCATCCAGCCCTTCGAGGCGGCCATGCACGTGGAAGCGGCTGCCGCGGATCTGCACGGTATCGCGGCACGGCTCGATGCCCTTGATCGGCCAGGCGCCGGCGGCGAACCACAAGTCCTCGATCACGTCGCACAGTTCTTCATCGCGCTGGGCAGCCAGTTGGGTCACCTGCACACGCTTCTGCACGTCGGGGTGGTCCGGGTCCAGGGGTTTGAGCTGCAGGGCTTCGCGTCGCAACGCGCCGATCAGTTCGGCGAAGCGTGGGTTGCCTTGCAGCAAGTCGTGATAGCACAGGTTCAGCTGCTGGCGCTGGGCGTCATTCAAACGCAGGTCGAACGGGTTGCCCTCGGCGTTAGCTTCGCCACCAGCAGGCAGGTCCTGCCCCAGGGTCTCGAATGCCCGCAGTTGACCGAAGCCCGGCAGGCTGCGCACAAGCGGCAGAATGCGCGAATGGAAGGTACGCACCAGTTCGCGGGCCTGGGTGGGGTGCAGATCGAGCTGCCAGAGTGCGAATACCTGCACCAGGCGCTTGATGAAGTCCTTGCGCGATTCGCGGGTGAAGGTCACCACCGTCATGGCATCGAGCTCGTAGCCCAGGTAATGGCGCAACAGCAGGATGCGCAGCACCAACGAGGTCGACTTGCCTGCGCCTGCGCCGGCCACCACGCAGGTGGACGGGGTATCGCTGAAGATCAGCTTCCATTGCGCGGCGCTGGGCTGGGCCTCGGCAGGCAGGCGCTGGGCGACATCGGCCTTGAAGCGCTTTTTCAATTCGGCGGTCAGCGGTAGGCGCCAGTCGTCGAACAGCTTGTCGTCCTGGCCAGGTACCCCAGCGGCGTCGGGACGGACATCGCGGATCACCAGCACCTGACGCCCGGCTTCGTAGCCTTCGACCCGGCCGCGCTCGTAGCCTTCACGCACGCCATCGGCATGGCCGCTACGCTGGCCGGTCGCATGGCCGAGGAACCAAGAATCGCGGTGCTGCGCTTGCAGGCGGGTCAGGCCGCGGCCCAGCAGGCGGGCGGCCAAGCGGCGGAACCAGGGCAGTTGGGCCGGCGGCGCCAGGTCCGCAGGGGCTTGGGGATGCTCGTGAGGCACGGTCGCTCCGTTGAATATCGAATCAACGGGCATGTTCGCCCCATCTGGGAAAAATCGCCAGCGAATGCTTGCAGATCAGTGGATTAGGCGATGAATCGCAGGCTTTACCCAAAGAAAACAAATCTAATTAATAGATCAAAACAAGCCGATATTTACGCTTATTTTCGATCTTTGTTTGGCGCATCATGGCTCCATCAACCGATTCAAGGAGCACGACCATGCTGCAACTGCGTCCGTTCGAAAGCCTGGGCCATGCCAATCACGGCTGGCTCGATGCCCACCACCACTTCTCGTTCGCCGAGTACTACGACCCGGCGCGCATGAGTTGGGGCAACCTGCGCGTCTGGAACGACGACCTGATCGCCGCCGGCGGAGGCTTCCCGCCACACCCGCACCGGGACATGGAAATCATCACCTACGTCCGTGAAGGCGCGATCACCCACCAGGACAGCCTGGGCAACAAAGGCCGCACCGAGGCCGGCGACGTCCAGGTAATGAGCGCAGGCACCGGCATCGTGCACAGCGAATACAACCTGGAAAAGGTCGACACGCGGATCTTCCAGATCTGGATCATGCCTGAGCGGGTCGGCGACGCACCGTCCTGGGGCACCCGGCCCTTCCCCAAGGGCGAGCGCGGTGAAGGCTTCGTGACCCTGGCCAGCGGCCGGGCCGGCGATGAAGACAGCCTGCGCATCCGCACCGATGCGCGCCTGGTGGCTGCAACCCTGCGTGCTGGCGAAAGCGCCGAATACCGCTTCGACGCGGGGCGCCGGGGTTATCTGGTGCCTGCCAAGGGGCTGGTGGAGGTCAATGGCCTGCGAGCCAAAGCCCGGGATGGCGTGGCCATCGAGCAGGAGCAGGTGTTGCAGGTAACGGCCGTCGAGGACAGCGAGATCGTCCTGGTCGATGTGGCCTGATCTGGCCTGGCCCGGTCGCGTTCCTACAGCACATGCAAACTTGTCAGTGGGCGAGCAGCCAGGTCACCACCTGCTGCGCCGCCCCCGCCGGATCCTCCTGCATGAAGCAATGCCCCCCGGGCACCTGCCGAGCGCTCACATGGGGGTTGAGCGCGGCCAGCCGCTGTACCGAATGGGGGACGAACGGATAGGTATGCTCGCCATACAGGATGGACGTCGGCACCTTGATCTGCAGAAGGTGGGACCACATCCGCTCGGGGAACGAACTGAAGATCTCCGCTTCCCGGCTGGGCCGGCACTTGAGCACCACCCCTTCTCCGCACTCCCCAACGGCATGCTCCACATAGGCCTGCAATGCTGCCTCGCTCCAGCCCTTGAAGATGCCCCGGCCTTGCAGCGATGCCGTGACCGCCTCGCGGTCGGGCCAATGGCTGCGCCGGGTCGCGGCCTTGCGTGCCAAGGTGTGACGGCGGTGCAGCCCGACCAGTGCAGCCACGCCCATCACGCCGAGCATACGTCGGCTGAACAATACTGGGTCGAGCAGCATGGCGCGGCTGAACAGGTGCGGCTCGCTGGCCAGGATCAACCCCGTCAGCACACCGCCAAAGCTATGGCCCAGCGCAACACGCGGCACGTCCCCATACTCGCCCCGCCCGGCCTCGAACGCCTCGACCGCCAGCTCGGCGCTGCGGTTCCAGCCCCGGAAGGGCCCACCATGGTCGCTGTCGCCATGGCCTTGCACATCACTGAGCCACAGGTCGAAGTGCTCGCCCAGCGTCATCAGCATGGGCTGGTAGGCCAGGCTGCAGAACCCGTTGCCATGCAGGAAATGCAGCAACGGCCGCCCGCTGGCCGGTGACCGCCAGCCACGCAAGGTGAAACCTTCGGAGCTTTCATGGGACCAGGGAATCAACTGCATCGCTTTGCTGTACTCATCGGTCTAGGAAAAAGACGATTCTACAAACAGCAGCGGGTACAACGAAATCACCAACAACAGGGCCATCAGGACATTGAACAGCATCAACCAGCGCGGGTTCTGCAGGAAGTTGCGCAAGGCACTGCCGAACATCACCCAGATACCGACGCTGGGCAGGTTGACCAGGGCGAACAAGGCGGCGATGACGATCACGTTGAGCACATAGCCCTGGGCAGGCGTGTAGGTGGTGATCGCCCCCACCGCCATCACCCAGGCCTTGGGGTTGACCCACTGGAATGCCGCCGCCCCCCAGAAGCCCAGCGGCTTGCCTGCGCCCTTGGTATCGCCGGACATCGGCCCGGAGGTGGCGATCTTCCAGGCCAGGTACAACAGGTACGCCGCACCGACGTAGCGCAGGAGGGTGTACAGCGGCGGCCAAGCCTTGAACAGCTCGCCCAGGCCGAAGCCCACCGCCAGCACCATCACCATGAAGCCGATGCTGATACCCAGGGCATGAGGAATGGAGCGGCGCACACCGAAGTTGACCCCCGAGGCGAGCAGCATGGTGTTGTTCGGCCCTGGCGTAATCGAGGAGACGAAGGCAAAGAGCACGAAGGCGGAGAGCAGATCGATGGATCCAAGCATGGTGGGCTTCCACAAGGGGTTGTTGTGTTGTCACACTAGCGGAGCGATTTTCCTTGCGACCCGTACAGTTACGTTAAATTGCACCGATACACATGACTGTATCAGTCCGAAGCGCCCTGCCCTGCACCTTCAAGGATGCCCGACCATGAGCCTGACCATTCGCCCCACCGTACGCGCCGACGCTGCGCAGATCCTTGCCTTCATCACCGAGCTTGCCGATTACGAGCGTGCCCGCCATGAAGTGGTGGCGAGCCTCGCCGATATCGAACGCACCCTGTTCGATGAAGGCAGCACCGTGCACAGCCTGATCTGCGAACGCGATGGCCAGGCCATCGGCTTTGCCGTGTATTTCTACAGCTATTCCACCTGGCTGGGCCGTAATGGCATCTACCTGGAAGACCTGTACATCACCCCAGAGCAACGTGGCGACGGTGCCGGCCGCCAATTGCTGCGGCACATCGCCCGCGAGGCCGTGGCCAAGGGCTGCGGACGCCTGGAGTGGAGCGTGCTGGACTGGAACGAGCCGGCGATTCGCTTCTACGACGCCTTGAAGGCCGAACCCCAGAATGAGTGGATTCGCTACCGTCTCGATGGTGAGCGGTTGGCGCAATTTGCCGCACAGGCCTGAAGGCCCTGGGGCCGCGTCGCGGCCCCCTGTCGGGATACTTGGCTTTCATGTGTCCTGATCGATGACGCCGCCCTACCTATCATTCCGCTTGATAATAACCTTCGCCCCGTTCGATTCGTTCCTCGCGCGCAAGACTCGCAGAATCCGCCCACTATCCAATTATTGGCGGAGTTCTCCATGGAACAATCATTCAAACCCTTGCGCTTTCCGCTCGCTGCGTTGGCAGTGATGGTGATCGCCGCGTGTGGCAGAGCCCCGGAAGCCGTGCAGGCGCCCGCCGCACCCAAGGTCAGCGTGGCCAAGGTGATCGAGCAGCCGATCAACGAATGGGACGAGTTCACCGGTCGCCTGGAAGCCCCGGAAACCGTCGAGGTGCGCCCACGCGTGTCGGGCCAGATCGACCGGGTGGCCTTCACCGAAGGCGCCCAGGTCAACAAGGGCGACCTGCTGTTCCAGATCGACCCACGCCCCTTCCAGGCCGAAGTCCGTCGTCTGGAGGCCCAACTGCAACAAGCCAAGGCCACCGCCATCCGCAGCGCCAACGAAGCGCGCCGCGGCGAACGCCTGCGCGACAGCAACGCCATCTCCGCCGAACTGGCCGAATCGCGCAGCAGCGCCGCTGCCGAAGCCCGCGCCGGGGTCGATGCGATCCAGGCCCAGCTCGACCTGGCCCGCCTCAACCTGAGCTTCACCCGGGTCACCGCACCGATCAGCGGGCGGGTCAGCCGTGCCCAGTTCACCGCCGGCAACATCGTCACCGCCGATGTCACCCCGCTGACTTCGGTGGTGTCCACCGACAAGGTCTACGCCTACTTCGACGCCGACGAGCGCGTGTACCTCAAGTACACCCAACTGGCCCGCGAAGGCCAGCGCGGCCAGAGCACCCCGGTGTACCTGGGGCTGACCAACGAAACCGGCAACCCGCACCTGGGCCAGATGAACTTCGTCGACAACCAGGTCAACCCGCGCACCGGCACCATCCGTGGCCGCGCCGTGTTCGACAACCGCGACGGCCGCTTCACCCCCGGCCTGTACGCACGCCTGAAGCTGGTCGGCAGCGCCAAATATGACGCGGTGCTGATCAACGACGAAGCCGTGGGTACCGACCTTGGCAAGAAGTTCGTGCTGGTCATGGACAAGGACAACAAGGCTGCCTACCGCGCCGTGGAGCTGGGGCCCAAGCTCGAAGGCCTGCGCATCGTGCGCAGCGGCCTGAGCAAGGATGACCGCATCGTGGTCAAGGGCCTGCAGCGCGTACGCCCAGGCTCCCCGGTAACGCCCGAGGAAACCCCGATGGCCAGCGAAGAGACCCTCGCCACCCTGGCTCGCCAGCGCCAGGCCCTGGAGGCCAGCAACCCGACCCCGACGGTGGCCGGTTCCAACGACAAAGTCGCCAGTGCCCAAGCACCTCGCGGTTAAGGATCGATGCCGATGAACTTCTCCAAATTCTTCATCACACGGCCGATCTTCGCCGCCGTGCTGTCGCTGGTGTTGCTGATCGCAGGCTCCATCGCGCTGTTCCAGCTGCCGATCAGCGAATACCCCGAAGTGGTGCCGCCCACCGTGGTGGTGCGCGCCAACTTCCCCGGCGCCAACCCCAAGGTGATCGGCGAAACCGTGGCCGCGCCCCTCGAGCAGGCCATCACCGGCGTCGAGAACATGCTGTACATGTCCTCGCAGTCGACCGCTGACGGCAAGCTGACCCTGACCATCACCTTCGCCCTGGGCACCGACCTGGACAATGCTCAGGTACAGGTGCAGAACCGCGTGACCCGCACCCAGCCCAAGCTGCCAGAGGAAGTGACGCGCATCGGGATCACCGTCGACAAGGCCTCGCCCGACCTGACCATGGTCGTGCACCTGACCTCGCCGGACAACCGCTACGACATGCTCTACCTCTCCAACTACGCCATCCTCAACATCAAGGATGAGCTGGCACGCCTGGGTGGCGTGGGCGATGTGCAGCTGTTCGGCATGGGCGACTACTCCCTGCGGGTATGGCTGGATCCGAACAAGACCGCCTCGCGCAACTTGACCGCCAGCGACGTGGTGGCGGCCATCCGTGAACAGAACCGCCAGGTCGCCGCCGGCCAGCTGGGTGCCCCGCCCGCCCCAGGCTCGACCAGCTTCCAGCTGTCGATCAACACCCAGGGCCGCCTGGTCAACGAGGAAGAGTTCGAGAACATCATCATCCGCGCCGGCGACAACGGCGAGATCACGCGTCTGAAGGACATCGCCCGGGTCGAGCTGGGTTCGAGCCAGTACGCCCTGCGTTCGCTGCTCAACAACCAGCCGGCGGTGGCGATCCCGATCTTCCAGCGCCCAGGCTCCAATGCCATCGAGATCTCCGACGAAGTGCGGGCGAAGATGGCCGAGCTGAAGAAGGATTTCCCCGAGGGCATGGACTACAGCATCGTCTACGACCCGACCGTGTTCGTGCGCGGCTCCATCGAGGCGGTGGTGCATACCCTGTTCGAAGCCCTGGTACTCGTTGTCCTGGTGGTGATCCTGTTCCTGCAGACCTGGCGTGCCTCGATCATCCCGCTGATGGCCGTGCCGGTGTCGTTGATCGGTACCTTTGCGGTGATGCACCTGTTCGGCTTCTCGCTCAATGCGCTGTCGCTGTTCGGCCTGGTGCTGGCCATCGGCATCGTGGTGGACGACGCCATCGTCGTGGTGGAGAACGTCGAGCGCAACATCGGCCTGGGCCTCCAGCCGCTGGAGGCGACGCAAAAGGCCATGAGTGAAGTGACCGGGCCGATCATCGCCACGGCCCTGGTGCTGTGCGCGGTGTTCGTACCTGCAGCATTCATCTCCGGGTTGACCGGGCAGTTCTACAAGCAGTTCGCCCTGACCATCGCCATCTCCACCGTGATCTCGGCGTTCAACTCCCTGACCCTGTCGCCGGCCCTGGCTGCGGTATTGCTCAAGGATCACCACGCGCCCAAGGACCGTTTCTCGCTGCTGCTGGAAAAACTTTTGGGTAGCTGGCTGTTCGCCCCCTTCAACCGCTTCTTCGACCGCGCCAGCCATGGCTACGTCGGCGGCGTGCGCCGGGTCATCCGCTCCAGCGGCATCGCGCTGTTCGTCTATGCAGGGCTGATGGGCCTGACCTACCTGGGCTTCTCGTCCACCCCGACCGGTTTCGTGCCGGCCCAGGACAAGCAGTACCTGGTAGCCTTCGCCCAACTGCCAGACGCAGCCAGCCTCGACCGCACCGAGGCGGTGATCAAGAAGATGAGCGAAATCGCCCTGGAGCAACCTGGCGTGGCCGACTCGGTGGCCTTCCCGGGCCTGTCGATCAACGGCTTCACCAACAGTCCCAACAGCGGCATCGTCTTCACCCCGCTCAAGCCGTTCGACGAACGCAAGGACCCGAGCCAGTCGGCGGCAGCCATCGCGGCGGCGCTGAACGCCAAGTTCGCTGACATCCAAGACGCCTACATCGCGATCTTCCCGCCGCCGCCCGTGCAGGGCCTGGGCACCATCGGCGGCTTCCGCCTGCAGATCGAGGACCGTGGCAACCTGGGTTACGAAGCGCTGTACAAGGAAACCCAGAACATCATCGCCAAGAGCCATGACGTGCCGGAGCTGGCAGGCCTGTTCACCAGCTACCAGGTCAACGTGCCTCAGGTCGATGCCGCCATCGACCGGGAGAAGGCCAAGACCCACGGCGTGGCCATCAACGACATCTTCGAGACGCTGCAGATCTACCTGGGCTCGCTGTACACCAACGACTTCAACCGCTTTGGCCGCACCTACCAGGTCAACGTCCAGGCCGAGCAGCAGTTCCGCCTCGACGCCGAGCAGATCGGCCAGTTGAAGGTGCGCAACAATCTGGGCGAGATGATCCCGCTGGCGACCTTCCTCAAGGTCAGCGACACCTCCGGGCCCGACCGGGTGATGCACTACAACGGCTTCATCACCGCCGAAATCAACGGTGGCGCAGCACCGGGCTACAGCTCCGGCCAGGCCGAAGCCGCCATGGAGAAACTGCTCAAGCAGGAGTTGCCCAACGGCATGACCTTCGAATGGACCGACCTGACCTACCAGCAGATCCTGGCAGGCAACACTGCACTGTTCGTCTTCCCGCTGTGCGTGCTGCTGGCCTTCCTGGTGCTGGCGGCCCAGTACGAAAGCTGGAGCCTGCCGCTGGCAGTGATCCTGATCGTGCCGATGACCCTGCTGTCAGCCATCACCGGCGTGATCATCTCCGGCGGTGACAACAACATCTTCACCCAGATCGGCTTGATCGTGCTGGTGGGGCTGGCGTGCAAGAACGCCATCCTGATCGTCGAGTTCGCCAAGGACAAACAGGCCGAAGGCCTCGACCCGCTCGCTGCGGTGCTGGAAGCATGCCGCCTGCGCCTGCGGCCGATCCTGATGACCTCGATCGCCTTCATCATGGGTGTGGTGCCGCTGGTGTTCTCCTCCGGTGCCGGTGCCGAGATGCGCCATGCCATGGGCGTGGCGGTGTTCAGCGGGATGATCGGCGTGACGGTATTCGGCCTGTTCCTGACCCCGGTGTTCTTCTTCCTGATCCGCCGATTCGTCGAACGTCGCCAGGCCCACAAGGCCGAGCGCGCGCCCTCGCTGGAGAGCCATGCATGAACCTGCTCAAACCCCTGACACCGAGCCTGCTGGCACTGGCCCTGGCGGCTTGCGCGGTGGGCCCGGACTACCAGGCACCGCAGACCGAGCCTGCGCACATCGATACCCAGGCGCCGGCCAAGGCCTTCGACCGTAGCCGCTTCGAAAGCGTGTGGTGGAAGCAATTCGACGACCCGGTGCTCAACCAGCTGGTGCAAGCCTCGCTGGATGGCAACCGCGACCTGCGCGTGGCCTACGCCCGGCTCAAGGCGGCCCGGGCGATCCGCGAGGATGCGCAGAACGACCAGTTGCCCGTGGTCACCAGCCGCGCCAGCAGCGAGATCGGCAAAGGCCAGATCCCCGGCCAGACCGAGCGCCGGGTCAACAGCGAACGCTATGACCTGGGCCTGGACATGGCCTGGGAGCTGGACCTGTTCGGCCGCATACAGCGGCAGATCGAGGCCAGCCAGGCGCAGGAGGCCGCTGCGGCGGCCGACCTGCAGCAGTTGCAGGTCAGCCTGATCGCAGAACTGGTCGATGCCTACGGCCAGCTGCGCGGTGCCCAGCTGCGCGAGCAGATCGCCCTGGCCAACCTCAAGACCCAGCAGGAGTCGCGGAGCATCACCGAGACGTTGCGCGATGCCGGCGTGGGCAACGAGCTGGACGTGGTACGCGCCGACGCCCGCCTTGCCGCGGTAGAGGCAACGGTGCCGCAATTGCAGGCCGAACAGGTGCGGGCACGCAACCGGATCGCCACCCTGCTTGGCCAACGGCCGGATGCATTGAGTGTCGACCTCTCGCCCAAGGCACTGCCGGCCATCGCCAAGGCATTGCCGGTGGGCGATCCGGGCGAACTGCTGCGCCGACGTCCGGACATCCGCAGCGCCGAACGCCAGCTGGCTGCGGCCACGGCGAACGTGGGCGTGGCCACGGCCGACCTGTTCCCACGGGTGAGCCTGAGCGGGTTCCTGGGCTTTACCGCCGCGCGCGGTTCGCAGATCGGCTCGTCGGCGGCCAATGCCTGGGCGCTGGGCCCGAGCATCACCTGGGCGGCATTCGACCTGGGCAGCGTGCGGGCTCGCCTACGCGGGGCCAAGGCCGATGCCGAAGGGGCTTTGGCCAACTATGAACAGCAGGTCTTGCTGGCGCTGGAAGAATCCTCCAATGCCTTCAGCGACTACGGCAAGCGCCAGCAACGCTTGTTGGCCTTGATGCGCCAGAGCGAAGCGAGCCGCAAAGCAGCCGACCTGGCGTCGGTTCGCTACCGGGAAGGCACGGTGGACTACCTGGTGCTGCTCGATGCCGAGCGCGAGCGGCTGAGCGCCGAGGATGCGCAGGCACAGGGCGAGGTCGAGCTGTACCAGGGCATCGTGGCGATCTACAAGGCCCTTGGCGGTGGCTGGCAGCCGGAGGCGGTGGCCAGCGTTCGCTGAGGTTTCAACGACTCCTTTGGTTGGATCCTCCCCCAACCGTTTGCCCCGCTTGCCGTTGGCTTGCGGGGCTTTTTTTCCACCTCATACCCTTCAAGATGCGACCGAAGCCCCTTCGACTTCCCGCGCCGCGTACTTCTGTGCCAGCACCGCGCACACCATCAACTGGATCTGGTGGAACAGCATCAACGGCAGGATCATCGCCCCGATGCCGCCACCTACGAACAATACCTGTGCCATGGGTACGCCCGTCGCCAGGCTCTTCTTCGAGCCGGCGAACAGGATGGTGATCCGGTCCTCCAGGCTGAAGCCCAGCGCACGTCCCAGCAACCGCGTGCCGAACAGAACCGCCGCCAACAACACACCACACACCACGAACAACCCGGCCAGGTGCTGCGGCGACACCGTGTGCCATAGCCCCGTGACCACGGCGTCGCTGAATGCCGTGTAGACCACCAGCAGAATCGACCCCTGGTCGACGACCTTCAGCCAGCGCGCGTTACGCTGTACCCACCCGCCAATCCAGCGCCGCGCCAACTGCCCCGCCACGAACGGCACCAGCAACTGCAAAGTGATCTTGAGCACCGCATCGAGCCCGGAGCCCGTCTCGCCTTCGGCCCCCAGCAGCAGCATCACCAGCACAGGCGTCAGGAAGATGCCCAGCAGGCTCGAGGCCGCCGCACTGCAGATTGCCGCCGGGATGTTGCCGCGGGCCAGCGACGTGAAAGCGATTGCCGACTGCACCGTGGCCGGCAGGGCGCACAGGTACAGCACGCCCAGGTACAGCTCGTTGCCCACCAGCGGCACGAACAGCGGCTTGAACGCCAGGCCCAGCAGCGGGAACATCACGAAGGTGCAGGCGAACACCAGCAGGTGCAGCCGCCAGTGCCCAGCACCGGCGATGACCGCTTCGCGCGAAAGCTTGGCCCCATGCAGGAAGAACAGCAGGCCGATGGCCAGGTTGGTCAGCCAACCGAACAACACCGCCCCATCCCCCGAGCATGGCAGCAAGGTGGCGACCAGCACCACCGCAAGCAAGGCCAGGGTGAAATTATCTAGGACTTTTCGCACGTACTTCATTGAATCTTCCGTCTTGTAATTATGCAGAGGCAAACGATAAGGTCTGGCCTTTCCAACCGCTAACGCCGGAACCCCCACCAGTGTCGCCGAACGGACACCCCGAGCCCCGGCTCAACCAGCTCGAACGCTTGCCACGCCCGGTGTACGGGCATGCACAGAGCCTTCCCAATATCGCCCTGGGCTATCGCCATCAGCACCCTTGGGGCCAGCTTTCCCACGCACGTCGTGGCATCCTTCGCGTACAGACGCCCCAAGGTCTCTACCTGGTACCGCCCCAGCGCGCCGTATGGATCGCTGCGCGTGTGCCGCATCGGGTGGCGTGCGAGGCCGATACCTGTATTCGCAGCCTGTACATCGAGCCCAGCGCCCTGCCCTGGCCTGACGCCACCTGCCGGGTGGTGGCGGTAGACCCCCTGCTGGGCGAGTTGATCCAGGCGTTTTCGCAATTGCCGGTAACCTACGATGAACAGGGCGCCGATGGCCGGATGGTGCAGGTGTTGCTCGACCGCCTGGCCTGCGCCCGGGAAGAGCCCCTGCTGCTGCCGTTGCCCCATGATCGCCAGTTGCGCCAGGTATGCCGCCGTCTGCAGGCCACTCCCGACGACACGCGCAGCCTGGCCGAATGGGCCGTGCGCCTGGGCGTGTCGGAAAAGACCCTGAGCCGGCGCTTTCTGCGCGAAACGGGCCTGACCTTTCGCCTGTGGCGCCAGCGGGTACGCCTGCTCAGCGCCTTGCCGCCCCTTGAGCGCGGCGAGCGCGTCACCGATGTGGCACTGGCCTGCGGCTATGCCTCGCTGTCGGCGTTCATCGCCGCTTTCGGTGAACATTTCGGCCAATCGCCTGGCGAATTCCTGCGCCGCAACCACCTTTCCTGAAGCTCGAAAAGGACCTTTTGCATGATGTTCCCCGCCCGCCTCTGCCGACTTGCCCTCGCCCTCGGCCTGGCCTCGGTTGCAGCCCCAAGCCTGGCCGACTCGCTGCAAGCCCAGGTCGATGGCATCATCGAGCCGCTGATGCGCGAGCATGACATCGCCGGCATGGCCGTGGCGGTGATCGCCGATGGCAAGACGCACTACTTCACCTATGGCGTGGCCAGCAAGGCCGATGGGCAGCCGGTGAGCCGCCAGACATTGTTCGAAGTCGGCTCGCTGAGCAAGACCTACACCGCCACCCTCGTCGCCCAGGCCAGTGCCGAAGGCAAGCTCGACCTCGATGCACCCGCCAAGCGCTACCAACCGGCACTGGGCGATACACCGCTGGGCGAGGCCAGCGTGCTCGAGCTGGGCGCCTACAGTGCCGATTGTTTGCCGTTGCAGTTCCCAGACCAGGTGCGGACCGCCGATCAGGTGCTGGCCTTCTACCAGCAGTGGCGCCCACGTAGCCAGCGCGGCACCCAGCGCTGCTATTCCAACCCAAGCCTTGGCCTGTTCGGCGAACTGGCCGCGCGGGCCCAGGGCAAGCCCTTCGCCCAGGTAATGACGCAGCGGCTGCTGCCGGGCCTGGGCCTGGCTCATACTTACCTCGAGGTGCCCGACAGTGCTCGTGAGCACTACGCTCAAGGTTATGACGCCAACAACCAGCCCGTTCGCGTCAACCCCGGGCCCTTGGCCGATGAAGCCTACGGCATCAAGACCAACCTGACCGATGCGGCACACTACGTAAACTTGCAACTGCGCCCCACGCAGCTCTCCCCCTCACTGCAAAAGGCCATTGCCGTGACCCAGTCAGGTTACTTCAAGGTCGGCGCCATGACCCAGG
This sequence comes from Pseudomonas sp. FA-1, assembly GCF_056856075.1. Taxonomy (NCBI): domain Bacteria; kingdom Pseudomonadati; phylum Pseudomonadota; class Gammaproteobacteria; order Pseudomonadales; family Pseudomonadaceae; genus Pseudomonas; species Pseudomonas sp. FA-1. Next base: position 29,334 of record NZ_JBWXTH010000012.1, read on the forward strand.
GCCTGGGCTGGGAACGCTATCCGTATCCGGTCGCCCTGGACACCCTGCTCGAGGGCAACGGCTCGACCATGGCGCTGCACCCCCAGCCGACCGTACGCCTGAAGCCTGCTCAACCGGCCACACCGGCGGCCTGGTACAACAAGACCGGCGCGACCGGTGGTTTCGGTGCCTACTACGCATTCGTTCCGAGCGAGGGGCTGGGCATCGTCTTGCTGGCCAACCGCAACTACCCCAACGAGGCGCGCGTGCGCGCGGCCTACAAGATTCTCTCGAACCTGGCACGGTGAAATGCGCGCGCCGGCAGGATTGTCGGACAAAATGTAGTGACGAAAAATATTCACTACAAAACGGTTGACGCCGCCGAACGGCCTTGGGCATGATGAGGCCGTCTCCCTGATCGGGAGCGGTGGCAAGGGTGTTCCAGACGGCCTGCGCGGTAACGCAGGCCGTCCGTGGAGAGGGAAACTGTCCAAAAGGCAGCGTGAGAAAGCCCCTGTTGCGATGCTGCTGTAGCAGCCTTGGTAGTGCGCTACATGTCGTGGCGCCGAGTGTGAAATCACTAACTGACGGGTAATGGGGGCTTTATGATGAATTTGAACAACAATCCTACGATCGACCAATTGGCCCAGCTGTTCGCCGCACGCAAGGACAGCCTCGACGACCATCTGCTGTGGGTCAGCCAGACCGGCGAGGTACGCCTTGACCGCCTGCCGCCCAATACGGTCGAAGATGAATTCGAAACGCACATGCCCAGCATGCGCGCCCGCTTCAAGGTCTACCGCCGTGGCCAGGGCTACGTCGGCAAGAAGGCCGCCGCCGACACCGAGTTCGTCGGCCGCGTCCTGCAGACCCTGCAACAAGAATGGCCTACCGCCCGTGAGCGGCAGGCAGTCAAGGTGATCGACCCACTGAACTGAGTGGTACACCGCCTCTTGAGCCCGGCCCCCAAGGCCGGGCTTTTTCATGCCTGTTATAATGCCTGCCCCTGTTTCTGCGGAGCCGCGTGATGAGTACTCCCGCCTATGGCACCGGCGATGCCTCCTACCAGGCCGCTGGCGGCATCGAGGGCCTGCGCCGCTTGGTCGACGACTTCTACCGGCTGATGGATGAACGCCCGGAAGCGGCCAGCGTGCGGCAGATGCACCCAGACGATCTGCAAGGTTCGCGAGACAAGCTGGCCTGTTTCTTAAGCGGCTGGCTCGGTGGGCCACGCCTGTACAGCGAACGCTTCGGCTCGATCGCCATTCCAGCCTTCCATGCCCAATGGCCGATCGATCAAGCCCATGCCGAACTCTGGCTTGCCTGCATGGCCGATGCCATTGCCCTGCAACCCTGGGCCCCGACGTTTGCCGAGTACCTGTTGCGCCAGTTGCGTGTGCCGGCCGAACGCATCGTCCAGGCCAGCCGCAACCGCCGTGCTCAGGCCTGACGCCGATGGGCGACCCGGGGCGGCAGTGGTAAGGCACCGGTAGCCAGCGCCCGGGCCCGCTCCACGCCCCAGACCAGGGCGCGGGTCATGGTCTCGCCCGGCCGGGCCGGATAGTATTCCTCCACCAGAGCCTGGCCCTCCCGGGTATACAACCCAAGGAATAGCTGCGTGGCACCTTGCCTGGAAAGACGCACCTGGACATCCAGGGTAGTACCGTCACTGAGCACTTCGTCATGGCAGCGGGCATGCAGGTTGGCATCGGCCCATTGCCAATAGGTTTCTTCCCTGACGCGCATGGATCTTTCCTCCTTGTGCTGAAATCCGCGCAAGAAAAACACAACCTTGCTCTCCCGGCGAGGGCGACTCGCCGTTGCCATGAGCAAGATCAATGAATACGGATAAAAGCTACCGCTGGGCGTGACGCACTTCACCAAACGCCGTTCATGAAAAAGGGCTGCACATGCAGCCCGGGGTTCTTCATGCATCGCCTGGTCATTTCCTGGCGGGAATACGCGGGGTGAAGCGCCCCTTCTTGCTGCGCTGCAGATGCGGTGGCTGCAACTGCTCCGAGTCGTTCAAGGTCATGTTGGCGAAGCCCAGGCGTACAGCCGCTTGACCGCAACGGACCTGGCTGTTGATCGGGAATGCATCGTTCATATCTTCAAAAAAGGATTCGCTCATGCCCTGGTTCCCCGGTTGTCGGCCACGCCGGCAGGCAGCATGCCTCCCTGGACAAGCAATGACCTGCCGGTGAGACTAGCCGGTCATTTACAGACCATCTAGACAGAATCCTCGAGGCCGACCAGCGGCAGGCGCTACTTCAAGCGAACCGCCGTACCGGTGGCAAACACCACCACCATGCCACCTTGGACAGATGGCATGCTGATTTCGAAGTCCACCCCCACCACCGCATCGGCTTGCAATTGACGTGCCCGCGCCTTGAGCTCCTCGGTGGCTTGCTCGCGAGCCTCACGCAAGGCGCTTTCCAAGGTCTGCGACCGACCGCCGAAGAAGTCGCGGAAACGGGCGAAGAAGTCACGCACGAAATTGATACCCTGCACCGATTCGGCGCTGACCACCCCCAGATATTCGGCTACCGGGCGGCCTTCGAGCTGGCTGGTCGTGGTGATGATCATGAGTCGGCTCCCTCGCCTTGGTAAAAAGGCCGATCTTAACAGACCGCGCCATAGACCTTGATAGCCGGGCAGCCCGTTGCATTTGCCGGCCACCTGTCCCAAGCTCTGCCTTCACGCTGTCACGGACCGCCCAATGCCCAACCATCACCGTTACCTGGTCGCCCTGCTGCTGCTGATCCTGGTGTCGGGCGTTATCGGCTACCAGTGGCACGGCGACCCACCCGCTGCACCTGCCCAGCCTCCACACAGCTACGCCAAGGCCTTGCGCCAGGCGCACAACGGCGAGCCAGGCGCGGCGCGGGTGCTCTACCAGCAACTACAGCGCGACGACCTGCCGGCAATCCGCCGCGCCGCGCTCTACGCTGAACTGCCGCACTACCCATCGCCCCAGGCATTGAAGCTGGCTCGCCAGGACCTGGACCATGGCGACCCGCTGGTACGCCGGGCGGCCATCGCCAGTATTCGCCGCCTCCTGCCGCCCGCCCAGCGCAGCCTGGTGCTGGGCCCTTTGCTGGAAGACGACGAGCAGAGCGTACGCTTCGCGGCGGTGGACGCCTTGCTGGGTCTGGACCCCGACGCGATAGGCTTGTATTTCGGCCCGCTGCAGGACGCCCTGGAGCATTATCAGCAGGCCTTGGAAGCGCAACCACAGGATGCCGAGGCGCAGGTTCACCTGGCGCGCCTCTACCTGCATGAAGATGCTTACGAACAGGCCGGCGCGGCCCTGCAACGCAGCCTGCGAATCGCCCCGCACGGGCTGGACGCGCTGGCCATGCAGGTGCGCCTACTGGAACGCCAGGGGCAGCATGATGCCTCTCGGCAAGTGCTGGCCAAGGCCTTGGCGCTACGCCCGGATTCGGCTTTCCTCCAGCATGAACTGGGGCTCTGGTTGGTCCGTCACGAGCAACAGGAGTACGCCTTGCTGGCATTTTCCCGAGCTGTCGAACTGGAACCGGAGAATACCGACTACCGCTACGTCCTGGCCGTGACCTTGCACGACCTGGACCAAGTGGAAGCCGCCCAGAAACAGCTGGAAACCGTGCTCGCCAAAGAACCAGCCAATCGCCGGGCCCGGTTGTTGTTGATCCAATATTGGAAGGAAACCGGCCAATTGCAGAATGTCCAGGTGCTATTGGCCGAGCTGGAGCGGCAAAACCCCGACGATCCGCTGCTCCAGCAAGGCTTGTAGACGATCTGCACACCCGGGGTTGAACCCAGGTGTCACTCCCGCGGTCCAGTGGGTATCGGTTGCCCACTGGCACAGGAGAGATGCCTTGGCCGCTGCGTTACCCTTGGACGAACGCGTGCTGATCCTGGCACCTTCGCAGATCGCTGCTCACGCCTCGCACTTGCTGACAGGGGCAGGGTTTGCCTGCCTGTGCACGAGCGATTCCGCGCGCCTTGGCACCTGGCTGGCCGAAGGGGTCGGCATGGTAATCGCTGCCGCCAGTACGCTACCGGGCCCGCATTCGGTGCTGCAATCGTTTATCGACCAGCAGCCGGCCTGGTCTGACCTGCCCATCGTCCTGCTGACCGGCCCCACCACCGGCCCACCCGAACCGACACTCGGTCACCTGCTGCCCCTACCCTTGCCACTGGACGCCGCGCAATTGCTTCACCTCAGCCAGGTCGCCCTGAGCAGCCGTCGCCGCCAATATCGCTCCCGTGACTACATGCGCGAGCTGGAACGCCAGGCGCAACAACACCAAACCGATGAACAGGCACGTCACCAACTACGGAAAATGGAGGCCATCGGGCAACTGGCAGGAGGCATCGCCCATGATTTCAACAACTTGCTGACCAGCATCGGCGGCAGTTTCGAACTGATCGACAAACGCTTGCAGCAAGGGCGGAGCGAGCAGCTCGACGGCATCCTGCGCATGGGCAAGGAAGCTGTGGCCCGGGCGGCACGCCTGACCCATCGCCTGCTGGCGTTTTCTTCCCGCCAGTCCCTGCAGAGTCAGGTCGTCGACCTGCACAACCTGCTGCACCCCGATGACCTCCGGGCCAGCCTGGATGTTTCCATCACCTTGCAGGTCACCCTGCCAACCGACCTGTGGCTGGTGGAAGCGGATGACAAGCAGCTCAAGGAAGCCGTGAGCAATTTGTTGCTCAATGCCTGCGAAGCCATGCCCTGGGGCGGCCGATTGGATATCGAGGCGAGCAACCAACGCATCGACAGCGCATCCACCGGTGACGGCGCGCTGCCCAGTGGCGACTATTTGTGCCTGAGTATCAGCGATACCGGCCAAGGCATGTCGCAAGGCACCCTCGAGCATGCCTTCGAGCCGTTCTTCAGCACCAAGCCGGTCGGCCAGGGGGTTGGCCTTGGGCTTTCGATGGTCTATGGCTTCAGCAAGCAATCGAACGGCCATGTGCGGTTGCGCAGCCAGATCGGCCAGGGTACCCGCGTCGACCTGTACTTGCCGCGCTACATCGGCCAGGCACGCCCGCAAAGCGAACCACCGCCCCTTGCCAGCGTCAGCATCTGCCGGGAAATCCTGGTGGTCGAAGACGACCCGCAAGTGCGCCAATTGCTTTGTCAATCGCTGCGCGAGGAAGGGTTCCCTTGCCATGCGGCCTGCAATGCCAAAGAAGCCCTCCAGCTGTTGCAATCGCCCCAGCCGCTCGCCCTGATGATCAGCGATGTGGGGCTTCCCGGCATGAACGGTCGACAACTGGCGGAGGTTGCACGCACATTGCGTGACAACCTGCAGGTTCTGTTCATTACGGGCTATGCCGAGACGGCCATGGCACAGGACGACTTCCTCGCCCCAGGCATGCAGTTGATCAGCAAGCCTTTCGAACTGAGCCAACTACAGGCCCGGGTCACGCAGATGCTGGACAAGCAGACCTGCGGCTGAACCTGCTGCACACGCCTGCCGGACCACCGACGCGCCCACGCATGGCTTTCCGCCCATGGGCGGCTATGCTCATTAGGTTTTCCTCTGCCCCGGGGAATCCGGGCCTTTTCCAGGCATGTGGAGCGTGGTCATGAGCAAGAAGATCCTGGTGGTGCTGACCAACACGGCAAAATACCCGACGCTAAAGCGCGCCACCGGTTTGTGGCTGGGCGAAGCAGTCCACTTCGTCGACAAGGTGCAGAAGGCCGGCTATGCCGTCGATTATGTCAGCCCTGCCGGTGGCTATGTGCCGATCGACCCCCACAGCCTGCAGATGGCGCCCGAGCTCGACTGGCAATGGTACGACGACAAGGCCTTCATGAACCGCCTCGGCACCACCCTGGGGCCAGGCCAGGTCAAGGCCGAGGACTACTGCGCGATCTACTATACCGGCGGCCATGGCGTGATCTGGGACTTCCCGGAGAACACCAGCCTGCAGGCGCTGGCCCGTGGCATCTATGAAGCCGGCGGCGTGGTGGCAGCGGTATGCCATGGCGCCGTCGGCCTGCTGAACATCAAGCTCAGCGATAACAGCCTGCTGGTCAGAGGGCGCCAGGTGACCGGCTTTTCCAACACCGAGGAAAAACTTGCAGAACTCGACAATGTGGTGCCCTACCTCACGGAAAACGAGCTGGTGGCCCGCGGCGGCAAGTACAGCAAGCATGACGACCCGTGGGCCGGCTTCGTGGTCAGTGACGACCGGCTGATCACCGGGCAGAACCCGGCTTCCAGCGCCTTGGTGGCCGAGCACGTACTGACGCGCCTGAAGAAACCCGCATGATCCCACGGGCGATTGCTCGATAACCCGCAACATTCGCAGATAGCGGCTACAGTCCAACCGCCTCAGGCCCAAGTAACCTCGCCTGCAACCTGTCCACTGTCGGACAAGCTGCCAGGAGGGGCTGCGATCATGTCGAAATTCACCCATGCAGGGCGCAGCCTACTGGAGATGTTGCTTATCTTGACCATCAGCCTGGTCCCAATGGCATCGGGCCTGCTGGTCATGATCTACCAGCTGGAACGCAAGCTTGAGGAAAATGCCCAGGTATCGGTCCAGGAGGCCATCTTTGCCATCGACCGGGTCCTGGACAACCTGCAAAGCGCCGCATCCAACGCGCTGCCCCTGGCGGGCCAACCCTGTAGCGAAGCCGCGCAGCCGCTGGAAGTGCTGGCCGCTGGGGACCCACGGATCCGCTCGCTCATCCTCACCAGGAACGGCCAGTCGTATTGCAGCAGTATCGAGACCACCATCACCGACAGCCCGACGTTCTACAGCCCACGTGCGCTGGTACAGCTGAATTTCGATTCGCCCATCACGCCCAACGGCGTCGTCGTCGAATTGCGTCTTGCCTATGCCAACCCAGGCGTGATCGCAACCGCCTATGGCATCGAGCTACGCAACGAGCTGCGCGGCTTCCAGGATGGCATGGTGCTGGTACTGGAGTTTGGCAAGAAATACATCTGGGAGATGGGAGACAGCCGTGATCCGCAAGAGCCTTCGCAATCGGAGTTCTTCCGCAGTGCGATCTCGAGCAAGCACGGATATACGGTAAGAGGCGGGTACCCGGAGGGCTTCACGGCAAGCGAGATACGCCAGTCGATGTTGCAGATACTCCCTTCCCTGGCGCTGGTAGGGCTGCTGACCGGAGCGATTACCTATTGGGTGATATTCAGAGCGCGCAACAAAGGCCGGCAGGCCACCTCTCCCAGACGTTGAGGCAGCCTGCCGTTGCGATTACTCGACGTTCAGCACGCCACGACGAACCTGGTCACGCTCGATGGATTCGAACAGGGCCTTGAAGTTGCCTTCGCCGAAGCCATCGTCGCCCTTGCGCTGGATGAACTCGAAGAACACAGGGCCCAACAGGGTCTCCGAGAAGATCTGCAGCAGCAGGCGTTTGTCGCCGGCTTCGGAGGCACCGTCGAGCAGGATGCCGCGCGATTGCAGCTGGTCCACCGGCTCACCGTGGCCTGGCAGGCGCTCCTCGAGCATTTCGTAGTAGGTCTGCGGCGGCGCGGTCATGAAGCGCATGCCGTAGCCTTTCAGGGCGTCCCAGGTCTTGAGCAGGTCGTCGGTGAGGAAGGCCACGTGCTGGATACCTTCACCGTTGAACTGCATCAGGAACTCTTCGATCTGCCCCGAGCCCTTGGAGGATTCTTCATTGAGCGGGATGCGGATCATGCCGTCCGGCGCGGTCATGGCACGGGAAGTCAGGCCGGTGTATTCGCCCTTGATATCGAAGTAGCGGATCTCGCGGAAATTGAACAGCTTCTCGTAGAAGCCCGCCCAGTAGGACATGCGGCCACGGTAGACGTTGTGGGTCAGGTGGTCGATGATCTTGAGGCCGGCGCCGACAGGGTTACGGTCCACACCTTCGATGAACTTGAAGTCGATGTCATAGATCGAACTGCCTTCCTCGTAGCGGTCGATCAGGTACAGCGGCGCGCCACCGATACCCTTGATTGCCGGCAGGCGCAGTTCCATCGGGCCGGTTTCGATTTCCACCGGCTGGGCGCCCAGCTCCAGGGCACGGGCATAGGCTTCATGGGCATTGCGTACGCGGAACGCCATGCCGCATACCGACGGGCCATGCTCGGCGGCGAAGTACGAGGCGACGCTCTTGGGCTCGTTGTTCAGGATCAGGTTGATGCCGCCCTGGCGATACAGGTGCACATCCTTGGAACGGTGGGTGGCCACCTTGGTGAAGCCGAGCATCTGGAATACAGGCTCCAGCACGCCAGGGGTCGGCGATGCGAATTCAATGAACTCGAAGCCCATCAGGCCCATCGGGTTGTCGAAGATATCAGCCATGTGTGTGTCCTCATCAGCAAGCGAAAAATGGTGTCAGGTGCTTTGGATGTCGGACAGGCGTGGTGGCGAGCACGGGATGCCGCGCACGCTGCGGGCAAGGAAGTCACCAATGATCAGCTTGAACCCATGGTATGTCATATGGACCCATTCTCGGCGGGCTTGATTCCCCGGGGCACGGAGAACCTTATTCTTGTATTCGTAAACCGATTCTACAGGGCGTAAAATCATTTGTCGCGCTTTAGTTCACCGCTTGACCCGACAAACGGCTATCCTCTGCGAATTGGTTTCAAACAGATTGGATGAGCATGCCTTTATCGGTCAAACGCGCCCGCTGGAGCTGGCGCTCCCTTCTCCCTTGGGGCATAGGGGCCCTGCCGCTGCTCTGTGGCCTGGGGGTCATGCAATGGCAAGCCCAGCGCGAACTGCACAACAGCAGCCAGAGCACAACCCGACAAGTGGTCAAGCAAGTCGAGCATATTCTCGACAACCTCTCTGGTGCTGCCACGGAACTGTTGCCCCTGGTGGGCCGTCCTTGCAACGAGATCGACGTGGCCTTGCGCGGGCAGGTCACCCGCAACGCCTTCGTGCGCTCTACCAACCTGTTCCAGCACCATACCCTCTACTGTTCTTCATTGTTCGGCAATTTCGACGAACCGGTGGACCCTCGTGACTACACCGAGGGCCGCCTGTGGTTGATGAAGGGCAACGCGGTCACCCCGGGCCATTCCTTGTTGGCCTACCGCCTCAGCAAAGGCGACGGTGGCGCCATCACCGTGGTCGACAGCGACCACCTGGTCACCGCCCTGAAGCTGATCGGCCCGGAGGAAGAGCTGCAACTTCAGGTCGGTAACAACTGGATAGGCAAGGAAGGCGTGGTCCATACGGGCACGCCGCCGCAGGCCGCCATCGCCGCGGTGGTACAATCCTCGACCCGCTACCCTTTCAGCGTTCATGGGGGCTATGCACCGGGCAAGCACAGCCAGTACATGGCCGAGCACTACCCGGCCCTGCTCAGCTTGCTGTTGATCCTGGGGGTGCTGGCAGGTGTGGTCTGTCGCTGGCAGGTCCGCCGCGCCCTGTCGCCGCGCGCCGAGCTGCAGCGCGCGCTGGAAGCCGACGAGTTCCTGCCTTATTTCCAGCCCGTGGTGCGCAAGGACGATTACCGCTGGGCCGGTGTCGAAGTGCTGATGCGCTGGAACCACCCGCGCGAAGGTCTGGTGCGCCCGGACCTGTTCATTCCCTATGCCGAGCACAGTGGCCAGATCGTCCCCATGACCCGCGCCCTGATGTTGCATACCGCCCAGGGGCTGGCCCCCTATGCTGCGCTGCTCGAAGATGGTTTCCACATCGGTATCAATATCACCGCCGACCACTGCCGCGACCTGGGCCTGTTGGATGATTGCCGCACCTTTCTCCAGCATTTCCCGCCTGGGCGCGTGGTGCTGACCCTGGAGCTGACCGAACGCAAGCTGATCGAAGCCACGCCGGTCACCCTGGAGCTGTTCGAAAAGCTGCATGACATGGGTGTGATGATCGCCCTGGACGACTTCGGGACCGGTCAGTCAAGCCTCAACTACCTGCGCCAGTTCAAGGTCGACTACCTGAAGATCGACCAGAGCTTCGTCGCGATGATCGGTGGCGACGCACTTTCCCAGCATATCCTCGATACCATCATCGAACTGTCGGGCAAGCTGGGGCTGGGGATCGTTGCCGAGGGTGTGGAAACCGAGGTCCAGCGCGATTACCTGGCACGTCATCAGGTGGACTTCCAGCAAGGCTACCTGTTCGGCCGGCCGATGCCTGTTGGCGACTTTCTCCAAGCCCTGGCCGCCCGTCCGGGCAGCACGCGGTTGCCCCACGACGTACGCCCTGAGATCATGCCGAACTGATCACCTGTTCAACTTCGTAAACCGAGGCATTCGTGTCAAAAGGCATTCTCTCGTCGGTCGTGGCGTCCTGTCTGTTCGCCGTGATGTACTTCTACACCTCCTTGATGACGCCCTTGGATGGCGAGGAGATCTTTGGCTGGCGCACCCTGCTGACGCTGCCCTGCCTCACCTTGTTCATGCTGGCCACCAAGGACTGGAAGCTGGTCGGCGGCCTGTTGGCACGGGTGCGCCAAGCACCTGTCTTGCTGCTGGGCATGATCGGCACCTCATGGCTGATGGGCGTGCAACTGTGGCTGTTCCTCTGGGCGCCGTTGCATGGGCGTAGCCTGGAAGTGTCCATGGGCTATTTCCTGTTGCCGCTGGCCATGGTGCTCACCGGGCGCCTGGTGTATGGCGAGCGGTTGTCGCGCCTGCAAAAGGTTGCGGTGGCCTGCGCCGTTCTCGGCGTGGGCCATGAGCTGTACCAGAACGGCAGCTTCGCCTGGGAAACCCTGGTGGTGACCCTTGGCTACCCGATCTATTTCGTCCTGCGTCGCCGCTGCGGCACCGACCACCTGGGCGGGCTGTGGTGCGACATGTGCCTGCTGTTGCCCTGGGCCCTATATTTCGTGCTGCAGAACCCGCTGACCGCCGCCGACCTTGCCGAACACCCGGCGCTGTATGGGTTGATCCCGTTGCTCGGGGCGATCAGTGCCTCGGCCCTGATCGCCTATGTGCTGGCCAGCCGGCTGCTGCCCTTCAGCCTGTTCGGCCTGCTCAGCTACGTCGAACCGGTGCTGCTGGTCGGCGTCGCCTTGCTCCTGGGCGAGACCATCGGCCCCGACCAATGGCTGACCTACCTGCCGATCTGGGCCGCGGTACTGGTGCTTGTGCTTGAAGGGATCAAGCACCTGCTGCGCCAACGTCGCCGCTCGGTGTAAGACGCACCTGGCGAACCCGGCGCTCCTCGACCGCCACCACAGTCAGGGTCCAGCCGTCGCATACCAGGCGGTCACCGATCACCGGCAGGCGATCGAGCAGGCTCATCACCAGGCCCGCGAGGGTCTGGTAGTCCTCGGTAGGGCGCGCGCCGAAACCGGTGCGTGCCTGGACCTGGCTCAGGTTCAAGGCACCGCTGACCACAAAACCGCCTTCTTCCTCGACGATCCCAGGGCCGGCGACTTCGCTGGCATCCGGCAGTTCACCGGCGATCGACTCAAGGATATCGGTCATGGTCAGCACACCGGTGAAGTCGCCGAATTCATTGACCACGAAGGCAATGTGGGTCGACTGGGCACGCATCTGCTCCAGTGCATTGAGGATGCTGAAGCTTTCCAGCAGGTTCAACGGAGCCCGAGCCAGGCGCTCGAGCTCCGGTTGGCCGCCGGATAACAGCTCCTTGAGCAATTCCTTCTTGTGCACGAAGCCCAGCGGCTCTTCGATCCGGCCGTCGCGGATCAGCGGCAGGCGCGAATAGGGCGAGTTCGCCAAGGCCTGGGCAATGGCCTCGGCCGGTTGCGCCAGGTCGATGGCGTCGACCTCGGCGCGCACGGTCATCACCGTGCGAATCGGCCGTTCGGCCAGGTTCAGCACACCGCTGATCATCACCCGCTCACGTCGGTCGAAGACCACCTGGTCGTCGCTGCCTTCGACCAGGTCGGCAATTTCCTCCCCCACCTCATCGGCCGCCACGGCGCGGCCCCCCATCAGGCGCAGCACGGCATGGGCGGTACGCTCACGCAGCGGTCGATGCTGCTGCAGGCTGCGTTTGCGACGGGCACGGGCCAGTTGGTTGAACAGCTCGATCAGCAACGAGAAGCCGATGGCCGCGTACAGGTAGCCCTTGGGGATATGGAAGCCCAGGCCCTCGGCGGTCAGGCTGAAGCCGATCATCATCAAGAAGCCCAGGCACAGCATGATCACCGTGGGGTGGGCGTTGACGAAACGCGTCAGTGGCTTGCTGGCGACGATCATGATACCGATGGAGAAGACCACGGCGATCATCATCACCGACAACTGTTCGACCATGCCCACGGCTGTGATCACCGCATCCAGGGAGAACACCGCATCCAGCACCACAATCTGCGCGACGATGGGCCAGAACGCAGCATGGCGGGTCACGCCGCTGGTATGCGCAACGTGCCCTTCGAGGCGTTCGTGCAGCTCCATGGTGGCCTTGAACAACAGGAATACACCGCCGAACAGCATGATCAGGTCTCGGCCCGAGAAGCTCTTGCCGAACACCTCGAACAGCGGCGCGGTCAGGGTGACCATCCAGGAGATGCTGGCCAAAAGGCCCAGGCGCATGATCAGCGCCAGGCTCAGGCCAATGACCCGTGCGCGGTCGCGCTGGTGCGGCGGCAGCTTGTCGGCAAGGATGGCGATGAAGACCAGGTTGTCGATACCCAGTACCAGTTCGAGCACGATCAGCGTGGCAAGGCCCAGCCAGGCCGTGGGGTCGGCTAGCCATTCCATTGCGAGGTACTCACGGCAAAAGCGTCACGGGGACATGGGGAAGAAGGCCAGGACGGCCGGGGACTGGGGGGCTCCGAGAAGGTGCTCATGGGGACCTTGATAGCAAATTGGGAAAAAGATCCTACAGCCAGCAAGGTGTTTACTGACAGCGGGAAACTATTACAAAAGCTGTAACCGGGGCCGTGTAGCGGCCATCGCAGACAAGCCCGCGCCCACAGGATGGGGATTTTTCTTCAATACTCACCCCAGCGCCCTGCCCCAACATGGTCTCCTTCTTCTGCAAGGAACACCCACCATGAGCCTGTCATTGTCCATGGCCGCCTTCGCCCTGGCGGCCTCCATTTCACCCGGCCCGGTCAATATCGTCGCCCTGGGCAGCGGTGCCCGCCACGGCCTGCGCGCCAGCTTGGCCCACGCCGCAGGCGCCACCTTGGGCTTCTGCCTGCTGCTGTTGCTGGTCGGCCTTGGCCTGCATGAGCTGCTGCTGCGCTGGCCGCGCCTGGGCCAGGTGCTGCACGGCGGCGGCGTGGCGTTCCTGTTGTACATGGCCTGGAAACTGGCCAGCGACGATGGCCAGCTGGGTAGCGAACATCCACAAGCCGCGCCATCGGCCTGGCACGGCGCCCTCATGCAATGGCTCAACCCCAAGGCCTGGCTGGCGGCTATCGCGGGGGTCGGGGCCTATACCGGCGGCGAGCAGCACTTGCTGTGGCTGTTCGCCTGGATCTACGGGCCGATCTGCTTCGTTTCGATTGCCAGTTGGGCCTGGGCAGGCAGCGTGATTCGCCACTACCTGGGCAACCCACGACACATGCGTGCGTTCAACCGTGCGTTAGCAGCCTTGCTGGCGGCCAGTGCCCTGTACCTGCTGCTGGGGTGAACCTGCCCCGGCTAGCCCTGCCGATAATGCCCCGGTGTCGCCGCCAGGTGCTGCTTGAATGCCCGTTGCAGATGCGCCTGGTCGGCGAACCCCGCCTCCATCGCCACCTCGGCGATCGGCCGCCCTTGGCGCAACTGCGCCCGGGCATGCTGCACGCGTTGGTCCAGCAGGTAACCGTGGGGCGTCAGGCCAAAGCGCTGGCCGAACGCGCGTATCAGGTAGGCGCGCGACAGGCCCACCGCCGCGCAGATATCGTTCACGGTCAGGGGGTCGAGCCGGTGCGCACGGATGAATGCGGCAGCGGCCTCCAGGCGTGGATGGGCCCGCAACCCGCTGGCCGGGGCGCGCTGCAGATAACCCGGCAGGTCTTCGAAGAAACGGGTCAACAGCGTCTCCCGGCCGACCGTCTCGGCATCGAAGAGTGCAGCGAAAAGCGCCAGCAGCCGGCCGTAGAGCGCAGGCGATGTACTGTAGGTGGCCTCGGGCAACACGAAGCCGAGGGCCTGCAGCCATGGCAAGTCGACGAACAGCATCAGGTAGGACCAGGGTTCACCCTCGATCGGGTTGCAGGCATGCACCACGCCCGGGTTCATCAAAACCGTGGCGCCTGCGCTCACCTCCCGCTGGGTACCACCGGTAAGGTAGGTACTGCGACCCCCGGTGATCACGCCGATGGAAAAGCTCTCGTGAGAATGGGCCGCGTAACACACCTGACGCCCATCACCGACGCGCCGGGCCTCGACGAAGGGCAATGCCGGATCCCGCCAGAACCGCGACACCTCGATCATCGCCCTGCCCTCATTCACCGCCGCCCTGCACGACCACCAGCAACTGTGCCTGGCGCGGCCCGACCGAGCGCAGGCGGTGCGGGGTCTGGGCATTGAAGTGCAAGGCATCGCCCTGCTCCAGCACTACCCGTTCGTTCATGAAGTCCACTTCCACCTGCCCTTCATGCACGAACAGGAACTCCTCGCCCTGATGCTCCTTGAAGGTCGGGTCGCTGAACTCGGTCGGCGGCTGGATGAGAAACGGCAACAGGCTGCGCTGGCCGACCTGGGAGGTCAGCACCGTATATCCCGGCCCTTGACCATCCCCCACCAATGCCTGGCGTTCGCCCTGACGCACGAGGCTGTAGCGGGCCTGGGCGTGTTGGTCTTCGGCGAACAGCTCCTCGACATTCACGTTCAACGCCCGCGCCAGTTTCAGCGCCGCGGCGATCGACGGGGTGTTCAGGCCGCGCTCCACCTTGGACAGGTAGCTCTTGGTCATGCCGGATTTCTCGGCCAGCAACTCCAGGGTGATCCCCAGCTTTTTTCTCAGCAATTTCAGTCGGATAGACATGTGACGCGGTTTTCCCGGGCGAACGTACCTGCTTATGACACTTTGTGTCATATAGGATTATTTGTGTCATTCGCTTGACCGCCCCGCCACCGGACTACCCCACGCAGCAGGTGGCGAGGCGACAAGCACCGACATCGTCCATTACGCCACAGAGGATACCCCCCATGGCCAAGACCCTGACACACAGCAAGGACCAGTTGGTCCGCCAAGCCCTGACACAGATGCAGGGCTCGCTCGCCGATAATACGTGGACCGTGCGCGAAAAGCTGGCCCTGACCTGCCGAATTCTCTTCGACCATGGCCATGATTCAGGCCTGGCCGGGCAGATCAGCGCACGCGGCCCGCAGCCGGGCACCTTCTACACCCAGCAGCTGGGCCTGGGTTTCGACGAGATCAGCGCCAGCAACCTGCTGCTGGTCAACGAAGACCTGGACGTACTCGAAGGCCAGGGCATGCCCAACCCGGCCAACCGTTTCCATAGCTGGGTGTACCGGGCACGCCCGGACGTCAACTGCATCATCCACACCCACCCGACCCATGTCGCCGCACTGTCGATGTTGGAAGTGCCGCTGCAGGTCTCGCACATGGACCTGTGCCCGCTGTATGACGACTGTGCCTTCCTCGAGGCCTGGCCAGGGGTTCCGGTGGGCAACGAAGAAGGCGAGATCATCAGCCAGGCCCTGGGTGACAAGCGCGCGATCCTGCTCTCGCACCACGGCCAGCTGTCGACCGGCGACAGCATCGAGCAGGCCTGCGTCTATGCCCAGCTGATCGAACGGGCCGCACGCCTGCAGTTGCTGGCGATGTCCGCGGGCACCATCAAACCCATCGCCCCGTCGCTTGGCCGCGAGGCCCACGACTGGATCGACCGGCCCAAACGTCATGGCGCGGCCTTCGCCTATTTCGCCCGGCAGAGCCTGCGCCGGCACGCTGACTGCCTGAACTGAACCCTGAACGCCTTGCTTGCGGAGCCTTTTCACCATGACGACAGAATTCCACGGCATCATCGGCTACACCATCACCCCCTTCAGCGCCGACGGCGAACAACTCGACCTGCCTGCCCTGGGCCAGTCCATCGACCGGCTGATAGACCATGGGGTCCAGGCCATCGCCCCGCTGGGCAGCACCGGCGAAGGTGCATACCTGAGCGATGAGGAATGGCGGCAGGTGGCCGAGTACAGCCTGGCGCGCATCGCCGGACGCGTGCCGAGCATCGTCAGCGTCTCGGACCTGACCACCGCCAGCGCCGTACGGCGCGCCCGTTTCGCCCAGCAACATGGCGCCGATGCGGTGATGGTACTGCCCTCGGCCTACTGGAAGCTCGGCGAAGCCGAGATCGTCCAGCATTACCGGGCCATCGGGGCAGCCATCGACATCCCGATCATGCTCTACAACAACCCGGCCACCAGTGGTACCGACATGTCGGTGGAGTTGATCTTGCGCATCGTGCGTGAGGTCGACAACGTCACCATGGTCAAGGAGAGCACCGGCGATATCCAGCGCATGCACAAGCTGCACCTGCTCGGTGAAGGCCAGGTACCGTTCTACAACGGCTGCAACCCGCTGGCGCTGGAGGCGTTCGTGGCAGGTGCCAAGGGCTGGTGCACCGCCGCCGCCAACCTGATCCCCGAGCTCAACCAACGCCTGTACCAGGCGGTACGGGCGGGCGACCTGGCACAGGCCAAGGCATTGTTCTATCGCCAGTTGCCGTTGCTGGACTTCATCCTCAAGGGCGGCCTGCCGGCCACCATCAAGGCCGGGCTGGCCATGACCGGGCTGCCCGTGGGCGAACCTCGGCGGCCGGTGTTCGGGTTGGACGAGCAAGGTCGCCGGGCCTTGGAGGCGCTGTTGATGCGAACCGGTAACGGGCCATCAGATCGACCAACGAGTAGGCACCCTGGCTGACGGGCCACGGTGATGGACTTGCCTCGAAGCACTCCATCACCACGCCCTTGCCCCGGACTTGTCGAACAATCGTTATCGATAATTCATCGAGACGAAAAAAAGGGCGGTTTCCTACCGCCCTCTTCTGGCTTTCCTACACCTATGGCATGACCGGCGGCACGTACTGCAAGGTCGTGCCCAGTGCCCACAAGAGCACTAGCACCAACGGCACATGCACCAGCAACTGCACGAAGGAGAAACCGATCAGGTCCCGCGCCTTGAGCCCCAGCACACCCAGCAGCGGCAGCATGTAGAACGGGTTGATCAGGTTCGGCAGCGCTTCGGCGGCGTTGTAGATCTGCACCGCCCAGCCCAGGTGGTACTGCAGGTCGTTGGCCACCAGCATCACGTAGGGCGCCTCGATGATCCACTTGCCGCCACCGGACGGGATGAAGAAGCCCAGCACCGCCGAGTAGACCCCCATGAGCACGGCATAGGTGTCGTGGGAGGCGATCTGCACGAAGAACGTGGAAATGTGGTGGGCCAGGGTCTGCTCGTCCACGCCCTTGACCTGGGTGAGGACGGCCGCGATCGAGCCATACAGCGGGAACTGGATCAACACCCCGGTGGTGGTCGGCACGGCGCGGGCCACTGCGTCCAGGAAGCTGCGCGGGCGCCAGTGGAGCAAGGCGCCGAGCATGATGAACAGGAAATTGTAGGTATTCAGGCCCGAGATCGCGGTAATGGCAGGCTTGGTGGCGAATTCATGGTACAGCCAGCCTGCGGCCAGGGCCACCAGCAGCAAGGTCAGGATCGGGCTGTACTCCAGCCACTCGCCCGGGCGCGTACGCTGAGCCGGTGGCGGCGCGCTGAAGCTTGGGTCCACACCACACTGTTCGGCGGTGCGAGCACTGTTCGGGCCTGGGGCGGTGGCATAGGCGATCATCAGCGAAACGATCACCAGGGCCGCCAGCATCACGCCGGATTGCCACAGGAAGATGGTTTCGGTGAACGGGATCACCCCCGTGATGGCCAGGATCGAAGGCGGCAGGCTGGCCGGGTTGGCCTGCAACTGCGCAGCCGAGGACGACAGCCCCAGCGCCCAGACCGCGCCCAGCCCCAGGTAGGCGGCGGCACCGGCGGCGCGATAATCCATCTTCAGGTCCTGGCGACGTGCCAGGGCGCGCACCAGCAAGCCGCCGAACACCAGCGACAGCCCCCAGTTGAGCAGCGAGGCGAGCATCGAGATCAGCGCCACCCAGCACACCGCCGAACGGCCGTTGCGAGGCAAGCGGGCCAGGCGGTCGATCAGCCGCGCAGCGGGCGGCGAGCTGGCCACCACGTAGCCGCCAATGACCACGAAGGCCATCTGCATGGTGAACGGGATCAGGCTCCAGAACCCATCGCCGAAGGCCTTGGCGGTGTCGGTGGGCTTGCCGCCCATGAGCATGGCGCCCAGGCACACCAGCACCACGGCCAGGGCTGCGAACACCCAGGAGTCGGGGAACCAGCGTTCGGCCCAGTTGGAGCAGCGCAAGGCGAAGCGGGCGGAGCGGCTGTCTTGGATTTCAGCGGCCACGGTAGTCTTCCTTTTATTGGTTTTGTGTTTTTTTCAAAAACAAGCACAAAACCCTGTGGGAGCGGGCTTGCCCCGCGATAGCGTCCGCTCAGGCGATGATGTTGCCTGGCCTGACGCTATCGCGGGGCAAGCCCGCTCCCACAGGGTGGGTTACAACCTTTGATATCAGAAGGTCATTTCCTTCACATCGTCCGGCACGATCAGCTTGCCGGCGGTCTTCTCGATGATTTCCTCGACGCTGACCCCAGGTGCGGTTTCGCGCAGGATGAAGGCGCCGTTCTCGATCTCCAGGTAGGCCAGATCGGTGAGCACCTTACGGATGCAGCCGGCACCGGTCAGCGGCAGGCTGCAGCGCGGCAGCAGCTTGGACTCGCCGTCCTTGGAGGCGTGGGTCATGGTGACGATGATGTTCTCGGCGCCGGCCACCAGGTCCATGGCGCCGCCCATGCCTTTGACCAGCTTGCCAGGGATCATCCACGAGGCGATGTTGCCTTCCACGTCCACTTCGAAGGCACCGAGCACGGTGAGGTCGACGTGGCCGCCACGGATCATGGCGAACGATTGGGCCGAATCGAAGATCGAAGCACCGCGGCGGGCGGTGACGGTCTGCTTGCCGGCGTTGATCATGTCGGCGTCAATCGTGCCTTCGGTGGGGAACTCGCCCATGCCGAGCAGGCCGTTCTCGGACTGCAGCATCACGTCCATGTCGGCGGGCACGTAATTGGCCACCAGGGTGGGTATGCCGATACCGAGGTTGACGTAGTAACCGTCCTTCAGTTCACGGGCGACGCGTTGCGCCATCTGTTCGCGGGTCAGTGCCATGGTCAGGATCTCTTTGTTGTTCTGTGGACGGCGCGTTAGGCCTTGACGGTGCGCTTCTCGATGCGCTTTTCGAAGGTGCCGACGATGACCCGGTCGACATAGATGCCCGGGGTGTGGATCTCGCTGGGCAGCAACACGCCCGGCTCGACGATCTCCTCGACCTCGACCACGGTGATCTTGCCGGCGGTGGCGGCCAGCGGGTTGAAGTTCTGCGCGGTGTTGCGGTACACCACGTTGCCGTAGTGGTCAGCCTTCCAGCCCTTGACGATGGCGAAATCGCCGGTGATGGATTCTTCGAGGATGTACTTGCGGCCCTTGAACTCGCGCACTTCCTTGCCTTCGGCGACCGGGGTACCGTAGCCGGTGGCGGTGTAGAAGGCCGGGATACCGGCACCGCCGGCGCGCATCTTTTCGGCCAGGGTGCCCTGGGGGGTCAGTTCCACTTCCAGCTCGCCGCTGAGCAGCTGGCGTTCGAATTCGGCGTTTTCGCCCACGTAGGAAGCGATCATCTTGCGGATCTGCCGGTCTTCCAGCAGCACGCCCAGGCCGAAGCCGTCGACGCCGCAGTTGTTGGAGACCACGGTCAGGCCCTTGACGCCACGGCGCTTGATTTCGGCGATGAGGTTTTCGGGGATACCGCACAGGCCGAAACCACCGGCCAGCACCGTCATGTTGTCGGTCAGGCCTGCGAGGGCCTCTTCATAGGTTGCTACGCGCTTGTCCAGTCCGGCCATGCTCAGTCGCCTTTTGTAGTTGTTGGAACCGTGGACGCATCTTCACCGCTGTCGACTGATTTGTTAATTTTGTTTTCGTCATCGATTGATAATTTTTCCAAAACAAAACAGGTTCGCCATGAACGTCAAGCAGTTACGCGCCTTCGTCACCGTGGCCAAGTACCAGAGCTTCGCCCAGGCCGGCGAGCACCTGCATGTTTCCCAGCCGGCGCTGAGCCTGACCATCAAGGCGCTGGAGGACAACCTCGGCGGCGCCCTGCTCACCCGCACCACCCGCAGCGTCAGCCTGACGGCCGAGGGCGAAGTGCTGCTGCCCCTGGCCCGACGCCTGCTGGCCGATTGGGACGACACCGAGGAAATGCTGCGCCAGCGCTTCACCCTGCAACTGGGGCGGGTTTCGGTGGCGGCCATGCCGGCGTTTGCCGGCAACCTGCTGCCGCGGTCGTTGAAGGTGTTCCGCCAGCGCTACCCGCGGGTCAATGTCACGGTGCACGATGTGATCAACGAACAAGTGCTGGAACTGGTGCGCCATCGCCGCGTCGAACTGGGCATCGGCTTCGAGCCGGAGAACCTCGACGGCCTGCGCTTCCATCCGCTCTACCTCGATCGTTTCGTGGCCGTGGTGCCTGCCGACTCGCCCCTGGCCGAGCAACCCCAGGTAAGCTGGCGGCAATTGCTCGCCGAAGATTTCATCGCCCTGCAACGGCCCTCGGCCGTTCGCCTTTTGCTCGAGCAGAACGTGGCGGCCAGCCACGGCAAGCTGGCGGTGGCGTTCGAGAGCCACCAGCTCTCCACCATCGGCCGCATGGTCGCCAACGGCCTGGGCGTCAGCGCTGTGCCGGCGTTGTGCGTCAACCAGATGCAGGAGCTTGGCGCCCGCTGCGTGCCCCTGGTCGAGCCGAGCGTGGAGCGGCGCATCGGCGTCATCGCCCTGGCCGACCACAAGCTTTCCACTGCAGCGCAGGCGCTGCTCGATGTCGTGCTTTCCCACACCGACCCACAGGAGGTGACATGCGTTTCGTGAATCTGGCAGGTTCGAAGGTGCCGGCCATCGGCCAGGGCACCTGGTACATGGGCGAGGACCCGCGCCGCAAGGCGGCTGAAGTGGCCGCGCTGCAACAGGGCATCGACCTGGGGCTGACCTTGGTCGACACCGCGGAAATGTATGCCGAGGGCGGGGCTGAAACGGTGGTCGGCCAGGCCATCGCCGGGCGCCGCGACCAGGTGTTCCTGGTCAGCAAGGTGTACCCGCACAACGCCAGCCGGCGTGGCGTACCGGCGGCCTGCGAACGCAGCCTCGCGCGCCTGGGTACCGACTGCATCGACCTGTACCTGCTGCACTGGCGTGGCCAGTACCCGCTGGAAGAGACGGTCGAAGCCTTCGAACGCCTGCGCGAGCAAGGCAAGATCCGCCGCTGGGGTGTCTCCAACTTCGACGTCGATGACCTGCTGGAGCTGGGCAACGACGACTGTGCCACCAACCAGGTGCTGTACAACCCGGCCCAGCGCGGCATCGAGTTCGACCTGCTGCCGTGGAGCCGCGAGCACCGTTTGCCGACCATGGCCTACTGCCCGCTGGCCCAGGCCGGGCGTTTGTTGCAGCACCCGGTGCTGGCCGAGATCGCCGAGCGCCATGGCGTCACCCCGGCCCAGGTGAGCCTGGCCTGGGTGACGCGCAATGACGGGGTGATCGCTATTCCTAAAGCCGTGGACCCGCTGCATGTACAGCTCAATGCCGCGGCGGGTGAACTGGTGTTGCTGCCTGAGGACCTGCAGGCGATCGACAAGGCGTTTCCGGCACCGACGCGCAAGCAGCACCTGGCGATGGTGTGACCTCATCGCCGGCAAGCCGGCTCCCACAGGATTGGCGTTTCGTACACAAGACCAGTGGGAGCCGGCTTGCCGGCGATTGGGCTTTAGGGGCTAGTGAAAATCTCGGCTACGCACATCCAACCCCTGCAGCAAGGGGCTGATGTCTTCCAACCGCCGGGCAATCAAATGGCGCACGCCCTTCTCCTGCTCCAGCCGCCCGTTCACCTTGAGCAGCTGCGAACCCACCAAGGCCCTGCGCTGGCGCTCGGCCAGGTCGCGCCAGACCACCACATTGACCATGCCATGTTCATCTTCGAGGGTGACGAAGGTCACCCCGCTGGCGGTCTGCGGCCGTTGCCGCCCCACCACCAACCCGGCCACCGCCACGCTGTCTCCGTGCGCGACCCCGTCCAGCTCCACAGAGCTGCGACAGCCCAGCGCTCGCAAGCGCCGACGCAACAGGGCCAGGGGGTGCGGCCCGAGCGTGGTACCCAGGGTGGCGTAGTCAGCGAACAGGTCCTCGCCCACCGTCGGCATCGGCAAGGCCACGGGTAGCTCGGGCGCGCCCTGCACCTGGGCGAACAAGGGCAATTGCGCCTGCACTGCCGCAACCTGCCAGCGCGCCTGGTGACGGTCGCGGGCCAGGGCTCGCAAGGCGCCAGCATCAGCCAAACGGGCCCTGGCGCGGCTGTCGAGCTCGGCGCGCAGGCACAGGTCTTCGACATCCCGCCAGGGCCGGTGCGCCCTCGCCTGCTCCAAGCGCCGGGCATCGGCCTCGCTGAAGCCGCGAATCTGCCGCAACCCCAGGCGGATCGCCAGCGCGCCTTGTCCGACAGGCTCCAGGGTGCAATCCCACTCGCTGTGGCACACATCCACCGGTCGCACCTCGATGCCCTGGCGGCGTGCCTCCTGCAACAGCTGGTCAGGGCTGTAGAAGCCCATGGGCCAGCTGTTGACCAGAGCACAGGTGAAGATCGCCGGCTCATGGCATTTGAGCCAGCTGCTGGCGTAGCAGAGCAAGGCGAAGCTGGCGGCGTGGGACTCGGGGAAGCCATAGCTGCCAAACCCCTTGATCTGCTCGAAGATGCGCTCGGCAAAGGCCTGTTCGTAGCCATTGCGCTTCATGCCTTCGAGCAGCCGTTCGCGGTGCGGCTCCAGGCCTCCATGGCGCTTCCAGGCCGCCATGCTGCGGCGCAACTGGTCCGCCTCGCCTGGGGTGTAGTCGGCAGCGACCATGGCCAGCTCCATCACCTGCTCCTGGAACAGCGGCACGCCCAAGGTGCGCCCGAACACCTCCTTGAGCTTGGGCGATGGGTAGGTCACCGGCTCCTGCTTCAGGCGCCTGCGCAGGTAGGGGTGGACCATGTCGCCCTGGATCGGCCCAGGCCGGACGATCGCCACTTCGATCACCAGGTCGTAGAACGTCTGCGGCTTGAGCCTGGGTAGCATGGCCATCTGCGCCCGCGATTCGATCTGGAACACGCCCATGGTCTCGGCGCGGCTGATCATGGCGTAGGTGGCCTTGTCCTCCTTGGGGATGGTCGCCAAGGTCAGGTGCCGGCCACGGTGACGGGCCAGCAGGTCGAAGCAACGCCGCAGGGCGCTGAGCATGCCCAGGGCCAGCACATCGACCTTGAGCAGGCCGACCAGGTCGAGGTCGTCCTTGTCCCACTGGATCACCGTGCGCTCGGCCATGGCGGCGTTTTCCACCGGCACCAGGTGGTCCAGCGGCTGTTCGGAGATGACGAAGCCGCCAGGGTGCTGGGACAGATGCCGAGGGAAGCCGATCAGCTCGCCGGCCAGCACCAGGATGCGCCGCAGCGACGGGCTCTGCGCCTCGAAACCGGCCTCGGCCAGACGCTGGGCATCGGGAATGCGGTCGCTCCAGCGCCCGCAGCACTTGGCCAGGGCATCCACCTGGTCAGCCGGCAGCCCCAAGGCACGGGCCACGTCACGCACGGCACCGGCGGCATGGTAGGTATTGACCACCGCAGTGAGTGCCGCGCGGTGCCGGCCATAACGGCGGAACACATACTGGATCACTTCCTCGCGGCGCTCATGCTCGAAGTCCACGTCGATGTCCGGTGGCTCGTTGCGCTCGCGGGACAAAAAGCGTTCGAACAACAAGCGGTGCTCCATCGGGTCCAGCTCGGTGATGCCCAGCACGAAGCACACCACCGAGTTGGCGGCCGAGCCACGGCCTTGGCAGAGAATGCCCTGCTTGCGAGCGAAGTCGACGATGTCATGGACGGTGAGAAAGTAGCTTTCGTAACCCAGATCCTCGATCAGGCACAGCTCCCTCTCCAAGGTCGCCAGCGCCTCGGCGCTCGGCCCCTGGGGCCAGCGCTCGGGCAGGCGCAGCTGGCACAGGTGACGCAACCAGCTGCCAGGCGTATGGCCCTGGGGCACCAGTTCGCGGGGGTACTGGTACTTCAGTTCGCCCAGGTCGAAGTGGCAGCGGCCGGCGATGGCCTGGGTCTCGGCCAGCAGGTCGGCCGGGTACAGCTCGGTGAGTTCGGCCAACGTGCGCAAGTGGCGCTCGCCATTGGCGAACAGGTAGCGCCCGGCCTGGGCCACCGTGCAGTGTTGACGGATCGCCGTCATGCAGTCCTGCAGGGCGCGGCGCCCCCGAACATGCATATGCACGTCACCACAGGCCACCGCGCGGATCCCCAAGCGGCCTGCCAGGCTGCGCAAGCGCTGCAGGCGGCGGGCATCATCGCAACCGCGGTGCAGGTGCACCGCCAGCCACAGGCGCTGACCGAACAGCGACTGCAACCATTGGCCGGTGGCAGGGTCGTCGTCGGCATCGGCGACCCACAGTGCCAACAAGCCCTGGCAGCGCCCCTGCAGGTCTTCGGCCAGTACCTGGTATTCGCCCTTCTGCGCCCGCCGCCGCGCTTGAGTGATCAGGCCGCAGAGGTTCTGGTAACCCGTCAAGTCCTCGACCAGCAGCACCAGCTTGGGCCCTTGTTGCAGTTGGACTTCACTGCCGATGATCAGCCGGAGCTCATGTTGCCGGGCGGCCTGCCAGGCCCGGACGATACCGGCCAAGGTGCACTCGTCGGTAATGGCCAGAGCCTCGTAGCCCAGGGCCTTGGCCCGCTTGAACAGTTCGTCGGCGCTGGAAGCGCCGCGCTGGAAGCTGAAGTTCGACAGGCAGTGCAGCTCGGTATAGGCCGGCGCGCTCATGCGAACCAGCCCTGCAACCACAACGGCCCTGGCTGGGCCAGGTCGCGATAGGCCCAGCCGCGCAGGCCATCGCGGGTCTCGATACGGTAGTAATCCCGGCGGACATCGCCACCATCCCACCAGCCCGACTCGATGCGCTCGGGCCTTGCCAGCAACTGCACGCCCGCCTCGGGCAGGGCCTGGGGTTGAGGCAGCAGCCAGCCGGGGCGGCTGCCCGGCGCGACCGGCAGCACACCCGGTGTGCCCTGCTCGGCCGCCTGCCAGGCGCATTCGGGGCGAGGGTCGGCTTCAGCGCACAGTCCTGTGACCGCATCATCGCCCAGCCGTGCACGCAGGCGTTCACGCAGTTGCTCCCAAGGTTGGGCCTGCTGCGCCCGGGGGTCGAACAATGCCTGGTGCTGGGGAACGAAAGGCGGCAGGTCTTCGGCCAGCAGCCGCAGGTTGCGCACCGGTGCGGGGATACGCAGCGGCTCCAGGCGCCCCCGGGCCAGCTCGAACAGCATCGCCGCCTCGCGCTCGGCAGCCAGCAGGCCGACCTTGAGCTCGGTGTCCGGCCCTTCGGCGTGCTCCAGGTACAGGCTGAAACGCTGCACGCCGCAATCCCGGCCTGCAAGAAACGCCGCCAGGTCGTTGATCAACCGGCGCAAGGGAAACAGCAGCGCCTGGTGCGACTCGACATCGAAGTTCAGCTCCAGCCGTGCCTCGAATCGGTCCGGTGGCTGGTAGAACGCCAGCCCCAGGGTACGCAGGCCGAGCAGTTGGTCCAGGTGCAGTTGCACGTCGGCGGCGAAGCGCCGGGCCAAGGCATCGCGCGGCAGCGCCAGAACATCGCCGAGCCGGCGCAGGCCCATGCGGGCGAAGGCCTCCGCTGTCGTCGGAGGCAGCCCGACCTTGCCGACCGGCATGCTGGCCAGGGCCGCCCGGGCCTGCTCGGCCGTGGTCACGGCCAGGCCGTCATGGCCGTTGGCGAGCATGCGCGCGGCCACCGGGTTGGTCGCCAGGACAATGCGCTGGCGCAGCCCCAGCGCATCCAGCTCCTGGCGCAAGCGCGCCTCGAACATCGGCCAGGGCCCGAACAGTCCCAGGCTGGAGCCGACTTCCAGCAACAAGGCCCGCGGGTAGTGCCGGCTGACCTGGGCGCTGAAGCGGTAGGCCCAGGCGGCCAGCAACTGCTGGAGCTGCTCGATGCGCGCCGGGTCGGCTTCCACGCAGGTGAAGCCATCGGCCAGGGCACGGGCGGCGGTGAGGGTCTGCCCGGCACGCAGGCCGAGCGCGGCCGCAGCCGGGTTGACCGATTGCACGATACGCCGTTGTTGCGGCCCGCCGATCAGCACCAGGGGCGTGTCGGGGTCGTCACGCTCACGTAGGAGGCTGTCCAGTGCCAGCTGTGGAAAGACGATGCACGCCCAGAGCATGGATCATCAACCCCGCCCCGGGCAGGCGATGGGCGTGGCCGGTGGCAGGCCGCCACGGCACTTGAGGACCCGCCACTGGGCAGGGCGGGTATCGATGGCGATGCGCAAAGCCGCAGGCGACGGGTTGTGCGCGGCCTGCTGCGGCCGGCAGGCGAAGGCCAGAGCGTGGCCGGTCTCGGCAGCCACCTGCAGGCGCCGCAGGGCGCGGTCATCGGCGCGCTCGGGCCAGCACAGCACTGCTGCGCAACTGCCGGAGCGCAGGCACTGCTCGGCTGCCCACAAGGCATCGACAGGCCTTGCCTGGACCTGGACCAGCAAGCGCAGGTCGACCCCGGCCGCCTGCCAGGCCGGTGCATAGGGAATGAACGGCGGCGCCACCAGCACCACCCGCCCCCCTTCGCCGGTAAGGCGTGCCAGGCTCGGCCAGAGCAGCTGCAGCTCGCCACAGCCCGGGCTGGCCAGCAACAACTCGCTGAGCGCAGCCGCCGGCCAGCCTCCGTCGGGCAGCCGCTCGTCAAGGGAGGCATGGCCGGTGGGCTGCAGGCCCTGCGGCCGCACCTGGGCCTGGCGCCCACGCCATACCCGGCGCTGGTCGAGCAGGCCGTCGAGGTCGACTACCGCGCCCATCAGTCGCGCCTCAACAGGCCACAGAACACGCCTTCGATGACGAAATCCCGGTCCGGCGCCACGTCGATCGGTGCATAGGCGGGGTTGCGCGGCAGCAGGCGGTAGCCACCCGGTATCCGTTGCAGACGCTTGATGGTCACCTCGCCATCCAGCCGGGCGACCACGATCTGCCCGTCGCGGGCCTCACCCTGCTGACGGATGCCAACCAGGTCGCCATCGAAGATGCCGTCGTCGATCATCGAGTCGCCGCGCACCTTGAGCAGGTAGTCAGGGGTTCGGCGGAACAGGCTGGGGTCGAGCAGCAGTTGCTCGTGGATACCCAGGTCGGGGCCGATCGGCGCACCGGCCGCCACCTGCCCCAGCACCGGGATCTCGAGGATCTCGGGGCGGCGCAGCGGTTCGGCCAGGCGGATGCCACGGGCCTGGTTGGGGATCACGTCGATATGGCCGGCCTGGCTCAGGGCGACGATGTGCTTGCGTGCCACGCTACGCGAGGCGAAGCCGAAGCGCTGGGCGATGTCGGCCAGGCTCGGGGGCTGGCCGTGATCGGCGATGCGCTCGCGGATGAACGCGAGGATGGCGCGGCGTTTGGGGGTCATGTTGTCCATGGAGTACATTTGTACTCTTTTCGCGGAATGCTGAACAGTCCCCTTCGTCGCTGGCGGACCCAAAACGCTGAGTAGCGTTGACTGTGTTCGAAGGCTCTTTTGCCGCCGCAGTGCATCATCGCTGGCGGACTCTAGTCCAACCCTGAGCGAGGAGCTGGTTGAGTCACTCTCAGCGTCCAACGGGCAATGGCTATCACTGCCAGGGCGAAGGTCACCCATGACATCAAACCAATACCCCTTTCAAATGCGTCCGCGGCGATGCTCATCAGCTCGCTTGCCTGATCGCCCGTCAGCGCGGCCGCCACGGTATGAGCGCCGGCCAGCGTTTCGCTGGCAAGGCGCTCTTGTATGGGTGTAAGGAACGCCGGCAAATGTAACGTGCCACGATAGTAGGCGGTCACCAAGCCGCCCAGCACCTCTGGCGGTCAAGCCAGTGACATCAGCTATGCCCAGCCATTGCTGGAGGAGGTCAGCATTCCATCGAGCCAACGTGGCCGCCCTCGCCTGCGCTCGGTCTTTGTCACGGAGACCGGGCGCCAGGAAGTGCCACTGGGAAAGGTGATGGCGATGACCGAGCACCGCAGTATCACTACAGTGATGGGCTATTTCCAGGCCGGCGGTTGTCGCCCCAACTGCATATCCAGTCGTGGAACTCCACTGTCATTTGGGAGGGTGCTCGTGATCGCAAGCAGTAAGTTTTTGGACCAGCGCTTTTAGCTCGTCCAAATGGTTCTCATACAGTCCGCGAGGTGATGAGTTGTGTTTATTGCACAGAGACGCCGCTGCTCCGACCGCTATCCCGTGCTGTGAGCCGTTGCCCATGGTTTTCGTCGATGAGCCAGCGACGTGAGTGACGCTAATGTGTTTGCCTGCTACCAGCAGATTTTCAATATTGGCGGAGTAGAGGCAACGGAAGGGAATGCTGTAAGCCTGCTTATCCCGCATATCCCAAATCCAGTCCTTCAGGCGAAAGTCGTACTTGCCCTCTCCTGGCTCCCAGGCGCAGTGAATGCAGAAGGCCCCATCATTGGGAACCAAAGCATCGGGAAAACTTGAATGATCTCGAATGTCATTTTCTGACAATACGTAGTCACCGCGGTAACGACGAAATTCGCCCTGTGCCGCAACGTACGCCATCCATTCGAACTCCAGATTCGCGTAGATCTCGGGTTCGAGGTTCTTGACGTTCGAGAACGTACCGTACAGCGCCCGCATCAAATAGTCGCGGATCAACTCCCCATTTTTGTAAGGGTCGAGCCACTGTCCGTACTCCCAAAAATGTGTCGCTGGAAATATGTCAGCCTTGCTGCCGAAGCGGAACTCTGGCGTGCTCGGGTTTGAGCCTGCCTGCGGGCCTGGGCCGTTCTCAAGACCGGCTTCCATGAGTTGGCCGCTGAGATTCGCGTAATCCTTTGAAACCTCAGTTGCCCAGGGCACAACAGGGAACGGAACAGGAGAGTCTGCCATCCTGGTGCGAAAGAACAGCGTATTACCATGATGCATGCTGTCGCCGACCTCAGGCGCATACGGCTCGTTGTACTCTGAGCGCGCCTCTCTGCCGAAAAGCGTCTGCGCGCCACCGAGTACGCCAAGAATTGCGGTGCCACTGGTATCGATAAAGATCGATCCGGTAAAGCGCCTTTCATGGCCACCGCGATCCTGAACGGCCTGGACAGCGGTTATTCTCTCTCCTTGCTTCTCAACTTTGACGACCCTATGTCCAAGGAAAACGGCGACGGTCGGCTCGGCCTCCAGCAGCGAAAGTGCGGCGAGATCACCATCTGCTGAGCGCTGGGATAATTCCTTGAGCAGCACCCCTTGTGAGCCTCGAGGCATCAGGCCGATTTCCTTGCTGGCGTTGCCACCAAGAACAGGTCGATCGTGGATCAACGCAACATGCTGGCCTAACCTGGCAGCTGTCAGGGCGGCGGCGCATCCGGAAATGCCACCTCCAACTACGACCACATCGTAATGACCAGCATCTATAGGCTCATACGGTAAACCGCGCAATTCTTTACGCCACGCTTGGCTGCTGGCGCTGACATCGTTAGGCGGTGCCACCTCATCAGTGGAGAAATAGATCGCATCACAGCGGCCATCGAAGCCGGTGAGGTCGTGAAGAGCCAGCCTGGCAGTCCCTTTTTTGAGAAGCACCTTGCCTGCGGGCTGCCAGGACCAATCCAGTCCATTCGCACCGAACTCAGTATCGAGGACTACACCATCTATCGACACTGTGAACCGCCCTGGATGGTGGGAGGGCACCCAGTCTTTTGCTCGCACCCAAACTTGATATTCGCCATCTCGCGGGATGCTGATTGATGTTGTCGCATCGCTCACCGGTCGACCGAGGCCGTGTGCCAGCAGATAAGGCGAGCCCATGACGGTCTCGAACTGGGAGTCGAGAACCCAGCCCCCATAGTCTTCGAAGTCTTCCGCCTCCACCAAGATCCGTGACGATGACGTGCTCGCGGGATTGTTCATTTTTCTGGCTCCGTATCTTTGGCTGCATATGCAGTTTGCGTTCAGCTTGGCCATGGAGGGCCAACTAGGCTGGTCCCACTTTCCGCGCCGAGAGGAACCGGTTTCTATGAGGGACGCCTGGGGTTGATGTGGCCTTCCGTTACAGCACCTGGCCGCCCTAGACTTCGCCTCTAACGACGGCATCTCTCGATCGATAATTTTGACTATATTTTATATAGTCAAAATCGAGAAGAACCTTTATAGGGGGGTATTCATGAAACGAAGTACGCTGGCTGACAGGTACTGCTCGATTGCCAGATCCAGCGCAGAACTCACGGATGCTTGGTCCTTTGTCATCCTGAGAGAGATATTCCTTTCAAATAGGCGCTTCGATGGCCTGCAGGCCCAGACTGGAATGTCGCCACGTTCGTTGACCTTGCGGCTTAACGATTTGATGGCAAGTGGAATTATTGAGCGCGCGGCCTATCAAGACTCTCCCGTCCGCTACGAATACCGAGCAACGGACAAAGGCCGAGATCTCTGGCCAGTTTTGGTTGCCCTCAAGCAGTGGGGAGACAAATGGACCGGCCCTTGGAAAGGCGGTGAACCACCGTTGACTCTCTACCACAGAGGGCATGAACATCTGTTGGAACTCGGGTTCGTTTGCAAGACCTGCAGAGTGCCGATTGATGCTCGCTCAAGTTCTGTTTGCATGTCGCAACCAATGTCCGCTGAGCGTGAAAATCTTGCGAGCCAGTACCAAGATGCTTTGCGAAAAAAACGGAAAGGAAGCGCAGGTGAATAGGCTGATGGAGCCTTGGAAAGGTCAATCTGCCTACCAGGCCTTGAGTCTGCTGCTAGAGCATCTACAACACTCTCTACCGATACCCAGAACGGATGCCGAGTGGGCAGCACACTCTGACGCAATACCAAGGCGTTGCGGTTTACCTGGCCATAATGGCCAGGCGTGCCACATGAAACGGCGTTGCGTCACCACGGATAGAACGACGGCAGGTTGGAAGCCTTACCGCAAAATTGCGGCTTGCGCTTTTCAAGAAATGCGCAGACGCCTTCTTTGCCATCGGCCTGGCTGGTATAGAACATTGCCAACGACTCAATCTCATGGGCGGCAAGCGGATGCGTCTGGTTAGCGTTTCTGAACAGCATCTGCCGAATCAATGCAACCGACACCGGTGACCGGTCGCGTACTAGGGAAAGCGCAAATGCCCGTGCCTCGGCTACCAGGCTCTGCGCCGGCAGCAACGCCCGTACCAGCCCTTTATCCAATGCCTCCTCGGCATCGAATATTTCAGCCTTGTACATCCATTCCAAGGCCGTTTCGAGGCCGACGATGCGCGGTAGAAACCAGGTCGAACAACCTTCCGGTGTGACCCCGATCTTGCCGAACACGAAGCCGAAGCGGGCCTCGCCAGACGCCAGGCGAAAGTCCATGGGTAGCAACATGGTAGAGCCGACCCCCACGGCCGCCCCATTGATCGCACCGATAATCGGTTTGAGGCAGTCGAGCATCGCCAGGACGACGCGGCCGCCGGTGTCCCTGACGCCTCGATGAATCTCCGGCAAATGGCTTCGTTCGCGCATGTCTTGGAGGGTCGGCGCAAGCTGCTCATCAAGGCCAAAGACATTACCTGGCACCGACAGGTCCATGCCCGCGCAGAAAGCACGCCCCTCCCCTGTCACGACAATCGCCTTGACGGCATCGTCTAGGCTCGCCCGCCCATACGCATCGACTAGTTCATCGCACATCTCGACGGTGAACGCGTTGAGCTTGTCCGGCCGGGCGAGGGTCAGCAGCAAGATACCGTCGGTATCGACTTCGTAGCGAATGGTGCTGTAGGTCATGATTGCGTTCCGACCAAGTTCGCTCCGCGCGTGACCGCCTGACGGCACTCGGTCATGATCCGCTCGATCAGCGCCGCGCAGGTCGGTATGTCATCGATAAGTCCGATGGCCTGGCCTGCCCAGAGAATACCGCCATCCACCTCGCCGCTCTCCAGGGCCGCCCTGCCCCGTGCGCCGGCCACCAATGGCCGGATATCCTCGAACTGCGCCCCTGGATTGCGCTCGATCTCGACCACCTCTTGAGAAACCGCATTACTGAAAACTCGGCCGGTATTACGAAAGGCTCGGAAGATCAGCCGAGTGTCCCGCTCGCTGCCCGCGGCGATCGCAGTCTTGATGGCCGGGTGAATCGGCGCTTCCTGGGTAAGCATGAAGCGTGTGCCCATGTTGATGCCCTCGGCGCCGAGCATCAGGGCGGCGGCCATGCCTGCGCCATTGGCGATACCGCCCGAAGCAAGGATCGGTATGCGCAATGCTGCTGCCGCGGCTGGAATCAGGATCAGCCCCGGGACATCATCCTCGCCAGGATGACCGGCGGCCTCGAAACCATCGATACTCACCGCGTCGACCCCCGCACGCTCTGCCGACAGAGCATGACGGACAGACGTGCATTTGTGGATGATCTTGATGCCAGCGGCCTTGAAGCGCTCCACCAACTCTGCAGGGCTGCGCCCCGCTGTCTCGACAACCTTGACACCACTTTCGATGATGGCGGTCGCGTAATCGTCGTAAGGGGGAGGCGACGTGGTGGGCAGGATGGTCAGGTTGACACCGAACGGCAAGGCCGTAAGGGTCTGGCAACGGGCAATCTCCTGAGCTAACGCTTCGGGAGTCGGTTGTGTCAGGGCAGTGAGGATACCCAGCCCCCCTGCATTGGATACCGCGCTCGCCAGTTCCGCGCGCCCCACCCACTGCATTCCACCCTGAACGATGGGATAGCGTGTACCTGTCAGCGCTGTAATTCTTGTATGCATCGGGTTTCCTCATAGGTGCCATGGGTAAGAAGACAGGGATACGGTTGCCCGCATCCCAGGTCCGCGCTTGGGCAGAGCCAAGTGCCTACATTAAAATAACTATCGTTATAGTAAATCTAGAAATTGTTGCTTGGCAATGCCCTTTGGGCGTTTGCGAAGGCGAGGACGTAACGCCGCATGCGCCTGGACTGCGCAACGGGCTGAAGGCCTGTATCACGCGGCGAATCGTGCAGACCAACCCCATGTACCCCTTGACCCTATACCTGATTTCCAGTCTTGCAGATCTTCTGCAGCCGCTACGTATGCTATTCAGCGCTGGTCACTCATCGGCAACCAAGGCCGTGGCTAGCCACAGTGCCGCCAGAAATCCATGCAAGTCAGCGTTACTACGCGTCCACATCTCTATAGTTAACCGGCGCGCCTAAAATGCAAGTTGGCGTTCGTCATGAGTCAATGGGTGGCCATGGGCAGCATTGCAATCCAGCAAAATAAATACTTAACTGAGGTTTATGAGAGCGCAAGGAAACTTCAAGTTTCATGTGGTGTACAGAGAGGTCTGTGCTATTTAGAGCACGGTCCTTGACGACATCTTCAACTATGAAGGGCTCGACGAAAAAGCACTCGGAGAACTTTACTTCACCATCACCAAGCATATTGAGGCCCAACCAGCGCTCACCGTCCTGGGGCACACGATTACACCGCTGCTCGCTGCAAGACTTCTTTTAACTGGCTTATCTTTTCTTAATGTAATTACCCCTCCTTTATCAAGGCCTGCTCAATCCCATACAGGGCGGAGCTCGAGGTGTGACAACAAGACGGCATCTAGGCTCTGTACGAAAAGTATGGGACTGAGGTCAGGCAAAGCTGTTTTCAACGCAGCATGAACGAGCATCAAGGCTCTTCGTACGGAGCCCAACGGATGATCGTCGCACAGGCGCATTTCATACGACCCCTAGCGCTTACCATAGCCCGTTTCGTGGATTGGTCATTGCAGCCTCATGGAGAGACACTGTCGCACGCCCCTCTGGGACTTCGAACGAGACAATGCATCAGCCGAAGGGTGTTAATAACAGGATAAATCCTGCAAAATCTCCTCAGTGTATCAAGACGAGATTTCCAGCATGCCCCCTTCCGTAACCGATGAGCGTTTGCTCAAGGCGTTGGCCAGCTCTTTCGTTATCCACCCTCGTGCCACGCTGAAAGAGTTGGCCGAAACAGCAGGCGTGAGCAAAGCAACACTGCACCGCTTCTGTGGAACACGCGAAAACCTGGTAAAAATGCTTAACGCCCACGGCGAACTCATTCTAAAACAAACTGTCTCAGCGGCGCAGCTAGAACATGGCGAACCGTTGGCGGCACTGCACGAACTCATTGTAGAGCATCTCAAACACAGAGAAATGCTTGTATTCCTCATCTTCCAGTATCGCCCCGACACCTTCAGCGACGCCGAGGAAAACCGTCACTGGCGTGAATATGCTGAAGCGCTGGACGCATTCTTTCTCCGAGGCCAACAAAACGGCGCTTTCCGGATAGATATCAGCGCGGCCGTCTTTACCGAGATGTTCATAAGCATGATTTATGGCATCGTCGATGCTGAGCGGCGCGGACGCGCAGCCAGCGCAACATCAATCCAGGCACTCGAACAGCTCTTCCTTCACGGAGTGATCACGCAGGCTTCGTAACCGGCCAAAAAAAAGCCCCAAGGCACTGGTCCGAGGGGCTGAACGGCTGGAGTACCCAACCAAAGGAGGGAGTTTCAGCTCTTGTCCGGCCACCCGCCGCCCAGGGCGCGGAACAGATCGACCAAGGCCAGTTGGCGCTGGGTGCTGGCCTCGATGAAGGCCGCCTCATTCACATAGCTGCTGCGCTGTGCATCCAGATAGCGCAGGTGGTTATCCACCCCGCCCTCATAACGCGCCTTGGCCAACGCCTCGGTCGCCCGGCTGGTATCGGCCAGGGCCCGACGCGCCGCTTCTTCGCGGCGCAGGGTGTCGGTGGCGGCCAGGGCATCGGCCACTTCGCGGAAGGCGGTCTGGATGGTGCTCTCGTAAGCGGCTACCGCCGAATCCTTGCGCGCCTCGGCCAGGCTCAGGCCGGCCTTGTTACGCCCGGCATCGAACAACGGCAGCGACAATTGCGGCATGAAGCTCCAACTGCGCGACCCGCCGTCGAACAGCCCGGACATCTGCGCGCTGGAGGTACCGAAGCTGCCGGTCAGGCTGATGCGTGGGAAGAACGCCGCCCGCGCCGCGCCAATATCGGCGTTGCGCGCCCGCAGCCGGTGCTCGGCGGCAAGAATGTCCGGCCGCCGCTCGAGCAGCGCCGACGGCGCGCCCGGGGCGATGTCCTGCAACACCATCGGCTCGGCCGGGCGCTGTCCCGGAATCGCCTCGGCCGCCTCGGCACTGCCCAGCAGCAAGACCAATGCGTTGTAGGCCTGGCGCTGCTGACGCACGGTGGACTCCAGCTCCGCGCGGGACTGCTCGACCAGCCCCAGCGCTTCCTGGTGATCCAGTGCGGTAACCGTGCCGGCGCCGCGCCGCTGGCCGACCAGCGCCAAAGAATCCTCGCGACTGGCCAGGGTCTGGCGGGTCAACGCCAGGCGCCGCTCGGCGCCATCCAGGGTCAGGTAGGCTTGACTGACTTCGGCGATCAAGGCGATCCGCGCGGCACGGCCAACTTCCTCAGTGGCCAGGTACTGCTCCAGAGCCGCGTCACTCAGGCTCTTGACCCGGCCGAACAGGTCGACCTCGTATTCCGGCAGCGACAGGCCTACCTGGTAGGTGCTGGTGACACCCTCGCGGCCATTGCTCGACAAGTCAGCCGGCAGGTGTTGGCGGTTGCCCGAGACACCGGCATTCAAGCCCGGCACCCGGTCGGCGCGCTGGATGCGGTATTGGGCGCGGGCCTGCTCGATATCCAGCAGCGTCTGGCGCAGCGAGCGGTTGTTGTCCAGCGCGGTAGAGACCAGTTGGCGCAGCGCCGGGTCGACGATAAAGGCCTGCCAGTCCAGTTGTTCCACCGCCTTGCCATGATGGCCGGCAGCATCGCCCCACGCGGCCGGCACCGGCGCCTCGGGGCGCTGGTAGGTCGGTGCCAGCGAGCAACCGACCAGGGTCACGGCCAGGGCGAAGGGTATTGCCAGATTACGCATGAGCATCACTTCGTCACCTCGACAGCGTGTTGCACGGGGGCCGGCTTGCGCTTGAGCAGCTTCAGCACCCAGACGAAACAGATCGGCACGAACACCACGCCCAGCAAGGTGGCACTGAGCATGCCGCCGATCACCCCGGTACCAATAGCGCGCTGGCTGGCTGCGCCGGCGCCGGTGGCGATGGCCAGCGGTACCACGCCGAGGATGAAGGCCATGGAAGTCATCACGATCGGACGGAAACGCAGGCGCGCGGCCTCGATGGCGGCGTCGCTCAAGCTGTAGCCCTTCTCCCACAATTCCTTGGCGAACTCGACGATCAGGATGGCGTTCTTCGCCGCCAGGCCAATGATGGTGATCAGGCCGACCTTGAAGTACACATCGTTGGGCAGACCGGTGAGCAGCACCGCCCACACCGCGCCCAGGGCACCGATCGGCACGATCAGCATCACCGTCAGCGGGATCGCCCAGCTCTCGTACAGCGCTACCAGCAACAGGAACACCACCAGGATGGCCAGGGCGAACAGGCCGGCGGCCTGGCCGCTGGAAACCTTCTCCTGGTACGACAGGCCGGTCCAGGCGTAGCCGATCCCCGGTGGCAGCTCACTGACCAGGCGTTCCATCTCGGCCATGGCCTGGCCAGTACTGTGGCCTGGCGACGCGTCGCCAGCGATGCGAATCGACGGGTAACCGTTGTAGCGCACCAGTTGCACCGGGCCCTCTTCCCATCGGGTGGTGACGAAGGCACTGAACGGCACCTGCTCGCCCTGGGCGTTCGGCGCATAGAGGCGCAGCACGCTTTCCGGGGTCATGCGCTCGCCCTGCTCGGCCTGCACCACCACGCGCTGCTGACGACCGGCGTTGGTGAAGTCGTTGATCACCGCCGAACCGAAAGCGGTGGCCAGGGTGTTGTTGATCGACTCGAAGTTAACGCCCAGGGCGCGAGCCTTCTCACGATCGATCTGCACCCGCAGTTGCGGCGCCTCGGCCAGGCCTTCCATCATCGCGTAGAGGATCACCGGATTGCCGTTGGCACGGGCCAGCAGCTGGTCACGTGCCGCCAGCAGCGCCTCGCGCCCCAGCCCGCCTCGGTCCATCAGCCGCAGGGCGAAACCGCCGGAATTGCCCAGACCGTCGATCGGCGGCGGCATGACCGCGGTAATGGCACCGTCGCCGTTGGCGGCGAACTGCGCGTTGATCGCCGCGGTTTCCGCTTCGGCCGATTGATCCTGACCGCGCACGGACCAGTCCTTGAAGGTGGGAAACGCCAGCGCGGCGTTGTCACCCTGGCCCGAGAAGCTGAAGCCACTGACGATGAACGAGCTGGCCGTCGCCTCGCGAGACATCAGGAACTTCTCCAGCGCCTCGGCGGTATGGTCGGTACGCACCCGGCTGGCACCCGGCGGCAGTTGCACGTCGACGATGCTGTAGCCCAGGTCCTCGGCCGGTACGAAGGCCTCCGGTAGACGCAGGTATGAATAACCAAGCACCACCAGAATGCCGGCATAGGCCAGCATCCAACGCCCGGCACGGGCCACCAGGGCGCTGTTCATCACCGAGTAGCGCTCGGTGACGCGGGCAAAGGCGCGGTTGAAAGCGCCAAAGAAACCGCCTTTCTCGTGGTGCCCATGGGGCACCGGCTTGAGCAGCGTGGCGCACAGCGCCGGGGTGAAGGTCAGGGCCAGGAAACCGGAGAACAGGATCGATACAGCCAGCGACACGGAGAACTGCTGGTAGATCACCCCCACCGAGCCGGACATGAACGCCAGCGGCAGGAACACTGCCGCCAGTACCAGGGTGATACCGATGATCGCTCCAGACACCTGCCCCATCGCCTTGACGGTCGCATCCACCGGCGACAGCCCTTCCTCGGCCATCAGGCGCTCGACGTTTTCCACCACGACGATGGCGTCGTCCACCAGGATGCCGATGGCCAGCACCATACCGAACATGGTCATCATGTTCACCGAAAAGCCCAGCAGCTTCATGATCATCAGCGTGCCAAGCAGGCACACCGGCACCACGATCGACGGGATCAGGGTGTAGCGCAGGTTCTGCAGGAACAGGAACATCACCAGGAACACCAGCACCATGGCTTCGATCAGGGTGTGGATCACCTTCTCGATGGCCACGTCGACGAAACGCGAAGTGTCGTAGGGCACCGAGTACTCGACGCCCTCGGGGAAGAACTGCGCCAGCTCCGCCAGGCGTTCCTTGACCAGGGTCGCGGTCTGGATGGCGTTGGCGCCAGGCGCCAGTTGCACCGCGCCGGCCACGGCCGGGTGACCGTTCAGACGCGCCGACAGGTTGTAGTTCTCGCTGCCGATGGCCATGCGCGCGACATCGCCCAGGCGCACGCTGGAGCCGTCCGGATTCGCGCGCAGGATGATAGCGGCGAACGCCTCGGGAGTTTCCAGGGTGCCCTGCACGGCCAGAGTCGCGGTCAGTTCCTGTTCGCTGGCGCCCGGCGTGCTGCCGAAGCTGCCGGCTGGTACCTGGACGTTCTGGCCGCGGATAGCGTTGTTGATGTCGTCGATGGACAGGCCGTAACCCACCAGCTTCTGCGGATCGACCCAGACCCGCATCGCCGCTTCGGATGCGAAGAATTGCAGCTTGCCCACGCCGGGCACGCGCAGCAGTTCGTTGTTGATATTGCGCGCGGCATAGTCGGCCAGGGCCGTGGTGTCGCCGCTGTCACCGGCCTTGCTGGTCAGGGCGTAGATCAGCAGGAAGCCGGAGCTCGCCTGCTCGACCTTCAAGCCCTGGGTCAGCACGGCCTGGGGCATGCGCGCCTCGGCCTTCTTCAGGCGGTTCTGCACGTCGACCTGGGCCATGTCCGGGTCGGTGCCCGGTTCGAAGGTCACCAGTACCTCGGCGACGCCGTTGGAGTTATTCGTGGATTCGTAGTACAGCAGGCCCTTGGCGCCGTTGAGCGACTCCTCGATGATGCTGGTCACCGACTCCACCATCACCTTGGCGGAGGCGCCCGGGTAGACGGCGTTGATCGAGATCTGGGGCGGTGCCACGCTGGGATACTGGGCCACCGGCAATGCCGGGATCACCAGCAGGCCAGCCAGGGCTATGAATAGCGCCACGACCCAGGCGAAATTCGGCCGATTGATGAAAAACTTGGACATCTCGCTAACCTCGTCTTAGTGCGCCGCGGCCTGCTGCGCCTGGGCAGGCGTGACCGGCATGCCGGGAGCCAGCCCGGCAGGGCTGCCGACAATGACCTGGTCTCCGGCGCGCAGGCCCTCGGTGATCTGCCAGCGCGAGCCGTGCATCCCGCCGGTGCGCACACTGCGCGCCTCGGCCAGGTTGCCGGTGCCGACCACCAGCACCCGCGCCTCGCCGTCACTGCCGCGCTGCACCGCGCGCTGCGGCACCAAGATGGCCTGCTGGTCGGTGCCCTGCGGGGTGCGCACGCGCACGTACATCCCCGGCAGCAGGATGCCATCGGCATTGTCGAAGCGACCGCGCAAGGTGACCTGGCCAGTGCCACGGTCGACCGCCACGTCGGTGAACATCAGCGCGCCCTGGCGCTGGTAGTCGGTGCCTTCCACCTGGGCGGTCAGCGCCTTGTCGTCGCCACCGCCGAGCGCGCCGTCCTTGAGGGCCTGACGCAGACGCAGGGCTTCGGCGGCGGACTGGGTGAAGTCGACGTAGATCGGATCGAGCTGCTGGATGCGCGCCATCAAGGTGGCGTCGCCCTGCCCGACCAAGGCGCCTTCGGTGGCCAGGGCGCGGCCGATGCGGCCGGAGATTGGCGCGGTGACCGTGGCATAGCCCAGATTCAGGCGCGCAGTCTGCACGTCGGCCTGGGCCGAGCGCACGGCCGCCTGGGCACTGCGCAACTCGGCGATAGCGCTGTCGAAATCCTGTTGGCTAACCGCTTCGATCTTCACTAGCGGTTCGTAGCGCTTGACCCGGGCCTGGGCCTCCTGCTGCACGGCCTGAGCCCGGGCCAGTGCGGCCTCGGCGCGGGCCAGTGCGGCCTTGAACGGCGCCGGGTCGATCTGGAACAGCACATCGCCGGCCTTGACGTCGGCACCCTCTTCGAAACGTTTGTGCAGGACGATGCCGGCCACCCGAGCACGCACCTCGGCCACACGCATCGGCTCGACCCGGCCCGGCAGAGTCGAGCTCAAAGCCAACCGCTCACTAGCCACCGTGACGATCTCTACGGGCGATGCCGCTTGCTCAGCATTCTGCTGTTCCTGCGTTGCATCGCATCCAGCCAAGACGATGGCGGCAGACAGCGCACCGATCATCCCTATTGCACGTATGTTGCTCATCATTCACCCGAGCCTTGATTGAAAACAAGCCGAATGCTACCTTTTCGATCCTGATGAGTCAAATTTGCCTCACAAGATATTTTTGGGTCTCACAATGGATTCTACAATCTTGGGACGCGAGCACTGCCCCGCCCCCATTCCGGCCAAGCTGCTCAGCAGCCTTTGTTCTGCAGTGGGCAGTCATCCGCGGGCGTCCATGCAGGAACTGGCCGAGCGCATAGGTATCAGCCGAGCCACTTTGCACAGGCTTTGCGGAACCCGGGAAAATTTGGATCGCCTGCTTGAGCAGCACACCAAGGATTCACTCCGGGGAATACTGCAACGAGCGACCCCGCAAACGACTCATCCCTTGTCCGCTTTGCAGCAGCTCATACACGACCACTTGGCTCAGGGAGAGTTAATTGTTTTTTTAGCCTCTCGATATCATCCCCACTTGAGAATCAGCCGCGACCCAGAGGCTGACTGGAGTTTCTATCAAGATGAGCTGGACGCGTTTTTTCTACGCAGTCAGCAATTAGGCATCTTCCGCATCGATTTAACAGCCGCCCTGCTAACAGAAGTATTTGTATCCATTCTTTATGGCGCCATCGACTCGCGAAACCGGGGTCGAATACCTGGAGACTGCTACAAACTGATTGCTACATTTTTTCTGCGAGGCGCCGCTTACCACCCTGCAGACGCCTTTGAGCCTCGGACCGGACGCACAACATGAGAAACATATTGAAAGGAGACGTGGTCAGATTGAAAAGTGGCGGGCCACTGATGACCGTAGGCAATCTAAAAGAACAACGGGCAATCCTTGGCTTTGCAGCGTCGACATTTGTACTTTGCCAATGGTTCGAGAACGAACACATTATGGAAAAGTGGTTTGACGCGGCTGTTTTACAGCCCGCAGGTCGTGACACTAAAGAAAAAATTCGCCTTTGAATAATATCGATAAGGATTAATCAACTTCCAATCCTCTCGCCCCCACCCATGCGCAGAAATCAGCTCTGATAGTTAATTAACATGGAGATACCCTATGCTTAAAAAACTTACGATTACCCTACTCGCCACCATCAGCCTCCCCGTGCTGGCCTCTCAACAGGACATTCCCTCTGGCAAGGAGATCATGAGACAAAATCAGGCCCAGATTCAGAATAACTTTGCCGACGTAGACTATAAGCGCAAAAAAATCCTAGAGACGAATATGGGACTGGAAGGTCAGGAAAATGAAAAATTCTGGCCCATTTACAACACTTACCGAACAGAGGCTGACAGCCTCAACAAAAGGACATTGGAAGCTATGATTGATTACGGCCAAGCCTACAACAAAGGTTATGTGACCGACGAACTAGCCACCGACCTGCTGCATCGTTTTTACAGCCTTCAGGACGACCATATAAAACTACGCGAGCGATATACCCGCCGTCTCGCTGAGAAAGTCTCACCTAAGCGCGCCCTGCGTTTTCTACAAATCGAAACACAACTGGATGCCATGGTTGAGCTTGATATAGCGCGAAAACTTCCCTTGGCAGAGTAATTCTGCTGCGGATTCGCAGGCAGGTATGGCTGCCTTGCCTGCGAATAAAAACTCACAGCCCCTCAAGCATTACTTCCCCAAAAAGGTGACGCCCAAGCCTGGAAGCCAGGACTTGCCCAAGGCAGAGACGTCCTGGTCAAGCACGTCACGGAAGGTTTCAACGCCATGCCTCCGCGAGGCCTGTGCATGGACTGTACAGCGGATGATTACTCAACAGTGATCGACTGGGTGGCCAAGCCTTGAGCTGGCCATCCTCCTCCGTGAATATTTTTCGTAACTGACGTTGTCATATATTTGA
Organism: Pseudomonas sp. FA-1; assembly: GCF_056856075.1. NCBI lineage: Bacteria > Pseudomonadati > Pseudomonadota > Gammaproteobacteria > Pseudomonadales > Pseudomonadaceae > Pseudomonas > Pseudomonas sp. FA-1. The sequence goes on from NZ_JBWXTH010000012.1 coordinate 71,414, forward strand.
CTGGTTGCTAGTCTCCCGAATATCCACAAAAAAGACGTTCCGGGAGGACGCCATGCTAGACTCGATAAGCCGTGCTTTTCATGCCGATGGTGCAGTATTGGTCAAAGGACTCCTGAACGAGGAGCAATTGGCTCGCTGTCGTGAAGCGTATGACTGGGCCGTGGAAAACCATGGCCCCCACGCCACCCGTATGTTCGCAGGCACGACACAGCAGTCGCATGTGGACAATGCCAACCCCTTGGCCAAACAGCGGCTCGAAACGCTCGTGGAATCCCTGCCGCTGGGCAACCTGTTCGCCCGGATCTGGGGCTCGCGGAACGTCTGGTATTTCGCTGAAGAGGTCTTTCTCAAAGCCGGTGGGCAAGGTTCCCGTACGCTCTGGCATCAGGACACCTCCTACCTGCCCTGGGCAGGCGAGCATTGGGGCAATGCATGGATCAGCTTCGAATCAATCCCGCAACGTAATGCGTTGGAAATCATTCGCGGTTCGCATCGCGGGCCGCGCTACGATGGCACCACATTCACCGATCCTGACGATCCGACACAACCGTTGCATGACAACGGCACCCTTCCCCGCCTGCCCGATATCGAAGCCGAACGAAAACTGAACCCAGGTGCTTACGATGTTCTGTCGTGGGCCACCGAACCAGGCGACGTGATCCTGCTGCACCCGGCATCCTTGCACGGTGGTGCTCCGGTCGACAGCGACTTCCCTAGCCGCCACACCTTCGTTTTCCGCTTCTTCGGTGACGACGCCACCTTCAAGCCGCTTCCGCAGAACAGCAAAGCGGGATACCCGCCACAAGGTGTGCTGTTCACCGAGGAGCTCAAGCATCTTTCGGCCGGCGCAGCCTTTCGCCATCCCACCTTCCGCCAGATTGTCTGAACAGGAGGCTCCATGACCATCCACCCCTTGAAGCGGCAATCAATCAATCCGCCACCAACCCAGGTGCTCTACGATCAGTTTCATTACTCCCAAGCCACCCGCGTAGGCGATCTCATCTGGGTATCGGGGCAGGTCGGCATCGACAGCAGCATGAAACCTGAAAGTGATGTGGCAGCCCAGACGCACCTGGCATTCCAGTCGCTAGCCAAGGTGCTGCAAGCGGCGGGTGCAGGCCTGGAGGATGTGGTCGAACTGACCACCTTCCACACCCGACTACAGGCTGACATGCCCCTATTCGCCAGTATCAAGGATGAATATTTTCCTTCACGTTATCCTTCTTGGACCGCCGTCGGCATCACCGAGCTAGCCCTGCCTGGGCTGGTAGTGGAAATTCGTGCCGTGGCTGTGGCAGGAAGCGGTAACGTCTGACCTGGCGGTGATTGTCCGCCGCCTTTGAATCGACGTGGAGAATCATTGCTGTCTTATGACGGGTGTAATCCACGCTCGATTTCTCTATGCTGAGGCAACCGTAGAAGCCAGCCACCTGGTCCAGAAACGTTTTCATCCTGAAATCCTGAGAGCCCATGCCTGATTCCAAATCCCCTTCCACAACCGCCGCCACTTCTGCCGGTACAAATACCCCTCGCAATGCGGCGCGCAGGGGACGGCCGGTGGGCGACCGCGACGCCAAGCGCGCAGAGCTGCTGGAGGCAGCCATTACCGTGATCGCGCGTGATGGCTACGCCGGGGCGTCGATGCGCAATGTCGCAAAACACGCAGGTTGCACCACAGGCGCAGTAACCTATTACTTCGCCAACAAGGAAGAGATGATCACTGAGGTCGCCCAGAGCTTGTTCGACCAGGTCGACACAATGCTGGCAGCGAACCCGTCGGAGATGAGTATTCCCTCGTTGCTCCGGCAGTGGATGGAGTGGGTCAACGACGGCGAGTCGACGCTCTGGCTTTCCTGGTTGCAACTGCTGACTCATGCCCGACATGAGCCGGCGTTCGCGCATGTCATCAAACAGCGGTATGCCAGGTTCCGCCAAGTGTTTACCAGAGTGATTGAAGCAGAACAGCGCCAGGGCAAAGTTCGCGACGACATACCGCCCGATGTGCTGGCCGACCAAATCAGCACCATCTGTGACGGCTGGCTGATGATGATGCCGATCGAGCCCGAGCGCTTTAGCGCTGAACGGGGGAATGCCCTGCTCGATGCACTTATCAAATTGATTTCGCCACCTGCGAAGGGCAGTGGCGCGCGCAAGAACAAGTAATCGAACCTGATCTTTAGCTTATTCCATGGGGCCGGACGAGAAGTCGTCCGGCCCGTGCAACCCTAGACCGGGCCTGGGCGTTAGGACCTTCTACTTGGAAGCGGTCTTGTACAGGCTCAGAGCCTTGTTGGCCGCAGTCAGGCAGCCTTTCCCATCACCTTTTTCCCGAGCCTCCTTGGCCTGCGCAATCAGTTTGCGAATGTCCGTGGCCACCCCACCGTGAAGTCCAGCCCCCTCGGAACGCTCGATCGAGTCGAGCTGGTTGATCTTGGCCGTGCAATGGTCGGCATCGATCTTATCCCCGGCGTACACACCTGGCGCGCAGATGATCGATGCAACAGCTATCACTTTCAGCATGTTCATGGGTAGCTCCTTGGGTTGTTTGCAGCAGATTTTAGATAACACCAGATATTAAATATAGAGCGAGTAGCGTGCGGCGTCGTATTTTTTGGCCTGAAGCGATGATTGGACGCCTGTTGCCCCTTTGCACGAGGATCGCCTTACGCTATTTTACATAACTACGGTTATCTAAATAAAACAATAGCGTACCGAGGCAAAAATGAACAGTGAAGATATGGCTTCGCCGGCATGCCGCCGGCGCGTGCTTGTGCAGGCGCTCGCTGGCGTGGCGCTGGTAGGAGGTACGGGACTCGCCGGGCGAGTGCTGGCCCAGACAATAGAGCCCTCCTCGCAAGATGTGCTGGATGTGGTCGTGATCGGCGCCGGGCTTGCCGGCCTCACTGCGGCCAGAGATCTGGATCGCGCTGGCTGCACCTCATTCGCCGTACTGGAGGCTCGGGATCGAGTTGGCGGCCGAACCGTCAACCATCCGCTCGGCGACGGCCTGATCGCGGAGGCCGGAGGGCAATGGGCAGGCCCCGGGCAGACGGCCATCTTCGACCTGGCGCGCGAGCTGGAAGTGGAGACTTTCCCGAGCTACTACCAGGGCCGCAATGTTTATCTGACAGGCGATGCCCGCTACGAAGAAGACCTCAGCGCCGCCCACGGTAACCCTGTCACTGCAAAGCTCAATCAACTCTCGCGACAGGTCCCGAGCAAGGAACCCTGGAATGCAACGGATGCGCCTGAAATCGACAAGCTATCGGTAGCCCAATGGCTCACGAATCAAGGCATCGACAATGCCAGCCGGTTCAACTTCGACACCTCCATAGGCCTGACCACCGGTACGCCGCCAGCCAGCCTGGCCCTGCTCCACTACCTTTCGCTGATCAATTCCGCCGACTGCAGCATGGAAAAGCTGGAAGGCTTCAATGGCGGTGCCCAGGAGACCCGCTTCATGGGCGGTTCCCAAGTGTTGAGCACGCGAATGGCTGAATCGTTGGGCGATCGCATAAGGCTGTCCAGCCCGGTACGCAAGATTGTCAACTGGGACAGCGATATCGTCGAGATCTACACAGACCGGGGGGTGGTCCGCGCCCGACAGGTGATCGTTGCGCTTCATCCCGCCCTATGCCACCAGATCATCTTCGAGCCGCCTTTGCCCGAGGGGCGCGCGCAACTGCAGCGGCTTTGGCCCGCCCATGCACCGATGCGCAAGACGGTACATGTCTATGATCGGCCATTCTGGCGAGACAAAGGCCTCAATGGGCAGATCAGCCAAGCCGATGGGCCCTTGATCTTCTCATGCGACAACTCGCCCGCCGATGGCAGCGTCGGCATCCTTTCGGCGTTCGTACGCAGCGCCCAACTGACACATGATGCCGAACGGGCAAGCCAGACGCTTGCCGACATTTATGCCCGAGCCTTGGGTGATGAAGCATTGCAGTTCAGGCAGTATCACGATCACGACTGGGCCAAGATCGATACCTGGACCTTGACCTGCGTCGGCGCCATCCCTCCCGGCTTTCTCACCCGCTGGGGCCGCTACCTGAAACCTGCCGTTGGTCGACTGATTTGGTCGGGCACCGAGACCGCTGACATCTGGGCCAGCAGCATGGACGGGGCAGTGCGCTCCGGCCACCGGGCCGCCCTGGAAGCACTGCAAGCGCTGGTTGCCAATCGGAGGAACGCATGATGAAACGCGCCTTGTCGATAGGTGTTGCGGTCGGCGTTGCCGGGCTTGTGCTAGTTGCAGTCATTACGGGCCCGCAACTGCTGGCGGGCTATCGATTCATGAATGCTTTGGACAGACACTACACCCGCTACGACGCCAACGTCGGAACCTGGCCGCAGCCCCAGGATACCTGCAGCGCCTGCCATGGTTCCTCCGGGCAGTCGCAGAACGAGCAGTACCCATCCCTCGCCGGGCAACAGGCCAATTATTTGCAGGCACAACTTCAGGCATTTGCCGAGGGCAAACGGCACAGTGCGCAAATGGAGCCGCTGGCCGCATCATTGACCGAAGAGCAGATCGTGTCACTGGCGCAGTATTTTTCCCGGCAAACGCTGCACAGCACCGACAACCCAACGGCGAATGAGCAGTTGTCGGCCACAGGCCAGGCGAGTGCCGCAGCACGGGGCTGTAGCGCCTGTCACGGCAGCGATTTCATGGGGGGAGCCGCTGGCCCACGCCTCGCGGGCCAGGGAAAAGCCTACCTGCGAAGCCAACTCCTGGCGTTCAAGCAGGGCACGCGAACGGACCCAAGTGGCGCCATGAACGCAACCGCGAGCCTGCTTTCTCCAGCCGAAGTGCAAGCGCTGGCGCACTACCTCGCCGATCTCACCCCCGCCGAGCGCTGATCCGTCGAAGGGCGAATGCACAGCCTCCGCCCCATTTCCCGTGGTTGGATCAAGCGGGCTTTGCCCGGCTGTCAAAAGGCTTCACATTTAAACATAACGGTCGTTGCGTTAAAGTCGATAGCAGATTACATTGCTGTAAAACAACAACAATCACCGGAGCTCATCGCATGCACGACTCCATTGCACCCTCCGCTGCCGGCCACGCTCCTCCGGACCTCAGCACCGCCGTCTCACGGCTGCCTAACGACCGCCGCGTGATCGCGTGCTCGCTGATGCCCATCGTTCAAACAACCCGTTGGTCACACCCCGTAGGCGCGGAGATTCCATGAGCAACCTTCACTTCGATACCTTGATCATCGGTGCCGGCCTGTCCGGTATCGGCACGGCTTGCCACCTGATGGACGAGTTTCCCAACCGCAATCTCGCCATTCTGGAACGGCGTGAGTGCATGGGCGGAACCTGGGACTTGTTCCGTTATCCAGGCATCCGCTCCGACTCGGACATGCTGAGTTACGGCTACAAGTTCCGTCTGTGGGACAGCCCCAAGGTGCTAGCCGATGGCGCCTCGATCCGGCGCTACATCCAGGATACGGCAAAGCAGTACGGCCTCGCCGATAAGATCCACTACGGCCTCAAGACCCTCAGCGCGAACTGGTGCAGCCAGCAGCGTCTGTGGCAGTTGACGGCACGGCAGGAAGCCAGCGGGGATATCCGCCACTACACCTGCCGATTTCTTCTCTGCTGTACCGGCTACTACAACCACGACGAAGGTTTCCTGCCCGCCTTCCCGGGGGAGAACGACTTCAAAGGTGTGCGGATCCATCCCCAGCATTGGCCTGAGGACCTGGACTATCGCGACAAGAATGTCGTGGTCATTGGCAGCGGCGCCACCGCTGCCACGCTGATTCCGGCGATGGCCGACAAGACCCGCCATATCACCATGCTGCAACGCTCCCCTTCGTACATCTACTCGTTGCCTTCGACCGATAAGCTCACGGCCGTGCTCTCCCGCATCATGCCCGCAAGCTGGGCGCTCGGCCTGGCACGCAAACGCAACATCATGCTATACCGCGCCGTTTACATCGCCTGCCGGCAATGGCCACGCCTGATGCGCAGGGTCATCCTGGGGCATGTGCGCCGGCAGGTAGGCCCGAATGCCGACATGCGCCACTTCACCCCGACTTACATGCCTTGGGATGAGCGCCTGTGCGCAGTACCCGACGGCGACCTGTTCAAGGCCATTCGCAACGGCCAGGCGTCGGTGGAGACGGACCATATCGAGCGTTTCACCGAGCACGGCATTCGCCTGAAGTCAGGCAAGGAACTGCCAGCCGACATCATCATCACTGCCACCGGGCTGCGCTTGCAGTTACTGGGGGGCATGACCGTCTCGGTCGACGGCACGCCGTACCCGATCGGCGAGCAGATGACCTACAAAGGTGTGCTGCTGGAAAACCTGCCGAACATGGCCTGGATCTTCGGCTACACCAACGTGTCGTGGACGCTGAAGGTTGGCCTGGCCGCCACTTACCTGTGCCGCCTGTTCCGCTACATGGAGCAGCGCAACCTGGATGTCGTGACCCCTTACGACAACGCCAACAACGCATTGAGCGACGGGATCCTGAACTCGATGAAGTCCGGCTATATCCAGCGTGACCAGCACTTCCTGCCTCGGCAGGGTCGTTCACATCCCTGGTTCGTCTTCATGCACTACGGGCGCGACAAGAAAATGTTGCTCAAGGACCCGATCGAAGACCACCACCTGGAGTTCCAGCGCGCCCAGCAGCAAGCACTCACCCCGCGGCCCTCCAAGGTCACCGGTTGAACCACCACGTCCACGGCCTCGCCGCCGGTGCGTGAAAAACAAGAAAGATAAAAGGCTGAATATCATGCTAGGTCAAATGATGACGCTCCCGCTGACCATCCCTTCACTGCTGGAGCATGCGCAGCGGTATCACGGCGATACTGAAATCGTTTCCTGCCTCCCTGGCGGCGCCTTGCACCGCTACACCTATGCCGACGCTCATCAGCGTGCCAGGCAAGCGGCCGCCGCCCTGACCCGCCTGGGCGTCAAACCTGGCGACCGGGTGGGTACCCTGGCCTGGAATGGCTACCGTCATTTCGAGCTCTACTATGCGATCTCGGGCATGGGGGGCGTCACCCACACCATCAACCCACGGCTCTTCCCAGAGCAGGTCGCGTGGATCATCAGGCACGCCGAGGACAAGGTGGTCTGCTTCGACGAAAGCTTCGCCCCGCTGGTCGCCGAAATCGCGGCGCAGTGCCCAAGCGTGAAGCATTGGGTCGCCTTGTCGGACGCGGCACAGATGCCAACCGCGGACGAGAACCGCTTGCTGTGCTACGAGACGCTGCTGGCTGGCGAACCCGCGACGTTCGACTGGCCGACCATCGACGAGCATGCGGCAGCGGCGCTGTGCTACACCTCCGGAACCACCGGCAACCCCAAGGGGGTGCTCTACTCCCACCGCGCCACGCTACTGCACGCGCTGTCCAGTTCCCTGCCCGACTCGCTCTCGCTGTCGGCCCGCGAGATCGTCGCACCGATCGTGCCGATGTTCCATGTCAATGCCTGGGGGTTGCCGTACTCGGCGGCCCTGGTAGGCGCCAAGCTGGTGCTGCCCGGTGCAGGCCTGGACGGTGAAAGTGTCTTCAGGCTGTTCGAACAGGAAGGTGTCACTTTCTCGGCCGGCGTTCCTACCGTGTGGCTGAGCCTTCAGCAATACATGCAGCAGACTGGCAAGCGCCTGCCCAACCTGCAGCGCCTTGTGGTCGGTGGTGCCGCCTGTCCGCCTGCACTGATGCGCAGCTTCGAACAGGAGTTCGGTATACGGATCCAGCACGCCTGGGGCATGACTGAAATGTCACCGATGGGCACCGTGAATACCCAGAAAGCGTCGCACCTGGGCCTGAACGAAGAGGCGCGTTTCGCCATCAGCATCAAGCAAGGCCGGCCACCATTCGGCATTGACCTGAAAACCGTGGACGATAGCGGCAACGAGGTGGCGCGTGACGGCAAGACCTCGGGGGCGCTGCTCGTGCGTGGTCACTGGGTGATCGATCGCTACTACCGCAGCGATGAATCCCCGCTGGTGAACGGCTGGTTCCCGACCGGCGACGTCTCCAGTCTTGACCAGGATGGCTTCATGCAGATCACCGACCGGGCCAAGGATGTCATCAAGTCGGGGGGCGAATGGATCAGTTCCATCGAGCTGGAGAATATCGCCATGAGCCACCCGGCCGTCGCTGAAGCGGCCGCGCTGGGGATTGCCCATCCGAAATGGGACGAACGCCCGCTGTTGGTAGTGACCGTCAAACCCGGAGAAGCACCGACCCGTGAGGCGATTCTCGCACTCTATGCCGGCAAGGTCGCACGCTTCTGTACCCCTGACGACGTCGTGTTCGTCGAAGTTCTGCCGCACACGGCTACCGGCAAGGTCAGCAAGCTCCAGTTGCGCCATGATCTGCGTGACTACCGATGGCCGGGCTCGCCACCGTGCGAGGTGGCGTTATGAACGCCCCGGCCAGAGGTCGGGCCGATGCCCGTGTCATCGACCCGAGCGAAGGACGCTGGAAGCGCATGCTGCTCAACCTGCTGCTGCGCCTGTCGGTGAAGTCCCGCCACGGCATGGGTATCGATATTCAGCGCCTGCGCAAGCAGTTCACGCATCTGGATCGCCAGGGCCAAGCGCTACCAACGGACGTGCTTCGCACGAGAGTCTCGTGCAACGGCACCCCTGCACACTGGCTGTCGCCGGCCAGTTGCAGGCAAGAGCGCGTGTTGCTGTACATCCACGGTGGCGCCTTCGTGGCCTACACGCCGCAAATTTATGCCGCGATGGTAGCGAACTGGTGCAGACCGCTCAAAGCCAGGGCGCTGATGGTGGACTACAGCCTCGCGCCCGAATACCCCTTCCCCACGGCGCTTGACCAAGCCCATGCTGCCTACCGCTGGCTGCTCGAACAAGGGACCCGGGCCGAACACATCGTGATCGCTGGCGACTCCGCCGGCGGTAACCTTGCACTTGCGCTGTTGCAACGGCTCAGGGATGAGGGAGCGCAACTGCCAAGCTGCGCCGTGCTGCTGTCACCGTTCCTCGATTTCACACTCAGTGGTGCAAGCGTGCTAGGCAATGCCCGTTGCGACCCGATCTTTACCCTGCCTTTCGCGATCGCTATCCGCGGCTTCTATGCATCCGCCGAAAAGCACACGTCGCCTGAAGTGTCGCCCTTGTTCGGCTCCTTCGCCGGCTTGCCACCGTTGCTGCTGCAAGTGGGCAGCAGCGAAATGTTGCTGGACGACTCAGTCCGCGCTGCGGCCAGCGCGGCGGCGGCCGGCGTGCCGGTTCGCCTGGAAATCTGGCAACAGCTACCGCACGTGTTCCAGATGATCGCGGCGCTTCCCCAGGCCCGACAGGCACAGCGCCATATCCTGGACTTCGTCAATGTCCATACGAATTGGGATGGCTAGCTCAAACCTGCTCCTCCCAGACTCCCGATAATTCCCTCGAGAACAACAACATGGAATTCGATTATCTGATCGTGGGTGCCGGCTCTGCCGGCTGTGTCCTTGCCAATCGCCTCAGTGCCGATCCCAGCGTCACCGTATGCCTGCTCGAAGCGGGTCCGGAAGATCGATCACCGCTTATCCATACTCCGCTGGGCCTGGCTGCCATCTTACCGACGCGCCATGTCAACTGGGCATTCAAGACCATCCCTCAGCCGGGTCTGGGCGGGCGGGTCGGCTACCAGCCACGGGGCAAGGTGCTCGGCGGCAGCAGCTCGATCAACGGCATGATCTATATTCGCGGCCATCATGATGATTTCAACGACTGGCAGGCGCTGGGCAACGAAGGCTGGGGCTTCGACGATGTTCTGCCGTACTTTCGCAAGAGCGAAATGCACCACGGCGGCAGCAGCGAGTATCACGGCGGCGACGGCGAGCTCTACGTCAGCCCGGCCAATCGCCACGCGGCCAGCGAAGCCTTCGTGGAATCCGCGCTGCGTGCCGGGCACCGCTATAACCCGGACTTCAATGGCGCTACTCAGGAAGGTGCCGGCTACTACGATGTGACCATTCGCGACGGCCGTCGCTGGAGCACCGCGACGGCTTTCCTCAAGCCGGTCCGTCATCGCAGCAACCTTACCGTACTTACCCATACCCATGTTGAAAGTATCGTTCTGCGGGGCAAACAGGCGACCGGGGTACAGGCGTTGATCAAAGGCTCGCGCGTGCACCTGAGGGCGCGCAAGGAAGTCATAGTGTCAGCAGGCGCCTTTGGCAGCCCACACTTGCTGATGCTCTCAGGCATCGGTTCGTCAGCCGAGCTCGAGCCCCAAGGCATCGCCCTGCGCCATGAGCTCCCGGGCGTTGGCCAGAACCTGCGGGACCACGCCGACGTGGTGCTGTGCTACAAGAGCAACGACACCTCGCTGCTGGGCTTCTCCCTGAGTGGCAGCGTGAAGATGGGCAAGGCCATGTTCCACTATGCGCGCCATCGCAATGGCCCGGTCGCGAGCAACTGCGCCGAAGCCGGCGCGTTTCTCAAGACCGATCCAGGCCTGGAGCGCCCAGACATCCAGCTGCACTCGGTGATCGGAACAGTGGATGACCATAACCGCAAGCTTCACTGGGGCCATGGGTTCAGTTGCCATGTATGCGTACTGCGCCCCAAGAGCATCGGCAGTGTCGGCCTGGCCTCGCCAGACCCGCGCAAGGCGCCGCGTATCGATCCCAACTTCCTCGCCCACGACGACGATGTCACAACCTTGCTCAAAGGCTATCGCATCACCCGTGACATCGTTGCCCAGACGCCCATGGCCAGCTTCGGACTCAGGGATATATACAGCGCCGGCCTGCACAACGACGAACAGTTGATCGAGTTGCTGCGCAAACGCACCGACACCATCTACCACCCGATCGGCACCTGCAAGATGGGGCAGGACGAGATGGCCGTGGTAGATGGCCAGCTACGTGTACATGGTATCGATGGGCTGCGCGTCGTCGATGCCTCGATCATGCCGACATTGGTCGGAGGCAATACAAACGCGGCCGCGATCATGATCGCCGAACGCGCCGCGGAGTGGATTGCCCACGCCTGACACGCTCCTGCGAGAAACCGCCCTGTATTGTGCCAGGTAGGGGCGGTTTTCCGGTTTCCAAGTCTTCCCCTCCTCTTACCCTCTCCTGCCGGTCATCTCACCTGCTCTCATAAAAAAAAAGCGCCCCGAAGGGCGCTAAAAAGGGCATGACGATCGTAGCGTCAACTCGATATAGCCTCGTCAGCCCTGCTCAGCAAACCATGCTCAACGCAGCATCAGGCGCAGAAGGCCCTGGGTGAGGCGGCCATAAGGAGGTTTGAGCAAGAAGCTGCCATTGAATTTCGCCTGGTAGAAAACCGGCCGCATCTTGCTGAACGCCTGGAACCCTTCCTCGGCGTGATAGTGGCCGAGCCCTGAATTGCCCACACCGCCGAACGGCAGGTTTTCCTGCAGCACATGGAGCATCACGCTGTTGACCGAAACGCCTCCGGACAATGTCTGGCGCAGCACCGTCTCGACACGGCCGGCGTCTTCGTCGAACAGGTAGAGCGCCAAGGGCCGTTCATGGGCGTTTATGTAGCTGATCGCGTCCTCGAGCTTGCGATAAGCCAGTACCGGCAACACGGGCCCGAAGATCTCCTCCTGCATGATCAGCATGTCGTCGCGCACATCGAACACCAAGTGCGGTGTCAGCTTGCCCGCCCGGCGCGCGCCATCGACATCCGCCAGCGCGACCACGCGCGCGCCCTTGTCCCGAGCGTCCGCTAGTAACGCCTCAACCCGCGCCAGCTGGCGCGCATTGATCATGCAGGTGTAGTCAGGGTTGTCAGCCAACGGCTGTGGGTAATTTCGGGACACCGCCGCCCTGGCATGCTCCAGGAATTGCTCCTCGGAGCCGGCAGGCAAGAACAGGTAGTCAGGCGCGACGCATGTCTGTCCGGCATTCAGGCATTTGCCCCAAAGAACGCTCTCGGCAGCCTGCTTCAATGGGTAACCCGGGGCGACGACAGTGGGCGACTTGCCGCCGAGCTCCAGGGTCACAGGCGTAAGATTCTCGCTGCAATTGCGCATGATCTGCCGGCCGACCGCAGGCGAGCCGGTGAAGATCAGGTGATCGAAGGGTAGTCGGGAGAAACCGTCGTTGACACCGGCACCTGGCTGTATCACCGCCACCAGGTCCTGATTGAAACGCTTGCCCAGCAACTCGGCGAGCAACCGTCCATAGTGGCTGGAGTCGCTGGCCACCTTGATCATGGCCCGGTTACCGGCAGCCAGGGCGCCGCATAGCGGGCCCAACGTCAAGTAAAGCGGGTAGTTCCACGGCGCGGCGATACCGATAACCCCGAGCGGCTGGGCCAGCACTGCAGCGCGCGCAGGCTTGAACCAGATCCCGACACCGCGCTTACGCGGTTTCATCCAACGCTTCAGGCAACGTACGGCGTGGTTGATTTCGCTGACCAGGCCGAAGATATCGAGCATCTTGGTTTCGTGTTCCGACCGGTGGCCGAAATCGTTGGATATGGCGGCTGCGATCCGTTCGGCGTTCTCCAGCACCAGCGCCTTGAGCGCCAGTAGGTTAGCCCGTCGGGTTTCATAGGATGGATAGCGTTCCTCGGCGAATGCCTGGCGCTGAAGCGCAAAAATCTCACGCATCCGCTCTACTGCCGGGGCGACTTGCTCGATCGACATTGTGTAAGTACTCCTGGTGGTTCTCTCTGGATCGCAACGACTGCAACTGCGGTCGCGCAAACGGCCTCAACATGGAAAGCAGAGCGCGTCAGCGCACTGGAACCGCCTGGTGTTTTGTCCGTTCAAGAGCGAAGTACGCGTAGTACAACTGGATCATCATGAACGACCAACTGGCGAGCGCTATCGACATGAACACGGCCTTCGTGTCATCCCCGGGTATGGGGTAGAAATCATAGATGCAGGCCACCAGCAGCCCCAGCATCGCCGCTAGCGTGACCCCGAATGCATGCAAGTACTCGCCGACCATCGTCAGGCGGCTGATGAAGTACGCCAGATAGACCGTATAGCCAGCCCACATGATGACGTAGAAGTAGGGAAGCGGCTTGATCATGAAATCAGCCTTGATCATCACGAACGTGCAGACAAAAGTGATAGCGAATATCAAAGCGTCCTTGCCCGCCGAAGGCCGGAAGCCATGGGTGACGGCCATCAGGCCAAGCACCGTGACTATCGGGATGCCGAAGCCGCGGGAAAACGCATCGCAGAAATACGAAATACCGTAGGCGATTTGCGACTGGGTCAGCAGGTAGATCAGGAAGTTGGTGCCGGAAAATGCGACGATCAACCATTCCAGGCCCAGCAGGAAGTTGCCTCTGCGCAGGAACTTGATGCCGTAGGTGCTTCCGGAAAGCACCAGGAGGACGCAAGTGAGCAACGCAAGAACATCTTTGGTTTCCATAGCTCAGGTCTCTTTCTTGTAGGTATGAAGGCTTTACTTCGAGGTGGCCGACAAGGCGGCAAGGTAATGCGCCAGCGCCTTGCGGTCTTGCGCTGAGAGGGTCTGGGTAACCGCCTTCATCGAACCGGTTGGATCGACCCGGCTGCCCTGGGCAAAGGCGTCCAGCTGTACCAGCAGGAAGTCGGCACCTTGGCCAGCCAGACGCGGGAATGCGCCCTGGCCCATCAGCTTTTCGCCATGGCAGGCAGCACACCCGCCCGCCTTGACCAGTTTTTCGCCTTGCTGGCGCAAACCAGGATCAGGCTGGAACGTGTGGTTATCCATGGGCGTCTGGCGAGCGTAATAGTTGGCCAGCTTGTCGATTTCAGCGTCACCCAGGCTCATTGCCAGTGGCTGCATGTTCGGGAAATGGCGGATGCCATTGGCAAAGCCGTGCAACTGCGCCTTCAGGTAATCGGCGGGCTGCCCTGCCAGACTGGGATAACGCTGGTGCTGCGAGCTTCCGCGCTGCCCATGGCAGCCGTAGCAGGCATCGGTCGTCTGGGGCCAGGGCCCGTCCGCTTCATAGGCCTGGGTAGTGCTGTCGATATAGGTGACGAGGTGGTAGAAGCCCAGCAGGTCACGGCCGAACAAGGCCAGCAGGGCGACCAGCAACACTGCCGTACCCCACAACAATTTTTTTTTCATCACTGTCCCCTATGCCCGACGTAGCGAGGCTAGCGCCTGCAGCGCACTTTGATGACCTGAGCGCACGGCGCCATCCATGTATCCGGCCCAGATATCGGCAGTTTCAGTGCCCGACCAGATGAGGTTGCCGCACGGCGGACGCAACGATTCGCCATGCTCGCTCCAGAAACCAGGCGGAATCGCCGACACGCAGGTGAGGCTCCAGGGATCTGCCAGCCCCCAGTCATGATCGTGGTAGGCGACCGGCTGCAAGGCTTCATCGCCCAAGGAACGGGCGTAGATTTCGATCAGTGCCTGCTGCGCAGCCTGGTGATCGGAGGGCAGCATTGCATTGACGACGAAGGCGTTGATTACACCGATTTCGCCGTTGGGTGGGGAGTTGTCCCAGGCCCATAGCAGTGGTCCCTTGACCTGCATCGTATGGCCGTTCAAGCCCTTCTCTCGCCAGAACGGCCGCTTGTAAACCATCGCTGTCTTGCGCGCCGGGCTGTGTGCCGGCCAGGCGCGCTGCAGCGCCGCTCGCCCTTCCGGCAGCGCGGGTTCGAAGCGTACCTGGTTGCACAGGGCCGGATGGATCGCGACGATGACCCGGCGGGCGCGTATCAACCCTTGGTCAGTGTGCAGCGTGACGATGTCACGGTCCCACTCGCTGATCGCACGCACCGGGCAGGCTAGACGCAGACGGTCGCCCAACTGCTCGGCGATGCGGGTGCACAGTATCTGCGAACCGCCCACGAAGCGCGTGCCCTGGGCGCTGTCCTTGATCGAGTCCAACTTCATGTAGTCGCAGCTTGCCGAATTGATCATCGACAGAAAGTGCAGCAGACTCATCTTGGCCGGGGCCACACCACAGGTGAGCATCAAGCTGGTATCCCAGCCAGACCTGTCCTCAGGCTTGATATCTTGTTGCGCGAGCCAGTCGCCTGCCGAGAGCTTGTCCAGTTCGTCGACCTTGGAGGAAGTCCATGGCTTACCGGACGGTACCAATCTGGAGAGCTCGCTGAGCTTGGCGCCGATACGTTCATCAGTGCCGAAGGTGCCTTGCAAGTCGATCTCCAGCCGCCCTTCCCCCCCAAGAACCACGGTCTTCCCTTGGTAGTAGGTGGGGAACGTGTCTACCTGAAGCTCACGGGCCAGGTCGGCGACCGCCGTCTGCCCTGGCCCGATCCACTGCCCCCCCACCTCGGAGATGTAGCCCGAGCCCAGGTCGTAATTGAGCACCCGGCCGCCGACCCGCTCACGGGCTTCCAGCACCTGGAATGAGCGGCACCCAGCATTCAGCAGGTCGCGGGCCGCCGTGAGTCCAGCCATGCCGGCGCCAATGATGGCGACATCCAGAATGCCCTCATCGTCGCCATGCGCCGCCGCCAGAGGCTCGGCAGCGCTGGCCAGGCCGGCATGCAGGCCGAGGCCACTAACGGCCGCGGTGGCGCCAGCGAACTTCAGCAACTGCCGGCGCTTGAGATCCAATGAATTGGAGGTAGGCTTTTCAGCCATAAAAGGAGCCTCACGCTATTGTTATTCGATTGTGCTGCGCCACTGCGTGGCGCTTCAGGTCCAACAAGCAAGGGATGGAGCGTTATCGTTCAGGCGCCCAGTGGCAGGCGCAGTGCGCGGCGTCGCAACTGCACCCCGAACAACACCATCCAGAACGGGAAGATCAGTACCACGAGCACCAGCAAGGCATTGGTCAACAGATCCAGGGATGCAAAAAAGCCGGAAATGAAATACAAGCCGAAGCACCAGCCCACCACCTTCAGCGGCAGCAGGACCGAGCTCCCCCATCCGGCATTCTTCAGATACCGTCCCACGACGATTCCCCAAAATAGGACCACGGGGCCTTCGCACCACCACAGCCCGCGCTGGCTAGCCACTGCAATAGTCGTCCATGCTGCCTCGGCGCCAGCTCGCAGGGCCTCGCTGCCCGTCAAGTGCAATTGGGCCAGCGGGTTGAGCACCGAAAGTTGCAGACTTGCACCTGTCACGCCGAGCACCACATAGGTAGCGATAGCCAGCAGGGCCATGTCCCCGAGCACCCCGGCCTCATCGCGAAATTCACGCCAGAAATACGCCCCCAGAACCAACAGTGGCAGATAGAACCCCAGGATGTCGGCGAGCATCGACAACCTGAAGTACTGCCTGGCTTCAGCCGGCAGGGTAAGCATGGTCGCTCCCTGCAATGTCACGGCCATGTCGCCCTGGGTGACCATGAGCATGAAACCGACATTGAGGTAGGCGAAAAGTCCGCCGATGATCGAAACCCACGCGGTGAAACGCACGGCCTCATTCGTATAGTTGTTCATTGCATCTCCCGGGTGGACAGATAGATCAGCCTGGCGCCGCGAGGGGACGGCGCCTTGGCACAGTTGCTACGCTCGCGCCCGGCGGTTCAGGGCGTTGTCGAGCAGGTTTACACCCGCCAGAGCGGCCTTCACCGCGCACCACTGCAGAGGTTCGGGAAGCGTCGAGGGGCTCTTGTGGCGCAGCGCGGTGAGCAAGGGTTGCTCGATGCCCCCAATGCGTTCCGCCAGCAGGAAGCCGATCAGCGATTGGGTGCCAACGCCATGTCCCGAGCAACCCGCCGTGTAATAGATATTGTTGTGCGGCCCGGTTTCGCCCACCACCGGCAAGGCGTCGTAAGCCAGGCTGATATAGCCGCTCCAGCACTTGTCGATCGTCACGTCGCGCAATGACGGGAAACGGTCATCCAGGGCTTGCCTCAAAGCGGCGTAGGCCGCCCGATCCGGTTCGTTCGGGGTCTTCGAGCCATAGGCGTAGCCCAATTGTTTGGTGGTTATCAGGAGGGTGTTGCGCGCGGTCAGGCGGTGACTCTCCATGGTCCAATGAGGAGTCACGATGCCTTCGCGCCCCTGCCAACCCAGGGATTTCAGTTGTGCAGCGGACAGCGGCTGCGTCTCGATGGCCGAGACCCGCAGCGGCGTGATCTTGTCGCGCAGCAAACCCAGTTGCGGGGTGTAGGCATTGGTGGCCAGGACCATGATTGGCGCGCTCGCCGAGCCTTTCTCGGTTCGGCAGGTGATGGTTGGGCCGTCACTGTAAGACAGCAGCTTGGTCTGTTCGAACAAGCGCACACCGGCCTGCAGCGCCGCTCGGCGCAAGCCCATCACATATTTGCCGGGATCGAGCGTGCCACCGTGCTGAATACAACCGAAAAGGAACGCAGGCGGGATACCACGAGCGCGCATTTCGTCTTGATCCACGAACCGTGTGACCGAACCCAGCTCCTGGCCCAGCGCCATGCTGTGGCGCAGCCTTTTTTCCTGGGAGGGATGGATCACCGCACGGATAACACCGCTGGGGAGGTAATCGCAATCAATAGCCAGCTCACCCAGCCGTCGTTCCACGTAAGCCACGCCTTCATCATAGAAGGACACGACCTTCCTCGCCTGATCCACGCCGAGGCGCTTGTGGAACAGTTCGAACTCGACACCCATACTGCCGGCAAGGTAGCCGGCATTGCGACCGCTGGCGCCGAACCCTGCAAATGCCTGCTCGAGGACTACCACGCTGGCGCCGAGCGCGGTGAGTTCCAGGGCAGTGGACAGCCCGGCGAAACCCGCGCCGATGATGATCACATCGGCATTGATGTCCTCCTCGAGCTTCGGCTGCAGGTCGTCCGGTTGTTCGACCCACCCGCCGAGAAGGCGAAACTTGTCAACATTGCTGCGGGGCTCGGACATCGTTTGCCTCCGAAAATTGTTGTTTAGTCAGACTCTACTGCTGTGCCAGATTTAACGCAACAACTGTTATGTTGTTTTTTAAATGCATCCATCGTCAGCTATGGAAGCGGATCTGCAGGCTTGGATAAGCGCGGCCGCACCCTTGAGGACGGTGCGACCGGGCAGGCTCAGCGAGGTTTTTGATCTGAAGGCGGCGCGCTCACGCCATGGCGGGAAAACAGTAACGGCTGGCCGTCACCCTGCATGAGTGCAGCGGTCAGCGAAACGCCATCGCCGCTGCGCCTCTCGTCGAAGGTAGCGCCGCCGTCCTGGCTGTCCACCAGTAGGCCATCAAGGCCTGCCGCCAGTATGTGTTTGCCCTCTGCCTGTATGGTGGTAATCGAGCTACGGCTGTTCAGCGGTATGCGCTGCCACGCACGTGCGTCCGGCGTACCGCGCAACAAGGTACCGCGTTGCCCGCCTACCAGCAGACGCCCATCCGGCAGCACGGCACCACTCCACAGCGAGCCCTGGTAGCCGGTGTCCAGGTAACGCCAGGTCTTGCCCCGGTCATCCGAGCGCAGCAACTTGCCATGCTCGGCGGTGGCATAGACGGCCCCCTGCCCATCGCTGAACAGGCTCAACAGGTTGAGGTCGGCGCGACTAGCACCAGGCTGGGGTTGCAAGGTGCGTTCGGTCCATGTGCCCCCGCCGTCGTCGGTTGTGAGTATCAGCGACCACAACCCTACCGCCACGCCTTGTTGGCGATCAAAGAAATGCACCGCGAACAGCGGGCGGTCGACATCGCTGTCGATGCGCTGCACCGACCAGGTTTCTCCGCCATCACCGCTGGCCAGGATCGCGCCCCAGTGGCCAACGGCCCAGCCGTTACTGGCATCGACGAAGCTGACACTGGTCAACGTGCTTGACAAGGGTACGCCGTGGGCCTGCCGGTAGCTGCGCCCATGGTCGTCGGAAAGCAACACGATGCCATGGTCACCGACGGCCACCACCCGCTCCCCCGCTTGGCCCGCGCCCAGCATCATGGCGTGCGCGGCATTGCTGGCAGGTGCCACCGGCACCGCTTGCAGCCCCGCGGCCCAAGGCGCGGCCATTGGCATGGCCGCTAACAGGGCGATGCCCATGACCCGTTTCAGGTAGTGCATGTCATTCTCCTCAATGGGTCAGCGCGCCGACCATGCGCACCGGGCACTTGCGTGGGAACACCCGTTCCAGCCAGACGGCGAACGCTGGCAGCACCGTCATGGCCATGACCATGTTGACCATGAACATAAAGGCCAGCAGTTTGCCCATGTCAGCCTGGAACTTGAGCTCAGAGAACGACCAAGTGGCAACGCCAACCGCGAGCGTGAGCGCAGTGAAGATGGTCGCGATCCCGACTTCGCGCAGGGCGCAGGCCACCGCGGTGGCGATGGACTGGCCATGGGCCTGGTGCAGTTGGATGCGGTTGTAGATGTAGAACGCGTAGTCGACACCGATGCCCACCGCCAGGACCATCACCGGCAGGGTGGCGATGGTCAGGCCGATCTGCAGCTCCTTCATGAACCAGTAACCGATGAAGGTGCCGAGGGTCAGCGGCAAACAGCACACCAGCACTGCCCTGAGGTCGCGGTAGACGATGAACACCAACAAGGCGATCGCCGCATAGACATAGAGCAGCATCGGCGTTTCACTCTTCTCGACCTCCTCGTTGATCGCCGCGATCACCCCGGCATTGCCTGACGCCAGGCGCACTGCAATGCCCTGCTGCGGATAGGCAGTGCGAAACGCCTTCACCGCATCGATTACTCGGGAGATGGTGGTGGCTTTGTGGTCAGCCAGATACAGGTGCACCGCGGTCATGCTGCAATCGGTGCGCATCAGGCCAGGCAAGCGCCCCACCTCGGCGGCCAGAGACGAATAGTTCATCGGGTCGATGGGCACCGCGCTCATCTTCGGATTGCCTTCGTTGTAGCCCTCGTTGAACTGGCGCATCGCTGATGAGAACGACGCCACTGAGAGCACCCCAGGTACCCCTTCCATGGCCCAGACGAAGCGGTCCTGATATTGCCCCAGCGCGGTATCCTCGCAAGCATTGGCACTGCCATCCGGCCCTGGCCGTACCTCGAAGACCACGCTCAGCCAATCGAGGCCGATGTCATAATTGCTGGCAATGGCCACGGCATCGCGGTTGAAGCGTGAATCCTCCCGCAGCTCCGGCGCCCCTGCCTGAAGCGAGCCGACCACACGGTCGTGGCTTTGCCAGACGGCCATGACGAATACGGCCACGGCAACCACCAGCACCCAGCGGGCGTTGCGCCAGTCCGCCAGCCTCGCCAGGTCTTCCAGCCAGCGCGACCGCCGTTGGCGCGACACTTCCTCGGCAGCGGCATAGCGTGCATCGACCTTCAGCATCGAAGCCACCAACGGCAGCATCACCAGATTGGTGACAATCTTGTAGGCGACGCCAAGCGAGGCGGTGATCGCCAGTTCGCGGACCATGGGGATGGGGATCAGCAGCAGGGTGACGAAGGACACCAACGCGGTAACCAACGCCAAAGTGCCGGGTATCAGCAGCCCGCGGAAGCTGGAGCGGGCAGCCTGCGCGGCAGGCTTGCCATCAGCGATCTCGCGGACGATGTAGTTTATCTGCTGTACACCGTGGGAAACGCCAATGGCGAAGACCAGGAACGGCACCAGCACCGCCAGCGGATCGAGGCCATAGCCCAACAGGCGCAAGCTACCGAATTGCCAGACCAGCGACGTCAACGAGCAACCCAGCGCGAGCAACGTGAAGCGCACCGAGTGGCAGTACCAGTACACCGCCGCCGCCGTCAGTAGCAAGGCCAGCAAGCAGAACTCCAGCACCGCTGCTGCGCCATCGGCGATATCGCCAATCTGCTTGGCGAAACCGATCAGCTGGATCTCGAAGTCGGCATCCTCGAACGGCTGTCGCAATTGCTGCTCCAGCACACGGTTGTAGGCCACATAGTCCAGGCGCTGCCCATGGACATCGTATTCGTTGAGCTCGGCAGTGATCATCGCACTGGTCTGGTCCCTGGAAACCAGGGTGCCGATATAGCCGCCCTGAGCGGTGGAATCAGCAATGCGCCCGATGATAGTGGCATCCAGCCGCTCGGGGGTCACCGTTCCCGGCACCAACGGGTCGGCACGAAAGCCCTCCTCCGTGATTTCGTTGACGAAGGCGTTCGGCGTCCAGAGCGAGCGGACACTGCTGCGAGAAACACTGGGCAGGAACGTGACTGCCTGGGTCACATCGGCCAACCGGCGTAACCCCGCCTCGCTCCAGATGGTGCCGTTGCGCGCCCTGACCACAATGGTCAGGCGGTTCGCGCCGAGCAGGTCGCCGCGGTATTGCTTGAATGTCTCCACGTATTCATGACCAATCGGCAACTGCTTCTCGAATCCTGCATCCATGCGCAGATGCACGGCGAACCACGCCATACCCAGGGTGAACGACGCGAGCGTCGCCAGCACCCAGCCACGATGCCCGAACAACCAGGCTTCGCCGCATGCCAGCAGGCCACGCGGCGGTGTTTCTTTGATCTTGATAGACATGTTCACGGCAGGCCTCACAGAGTGCGCGAAACGACGACACCTACGTAGTCGCGATCACGGAACAGCTGGTCATAGGGCGTGTCGCCTCCCATGAACTTGGCGTAGTTGAACGACACCTGCCAACTGGCAGGGTTACGCACGAAGTTGAGGTAGAGATTCATGCTGCTGGCATCTTCGGTAAAGGTCGCCGAGAGGTTGGGCGTTCGTCCACCGAGGGAGCGTGAATAGAAGATCCCTGGCGTCACCTGCCAGCCTGGGACCAAAGTGCCGTCGTAGGTGAGGCTGAAGTCCAGGTTGATCCCCGATGAGGTCTTGTCACCCCGAGCCTTTGGCGCCGTCGCAGGGTCCAGCTGCCAGGTATTGCCGCCGGCGGCAATAATCTCGCCGTCATAGCTACGGTGCAGCCCCGGGTACTTGATGACCACCAGCTCGGTCAGCAACGTGCCGGTGCTGGCGCCGGTGAAATCGAGCAGGGTGGGCGAATTGGACGGCGTCATGCTGTAAAGCCCGGTGAGGTGCCACTGGAACTTCTTCTCGTCCTTCCAGCACTTGCCGCCATTGTTGCTGCACAAATCCAGCACCGGGTTGAGCGGCACTGCGTCCTTGGGCCGGTAGGATAGCTCGGTACCCACCGCCCAATCGCCGATCGGCATGTTCGCGCTGATGCCGTACAGCATGCGGTCTTCCGGATACTCCCACTTCTGCGCCAAGGCGAAGGTGTCCGTGTCCAGCAGGCGCATCGTCAGCGATGGCAGCTTGTCGTGGTAGCGCAGCACGTACAAGCCGACGTTCAGGTCGCTGTCCTGCGGCTGCCAACGCAGCGAAAGGCCCCATTGCCCGCTGTCGCGGGCGTCCTTGTCGTCGAACCCGTAGGTCTTCATCCCGCTACCCAGCGCCGTGGTGTAGGACCAGTAGCTGCCCACCGGTGGCACCTCGCTCTTGTTCCAGGCGAACTGGTAATAGGCCTCGATGTTGACCCCACTACCGAGACCCGATGCCAGGCTCAGCATCGGTGCCGGGAGCACCGCTTCCTTCAGTTGCACGCCCGGGCGCGAGAGCGCCTGGATGTCGTAGGCGTTGGTGTTGTTGATACCGCCTTGCACGAATAGGCTCTCGCCCCAGTTGATCACCTGGTTCCCCAGGCGGGCGCGGACCCGCTGGTCGCCGACATCAAAGCCCTTGCTTACCCACAGGTCGAGCAGGCGCGCCTTGAACTCCAGGTCATCGCGGGCGGCACTGGTCAGCCCGTCCTTGCCCACGCCATCAGGGGTGTAGAACGACAATGCGCCGCTGGTATCAGTGGCCGCGAAATCGCGGATCCAGCTGCCGCGAGCCATGAAGGTG
This sequence comes from Pseudomonas sp. FA-1, assembly GCF_056856075.1. NCBI lineage: Bacteria > Pseudomonadati > Pseudomonadota > Gammaproteobacteria > Pseudomonadales > Pseudomonadaceae > Pseudomonas > Pseudomonas sp. FA-1. Next base: position 94,055 of record NZ_JBWXTH010000012.1, read on the forward strand.
AAGTCTTCCGGCATTTTTAACAGCAGTTCATGGGTGCCTTTCAGATAATGGGTGAACAGGTCGCCCTTGTCGTAGTTGAGGTCACCTTGGTCGCCAATTCCGGAGGTCTGTGCCAGGCAACCGCTGGGCGGATGATGCCCACTGGTACCCTGGTTGATCAGGTTGCAGGCCTGGGACTCGGTGCGAATACCCATGCCGTAGGAAATCGTCGAATCGAACGAGCCCCTGACGGTCTCGGTCTCGAAAGTGAACCCCATTGCCAGGGGAGTCATGCACGCAATAGCAAGGCCTGATGCTTTTGTGATTGTTGTTTTCATGGCGGCGCTCGAAGTGGAGAAGTTCAACGTTCGCTGATGGCACGCAGGTTGTCCGAGGTGTAGAAGTCACGCTTCAGACGGGGGTTGCCGGCATCCTCGGTGAGCCAGCGATGGTCTTTCTTGCCGACGCCAATGGAGGTCATATCGTAGAGGTAGCGACCGTCTACCAGGTTGTACTGGACCTGGGCTTCCATATCGCAGGTGCCGGTCTCGTAGACAGGGATGGGGTAGCCCTCGCGGACTTTCCAGATCTGCCCTTGCTTGTCATAGTCAACCGCAACCAGGCCGTTCCAGCTGTCCTCGTCGATATAGAACACACGCTTGGGCGCCTGGTGGCGCATGCCCTGGCGTACGGTCGCCTCGACGACCCAGACCCGGTGCAGCTCATAGCGGCGGTACTGCGGCGCAAAGGCGTTCTGCTGCGCAACATCCTCGATACGGGCAGATGCGTCATACGCCCCGAACGAGTTGTAGGGCACCAGCAGCTCCTGCTTGCCGACCAGCTTCCAGTCAAAGCGATCCATCGGACCGAAGAAGATGTTCGACTCGTCGATGGTGTACTGGTTATCCAGGCCGATCTGCGGCGAGTCATAGGAATACGACGGCATGCGACGCACCCGGCGCTGGCCAGGGAAGTAGTAGAAGGTGCTCGCCTGCTCGCCGGCCTTGGTCGTGACTACCCCGGCCTGGCCAGCCAGTGCAGCCGGCTCGTTGTAGGAGAAGTAGGTGGCCACCTCGAGTCGGTCGAACGAAGAGAACAGCGCACTGCCCTTCTGCCCCCACGGCGTGAACATGAACCAGTCGGTCGAGGTCTGCAACCAGCTCCCGCCACCGGGACGCGGAGAAAGGCCGGACACCGTCTTGGACATGTCGAAGCCTATGCCGCGGTAGCGCATCTTCATGTTCCACATGACCTCGGCGCCTGTGGTCGGCATGGGAAACGGAATGCCGGGAACATGAGCGTCCTGCAGCGCAACCCCGTCGGCGTCGAGCGTGGCGAAACCGACATTCTTGCGCGTATTGTCGACGACAAAGTCCGGTGCACCGCAGGTGCGTCGGGTCGGATAGACATCCATCCGGAAATCGGGAATTTTCTTGAACAGCTCCAACTGGCCTGGAGAAAGCTGCTTGGCGTACTGTGCTACGTTGGCTGCGGTAATGCTATAGAGCGGCTGATCATCCTTGAACCTCCAGGACTGCCCCCGCACCTGCCCATAACTCCAGCCTGTGTCCTGCTTGCCAGGCGGCGCCCAGGCGGGAATCACGCCATCGGCGCTCGCAGCAACTTCAGCACCCAAGGGCGTCAGTTTCGTTCCCAATTGCGAAGCATCGTTCTGCGCAGCCTGCACTGCGCCGCAGGCGGCCAGTGCCGCAAGTGCCAGGACCAATGACCGCCCTCGGCAGCCAATGGAAGTTCCAATATCAAGGCGCTGAATCACATCTTTCATGCGAGGTTCCTCACGAGCTCTTGGCGACCGTTCGACATGCCTCGTTCGAGGCACGATTTACGGCTGGGTTTGTTTCAAAGCATGGTCAGATGGCGACCACGCAATGACACAGCAATTTGTTTGCCAATATTTTTTCATGTTTATTTTCAATTAGTTACATTTTTATAACGATTGATATGTGATACCTGACAACTCAGATGCCCATCTCTGAAGCACGCACAAGAACAAAATGTGCAATTACGGAACACTTGTTACCTTAATTCGATGAGAATGCATTCTCCCCTGCCCCGGGCGGATCCGAGCGGGGCAGGCAGGCGTCATCGAGGAAAGTAAAAAGTGGAAGGCCGCAATGAGCGCTCAATTACGCAGGCAGGCTTTGGTCAAGGCGACATTCAATGAGCCTGTGCCCTAATGCCGAAAAACATCGCCGATTCCGGCAACGGGGTGAATGTGAGGGGTAATGCCGGGGCTCGCAGAAGCGCCCACAGTCGACAGGTAGACACCACCTGCAACCAGCACAACGAACACAATGACGATAAGCATTCGAGTCATGACGGTCTCCGTAATCGGCGCTTGGCCGCAGCAGAGTTTGTTTTTGTTGGTGCGTCCTCTCCGAGTCTGACGGGCAAAGATGCTTGATTGCTTCACATATCGCGCCACTAAACAGGCTTTTTATGACAGCCTGGAAAGCCATGTTCCAGGGTGGCGGACAGCTGTTACGATGCCCCATCACCACCTCGGGCATTGCATGCACACTGCCGGACCAGAACCTTCGACATGACTTCTTTCGTCCTCGACATCGCCCTGCTCGGTTTCGACGAGTTCTCGACTCGCCAGGGTCTGGATGCCCGTGCGCTGCTTGAAGAGGCAGGCGTGTTGGACGGCCGGACTGACCTGCCGCTCAGCGGTGAACGCTTTGCCGCACTCCTAGAGTTGGCGTCGCGCAGGTCCGGCAATGCGCTGTTCGGCCTGCAGCTTGGCTTGCAACAAGGGCTTTCGGCGCTGGGAACGCTGCACTATGTGGTAAGCAGCGCCCACACGGTTGGCGATGCGCTGCAGGCATTGATTCGCTATTTCCCGACCCACAGCAATGGCGCGGAGCTAAGGCTTGAGCAGCGGGGAAATCAAGCCTGGTTGCTCTATGACGTGATAGACGCAAACGTGACAGCCACTCGGCAGACCGTCGAGCTTGCCATGGCGCTCGGCACCCGGATCATGGAGAGCCTCCTAGGGCGGGCCTGGAAACCCCAGGAGCTTCTGCTTCGCCACGCTGCCGGCACCCGTCTGAACACTTACCGAGCCTTGCTGGACATCACTCCGCGCTTCGACAGCGCAGTCAATGCCTGGGTATTCGATCACGCCCTGCTGAGCCACGCGCTCGGTGAGCGTGATGCTGGCTTGCAGGTGTTAATGAAAAACCACTATGACGCGTTTGCGTACCTCACCCTGCGCGAACTCCCCGCCCATGTGCAACGGCTAATGCGGCACGGCCTTTGCGATGGCCAGGCCAGCCTTGAACAGATAGCCAGGCAACTTGCGCTCAGCCCGCGGACTCTGCAGCGTTACCTGCAAGCCGAAGGTACCCACTTCCAGGCTTTGCTGGACAATACCCGGCAAGCCATGGCCAAGCGTTATCTCTGTGACTCCACCGTGAATCTGACACAGCTTTCCGCGTTGCTTGGCTACACCAGTCTGGGCGCCTTTTCCCGCGCTTTTACCCGCTGGAACGGCATCAGCCCACAGAAATGGCGGCAACAACAGACAGGGCAACTGGCTGCACTGGAAGCCCACGAGGCGTCTCAGCCATGAAAGCGGTATCCGCCACGCCCCGCGAGCGCAGAACGACCACTGGCTCATTCATCCGTGCGCTGGCGCTCAGCAAATTTACCGAATTCGCCAGCAATGACGGGCTCAGGCCGACGGCAATGCTCCGGCTGATGGCTTTGCCTGTGGACGTAGAACAATTCCCCCAGCAGATCCTTGCCTACCAACGCTACTGCGGATTGCTGGATTTGTGCGCACAACATGCCGAGCAGCCGCTGTTCGGTTTGCGGTTCGGGATGCACCAAGGGCTAGCGGTATTCGGTGACATGCTCTATCTGCTTGGCAGCACCCAATCGGTAGGCGAAGCACTGCTGGAGCTCAAGGACAATTATGCGGTGTTCAATGGTGCGGTCAGCATGGAGCTCCTACCTGCACGCGATCAGGTTCGCCTCGAGTTTTCAACACCTCGGCAGTACGGTCCCGGGCAGTTCCAGGCCGCAGAGCTGATGTGCGCCGTGGCCCTGAAACTGTTGCGTGCGATGATCGGTGACGAATGGCAACCTGATCATGTGGCCTTTACCCATGCGCCACTTGGCAGCGAGCAGGACTACAGGAGCATCCTTGGCTCACCTCCGATGTTTTCGTCGGCGTTTACCGGCCTGGTCTTTCCACGGGATGTCCTGTCGATGCCGCTGAACGCCAAGGACACAACATTGCACCAATTGCTGGAAACACACATAGGCCGAATGGAGCGCTTGTCCAGCGCGGCACTCCCTGGATCCATCAAGCAGCTGCTCCGCCACCTGCTTCCCAGCGGCCGTGCGACAGTGGACAAGGCCGCCAGCTGGATGGTCCTGAATCCACGGTCGTTGCAACGTCAACTCTTCGCCGAAGGGACTTCATTCCAGCAGCTTCTGGACGAAGTGCGCCAGGAATCAGCCCAGCACTACCTGAAGGATCCTGCCATCAGCATGAGCAGGCTAGCTAAGCTTCTGGGATATGCAGACTCGAGTGGCTTCAGCCGCGCCTTTCATCGCTGGTTTGGCGTTACCCCGCTCCAATGGCAACGAAGAACCGGGCTGACCAGGCAACCCCGCTTGCTCCGAGGTCGAAAAAACTACAACGGCCCTGCCGAGTGAAGACGGCTTGGCAACACTGTTGCCATGCGCATGACTCAGAACTGCGAACTGTCCAGCAGATAAAGCGATTCACTTCCGGCTTTCACCGAGGCTATCAATGAATGGATCCGAGGTAGCAGGCGGGCAAAGTAGAAACGCGCAGTACCCAGCTTGCTTGCGTAGAAGTCGTGTTGACCTGCTTTGGGCAGCGCCGTATGAGCCATTCGCGCCCACATATAGGCGTAGACGGTGTAGCCAAAGACATGCAGGTACTCGACCGAGGCGGCACCCACTTCGTTGGGATCACCCTTGGCGCGGTCCAGGATCCAGTCCGTCAACTCCTCAAGATTGAGGACCGCAGCTTTCAAGGGTGCGGTAAATTCGGCCAGTGTTGGTGGCGCCGAATGGATGAAACCCAGCACCTCGTCGATCAAGGTTTTCGCAGAGGCGCCTCCCGTTCCCAGGACCTTGCGGCCGAGCAGATCCAGCGCCTGAATGCCATTCGTACCCTCATAGATCTGAGTGATACGGCAGTCACGTACCAATTGTTCCTGGCCCCATTCGCGAATATAACCATGCCCGCCAAACACCTGTTGGCCGTGCAACGTGGCTTCCAACCCCATATCGGTCAGGAATGCCTTGGCAACCGGCGTCAGCAACGCGACCAGTTGTTCTGCGCGCTTGCGCTCGCCGGCGTCTTCGCTGTACCTGGACTTATCCAGCTGCATGGCGACATAGCTGGAAAATGCCAATCCTTGGACGCCCACGCCCAGTCGTTCGTAGTTCATCATGGTGAACATCGCAGCCAGGCCTTTGTTCGGCTCGCCGACCAGCCAGGTCGGTGCCGGCATGCGGTTCGGTCAGTCAATATCTCGCGCACACATTCATGAATTGCTCTTTTTCTGGCGCGATTTGTTAAGTCTCTGTCAGCCGGAGTCTTTAGACTTCCGATAATCAAAAACAAAAACGGCAACCCGCCGATCGCTGGAATCGGAGAGATCATGCGCCGCATTGCATTCATCGGTACGGTCACGATTTTGCTCACAGGCACCTTGTATTCGGCAGACCAAATCGTGCACACCAGCCCCCTTTACCCTTGGCCTGTCTATCTAATGTCCAGTGTCGCGGACCTCCTCAAACTCTTGCGCGATGCATGGGGGATCCAATACTGATTGGCCCAACCTCCACCACGTCAATCGTCAGAGACCACGGCTTTGGGTTCGGTAATGCACTGGCGCACGAGCCCTAATGGCTGCCAACCCACATCAACGCAAAACGCCACCACGCCCTATCGAGGAAAACTGAAAGCACTTTGAATACAGCCCAAGGTTCCGAGACTTGCTCGGGCGGCTTTAGCGTTTCATGGAAATTCACGCATACCCAGCCGAGCAGGAATATCACGCCTATATCGAACTGCTGTGCTCATCCTCAAGTCGGTCTATATCGCACAGTAAAACCGACGCCCGTTCGTCGCCCAACAGCCAGGCGCAGTCGATCAGCCCCCTCGCCGCTCGACCAGTAGCTGACCCCCCCCAACGGAGTCAGCCACCATGAGCAATTCCCCGATCGACCACGAGGTGGTCACCCGCAGCCAATGGCTCGCCGCACGGCGCCAGTTGTGGCTGCACGAGAAGGCCTTCACCCACCAACGTGACGAACTCGCCGCAGCCCGGCGAGCCTTGCCTTGGGTGAAGGTCGAGCAGGCCTACCGTTTCCAGGGGCCGGGAGGTGAATTGGGTTTGGCCGACCTGTTCGCCGGGCGCAGCCAGTTGCTGGTCTATCACTTCATGTTCGCCGAGGGCTGGAGCGAAGGCTGCCCAGGGTGTTCGTTCCTGGCCGATCATTTCGACGGTGCCAACCTGCACCTGGCGCACCACGATGTATCGCTGGTGGCGGTGTCGCAGGCGCCGTATGCCCAGTTCCAGGATTTTCGCCGACGCATGGGCTGGCGCTTTCCCTGGTTCTCCTCCAACGGCAGCCGTTTCAACGAGGACTTCGGCGTGCGCATGGCCACCGACGGCTCGGCGCAGTACAACTACGAGCCCTATACGGGCAACGAGCGGGAGCTGCCGGGGCTGAGCGCGTTCTATCGGGACGACGACGGCGAGGTGTACCACACCTATTCCACCTATGCCCGGGGGCTGGACATCCTGGTGGGGGCGTACAACTTCCTCGATGTCGCGCCGCTGGGGCGTAACGAGGAAGGCACCATGGACTGGGTGCGTCACCATGACCGCTATGCGGCGAGCGCCCAAGCGGGGCATTGCTGCCATGAGTGAACGAACGAGGGGCCTGACGCGCAGGCCCCTCATTCCAGGCGAACAACCTGCCGGGCACCGTGAAGGTACCCTGGCGAGGCTTCAGCCCTGTTGCACGGCCGCGAAGGCCTCGGCCACGCGACGCAGGTTGGCCGGGCGCAGCCCGGACATGCATACCCGGCCGCTGTCGATGAGGTACACACCGAACTCGTCACGCAGGCGGCGCACCTGGGCGACGCTGAAGCCTGTGTAGCTGAACATGCCGCGCTGACGCAGGAAGAACTGGAAGTCCTGGCCTGGCAGCAGCTCGCCGAGCAGGTCCACCAGGCCCTGGCGCATGTCGAGGATACGCTTGCGCATCACTTCGACTTCCGCCACCCATTGGGCGTTGAGGCCGGCATCACCCAGTACGCCGGCCACCAGCTGGGCGCCGTGGCAGGGTGGGCTGGAATAGTTGCGGCGCACGGTGGCCTTGAGCTGACCGAGCACGCTCTGGGCGGTGGCGTCGTCGTCGCAGACCACCGACAAGCCCCCTACCCGCTCGCCATACAGCGAGAAGATCTTCGAGAACGAATTGCTCACCAGGCACGGCACGCCGGCACGGGCCATTTCGCGAATGGCGTAGGCATCTTCCACCAGGCCTTCGCCGAAACCCTGGTAGGCGATATCCAGGAACGGAATCAGCTGGCGCGCTTTGACCACCTCGACCACCTGTTGCCATTGGCTCTGGTCCAGGTCGACGCCGGTGGGGTTGTGGCAGCATGGGTGCAGCAGGACGATGCTGTTCGGCTCCAGCGCCTGCAGCGTGCCGAGCATGCCGGCGAAGTCCAGGCCACGGCTGGCCGCATCGAAGTACGGGTAGGTGTGGACCTTGAAGCCTGCACCTTCGAAGATGGCGCGGTGGTTGTCCCAGGTCGGGTTGCTGACCCAGACCTGCGACTGCGGGAAGTAGCGCTTGAGGAAATCGGCACCGACCTTCAGCGCACCGGAACCGCCGACGGTCTGCACGGTGGCCACGCGACCACCGGTCACGGCCGGGTGGTCGGCCCCGAACAGCAGTGCCTGGATCGCCTGGCGGTAGCTGGCCAGACCTTCCATGGGCAGGTAAAGCGAGGCTTCGTGGGGCCGGTCGGCCAGGCGCTTCTCCACCTCGCCCACCGCCGCCAGTTGCGGCACCACGCCCGCTTCGTCGTAGTACAGGCCGATACTCAGGTTGACCTTGTCGGCACGGGGGTCGGCCTTGAAGGTCTCCATCAGCGAGAGAATCGGGTCGCCGGCATAGGCATCGACATGTTTGAACACAGCGCACAGCTCCTTGGATCAGGACAGTTCGGGGAATGCTGCCTGCGAGGATACCTGCAGTGGCGCTGGAGGAACATCACTGATGTGCAAGGGTGTCAATGCAGCCTTGCATGTTCGGCTTTGCACGTTTGACGCCTGTGGGATCGAGCGCCGCGCGGGCGGCGCTAGATCCCACAGCCACCACCCCGCCCCAAGCCCTCCGCAGAGTCACTCAACCAACGACTTGAGCCCTTGCCATTCCTGCTCGGTCAAAGCCACCCCTTCACGCTGCGCCAGCTCCCGCTCGCGGTAACGGCGCTCCCCAGGCATACGGCTCAGCCCCACCGCCTGCATGTGCTCCACCAGCGCCCGGCTGCGCTGGGCGAAGCGCTCGCCTTCAGCCTTGCTCGGGTCGATGACGATGATCAACTGCCCGGTCCACGGCGTCTTCGCCCCCGGGTGCCCGGACCAGTCGAACTCCCATGAGAAGTGCCCGCCGGTCAGCGCCGCGGCCAGCAGCTCGACCATCATCGACAGCGCCGAGCCCTTGTGCCCGCCGAACGGCAACAAGGCACCGCCTTCCAGAATCGCCTTGGGGTCGCAGGTGGGCTGGCCCTGGGCGTCCACGCCCATGCCCGGCGGCAACTGCTCGCCGGCCCGCGCGGCGATCTGCACGTCGCCATGGGCCATGGCGCTGGTGGCCATGTCGAAGACGATCGGATCATGCCCGGCACAAGGCGCAGCGAAGGCGATGGGGTTGGTGCCGAACAGTGGCTTGCGCGCCCCATGTGGCACCACGCAGGTCATGCTGTTGACCACGCTCAGGGCCACCAGCCCTTCGTCGGCGAACGGCTCGACGTCCGGCCAGAGCGCCGCGAAATGGTGCGAATTGTGGATCGCCAACACCGCGACCCCGGCGCTGCGGGCTTTCTCGACCAGCAGGGGCCGGGCCGCAGCCAGGGCCGGCTGGGCAAAACCACCTCGGGCATCGACCCGCACGTAACCCGGTGCCACATCGCTCAACTGGGGTATGGCCTGGCCATCGACCCAGCCGCTGGCCAGGGTCGAGACATAGCCAGGGATACGAAACACCCCATGGCTGTGGGCGCCATCGCGCTGCGCGCTGGCACAGTTGAAGGCCAGCACGGCAGCGACCGGCTCGGCGCAACCGTGGCGCAGGAAGATCCGTTGCAGCAGCGCCTGCAGCTCGGCGAAAGGCACGCGCACGACAGGGTTGGCGGAGGGTGCGGACATCTGGAGCTCCTTTCTTGGAATTGGAATGGCTACAGCGTAGGCAAGGGCAAAACTGTCCCGCGAATGACAGCTATCTGTCAATTGTTGACTTGATGACAGAAAACATCCATTTTCTATCCACGCCTCATCTCACCCGGAGCCGACCATGAGCCAACCGATCAAGCAACGCCTCGAGAACAGCCTGCACAGCACCGCAGCCTCGGGCCGCAAGATCGCCAGCTACATGCTCGCCAACCTCCATGAACTGCCGTTCCAGACCTCTGCGAGCATCGCCGCCAAGCTGGGCGTCAGCGAGTCCAGCGTCGGCCGCTTCTGCCGCGCCCTGGGCTATGCGCACCTCAAGGCACTCAAGCAGGACCTGCAGAGCGACCTGGGCGATGGCCCCTGGCTGGTGGGTGATCGCCTGCAAGAATACCGCCAGGGGCAGGACGACAGCGAGAGCTCCGGCAGCCTAGAGCTGGAGATCGCGGCGTTGGTCCGGGTGCATGAATACAGCCGTGGCCAGGCCTGGCAACAGGTCGCCCAGCGCCTGGCGGCCAAGCCGCGGGTGTTCATCGCCGGTTTCCAGACCGAACGCGGCGTGGCCATGTGCATGAGCCACCTGTTGCAATACCTGCGCGATGGCGTGCAGCTGGTCGACGGCAGCGCCGGGCACTTCGGCGAAGTGCTGCTCGGCCGCGCCGAGGACAGCGCGCTGGTGGTGTTCGAGGCACGCCGTTATTCCCGCCATGCCCTGCAGCTGTGCCAGAAGGCGCGCCAGGCCGGCATCCCGGTCACCCTAGTGACCGACACCTTCTGCGACTGGGCCGACGCCAACGCCGACGAGGTGTTCCGCATCCCCACCGAATTCAATCTCTTCTGGGAATCCACCTCGGCGATGCTGTCGTGGGTGCATCTGATGGTCAACGAGGTCTGCAGGAAGCTGGGGCCTGATGTTGAAAGACGCTTGGAAGCAACTGCCGCTCTACATAACGAGTTCGTCGGCTACACCTCGTGGCCCGCGAGCAAACAACAATAGCAAGAGTGAACGTCCAGAGGTGCAAGATGAGAAAGACCATGGCTGTGGTGGGTGCGTGTGCCCTGTTCCTGGCGGGCGCGGCCAGCGCCGAAACCCTGCGGTTCGCCACCGAAGGTGCCTACCCGCCCTTCAACTACGTCGACGCCGACAACACGCTGCACGGCTTCGATATCGACATCACCCATGCCCTGTGCGCGCAGATGAAGGTCGAATGCACCCTGGTGGCCCAGGACTGGGAAGGCATCATCCCGGCCTTGATGGCACGCAAGTATGACGCCGTGGTCGCCTCGATGATCGACACCGAGGAGCGGCGCAAGAAGATCGCCTTCACCAACCACTACTACCGCACCCCGCTGACCGTGGCGGTGGCCAAGGACAGCCCGATCAGCGATGCCCAAAGCGACTTCAAGGGCTACACAGTCGGCGCCCAGTCCTCCTCCACCCAGGCCATCTATGCCGAAGACGTGTATGCCAAGGCCGGTGCCGACGTGAAGCTCTACCCGACCATGGACGAGGCCAACGCCGACCTCGCCGCCGGCCGCCTGGACGGGGTGATCGCCGACAAGTTCCCGTTGCACGAGTGGGTCAACAAGAACGGCCAGGACTGCTGCAAGGTCCTCGGCGACGTCAACGGCACCAAGGCCAATGCCGCCATCGCCGTGCGCAAGGACGACGAGGCCCTGCGCCAGCGTCTGAACAAGGCCCTGGACGAAATCGTCGCCAACGGCACCTACCAGAAGATCGCCAGCAAGTACTTCGACTTCGACATCTACAACTGACCCTGCGGACTCACCCGCTTCAACAGGGCTGCAGTGCCCTGTGGGAGCGGGCTTGTCCCGCGATAGCGTCGGCAGGCCCACCCTCATCGTCTGGGCCAACGCCATCGCGGGGCAAGCCCACTCCCACAAGGTCCTCGCTGCCCTCAGGTATCGCGTGAGGCTGAAGCAAAGGAGCACTTTGCATGCTCGAACATTTGTCCTTGCTGTCCTTGGCCAGCGGTGGCTGGGGCCAGGCACTGCTGGCCGGTGCCCTGGTGACCCTGTCGCTGGCCCTAGCCTGCCTGCCCATCGGCCTGCCCCTGGGCCTGCTGGTCGCCCTTGCCGCCCGCTCGCGCAACCGCGCGGCACGCGCCTGGGCGACCAGTTTCTCCACCGTGTTCCGCGGCCTGCCGGAGCTGCTGACCCTGCTGATCATCTACTACGGCTGCCAGATCGCCGCGCAAAAGTTGCTGGCGGCCATGGGCTATGAAGGGGAAGTGCTGATCAACACCTTCCTGGCAGCGATGATCGCCTTCAGCCTGGTGTTCGCGGCCTTTTCCAGCGAAATCTGGCTGGCGGCGTTCAAGACGCTGCCCAAGGGCCAGGTGGAAGCCTGCTCGGCCTTGGGCCTAAGCCAACGCACCGGCTTTTTCAAGGTGGTGCTGCCGCAACTGACCCGCATCGCCCTGCCGGGCTTGTCCAACAACTGGTTGTCGCTGCTCAAGGATACCTCGTTGGTCTCGACCATTTCCCTGGTCGACCTGATGCGCCAGACCAACCTGGCCGTCAGCGTGACCAAAGAACCGATGTTCTTCTATGGCGTCGCCTGCCTGGGCTACCTGCTGTTCTCGGCACTCTCGGGGCGGGTCTTCGCTCTCATCGAACGACGTTGCAACCGTCACCTACAAGGAGCCCGGGCATGAGTTTCGAACAACTGCTGGCCATGGTGCTCGACCCCGACCTCCTGGAGCGCTACGGGCCGCGCTTTGTCGACGGCCTGCTGGTGACCGCCAAGCTGGTGGCGATCTCCTTTACCCTCGGCGCCGTCCTGGGCCTGCTGCTGGCCCTGGCGCGCCTGTCGCGCAGCCGGGTGCTGCAGCACCTGTCCGCCGGCTACGTGTACTTCTTCCGTGGCTCGCCTCTGCTGGCCCAGCTGTTCCTGCTGTACTACGGCCTCGGCTCGCTCAAGGGCTTCTGGCAGGACATGGGCCTGTGGTGGTTCTTCCGCGAGGCCTGGTACTGCGCCCTGCTGGCCTTCACCCTGAACACCGCCGCCTACCAGGCGGAAATCTTCCGCGGCAGCCTCATGGCCGTGGCGCCAGGCCAGTACGAAGCGGCCCGGGCCCTGAGCCTCAAGCGCTCGACCACCTTCTTCAAGGTGGTGCTGCCGCAGTCGCTGCTGGTGGCCGTGGGCCCGCTGGGCAACGAGCTGATCCTGATGATCAAGGCCAGCGCCATCGCCTCGCTGGTGACCCTGTACGACCTGATGGGAGTAACCAAGCTGGCCTTCTCGCGCAGCTTCGACTTCCAGATCTACCTGTGGGCCGCCGTGCTCTACCTGGTGATCGTGGAAATCGTAAGACGCGCCCTGAAACACCTGGAAGCCCGCCTGGGCCGCCACCTGAACTGACCGAAGGATACGCTCCATGCATTGCCAAACCATCGTCCTGGGCGCCGGCATCGTCGGCGTCAGCACCGCCCTGCACCTGCAGGCCCGTGGCCGCCAGGTGATCCTGATAGACCGCGACGAACCGGGCAGCGGCACCAGCCATGGCAACGCCGGGCTGATCGAGCGCTCCAGCGTGATCCCCTACGCCTTCCCGCGCAGCCTGGGCGCGCTGCTGCGCTATGGCCTGAACCGCCAGCCCGACGTGCGCTACAGCCTTTTGCACCTGCCCAAGGCCGCGCCCTGGCTGCTGCGCTACTGGCAGCAGTCGGCGCCCGGACGCCTGGCCGGTGCGGCGGCCGACATGCTGCCGCTGGTGCAACGCTGCGTCGAGGAACATGACGCGCTGATCGACGCCGCCGGCCTCGGCGCACTGGTCCAGGCCAAGGGCTGGATCGAGGTGTACCGCGACCCTGGCCTGTTCGCCCAGGCCAAGGCAGACCTGCAGGCCCTGGCGCGCTATGGCCTGCGCTACCAGGTCCTAGAACGCGATCAACTGCAGGCTCGCGAGCAGCAGCTCGAGGGCGATGTGGTCGGGGGCATCCACTGGCTGGACCCCAAGACCGTGACCAACCCCGGCGGCCTGACCCGCGGCTATGCCGCGCTGTTCGTCCAACGTGGCGGCCGGTTCCTGCATGGCGATGCGCGCAGCCTGCGCCAGGTGGGCGAGCACTGGCAGGTGGACAGCCGCCGAGGCCCGGTGACCGCCGACGAGGTCGTGGCCTGCCTCGGCCCGCAGTCGGCCGAGCTGTTCGAGCCGCTGGGCTATCGCTTCCCATTGGCGATCAAGCGCGGCTACCACATGCACTACAGCACCCGTGACGGCGCCGAGCTGGCCCACTCGATCTGCGATACCCAGGGCGGCTACGTGCTGGCGCCCATGGCCCGGGGCGTACGCCTGACCACCGGCATCGAGTTCGCCGCCCACGACGCACCAGGCAACGAGATCCAGCTGGGCCGCTGCGAAGCCCTGGCGCGCAAGCTGTTCCCGGCCCTGGGCGAGCGCCTGGACGATCGCCCCTGGCTGGGCCGGCGCCCCTGCCTGCCGGACATGCGCCCGGTTATCGGCCCGGCGCCGCGCCACAAGAACCTCTGGTTCAACTTCGGCCACGCCCATCACGGCCTGACCCTGGGCCCGGTGACCGGCCGCCTGTTGGCCGAACTGGTCACGGGCCAGGAGCCTTTCACCGATCCGGCGCCCTACAGCGCCGCACGCTTCGACTGAACCTACGCGGGAGAACAACAAGATGACCGCCGCCCCCCTGAGCCTTGCCAGCCTCGCCCCCGAACCCGACCCGCGCCCGGTGCTGATCCGCATCGAAGGCCTGAACAAGCACTATGGTGCCTTCCATGTACTGCACGACATCGACCTTCAGGTGCGCGAAGGCGAACGCATCGTCCTGTGCGGCCCCTCGGGCTCCGGCAAGTCGACCTTGATCCGCTGCATCAACCGCCTGGAGATTGCCGAGCAAGGCAGCATCCAGGTGGCCGGCATCGACCTTGCCGCCACCAGCCGCCAGGCGGCCCAGGTGCGCAGCGAGATCGGCATGGTGTTCCAGCATTTCAACCTGTTCCCGCACATGAGCGTGCTGGACAACTGCCTGCTGGCGCCCACCAGCGTGCGCGGGCTGTCACGCAAGGACGCCGAAGAGCGGGCGCGCATGTACCTGAGCAAGGTGGGCATCGAGAGCCAGGCACACAAGTACCCCAGCCAACTGTCCGGCGGCCAGCAGCAGCGCGTGGCCATCGCCCGGGCGCTGTGCATGAAGCCGCGGATCATGCTGTTCGACGAGCCCACCTCGGCACTCGACCCGGAAATGGTCGCCGAGGTCCTGGACGTGCTGGTGCAACTGGCCGGCACTGGCATGACCATGCTCTGCGTGACCCATGAAATGGGCTTCGCCCGGCAGGTGGCCGAGCGCGTGCTGTTCCTCGAGGGCGGGCACATCATCGAAGACAGCCCGCCTGAAGTGTTCTTCAACCACCCCCAGACCGCGCGGGCGCAGGCGTTTCTCAAGCAGATCCTGCACTGATTGATGGGTGACAACCTCGTAGGAGCTGGCGACAGCCTGCGATGGGCTGCAAAGCAGCCCCAAGCCTTCAAACGGTGGAGCTATTCCGACTCAAGGGGCCGCTTTGCGGCCCATCGCAGGCTCCGCCAGCTCCTACGAAGCAAGCGGAGCCTGGGCCGTATTGGCACGGCTGCGAAGTAGTCCACCGCCTTGCGCAAACGCCTCTATTGCTCGCCGGCGCTTATTGCACCCACGCAAAGACCCAACTGCGTCGTTAAATATTATTGACCCAAATCCCTGCCAAACCCTTGTCACCTCAGGCCTCCAGCCCCTACAACCCCCGAAAAACGGCGCCTGCACCCACCGTCACTCGTTTGACATATCGAACGGCTCTGGCAAGCTATGAATCAAGCCCCGACCGGAATCGCCTGCCTGGCGAGCCGGCAGTGCTCGGGGCTCCAGGCCGCACACAGGCCCAGGCCGTGCGCCTGCACAACAACGACAGGTAGAACCTGTCCCAAGGTGACATATGTCCAACAGCAACATTGGCAACAAGCAACCCTCCCTGCGCAAGCCCGTCGTCCTGATGACCATGGGCACCCAAGAGCGCAAAGGCCATGACTACCAGGTCATGACCCACAAATACATCACCCCGCTGGTCGAGTTCGCCGGTTGCGTCCCGGTCCTGGTGCCCACCTGCTGCGGTACCGAAGACCTCGAGACCTACCTGGACATGGCCGACGGTGTCTACCTGACCGGCGCGGGCAGCAACATCGACCCGGCCCTCTATGGCCAGGAGAACCAGACCCCAGGCAAGGCCCAGGACAAGGATCGCGACCTGTTCGACATCCCACTGGTGAAGATGGCGATCGCCCGTGGCCTGCCGATCTTCGGCATCTGCCGTGGCATGCAGGAAATCAACGTCGCCCTGGGCGGCGACATCTACCAGAAGGTCTACGCCGAACCTGGCTTCAACGACCACCGGGAAAACCCCGAAGACCCGGTCGATGTCCAGTACCAGGCCGTGCACAGCGTGAAGATCAAGCCAGGCAGCTGGCTGCGTGAGAAGCTCGGCACCGACGAGATCCGCGTCAACTCGCTGCATGGCCAGGGCCTGCACACGCTGGGCAAAGGCATCGAGCCGATCGCCCACGCCGAAGACGGCCTGGTGGAAGCCATCCATGCCCCGAGCATTTCGCCGTTCCTGTTCGCCGTGCAGTGGCATCCTGAATGGCAAGCTGCGAAGAACCCTGACTCGATCCGGATCTTCGAAGCCTTCGGCGAAGCCTGCCGTACCCAGGTGCGCAAGTCCCAGGGCAAGCGCAACCAGGCTGCCTGATTCCTCTTCGTTAGGTTTTCGATCGTGGGGCGGTGCAATGCCGCCTCCCGCTTCCCCGGTCACCCTCTGCTGGTCCCAGAACACTTCCCGTGGAAGCGGGCGGCTGGCATGTGCCTGCCTCACGATCACTTTTTTCAAAAACTGACGGCAAACTGCTGGCCCCCGGCCGTGCAAGGCGAAGGCAAACTTCCTTCTCCTTCATAAGCTTAGGACAGCAACATGCGGGCATTTCTAGCAACGATCGCTGGCTGCGTAATGGCTACGGTCGCCCTCGGCGCCCAGGCCAGGGCCTTGAACCAGAACGATCGGCACGTCTGTAACTGGGGTTCGCAGATCGCCGCCGAAGCGCAACAGGCCAAGCTTTCCGGCGTGACGTTGTATGCCACGCGCAAGAAACTGCAGACACGGCGGTTTCCCAAGCCGTGGATGCGCATGACGGCATTCGGCATTACCGAACAGACCTACAACAGTCGCTCGCGGCTCAAGCCGAGCGCAATCAAGCAGACCTACTACGAACAATGCGTGCAGCATGCCATTGCTCGAAGATAGTCTTTTAATTTCAAGTAGTTAGATAAACAACCTGAAGCACCTTGTTAGATTTTGGACACCCGCCCCAGCCACTCATATGGCGGGGCGGTGAGTCTCAGCAGCCGCTCAAGGCCGGCGCGCGGCGCTCGCCCGCGAAGAACAGCGGGCGCAGGCGTACTCCGACCAGGTTGCCGCTATAGGCCGCCACCAGCCACAGCCATCCATGTACGCTGCCCGACGCGATGCCGCTGAAATAGGCGCCGATGTTGCAGCCATAGGCCAGGCGCGAGCCGTAGCCTAGCAACAGGCCGCCGATGACTGCGGCAACCAGCGACGGCAGCGGAATGTTCAGGCTCGGCGCGAAACGCCCGGCCAGGCCCGCGGCCAGCAGCGCACCGAGGACAATGCCTAGGTCCATCACCGTGGTCACGTCCTGCCACAGCGGTGCAGCCAGGGCCTTGGCATTGCCCGGCATCTGCCAGAACGCCCAACTACCGACATCGACCCCCAGCCCACCCAGGGTCTTGGCGCCCCACAGGGCGAACGCCGAGGTGATCCCCCACGGGCGACCGGCCAAGGCCAGGGTGGCGTAGTTCAGCAACGCCAGTGCGATGGCGCCCCATACCAGCGGCCAGGGACCTCGCAGCAAGCTGCGCAGGCCCTGGTGCTCGCTCGACGCTGGCACCTCCAGCCCACCATGGCGACGCGTTTCCAGCACCCGCGTGCCCCATGCGATCAGCCCGAACAGGGCCAGGCTGGCAATCAGCGCCGGCACCACGCCCCAGGCCTGGACGATGGAGGTGGCCGGGAACGACGGCAAGGCGAACCACCAGTCGACGTGATGGGTGGCAGTCACCGAACCGATGATGAAGAACAGCAAGGTCACCAGCATCCGCGCATTGCCACCGCCGACGGTGAACAACGTGCCCGAGGCGCAGCCACCACCGAGCTGCATGCCGATGCCGAAGATGAATGCCCCGAACACCACCGAGACACCCGCCGGCGCCACCAGCCCCTTGACCGGTGTGCCGAACAGGCTGCCGGCCGACAAGGCCGGGAAGAACAGCAGCACGGCCAGGGCCAGCATGACCATCTGCGCACGCAGGCCGGCCCCGCGACGCTCGGTGATGAATACCCGCCAGGCCGAGGTGAAGCCGAAGGCAGCATGATAGAGCGTCAGGCCCAGGGCCGCACCGACGATCAGCAGCAGCACCTGGTTGAGGCCGGCATTGAGGTTGAGGAACCAGGCACCTGCCAGCAGCAGGCCCAGGGCGAACAATGGCGCGCCCAGGCGGCGCGGCTCGGGTGTGGCGGTTGTGGAAAGACCCATGGAAATACTCGGATACAGTGGAACGAGCCGCGAGTATAGCGCCCCGACCGGGCACTACGTACCCGGGGCAGGCAATTCCTCCCCTATAGGAGCAGGCTCGTCCCGCGATCAAGGGCGACGCTCTTGCCATACCGCAGCGGTGGGCAGGCCGGCCTCAGGGCCCTTCCATGGCCTCGGCGCGCAGGATGCCGATCAGGATATCCGCCAGCTCCTTGACCATCGGGTCGGCCGTGGGGCGATGGAAGATCGCCGCCTCGAAAACCTTGATCGGCTTGAAACCGTCCTCGGCACCCAATACCCGATGCCCCGGCGTGACCACCCGCGAGGGCAGCAGGCTCACGCCCAGTCCATTGGTCACGGCTTCCTGGATACCAGCAAGGCTGGAACTGGTGAAGCCGATACGCCAGCTGCGGCCCATGGCCTCGATCGCACTGATCATGTCATCGCGGTAGAGCCCCCGCGGCGGAAAGGTCACCAACGGGATCGGGTCCTGGGCGAAACAGGGGTACTGCGCACTGTCGATCCACTCGATGCGTTCGGGCTGGCAGGCGTTGGCCTCGCGGCTGTGCCGCCGCTGCTTGACCAGTACCAGATCAAGCTCGCCGCGGTCATAGCTGCTCATCAGGTCGCGGCTCAGGCCGCCGGTGATCTCCAGCTTGACCTTCGGGTGCTTGCGGTTGAAGGCCGCGAGCGCCGGAACGGTCTTGCTGGCGACGAAGTCGTCCGGCAGGCCGATACGCACGGTGAGCGTGACCCCGCCCGACATCGCCTCGCTCAGCTGATTGCTCACCGCGAGCAGATGGCGCGCATAGCGCAGCAGCGTTTCGCCAGCATCGGTGGGGTGCACTTCGCGATTGCTGCGGTCGAGCAACTGATGCCCAACCATCTCTTCGAGCCGCCGGACCTTCTGGCTGACCGTCGACTGGGTCGAATGCAACCGGGTGGCCGCGGTGGTGAAGCTGCCGCAGTCAGCGACCATCACCACGGCCCGAAGCAGGTCGAGGTCGTAGATCGACCTATTGGATTTCACGCTTTCAGTCATGTTCAGGATTTGACTTTCGAATGGACAGGCTGAGTGCATCATGCCAGAAGCCGTTGCCCAGGGTTACTCCACCTGGCCTATCCTTGGCACATGCCCCACCAGGACCACGTGCGATGCCCACGCCCGACACCACGCTGCAAGGCAGCTGGCAGCACAACGCCCAGGCCTGGATCCAGGCCGTGCGCAGCGGCGCCATCGAAAGCCGCCGCCAAGTCACCGACCAAGCCATCCTTCTGGCGCTGATGGGTCGCCAGGCGCAGCGGGTCCTGGACCTGGGCTGTGGCGAGGGTTGGCTGCTGCGTGCCCTGGCCGAGCGCGGCATCCAGGCGACAGGCGTGGACGGCGATGCGACGCTGGTCGAGGCTGCGCGCGGCGCAGGCTCGGCGCCTGTGCACCTGGCCAGCTACGCACAGCTGGCCGAAGCGCAGGTAGACGTGGGCCATGGCTATGACGTGGTCTGTGCCAACTTCGCCCTGCTGCACCAGGACATCATCCCCCTGCTCTGTGCCCTGCATGGCCTGCTCGCCCCCGGCGGCGCCCTGGTCATCCAGACCTTGCACCCCTGGAGCATGGCCGCAGGCGACTACCAGGATGGCTGGCGCGAGGAAACGTTCGCCGGATTCGCCGGGCAATGGACGCCGATGCCCTGGTATTTCCGCACCCTCTCCAGCTGGCTGAATGCCCTGGACCTGGCCGGGTTCCGCCTGGCCAGCCTGCAGGAGCCGCAACATCCGCAAAGCCCGGTGCCGCAATCGTTGTTGATGGTCGCTCAAGCGGCCGACGCGTGAAGGCAAAGCACTGGTTGCGACGAGAAACCACGCTGAACGCAGGCATTCAGCGAATAAATACCGGACATTTCAACATTTAATTTGTGGATGCCAGGCAAAGGCCCATATTCTGTCCGGGCCTCCCCTGCGGCGCACCGGCCGGTGCGGCACACGGCACGGGGAAAGAACAACAAGTCGAGACTGTCCATGTCGAATCATTCCTACTTCGCCCCCCACGGTGGGCACCCGGCTCAAACCGAGCTGCTGACTGACCGTGCCATGTTCACCGAAGCCTATGCCGTCATCCCCAAGGGCGTGATGCGTGACATCGTCACCAGCCACCTACCGTTCTGGGACAAGATGCGCATGTGGGTCATTGCCCGCCCGCTGACCGGCTTCGCCGAGACCTTCTCGCAGTACATCGTCGAAGTCGCCCCCGAAGGCGGCAGCGAGCGCCCAGAGCTGGACCCGAACGCTGAAGCGGTGCTGTTCGTGGTCGAAGGCGAGATCGACATCACCGTCGAAGGCAAGCATCACACCCTGGTGCCTGGCGGCTACGCCTTCCTGGCCCCGGGTGCCGACTGGAGCCTGCGCAACAACAGCAAGGCCAACGTCACCTTCCACTGGCTGCGCAAGCACTACCAGAAGGTCGAAGGCCTGCCGGTTCCAGAATCCTTCGTCACCCACCGCAAGGATGCCACCGTCATCGAGATGCCGGGCACCGAAGGCCGCTGGGTCACCACCCGCTTCGTCGACATGGCCGACATGCGCCACGACATGCACGTCAACATCGTGACCTTCCAGCCGGGCGGCGTGATTCCGTTCGCTGAAACCCACGTCATGGAACACGGCCTGTACGTTCTGGAAGGCAAAGCGGTATACCGCCTGAACCAGGACTGGGTCGAGGTCGAGGCCGGCGACTTCATGTGGCTGCGCGCCTTCTGCCCGCAAGCCTGCTACTCCGGCGGCCCAGGCCCGTTCAGCTACCTGCTGTACAAGGACGTCAACCGCCACGCGCACCTGACCCTCAACCCACAGCGTTGAGCCCAGGCTGATGTCCACGAGCCCGCCTTCATGGCGGGCTTCGTGTTTCTGGCCATACTTCAGGAACCCGCTCCGTTTCGCTCCGGCCACTGCCCATGCCCCTACCCCGCCTGCTGCTCGCCTTGCTGCTCCTGCTGCCGGCCCCGGTGTCGCTGGCCGACGCCTGGCACTTGGCGCAACGGCAAGACGGCATCGATGTGTACCTGAGCCGTGTCGAGGGTTCGACCTACCAAGCATTTCGCGGTGTCACCCGGATCAAGGCGAGCGTGCGCACGCTCACCGACCTGCAGGAGAACCTGCGGGTGGCCTGCAAATGGCTGTATGCCTGCGCCGATATGCGCTTGCTGGACGTCGAAGGCGACAGTACTTGGGTGTACCTGGTCACCGACCTGCCCTGGCCGGCACAGCCTCGGGACATGGTGCTGCGGGTGCGTACCGAGCGTCTGGACGATGGCACCCTGGTGCGCCACCTGAGCGCCGAACCCGGCAAGCTGCCGACCGTGCCAGGGTTGATCCGTGTACGGCGGCTGCGTGGCGAATGGACGATGCATCCGCTGGCCGAGAAGGAAACCGAAGTGATCTATCAGCTGCAGGCCGACCCCGCCGGGGATGTGCCGGGCTGGCTGGCCAACCGGTTCGTGGTGGATGCACCGCTGGTGACGTTGAGAACCCTCAGGGCGGTGGCCGAGCGCCAGCCATGACGACGCATTCGCCGGTAAACCCGCTCCCACAGGGATCGCCGCACACCTTGTGGGAGCGGGTTTACCCGCGAATGCGCCCGCACCGGCCAAGGGATGAAATAAATTTGAACGCCATCGTCCGATAGGCTTCGAAAGATCGACACCCCGCGATTCCTTGTTCGAGGAGCCAGCCATGACTTTTCCGCTGCGGCCATACCTGCCATGAAGCCCTATTACCGTGCCCCCTGCGCCTGCCTGGAACTGGACTTCGTCCGTGACACCCTGTTCGGCCCCGTGGCCCAACGCGTGGAGTGCCATGTCCAGCTCGCTGCCCTCAACCTGCAGGGGTCCCCGGCCCTGCGCCTGCACATCGACCCACCGCTGCCGGACAAGCTCGACCGCGCCCACAGCGTGGCCTTCGAGTGGGATGGCCGCAGCTATCATGGCGTCGTGCGCGACCATGCCAAGTGCGGGGATGGCGGCATGAACCTGGTGCTGGAGCTGCAATAAGCGATCAACGGCCCGCAGTTCGCCTGAACCCTGGGCCCTTTGTGCTTCTCCATAAAAAGAGGACACGCCTGCCCTCGAGGAGAACGCCATGAACAGTCCGTTGCTCAAGCTCTTCACCCACCCCGGTGCCGCCTGGCTGGACATACGCCGCGCCGAGGAAGCCCACCCGCAACAGTACCTGCCGCGCCTGCTGGCCCTGGCCCTGATCCCCGCGCTGTGCCTGCTCGTCGGCACCACCACCTTCGGCTGGAGCCTGGCCGCCGAGGAACGGGTACGCCTGAGCATGGGCAGCGCCGCGCAGCTGGCAGGCCTGCTGTATGCCACCACCGTGGTCGGCGTGATGCTGATGGGCGTGATGATCCGCTGGATGTCCCGTGGCTTCGACACCCAGCCGACCCTGAACCAATGCATCGGCTTCGCCGCCTACTGCGCCACGCCCTGGTTCGTTGCTGGTGTGGTGGGCCTGGTACCCATGCGTTGGCTGGCGGTAGCTGCCCTGCTGGCGGCCTCGGCCTATGCCACGGTGCTGTTGTACGGAGGGTTGCAGACCTTCCTGCGCCTACGCAAGGAACAGGCGATGCTGTTCGCGACCTGCGTCTGGGGGGTGGGGCTGTTGCTGCTGGTGACCATCCTGGTGGCGATGATCCTGTTCTGGTTCAACGGCCTGATGCCGGAATACGTGCGCCCGGCCAGCCTCGGCTGACCGGGTCGCGAGGCCGTCAGGCGATGGCCTTGAGCGCGGCGGTGTGGCCCTGGCGTTGCGCCTTGCGCAACTGGGTCACCAGCTCGTGCAGGTCCCGGCAGCTGTTGAGGCTGTCAAGGGGAATACCGTTGACCGTGAGGCAATCATCCAGGCTCTCCCCTTGGCCCAGACGGATGTTCAGGCTGACACCGTCCGGGCAGGTCACCTCGCAGCGGTCCGGCAGGCAGGCCTGTTCGATCAGCTGACGCATCTCTAGCAGCGAAACACCTATCAACGACATGGTTCGACCCTCTCTGTACTGGATGGCCTGTTGTGTGTGAGTACGCCCTATGTTGGCGAAGTGCCAATTGATATTGCGCATGTTCAAGCGGTGGTCCATTCGCCTGAACAATGCAGCCGCGCAAATTCCTCTAGCACCTTAGAGGAAGAGTGCCGCAGGGCTCCGGCTGTTCGATCGGCTGCAGGCACTGTGCGACGGACGGTCAGCGCCCACCGTTCGTCGTTGGAAACGAACTTTTTTCAAACTTTTGTGCGCCGTCACGATTCCCACGGATAGGCCATGGAATGTCTTGCACCTGGCCAGCCCTCGATGCTGCGCAAGGGATGTGGATACCCGATGATCGACGCAAAACTCTTCGTAATCGACTACGAACTGCACGGCCAGCACAAGTCCTTCGTGATCCGGGCCGAGCGAATGGACAACGCCGAGGCCTGGCACTGGGCCAGTTGCGATGCGGGGGTGGCCCGTATCGGGCGATACGGGCGCGAGAAGATCAAGAAAGTCAGCAAGCCCGTGGCGGAGCGCTACGGGATCACTGAAGTGCATTGGCGCCAGTCTGGATAGTGGGCAAAAAGCATCGCGGGGTGAGCCCCGCGATGGGCCGCAAAGCGGCCCCTTTACTGCTCACCCACCATCTGCCCGAACCGCCCTGCCTGGAAGTCGGCGAACGACTCGGCGATTTCCGCCTGGCTGTTCATCACGAACGGGCCATAACCAACGATGGGCTCGTCGATCGGCTCGCCGCTGAGCAACAGCAGGCTCACTTCGTCCAGCGCCTCGACCTGCACATGCTCGCCATCGCGCTCCAGCAGCACCAGGCTGGCCGGACCCGCCTCGCGCTCGCCATTGACACGCACGTTACCGCGCAGCACCACCAACGCTGCGTTGCGCCCTGCGGCGATCGGCAGTTGCAGGTGGGCACCCGCTTTCAGGCGCAGGTCCCAGACGTCCATGGCGGTGAAGGTCCGCGCCGGGCCTTGATGGCCCTGGTAGGCACCAGCGATCACCCGCAGGCTACCGGCCTCGCCTTCCAGCGACACCACCGGAATGTCCGTGGACAACAGGGTCTGGTACCCCGCAGGCGCACGCTTGTCGCGGGCCGGCAGGTTGACCCACAGTTGCACCATCTCCAGTGTGCCGCCGCTGCGGGCGAAGGCCGGCGAATGGAATTCCTCGTGGAGGATGCCGTTGGCGGCCGTCATCCACTGCACATCGCCCGGGCCGATCAGGCCACCGGCGCCAGTGGAATCGCGGTGCTCCAGTTCGCC
The DNA here is from genome assembly GCF_056856075.1 of Pseudomonas sp. FA-1. Lineage (NCBI taxonomy): Bacteria > Pseudomonadati > Pseudomonadota > Gammaproteobacteria > Pseudomonadales > Pseudomonadaceae > Pseudomonas > Pseudomonas sp. FA-1. Next base: position 118,440 of record NZ_JBWXTH010000012.1, read on the forward strand.
CTGGTAGACGATGGTCACCGTCTCGAAGCCCCGGTGCGGGTGCTGGCCGACTCCGCGCCGCGCAGTGGTCGGCGTGAAGTCATGGGGGCCAGCATAATCGAGCAGCAAGAACGGGCTGATATGGCGCGCCAGGTTGTCATAGGTGAACAGGCTACGAACCGGGAAGCCATCCCCGACCCAATGGCCGTGGGGGCTGCGGTGGATACCCAGAATCTTTTTCATGAGAAGTCTCCTCTCTCAGATGGCTGGGTGTAACACTACCTATGGAACCAATGTTGCGGTAGACGGCAAAAATGGCATGGTTCGTCTCATTTATAGGACGATCTGCCATGTTCGGCGATAGCGAGATCGCGCCGCCAGCGCGATCTCGCATAAACCCTCTACTGAACGCTCACCGCCCGCAACCGCTGCCCTACCCGAGGCCCGAACACATTGATCAGCAACCCCAGCATGACCAGCACCGCGCCCCACCCCTGCACCGCACTCAAGCGTTCATCGAGCAGCCAGGCCGACGAGCTCAGGCCGACCACCGGCACCAACAGCGAAAACGGCGCCACCTTGCCTGCCGGATGCCGCGACAGCAAGGTGCTCCATAGGCTGTAGCCAAGCATGGTGGCGACGAACGCCAGGTAGGCCAGCGCCAGTACCGAGCTCCAGCCGATATTGGCCAGGGCATGGCCGATACGCTCAGGCCCCTCCAGCCACCAGGACAGCGCCAGAAACGGCAGCGGCGGTATCAAACCGCCCCAGATCACCAGGGCCACCAGATCCACCGAGCCGAACCGGCGCGTGATGATGTTGCCCATGCCCCACATGGCGCCCGCGCACAGGGTCAGCAACAGAGCCAGCAACGGTACATGGCTGCTGTCCTCGCTGCCGATCAGAACCAACCCGCCCGCGGCCACCAACAGGCCCAGCAGGCTGGCCAGGCGCAGGCGCTCGCCAAGAAACAGCGCGGCGAACCCAAGGGTGAAGAATGCCTGGGACTGCAGCACCAACGACGCCAGCCCCGGAGGCATGCCGCTGTACATGGCCTGGAACAGGAAGGCGAACTGGCCCAGGGAAATGGTCACGCCATAGGCGATCAACCAGCGCCAGGGCAGCTTCGGGCGCCTGACCAGCAGCACCGCCGGAAACGCCACCAAGGCAAACCGCAAGGCCCCGAGCAGCATGGGCGGCAGGCCATCGAGGCCAACCTTGATCACCACGAAATTCACGCCCCAGGCGATGATCACCACCAGGGCGATCAGCAGGTCCTTGACTGGCATTGCAGTTTCCTTCTTCAGGCTTTTCTAGACATATTTCGTAACAGCATAAGGCCTTTGTTTTCCCACGGACCAGCACAGTTGGGTGCCAGCCTTGCGCAACAGTCGTACCGGCGAAGTGTCTGGGACAACGAACAGCAGCCAGACGAGCCGTGTCAGGCTTCACTTGACCCTACTTGTCTATACATGCTCATATCGCACACAGGCCACCCGCCCCTTCGAGTTGGCCGCCGCCCCACAAGAACAAACAAGCGGAGTGCCCCATGTCCAGCAAACCCGTGATCGAACGGCGCTCGATCGACTACATCCCCGAAGCTGAACGCCATGGACGCGTGTACAGCCAATTCACCTTGTGGCTGGGAGCCAACCTGCAGATCACCGCGATCGTCACCGGCGCCCTGGCCGTGGTACTCGGCGGCGATGTGTTCTGGTCGCTGCTCGGCCTGTTGCTCGGCCAACTGATCGGCGGTGCCGTCATGGCCCTGCACGCCGCCCAAGGGCCGCGCCTGGGCCTGCCGCAGATGATCTCCAGCCGGGTGCAGTTCGGGGTCTACGGCGCGGCCATTCCCATGGCCCTGGTGTGCCTGATGTACCTGGGTTTCACCGCCACCGGCACGGTGCTGTCCGGCCAGGCCATCGGCCAGTTGCTGAGCGTGAGCGACAGCAGCGGCATCCTGATCTTCGCCGGGGTGATCGTGCTCGCCACTCTCGCCGGCTACCGGGTGATCCACTGGATCGGCCGCGTGGCCAGCGTGCTCGGCATCATCGCCTTCGTGTACCTGTTCAGCCGCATCCTGATGCTGGCCGACATCGGCCAGTTGCTCGACAACCGCCACTTCACCTGGGCCTCGTTCCTGCTCGCGGTGTCGCTGGCCGCCTCCTGGCAGATCGCCTTCGGCCCCTACGTGGCCGACTACTCGCGCTACCTGCCCAGCAGCACCTCACCGATCAAAACCTTCCTTGCCGCCGGGCTGGGGTCGGTGATCGGCGCCCAGGCCTCGATGATCCTCGGCGTGTTCGCCGCAGCCATTGCCGGTGGGCAGTTCTCCGGGCATGAGGTGGCGTACATCGTCGGCCTGGGGGGCGCTGGAACCACGGCCGCCCTGCTGTACTTCAGCATCGCCTTCGGCAAGGTGACCATCTCGACGCTGAACTCCTACGGCAGCTTCATGTGCATCGCCACCATCATCAGCGGGTTCCGTGGCCACCTGCAGATCAGCCGCCTGCAACGCCTGGTGTTCGTGCTCGGCATCGTCGGCGCCGCCACGCTCGTCGCCCTGCTCGGCCAGCATTCGTTCCTCAGTGCGTTCAAGTCGTTCATCCTGTTCTTGCTGACCTTCTTCGTGCCTTGGAGCGCGGTGAACCTGGTGGACTACTACTTCATCACCAAGGAGCGCTACGACATCCCGGCCCTGGCCGACCCCGAAGGCCGCTATGGGCGCTGGAACTGGCCAGGGATCATCGTCTACACCGTTGGCGTGCTGGTGCAGATGCCGTTCATCGATACCAAGCTGTACACCGGCCCCATGGTCGCCCACCTGGGCGGCGTCGACGTGTCCTGGTTGATCGGCCTGGTGGTGCCTAGCCTGCTGTACTACTGGGTCGCCCGCGGCCGCGCCGCACAGGCGCCGGCTCATATCATCGTCCCCGACGCCCGCTGATTCCCCGCCCTCCAGGTAGCGGACGCCGTTCGCTACCTGCGCTCGCTATCCCATCCCGAAAACGCACCGGGTGCCTGCCACCATTGGTCCCAGCCCGGTATCACCGCCCTTGACTGCGGGACAAGCCCGAACCCCATCGAGCCCCTTGTTCTCTGCGCGATAGCGCAGCCAAAGGGTTGGGTTACTGCCTTCAAACTTTCTTTTGCCAATACCCCGTTGACAAGTTTTCGCGCCCGGATCTAATCTGAATACATCGCTGCACACAACACAACATCCAGTCAGACATACAGCGATTCGGTTTGCCCTTCTGCCTACAACAACAAGTTCAACGGAGAGGTCAAAAAAATGAGTCACAGCATCCCCCTTACCATCCGTACCACCCTGGCCAGCATTACCGTGCTTTGCGCCGCCCTGGCCCAGACCGCCCAGGCCGCCGAGGCCTCCCTGTGGCAAAACGTCCAGAAAGCCGGCGTGCTGCGTTGCGGTGCAGCCGTCGCCGCGCCCTATGTGATGCGGGATGCGGCCTCCGGCCAGTACAGCGGCTATTTCGTCGACTTGTGCCGTGACTTCGGCGAGAAGGTGCTCAAGGTCAAGGTGCAATTCGTCGACACCAGCTGGGACAACCAAGTCGCCGGCCTGCAGAGCGGCAAGTGGGACATGGCCATGGCGCTCAACCAGACCCCCGAGCGCGCCCTGGCCGTGGGCTTCTCGGTGCCGGCTACCGACTACCAGGTGTCGTTGCTGATCAACAAGGAAAACCCCAAGTTCAGCGCCGCCGGCAGCAGCCTTGCCGACTATGACAAGGCCGGCGTGACCGTCGCGGTCATCTCCGGCACCGCCGCCGACAAGGCCGCCTCCGCCGTCTTCAAGAGCGCCACCCTGATGCGCCTGCCGGGGTCCGACGAAACCCGCATGGCCCTGATGTCGCGCCGCGCCGACGTACTGGCCGATGCCAGCGACACCAACCACCTGTTCGCCCTGGCCAATGACTGGGTCAAGGAGGTCTACCCCAAGCCCGCCCTGGCCAAGCAGGGTGTGTCCTTCGCCGTGCCACGGGAGATCTCCGCCGCCGACCTGGCCGTGCTCAACATCTACCTGACCCAGCGCCGCGACACGGGTGAAATCGACAAGCTGGTGGACAAAGCCTCCACTCAGGTCAACGCCGCAGGCAAGAGCGTCCAGTAACCCCCTATCGAAGGCGCATGCGCCTTCGAGGAGACAACCCCGATGAACACTCCCCAATTGGTGGCTGCCCAGCCACAGGCTTCGCTTACCCCGGATTCGGCCCAGGGCGGCGACTTCATCCAGCTGCGCGGGCTGTACAAGGCCTACGGCGAGCAACTGGTGGTGATGGACCGGATGAACCTGGACATGCGCGCCGATGATCGCCTGGTGATCATCGGCCCGTCGGGTAGCGGCAAGAGTTCGCTGCTGCGGGTGCTCATGGGCCTGGAGGGCGTCCAGGGCGGCAGCATCCATTTCCAGGGCAAGCCGTACATCGACGGTACGCGCAAGCAGGGCAAGCCTTTGGACGAAGCCCTGCACAAGCAGATCGGCATGGTCTTCCAGCACTACACCCTGTTTCCGCACCTGTCGGTGCTGGGCAACCTGATCCTCGCCCCGGTCAAGGTCCATGGCATGGGCAAGGCCGAGGCCACCGACAAGGCCCGCGCCTACCTGGCACGGCTGGGCCTGGAGAACAAGCTGCACGTCTACCCCAGCCAGCTCTCGGGCGGGCAGAAGCAACGGGTGGCGATCGCCCGCGCCTTGATGCTCGAACCCCGCCTGATGCTGTTCGACGAGGTCACCTCGGCGCTGGACCCGGAGATGGTCATCGAGGTGCAGAACGTGATGATGCAGTTGGCCGAGCAGAAGATGGCGATGATCATCGTCACCCACGACATGCACTTCGCCCGCCACATCGCCACCCGCGTGGTGTTCTGCGCCAACGGCAAGGTGGTCGAACAGGGACATCCCGAGCAGCTGTTCACCCGCCCGCGCGAGCCACGTACCCGCGAATTCCTGGAAAAGGTCCTGCACCTGGATTGAGGGCGAGGCGATGAACTACCAATTCGATTTCCATTTCTTGAGCGGCAGCCTGCCGGCACTGTTCGAGGGGCTGAAGGTGACGTTGGAGTTGGCCCTGGTGGCCAACCTGATCGGCCTGACCTGTGGCTTCGTGTTGTGCCTGATGACCCTGAGCCGCTGGTTCTTCGTTCGCTGGCCGGCGCAACTGTTCATCGAGTTCTTCCGCTGCACCCCGGCGCTGCTGCAGATCGTCTGGTTCTTCTATTGCGTGCCGATGCTGTTCAACGTCTTCGTCGACCCGATCGCCATGGGCTTCCTGGCCCTGGGACTGAACCTCACCGCGTTCAACGCCGAGGCCTACCGGGCCGGGGTGCAAGCGGTGCCGCGCGAACATCTGGACGCCAGCGTCGCCCTGGGGTTACGGGCCTGGCAACGCACCCTGTACGTGGTGTTGCCCCAGTCGTTGCGCAGTGCCCTGCCGGTGCTGATCACCAACGGCATCGGTACCCTGCAGCAGAGCGCACTGGTGGCCATCGTCGCGGTCGCCGACCTGATGTACGTGGGCAAGAGCCTGGCCACCGAAACCTACCGACCGCTGGAAACCTACACCCTGATCGCCCTGGTGTACTTCGCCTTGTCCCTGCCCGTCTCCCAGTTGGTGCAGTGGTTCGAGCGTCGCCAGGACCTGGCCACCCAGCGCTGAGGAGCCCACCATGCCACTGGATTTCCCGATCGTTCTTGGCTACTGGCCGGTCCTGCTCAAGGGCCTGGCGCTGACCCTGGCCTTCACCGCCACCTGCGCTGTGCTCGGCAGCCTGGCAGGCTTCATACTCAGCCTGCTGCGTCAGGTGCGCACGCCGCTGGTGCGCCTGCCCCTGGCGCTCTATGTGGAGTTCTTCCGCGGCACGCCACTGTTGATCCAATTGTTCTGGGTGTTCTTCTGCTTCCCGGTGGTGTTCGGCCTGGACATCCCGCCATACGTTTCGGTGCTGGTCGCCCTGACCTTGTACATGGCGGCGATCACCAGCGAGACCTTCCGCGGCGCGCTCAAGGCCATCGCCAGCGAGCAGCACGATGCCTGCACGGCCCTGGGGCTCTCGCCACGGGCCAAGGTGCTCTACGTGGTATTCCCCCAGGCCCTGCTGCGCGCCGTACCGCCATTGCTATCGAACGTGGTCAGCCTGTTCAAGGAAAGCGCGCTGATCTCCTCGGTCGGGGTCGCCGACCTGATGTTCGTCGGCCAGAACATTTCCAACAGCACTGCCCGCCCGGTCGAGTTCCTCTCGGCGGTGGCGCTCATCTACTTCCTCGTGGCCTTCCCGCTGACCCGCCTGGTCGGTGTGGTCGAGTCGCGCCTGCTGCGCCGCTACGCCTACTGACTTCCACCCCACCCCCTTGGAGACACCACCATGCAACTGAACGGCATCCTGCCCGCCCTGGTCACCCCCTTCGACGCCGCCGGCAAGGTCGACCACGACACCCTCGCCGCGATCCTCGAACACCAGCTTGCCGCCGGCGTCAGCGGCTTCGTGCCCCTGGGCTCGACCGGCGAATACTACGCGCTGACCAACGACGAACGCCGGCAGATCCTGGCCACCGTCAAGGAGGTGGTGGGCGATCGCGGCACCCTGATCGCCGGCGCCAACGGCTCCTGCACCCGAGAGGTGCTCGAGCAGGTAAAGCAGACCGTCGATGCCGGCTACCGCAACCTGCTGATCGCCCCGCCCTATTACGCGCTGCCGTCCCAGGAAGAGCTGCTGGCCCATTACCAGACCATCCTCGACACCTTCCCCGAGATCAACGTGGTGCTCTACAACTACCCGATCCGCACCAATGTCGAAGTGGGCATGGACGTGATCGCCGCGCTCAACGAGCACCCACGGGTGATCGGCATCAAGGAAAGCAGCGGTAACCTGTTGCGTGCCATCGAGATCGGTGAGAAGTACAAGGGGATCCAGCTGTCCTGCGGGTCCGACGACCAGGCCCTGGACTTCTACCTGTGGGGCGCCAGCAGCTGGATCTGCGGGCCGGCGAACATTTTCCCGGAGAAGGTGGTGGCCTTCCACCGCGCGTTCACCCGCGGCGACCTCAAGGGTGCCCAGCAGGTGATGCGCAGCCTGTTCCCGGCCATGGCCAACCTGGAAAGCGGCAAGTTCGTGCAGAAGGTCAAATACGGTGCCGAGCTGTCCGGGTTCAAGGTCGGCAATGCACGGGCGCCACTGTTGCCGCTGACCGACGAGGAGAAGGCGGCGTTTCGCAAGGTCTACGAAGCGTCGCAGCAATGAAATGAACGGCGAGGCCGCCTTGCGGCCCATCGCGGGTAAACCCGCTCCCACCCAGGGAGCGGCACAGACCTTGTGGGAGCGGGTTTACCCGCGAACGAGGGCGCAGCCCTCGCCCCCCTGATGAGAAGAACCGCACCTATGAACAACCCGCAACCCCTAACGCACCAGACCGTGGTCATCGGCGGCGGCATCGTCGGCGTGTGCTGCGCGCTCTACCTGCAACGCGACGGCCACCGGGTGACGCTCATCGACCCGGCCGCCCCCGGGGACAGTACTGCCAAGTGGAGCTGCGGGCAGATGGCGGTGAGCGAAGTCATCCCGCTGTCCAAGCCGGGCATCCTGATGAAGATCCCCGGTTGGCTGCTCGACCAGAAAGGTCCCCTGGCCCTGCGCCCCAGCGCCCTGCCTGGGATCCTGCCGTGGTTCCTGCGTTTCCTGGCGTGCGCCCGCCCGGCGAAGATTACCCAGATCGCCCAGGACATGGCCCGCCTGACCCAGCATGTATACGAGGACTACGCCCCTTTGCTGGATGCCTGCCCGGACAAGTCCCTGCTCGGCCAGCGCCCGATCCTCGAAGTCTTCGAATCCCCCGCCGCCCTCGCCCACGAGCGCCCGCACCTGGCGCTGCGCCAGCAGTTGGGCTTTCGCTCCGAGGAGCTGGACGGTGCTGCCATCGGCGACCTGGAGCCGGCCTTGGCGGGCAAGTTCCAGCATGGCCTGCTGTTCCCCGATTGGCGCGCAGTGAACGACACCGAAGGTTTCATCGCCGCGCTGACCGAGAGCTTCGTCGCCCAGGGCGGCATCCGTCTGCGCGAGCGGGTGGCGAAGATCGACGAACAGGCCAATCGCGCCTGTGGCGTAACCCTCGGCGACGGTCGGCGCCTACCGGCCAGCCAGGTGGTAGTCGCCGCCGGCACCGGCACCCGGCCGTTCTTCGATGCTCTGGGCGTGAGCATTCCCCTGGCCGGCATCGCCGGCTACCAGGCCGTGCTGCCCCGACCGGGCGTGGAGATCCGCCATTCGGTGATCTACGCCGACGGCGGCTTCTGCTTCGCCCCGATGACCCGAGGCCTGCAGATCGGGGGTACCATCGAGTTCGCCGGCCCTAATGCCGAACCCAATTTCCGACGGGCCGAGATCATCCTGGAAAAAGCCCGCCGGGTACTGCCGCAACTGCGCACCGAGGGCATGACCTTCGGTGTCGGCTACCGGCCCTTCCTGCCAGACACCAAGCCGGTGATCGACCGCTCGCCGCGCTTGAGCAATGTGCTCATGGCCTTCGGTCACGGCCAGCTTGGTCTCACCCTTGGCGCCACCACCGGCCGCCTGGTCGCGGACCTTGCCGCCGGTCGCACACCCGCCCAAGGCCTCACCCCCTTCAGCGCTCGCCGCTTCGCCTTCATCGGAGGACATGCATGAACCGCTACGACCAGCTCTATATCAACGGCCAATGGGTCACGCCCAGCAAGGGCGGCTGCTTTGACACCTTCGACCCCAGCGACGAAAGCCTGCTCGCCCAGGTGGCCGCCGCCACCGCCGACGACGTGGACGCAGCCGTCAAGGCTGCCCGCAACGCCTTCGACGAAGGCCCCTGGCCACGCTTGCCGGGTCGCGAACGCGCAGCCGTGTTGCGCCGCATCGCTGCACTGATCCGCGAACGCCAGCAGGCCCTGGCCGAACTGGAGGTGCGCGACAACGGCAAGCCCTTGCCCGAAGCGCTGTGGGACATTGGCGACACCGCTGGATGCTTCGACTACTACGCAGGCCTTGCCGAACAGCTCGACGAACAACGCGAGCAGCCCATCGCCTTGCCTGACGAGCGTTTCAGCGCCCTGGCGCGCAAGGAACCGATCGGCGTGGCCGGGGCCATCATCCCCTGGAACTTCCCGATGCTGATGGCCGCCTGGAAGGTCGCGCCGGCCCTGGCTGCCGGCTGCACCCTGGTGCTCAAGCCCTCCGAACTGACGCCGCTGACCGCTCTGGAACTGGCGCGCATCGCCGACAAAGCCGGGGTGCCGGCTGGGGTGTTCAACGTGGTCACCGGTCTGGGCGCGGATGCCGGTGCCCCGCTGGCCGAGCACCCGGGCGTGGACAAGCTGGCCTTCACCGGCAGCGTGCCCACCGGCAGCCGGATCATGCAGGCCGCAGCCCGCGACATCAAGAACATCAGCCTGGAGCTTGGCGGCAAGTCGCCGTTCGTGATCTTCGCCGACAGCGACCTGGAAGCGGCCGTGGAGTGGATCCTGTTCGGCATCTTCTGGAACCAGGGTCAAGTCTGCTCAGCCACCTCCCGAGTTCTGGTCGAACGCCCCTTGTATGAACCCTTGCTCGCGCGCCTGGCCGAACAGGCGCGCCGGATCACTATCGGTAATGGCCTGCAGGATGGCGTACTGCTGGGCCCACTGGTCAACCGCGGCCAATACGACAAGGTGCTCCAGGCCATCGCTCGCGGCCACGAGGAAGGTGCCCGCCTGGTGTACGGCGGCGAGCGTCCGGCGCACCTGGACAAAGGCCACTACCTGCAGCCCACGGTGTTCGCCGACGTGCCCGAGGACAGCTGGATCTGGAACGAGGAAGTCTTCGGACCCGTGGTTTGTGTGCGGCCGTTCGACAGCGAAGCGCAGGCGGTGCAATCGGCCAACCAGTCGCGCTTCGGCCTGGGCGCGGCAGTCATGTCCCAAGACATCGAGCGCTGCGAGCGGGTAGCCCGGCAGTTGCGCGCCGGCATCGTCTGGGTCAACTGCTCGCAACCGACCTTTACCGAAGCCCCCTGGGGCGGTTACAAGCAGAGCGGAATCGGCCGCGAACTGGGCGAATGGGGCCTGGCCAACTACCTGGAAACCAAGCAGATCACCCGCTACGACAGCCAACAGCCCTGGGGCTGGTACATCAAGTGAGGTAACGCCATGCGTTGGAAACAAACCCTGCAACTGGCCGAAGTGCATTGCGAGGGCGAGATCGGCAAGGTCATCACTGGCGGCGTGCTGGGCGTTCCCGGCGCGACCATGCTGGACAAGATGAACCATATCAACGAGGTCGACGACAGCCTGCGCCGCCTGGTGACCCTGGAGCCCCGCGGCTGCCTGCAGATGTCGGTCAACCTGTTGTTGCCACCGACCCGCCCCGAGGCCGATGCCGGCTTCATCGTGCTGCAGGCGGACAAGGCCCACCCAATGTCCGGCAGCAACTGCATTTGCGTGGTCACCGCCCTGCTCGAGCTGGGCATGCTGCCGATGCACGAACCGGAAACCACCGTGGTGCTGGACACCCCGGCGGGCCTGGTCACCGCCCGCGCGCAATGCGCCGACGGACGCTGCCTGGGCGTGTCGCTGGACATGGTACCGGCGTTCGTCGAGCACTTGGACCTGGCCGTGGAGACCGACGCGTACGGCACCCTGAAGGTCGATGTAGCCTTTGGCGGGGTGTACTACGCACTGGTCGACGTGGAGCAGGTCGGCCTGGCCATCGCCTCGGAAAACGCCCGCGCCCTGGCCGATGCTGGGGTGGCGCTCAAGGACATCATCAACCGCCAGCTCGACATACAGCACCCGCTGTTGCCCTCGGTCAACGAAGTGGCCTACGTGATGTTCCGCAACCGGGTGGATGCGCACACCTACCAGACCTGCACCACCCTGCCGCCTGGCCGGGTCGACCGCTCGCCCTGTGGCACCGGCAGCTCGGCCAACCTCGCCACCCTCGCCGCCCGGGGCCTGGTGCAGGACGGCGAGCATCTAGTGTCACGTTCGACCATCGGCGGTCAGTTCCAGGTCGACCTGCTGGGCCGCACCGAGGTCGCTGGCCGCCCGGCGGTGCTGCCGCGCATTACCGGCCGCGCCTGGCTGTACGGTCTGCAGCAACTGGGGGTGGACCCCGACGACCCACTGGCGGCAGGCTTCATGCTCAGCGATACCTGGGGCCCAGGCCAGGCCTGACGTCGTGGTTTCAGGCGCACTGCATGCGCGATATCTGCGGCAGCCTTGCAGCCCCAGGGTATTGGCCACTTGATGATAAGCACCACGGCCGGCCTGTATGATACCGCCCAGCCCAACCGAGACCTAATGATGGCCAAAGACAACGAACCCGAAGGCGGCGCGCGCCGCCACAGCGGTCGCTACATCTACGAGGAGCTGCGCAAGCAGATCCTCACCCTCAAGCTCAAGCCGGGAGTGCAATTGGATGAAGTGTCCCTGGCCGCCCAGTTCGGCCTGTCCCGTTCACCGGTGCGCGACGCCCTGGCACGCCTGATCACCGAAGGCCTGGTGACCATCCTGCCGAACCGCACCACCTTGGTGACGCCCTTCGAGATCGAGGAATTTCCCAACTACATCTCGGCCCTGGACCTGATCCAGCGCGCCGTCACCCGCCTGGCCGCCACCCAGCACCGCGATGAAGACCTCGAGGCGATCCGCAAGGCCGATGCGGCGTATCTGAAGGCCGTGACCGACGGCGACTACCAGCACATGTCCGAGCTGAACAAGGCATTCCACATGGCCATTGCCCATGCCGGGCGCAACCCCTATTTCATCAACTACTACGAACGCCTGCTCGGTGAGGGACAGCGTCTGCTGCACCTGCACTTCGACCATATCGTCAGCTCTGCCAGCAACCACCGCCTGGGGCGTGACCATGAAGAAATGATCGCAGCCATCGCCGCCCGAGATGCCGATGCAGCGGAAAAGGCGGCCCATGAACACACGATGCTGTTCCAGCGCCGCTTCCTGGACTACATGCAGCAGAACCTGACGGCGAAGATGTCAGTATCCTGAAGCCCGGCGGCCACCTGCACCGACTCGCCCCGCGATTGGGCCAGCGCCGGCCCCCAGGCGCCTGGCTCAATCGCGATAATCTGGCGCCACCCGCTCCAGCAACCGCAACAGCGCCTGCCATGCCAAGGTGTTGCCATCCGGGTCCGCCAACTCCCCTGCCTTCAACGGCCGCGCCGGCTCGTTGAACTGCCGCTCGGTGTGCGCGCACACCGCATGCGGCGGCACGATCACTTGCCCGGCCTGCAGCGCTGCCAGTTGAATCTCGCAAGCCTTCTCCAGGTAATACATGCGCAAGAACGCCTCGGCCACGGTGCTGCCGACCGTCAACAAACCGTGGTTGCGCAGGATCATCACCGTGTGTTGTCCCAGATCCGCCACCAGCCGCTGCTGCTCGTCCAGGTCCAGCGCGATACCTTCGTAGGCGTGGTAGCCGACCCGGCCATAGAACTCCATGGCTATCTGGTTGAGCGGCAGCAACCCACACTCGAGCGCAGCGACCGCACAGCCGGCGCGGGTATGGGTGTGCAGCACGCATTGGGCGTCTTCGCGGGCGCCGTGGATCGCACCATGAATGACGAAACCGGCCGGGTTGACCGGATAGGGCGAGGGCTCGACCGGGTTGCCCTGCAGGTCGATCTTCACCAGCTTCGAGGCAGTGATCTCGTCGAACAGCAAGCCGTAGGGGTTGATCAGGAAGTGATGCTCCGGCCCAGGCAGGCGTACGGAGATATGGGTGAAGATCAGGTCGGTCATCCGAAAATGCGCGATCAGGCGGTAGCAGGCCGCCAGTTCCTGGCGCAGGGTCCGTTCGGTAGGGGTCATTGGCATTGTCCTGATTTGTGAATGATGAGGCCGCTGCGCGGCCCCGGATATCAACCCATCACTTGCTGGCCCAGGCGTTGAACCGCTGCTCCAGCTCTTCGCCATGATCGACCCAGAACGCCACATCCATGGCCAGCGCGCCCTTGAGGTTCTCGGGCGAGGTCGGCACCCAGCTGGCCAGCCCAGGGGCGAGCTTGGCTGCGGCCTGGGTATTGGTCGGGCCATAAGGGATCTGCTCGACGTAACGCACCTGGGTATCGGGCTGGTTGGCGTAGGCGATCAGCCGCCGCGCCTGATCGGCATGCCTGGACCCCTTGATGATCGCCCAGTAGTCCATGCCATACAGGCTGCCCGGCCAAACCACCGCCAGCGGGCTGCCCTGCTGCGCGGCCACGGCGATGCGGCCACTATAGGTGGACGTCATCACCACATCGCCTGCGGCCAGCCACTGGGGCGGCTGGGCGCCGGCATCCCACCACTGGATGTACGGCTTGAGCTCGGTCAGCTTGGCGAAAGCGCGCTCGACGCCTGCCGGGGTGGCCAGGACCTTGTACACATCCTCGACCTTGACGCCGTCGGCCAGCAAGGCGAACTCCAGGTTGTATACCGCGCGCTTGCGCAGGCCGCGCTTGCCGGGGTATTTCTTCACGTCCCAGAAATCCGCCCAGGAAGTCGGGGCCTGGGCCAGCTTGCTCCGGTCGTAGGCAATCGCCACGCTCCACACCAGTGCCGCCGAACCGCAATCCTGGGCCGCATCAGGTATCAGCTCGGAAGTACCGCCCAGCTGCTGCCAGTCCAGGCGCTCGTAGATGCCCTCGTCGCACCCACGCAACAGGTCCGGGCCTTCGATCTGCACCACATCCCAATCGACATTCCCGGTATCGGCCATCACCTGAATACGGGCCATCTCGCCGTTGTATTCGCTCTGGATCAGCTTGCTGCCGTCCTGGGCACTGAAAGGCTGGAAGATTGCCACATCCTGGGCTTTCTGGCCTGCACCACCATAGCCGACCACGACCATCTGCGGCGCCGCTTGCACACTGCCCAGGCCCAAGGCCAACAGCAGTGCGCAAAAGCCGGTCCTGCGGGGAAATGCATTCATCGCTGGTTCCTCCTGCCGGTGCCTGGCCGGTACAGCCAAGGCCCGCTTTCTTGTTGTTGTGAGGCGCCCCTGCTTGAGAGGTCGAAGGGAACGCTAGTCGCGGACAAGTAAAAAAACAAGTTGATTTTTTACTGTAGCTACACTTTCATGGTGTAAAACAACAACTCACCGGAGCTGCGCGCATGTCGACCGCCTTCGCCCACCTGTTCGAGCCGTTGCAGATCCGTGGCAAACGCCTGAAGAACCGCATCATGTCCACCGGGCATGACACCTGCCTGCCCACCGACAACCTGGTCAACGACAAGCTGATCGCCTACCACCGTGCCCGCGCCGAGGGCGGTGCCGGCCTGATCGTGTTGCAGGTGGCCGGCGTACACGACAGCGCGCGCTATACCTCCCACGTGTTGATGGCCACCGACGACGCCTGCATCGAGGGCTACCGGCGCCTGGCCGAGGCCTGCCACGCGCACGGCACGGTGGTGCTGTCGCAGCTGTTCCACCCCGGCCGCGAGATCATGGAAACGGCCGACGGCCTGCTGGCGGTGGCCTATTCGGCTTCGGCAGTGCCCAACGAACGCTTCCGGGTGATGCCCCGGGCGCTGGACCAGGCGATGATCGACGAAATCGTCCAGGGCTACGCCGCGGCCGCCCGTCGCCTGTACCAGGCCGGCCTGGATGGCGTGGAGGTGGTGGCCAGCCACGGCTACTTGCCGGCCCAGTTCCTCAACCCGCGGGTCAATCGCCGCACCGACGGCTACAACGGCGGCCTGGAGCAGCGCCTGCGCTTCGTGCGCGAGGTGCTGGCGGCGGTACGCGCGGCGACCGGCGAGGACTTCATCGTCGGCCTGCGCATCAGTGCCGACGAGCGTGACCCCGAGGGCCTGACCGAGGACGAGTCGTTGCTGGCCGCCCAGGCCCTGCAAGGCGAGATCGACTACCTGCATATCGTCGCAGGCACCTCCGCGTCGCTCGGCGGCGCGGTGCATATCGTCCCGCCCATGGCCATCGAGCCGGCCTACCTGGCCCGCGAAGCCGGCACCTTCAAGGCGAGCCTGGACATCCCGCTGTTCGTCACCGGCCGCATCAACCAGCCTCAGGAGGCCGAACTGATCCTTGCCCGTGGCCAGGCCGATGTCTGCGGCATGACCCGCGCCTTGATCTGCGACCCGCAGATGCCGACCAAGACCGAGCGCGGCCAGGTCGAGGACGTGCGCGCCTGCATCGCCTGCAACCAGGCCTGTATCGGCCACTTCCACCGCGGCCTGCCGATCTCCTGCATCCAGCGCCCGGAAACCGGCCGGGAGCTGCAATACGGCACGCTGCAACGCACCACCGCACCCAAGCGGGTGATGGTTGCCGGCGGTGGCCCGGCCGGCATGAAGGCCGCCGCCGTGGCGGCCGCGCGTGGCCACGACGTGACCTTGTACGAGGCCGGCCCGCAGTTGGGCGGCCAGGTACTGCTGGCCCAGCTGCTGCCCCGGCGCAGCGAATTCGGTGGCGCCAGCACCAACCTGCAACGGGAGATGGAACTGGCCGGGGTGCGCGTGGTGCGCAACACCCGGGTCGACCGCGCCCTGGTCGAACGCGAGCGCCCGGACCTAGTGATCGCCGCCACTGGCGCTACGCCCTACTGGCCCACGTTCGAGCGCGACGGCCAGATGCAGGTGGTGGACGCCTGGCAGGTGCTGCGCAACCAGGCCACCCTGGGGCGCTCGGTGCTGGTGGTGGACTGGCGCAGCGACTGGATCGGCCCCGGCATCGCCGAACGCCTGGTGCGCGACGGGCACCAGGTGCAGTTGGCGGTCAACGGCACCCACTGCGGCGAAAACCTGCCGCTGTACGTGCGCGACCAGATGGCCGGCGAGCTGCACCGCCTGGGCATTGCGATCACGCCCTATGCCCGCCTCTACGGCTGCGACGACAACACCGTCTACCTGCTGCACACCGCCAGCGGCGAGCCGATGATCTTCGAAGGCATCGACACCCTGGTGCTGTGCCTGGGCCATCAACCCCAGGACACCTTGGGCGAGGAGCTGGCCGGGCTGGTCGAGGTCAGGCGCGTCGGCGACTGCCTGGCGCCACGCACCGTCGAGGAGGCGATCCATGACGGCCTGACGGTTGCCTGGGCGCTCTGAGGCTGGTCATACTGCCGCTTTCCCGATGGACCGACGCCCAATGAGCGAGCAACCCATGACGCCGACGCCCGCCGCCGAAGCAGGTGGCGCGGCCCCGCATTTTCTCGGCACCCGCATCCGCGGCCTGCGCAAGCGCCGCGGCATGACCCTGGCGGAGCTGGCCAAGCAGAGCGAACTGACCGCCGGCTACATCAGCCAGCTGGAGCGCAACCTCTCCTACCCGTCGATCCCGGCGCTGTTCAACATCGCCCGCAGCCTGGGCGTGACCATCCAGTGGTTCTTCGCCAGCGAGGCCAGCACCGCCCCTGAAGACCAAGGCTACGTGGTGCGCCGCAACAGCCGCCTGAGCGTGCATTACGAGGACGGCATCGTCGACCAGCTGCTCACGCCCCAGCCCAACCGTCAGCTGGAAATCCTCCATTCGCGCTTTCCACCGGGCACCTACAGCCAGGAGAGCTACAGCCATGAGGGCGAGGAAGCCGGGTATCTGCTGTCGGGCCGTTTCGAGTTGTGGGTGGGCGAGCGGTATTTCCAGCTCAACGAAGGCGACAGCTTCAGCTTCTCCAGCCAGGAACCACACCGCTATGGCAACCCCGGGGACGAGGATGCCGTGGTGATCTGGGTGATCACGCCACCTACGTTCTGAGCCTGGGGCACCGCCAACCCGCTCCCAGAGGGCCGGCACAGGCGACCTCACTGTCATCTTCCAGTCACCGCCCTGTCGTAATCTGCGGCCCAACGCCACGCCACAGGTTCCCAGGATGCTCCGCCTCCTTGTCTTGTTGTGCTGCCTGCTGCCCCTGCCGGCCCTGGCCGAGCCGGTGCAGCTGCGCATCCAGGGCTCCAACACCATCGGCGCCGCCCTCGTTCCGGCCCTGGTCCGGGGCCTGCTCGAGGCCCAGGGCGCCACGGCCATCGAACAGGCGCCGGGCGAGCACGCCAACGAAACCCAGATCCGCGCCCTGAATGCCCAAGGCCAGCCCCTGCACATCGATATCGCCGCCCACGGCTCCAGCACCGGTTTCATCGCTTTGGGCGACGCCAAGGCCGACCTGGCCGCCGCCTCCCGGCCCATCACCGACAGCGAGGCCCAGCGCCTGCAGGCGTTGGGCGACCTGCGCGACAAGGCCTCGGAGCAGGTCATCGGCCTGGATGGCGTGGCCGTGATCGTCCACCCAGGCAACCCCCTGTCGCAGCTGACCATCACCCAGTTGGCGCAGGTGTTTTCCGGCCAAGTACAGCGCTGGGAGCAGTTGGGCGTGGCCGGCGGCACGATCCGCCTGTATGCCCGCGATGATCGCTCCGGCACCTTCGAAACCTTCAAGGCCCTGGTGCTGGAGCCAGGCCATCATGGCCTGGCGCCCCAGGCGCAGCGCTTCGAATCCAGCGAAGCGCTGGCCGAGCGGGTCAAGGCCGACCGCCAGGCCATTGGTTTCAGTACCTTGACGGCCGTGCATGGCGCCAAGGTCCTGGCCATCGCCGAGGGTGATGCCCCGGCCCTGCTGCCGACCCGTGCCCGGGTGGCCAGTGAAGACTACCCGCTGTCGCGGCGCCTGTTCTTCTACCTGCCCGCCCACCCCACCCCGCTGGCACGGGCCCTGGCCGAGTTCACCCAGAGCCCGGCAGGCCAGGCGATCGTCGCCCGCCAGGGCTTCGTTTCCCAGCAGATCCAGGCCCTGCCGGTGCCCAGCCAGGCGGACATGCCGGCGCGCTACCGCACCCTGGCCAGCCAGGCCCAGCGTCTGACCGTCAGCTTCCGCTTCCAGGCC
Source organism: Pseudomonas sp. FA-1 (assembly GCF_056856075.1). Classification (NCBI taxonomy): domain Bacteria; kingdom Pseudomonadati; phylum Pseudomonadota; class Gammaproteobacteria; order Pseudomonadales; family Pseudomonadaceae; genus Pseudomonas; species Pseudomonas sp. FA-1. The sequence continues at coordinate 136,273 of NZ_JBWXTH010000012.1, forward strand.
GGCAGTGCCAACCTCGACAACAAGGCGTTGCGCGATGTCCAGCGGGTCGCCGACTACCTGCGCCAGGCCGGCAAGCTCGATCATCAGGTCGTGCTGGTCGGCTTTGGCGACCCCAAGGCAACCCCCGGGCGTGCCGCCCTGCTCTCGCGCCTGCGGGCCATGGCCGTGCGCCGCGCACTGGCCCGTCATGGCATCGAGGTGAGGGAAGTGGCCGGCCTGGGCGACGAATTGCCGGTGGCCGATAACGATCAACAAAAGGGACGTTTGCGTAACCAAAGGGTCGAAGTATGGGTGTACTGAAGGCTGGGTTAGCGGCGCAAAAAAATGTAACAGCCTGCCATTCGGCAGCGCCGGGAAACCGGTCTAGGCTCAAACCCATGTGATACCGGGCCCCTCTGACGGCTGCCGAGCCGCCATGTCGGATCACTGTTGCCATGCAACGTCGACATTCAAGGAGGGGCTCATGACGGCTCTGCTCACATTCCTCACCACTCCGTTCCTCGGTACCAGCGCCTGGTTGTGGCTGGTGTTCGTCGCCATCGTCATCGCCTTGCTGGTGCTGGACCTTGGCGTGCTGCACCGCAAGGACCGGGAAATCGAAATGCGCGAAAGCCTGCTGCTGTATGCAGGCTATTTCAGCGTGGGCGTACTGTTCGGGGCGTGGGTCTGGTACGAGCTCGGTGCCCAGTCGGCGCTGGAGTTCTACACCGGGTTCCTGGTGGAACAGTCGCTGTCGATGGACAATGTGTTCGTCATGGCGATGATCTTCGGCTTCTTCGCCATCCCCCGCCGCTACCAGCATCGGGTGTTGTTCTGGGGCATCCTCGGCGTGGTGTTCCTGCGGGCGATCATGATCGGCGTGGGCGCGGCGCTGGTGCAGCACTTCGCCTGGGTGTTGTATCTGTTCGGCGCCTTCCTGCTGTTCACCGGGGTGAAGATGGCCCTGTCGAAGGAAGACAGTCACCCCGACCTGGCCAACAACCCGGTGCTGCGCTTCGTACGCCGGCACATGCGGGTCACCGAGCAGATCCACGGCCCACATTTCTTCGTGCGCCTCACCCCGCCCGGCCACAGCACCGCCCTGCGCCATGCCACGCCGCTGTTCCTGGCCCTGGTGCTGATCGAGCTGGCGGACCTGGTGTTCGCCGTGGACAGCGTGCCGGCCATCTTCGCCATCACCCAGGACCCGTTCATCGTCTACACCTCGAACATCTTCGCCATCCTCGGGCTGCGTTCGCTGTACTTCGCCCTTGCGGCGCTGATGCACCGCTTCGTCTACCTCAAGTACGCGCTGGCACTGGTGTTGATCTTCATCGGCTGCAAGATCTTCTATCACGGCATGGTCGGCAAGGTACCGGCGTTGCTGTCGCTGGGCGTGACGTTCGGGTTGCTGCTGGGCGGGGTCCTCTTGTCGCTGTTCAAGACCCGGGCCGCTTCCCCGTCCACGGCCCAGGATGGCGATGCGCGGCCGCCCAAGCAGGCCACTACCCAGGCGCCGCAGGAAGAGAAGACCGGAGCGCCCTGAACCCAACGAATGCCTCATCGCGGGACAAGTCGGGTATCCGTACAGCCACTCCTACAGATTCATCGCTGCCTTCAAATGTGTCGCTTATCTGTGGGAGGGGGCTTGCCCCCCGATTACGGTCACCGTCATTCCTACTGAATAAACGCCGCCAGCCCAGGCGCCGCCAAATGCGACGTCAGGAGGCCGAGTGGAAGCCTTGCGCAGGTGGGTGCCAGGCATGGATGCCTGGCAAGCGGCGCAGGGCCA